>NZ_JAUZUZ010000003.1:0-478133 GCF_031844345.1 Curtobacterium sp. BRD11
GTCCCCCGTTCCGTGTCGGGCATTTCCCCAGGAAACGGACTTCGAGGGCCGTTCCTGTACCCCGATGTGCCACCGGAACGGGCGTTGTGGTGCGCAACCGGACAGTGGCGGTGCGCTCCGGTCGGAAGACGCACGTCGACGACGGACGGGAGGCGCGACACCGGTCCGGTGCCGCGCCTCCCGTCCGTCCGTCCGCGCTCGCTCAGGGCGTCCCGCTCTGCCGGGCGACGAGCGCCGCCACCTCGGCGACGTGTGGTTCCCGCAGCACCGAGCTGTGCTCGGCGTGCACGCGCACCGCGTCCACCGGTCCCCGGAGGTACCGGGCCCACCGGGCCGGACCCGAGTCGTTGCCGTCGGCGACGACGAGCGTGACGGGGCCCGCGTACGGGCGCGGCTCCCACCGGCGGGACACGAGGAGCGCCTGGTCGAAGAAGGCCCGGAAGTGGCGCTGGCCCTGCCAGCGGACCACCCCGGCGCCGACGCCCCGAGCCCGGCGGCCGATGCGCGCGAACGGGGTGGCGGAGCGACTGCGGAGCGCACTCGTGCGCACGGCGAGCCGCCGGAGCACGCCGGGCACCGGACGGGATGCCGGCCGGCCGAGGTCGAGCTGCCCGAACTCGACGGTGTCGGCCCGCTCGGAGGCTTGCTCGGGCAGGTGGGTGTCGAGCAGGACGACCCGGGCGACCTCGTGACCGGCACCGGCGAGCACCGAGGCCATCTCCAGGGCGACGAGGCCACCGAACGAGTGCCCGACGAGGGTGTACGGGCCGGAGGGCTGTACGACCCGCAGGAGCTCGATGTAGCGGCGGGCCATGGCCGGGATGCTCCAGTCCGGCACCGAGCGCCGCTCCAGACCGTGCTGCTGGAAGGCGAACACCGGACGGTCACCCAGGTGACGGGCGAGCGGGACGAACGTCAGTGCCAGGGCTCCGGCACCCGCGACGCAGAACAGGGGGTCGGCGTCGCCCGGTGCACGCGCCGTCAGCGTCACGACGTCCGGGTGACCGGGGACCGCGGCGGCGCCGAGGCGGATCCGCGCGGTGAAGCTGCGCAGCGTCGGGTGCCGGAGGAGTTCCGACGAGGGGACGTCCACGCCGAGCCGGTCGGAGACGGCGGCGAGCATCTCCTCCGCCGAGAGCGAGTCGCCACCGAGTGCGGAGAAGTCGTTGTCGAGCCCGACCGCCGGCAGCTCGAGCGGCCCGACGGCGGGCAGCCCGAGCACCTCGGCCCAGATCTGCCCGACCGCGAGCTGCCACTGGTCGTAGGTGTCCTCGCCGAACGCCGCGCCGTCTCCGCCCACCGTGGTGCTGAGCGCGGGTGCCTCGGGCAGGCGGGTCCGGTCGACCTTGCCGCGCTCGTTCCGGGGCAGCGTCGTCACCGGGACGATCGTGGTCGGCACCATGTGGTCGGGCAGCAGGTCGCGGAGGGCCCTGCGGATCGCGGCCGGTGACGGCGAGCGGCGACCCGGGCGGCTCACGACGTAGGCGACGAGCCGGGTCGGCGCGGGTGGGGCCTGCACCGCGACGACCGCCGCTTCCTGCACCGCGTCGACGGTGCGGAGCGCCGCCTCGACCTCGCTCGGCTCGACCAGGTGCCCGCGCACCTTCGCCGCGTCGTCGGCGCGGCCGAGCAGGGTGAGCCGGCCCTGGTCGTCGAAGCGTCCGAGGTCACCGACCGTCCACGTCGGCGTGCCGTCCGCGGCGGTGCCCGCCCGGTCTGCGGTCGCGTCCGGCGCGCCCCAGTACCCGCTCGTCATGGCGTCGGAGACGCAGACGACCGCACCGCTCTCGCCGACGTCGGCCACGGAGCCGTCGGGTCGGCGGACCTCGATGCGCTTGCCCGTGACGATCCTGCCGGCGGGCACGCTGCGCTCGGGCACCGGGTCCCCCGCGCGGATCTCGTGCACGGCGTACACGGCGGTCTCGCTCGACCCGGTCTGGTTGCAGAACGACGCGCCGGGGCCGAGCAGCGGCCGCAGCGCCGTGACGTCCGTGCCCGTCACCGCCTCGCCGAGGGTGGCGACGACGCGGAGCGCACGCAACCGGTCGTCGGAGGGGTCGAGGGCGCCGGTGATCGACCGCAGCAGGTGCGGGGTGGTGTGCAGTGTCGTCAGGCGTGCGTCGCGGACCCAGGTGACGAGGCGGTCGACGCCGGTGCGACGCGGATCGGCGACGTGCACGGAGGCACCGGCGTGCAGGGCCGACAGCACGAGCGTCAGCCCGGCGGCGAACCCGTGCGGGAGCACCGAGGCCACGCGGTCCCTCGGGACGAGCCGGAAGGCCTCCCGTTGGGCGACGCTGTCGACGACGAGCTGCCGGTGGGTCATCGTGACGCCCTTCGGCACCCCGGTCGACCCCGACGTGAAGACGACGACCGCCGGGTCGCGACCACCGCGTTCCCGGGCTCCCGGGACGACGGCGAGGTCGCCCTCGGTCGCGGCGGCGGTCCGGGCGTCTCCGAGCAGGTCCTCGAGGGACAGCACCCGGCCCTGCTCGGGGACGAGGGCCGCGGCGCGGTCGGCGTGCTCCGCGTCCGCGAGGACGTCGACGATACCGGCGAGCGCCACCACGTGCTGCAGCCGGGCCCCGGGGAGGGACGGGTCGAGCGCGACGACGACACGGCCCGCGTGCAGGAGTCCGAGGAGGGCGACGACCGACCTGGCACCGTGCGCGACCATCGCGCCGACGGGGACGGGTGCACGGCCCTGCTCGACGTCGACCCCGCGGCCGGTGTGGTCGTCGGGGGTGAGCTGTGCGTCCAGGAGCAGGCCGAGGGCGCGGGCGGTGCGGTCGAGGGCACCGTGGGTGGTCTCGCCGTGCTCGTCGACCAGGGCGAGGGCGTGCGGGTCGCGGTCGGCGACGACGGCCAGACCGTCGAGGACGGACGGCTCCGTCCCCGCGTGCGGCGGCGCCGCCGCTCCGGGGTCCACCGTCGGCTGCCGCGTCGTCGTCCTGTCGGTCGTCGCCGTCGTGTCGGTCGCCGTGGTCACGAGGCCCCCTTCACCGTGCGCGCGGACTGTGGTCGCCCGACGGCACCTCGGGGGTGCGCTCCGCAGTGGGGGCCGTGCGGCAACCCGCGCAGACCTGCGAGGTCCCGCAGCCCGCCGGCGCGGAGGACCGCGTCAGTGGATGCGGAGCTCGGCGACCATCGGGCAGGCGAAGGGGTCGCGTGCGGCGAGACCGACCCGGTTCAGGTAGCGGACGACGATGCCGTACGACCGCAGCAGCGTCGTCTCGGTGTACGGCACGTCGAGCGTCTCGCAGTGGTCGCGGACCAGCAGGCGGGCCTGCTTCAGCGCCGGTCGCGGCATCGACGGGAACAGGTGGTGCTCGACCTGGTAGTTCAGGCCGCCCATCAGGAAGGAGACCCACCAGCCACCGCGGATGTTCCGCGAGGTCCGGACCTGTCGGGAGAAGAAGTCGACCTTGGCGCCGTGCGCGATGGTCGGCATGCCCTTGTGGTTCGGGGCGAACGAGGCGCCCATCATCACGCCGAACACGGCGAGCTGCACACCGAGGAACGCGCACGCCATGCCGAACGGCAGGAACCAGAACACGACCGTCAGGTAGATGCCGAACCGGGCGACGAGCATGCTGCCCTCGAGCCACCGGTGCCGTGCGTCGGCCTTCGTCCCGGAGCCCGTCACGATCGATGTCACGGCGTAGCGGTGCAGGTTGAGACCCTCGAGCGTGAGCAGCGGGAAGAACAGCCAGCCCTGGAAGCGCAGGAAGGTCCGCATCAGCGGGCCCTTCGCCGCGGCGGCGTCCTCGGGCAGGAAGCGGATGCCGTCGGGCGCGATGTCGGGGTCCTTCCCGACGGTGTTCGGGTTGCCGTGGTGGCGGGTGTGCTTGTTCATCCACCACGAGTAGCTCAGGCCGACCATGAACGTGCCGAGCCACCGGCCCGCGTGGTCGTTCCACTTCTGCGACGCGAACACCTGACGGTGCGCGGCCTCGTGCGACAGGAACGCGAACTGCGTGAAGATGACCCCGAGCGCTCCCGCGACGATCAGCTGGAACCACGAGTCACCGAGGAACGCGAACGCCACCCAGGCCAGCGCGAGACCTGCGACCAGGCTGCCGAACAGGGACCAGTAGAAACCGGTGCGCCGACGGAGCAGGCCGTTCTCCTTCACCTGCGCCAGGAGCGCGGAGTAGGTGGACGTACCGTTGCGGCTGCCCGGACCGGGTCGGGTCCGGGTGTAACCGGGGGCGAGCGGGGTGGTCGTCATCGAGGACCGACCTTCTGTGGTGAGCGATCCTTCGACCGATCCGGAGAGTTCACGCATCCGCGCTTCCGGCGACAGTAGGTCACGGAACCGGGAGAACGCCTGGACGGCGCGCGCACGTCCGGGAAACGCAACCCGTGGCGGACGGGAGGCGCTGGGCGACACCGCGACGCGCCTCCCGTCCGGCGGCCGGTGGCGGTCCGCCGCGCGCCCACGCGCGGCGACCATCGTTGCGGGATCGAGACGGCCCGTCACCCCGGTGCGTGCGAGCCTGGTCGCACCTGACCACAGGAGCGGACGGAGCACGCTGTGGACCGAGCGATCGCGTGGGTCGTGCTGGCACTCGTCACGGCCGTGCCGGCACTGTTCCTCGCCGTCACGCGGGTGAGCTCGTGTGCCGATGCGGCGCCGGGTGCAGGCGCGAGCCGGTGCACGAGCGGACCCGTGCTCGGGGTCGCCGGGTCGTGGGCCGCCGGTGCGGTCGCCGTCGTGGTCGTCGCGATCGCGATCGTCCAGGTCGTGCTGGCGGTCCGTTCCGGCCGAGCGGCGACGGACTGACGCCCGGCCGTCTCAGGTCCGCGCTTCGGTGCGGACCGGCTTCAACCGGTCCGGCGCGTCGGTGGCGGGGGTCCACTCGCACGTGAACGTCCCGCGGTACCCGAACAGGAAGCCGAACACGCGGTTGTGCACCTCGAGGTCGACGTGGAACGCCTGGTCGTCCTCCGACCACCACTCGTGCAGGGTGGCGCGACCGCTCAGGAGCATCGGGAACCGGAACGAGACCGGCCCCTCGTGGAACCGCTGTGCGTCGGACGTCAGTACGAGCCCGCCCCGCTCGTCCACCGCCAGGTCGAGGTCGACCGCCAGGTGCTGGTGCGTGCCGAGGTAGTCGAGCACCCTGCCGTCGACGAGCACCATCGTCGCGTCGAAGCGCGCCGTGCGACCGGGCCTGGCCTCGTACGTCCGCACGAACGTCACCGTCTCGCGGCCGAGCTCGTCGCGGTACGGGTGGTTCTCGATCGTGAACGGCACGTCCTCCCCCACGTCGGGGACCAGGATGTTCCGGAGCCGTCCGATCTGCAGGAAGGGGACGGTCCACCACGGGCCGCGTCGGATCGACGACATGACGCCACGTCCGGTGCAGGCCTCGCCGGCGTCGAGGCCGACTCCGAAGCGTCGTCGCATCATCGGGTGGAGTCGCTGGAAGTCGGCGCCGAGCGCCTCCTCGAACACGGACGTCATCGGTCGTCCCTCGGGTCGGGCAGCGTCGCCAGCGTCGCCGGCGCGTCGTGCAGGTGGTCGGTGCGTCGGGCGCTGCCTGCGGGTGCCCGCAGCGTCCTGGAGGCTCGTGGCCGGTCCCGGCGCCAGGGCTGCAGGACCGATGTGAGCGGCCACGCCTCCGGTGCGGGTCCGCCCTCGAGCCAGATCCGGAGGCGGTCGAAGCTCCACGCGGTCGCCCAGCCGAGGAGCGGCCGGACGACCAGGTCCAGCGGCCCCCATCCGCCGTCGTAGTCGTAGCCGGTGACGAACCGCGTGCGCCCGTCGTCGGTCGGGACGTAGCGCCAATAGCCCCGGCCCGTGCGGATCGGCGAGAGGCGGTCGGCGGTCCCGAAGCGCAGCGCCGACGTGCGCGATCCGTCCGGGCGGCGGCGTTCCCCGATGCTCACGCCGGTGCCGTGCACGTCGTGCAGCGGCGAGCGTCGGACGTAGCGGAAGTGCGTCGGTGCCCCGTCCTCCGCGCCCGCGGGCACGATCTCCGAGAACCGGACGTCCCAGCGCACGTGCTGCTCGGGGTCCTGCGTCGCGGCCCACACGCGGTCGAGGTCCGCATCGATGACGGTCTCGACGTAGATGCCCCTGGTCCCCACGTGCTGACAGTAGCGCCTGCGCGGCGGAGACCGGCGTCACGCCGGGGACGGGTCGTCGCGGCGGTGCCGTCGGTCGTGTATCAGCCGTTCCAGGCGTCCCGCAGCGCGCGTTCCAGGTCGGTGCGGTCCGATCCCCGCTCTTCCCCGTCACGGAGCGGTTCGGCCGTCAGCTCCCCGTCGCGGAGCGTCAACTCCGTCGTGCTGTCGGTGCCGCGGTCGACGAGGCTCACGTGCAGCCCGGTGCCGTCCGGCAGCACCGGTCGCAGGGCAGCGACGAACGCCGGCACCTGACCTGCGTCGGACAGCGTGGCCGCGACCGACTGGTTCGTGTCGAACTGCTCTGACGACGCCGGGAGGAAGCCCCGCAGCTCCGTGCCGACGTCGATCGACCGGCCCAACATCGCCGGGGAGCCGCTCACGGACAGACGGTCCGTGTCGTCCGCAGCGTCCCGGTCAGCAGCGTCGTCGTTGCCGTCAGCGGGATCGGCCTGCGGACCGACGCGGATCGACCCCACCGGATCGGCCGGAGCAGCGGCGGCGAGCGCCGTCGCCGTCGCGAGGACCTCGTCCGGGTCGTCGACCGTGACCCGCACCCAGGACGGCGTGAGCTCGACGGCAGCGACCCCCGGCCGCGCCGCGATCGCAGCGAGCCGGTCCGCCTCGGCGTAGTCGGCGGCGTCGGGCAGGTCGTCGTCGCCTCGGGGCTGGTCCTTCGTGACGATGCCGCCGTCCACGATGACCTGCGCGTCCGGTGCGGCCTGCTGTGCGAGCGCCGTCGCGTCCCCGACGTCGTCGAGGTCCGCGAGGTGCATCTGGAGACGACCCGGCGTGACGGAGGCGCGGGTCACCTCGTGCGCGGCACGCACACGCTCGTACGCGGTGATCTCGGGCGTCGGGTCACCGACGGTGTCGTCCGTCCCGGCGATGTCGTTCGCGATCCGCAGGTCCGGCACGTCGTCGGAGCGGATGACGTCCTGCTGCGCCGACGACCAGGACGCCGACGTCGACGCCGTGTCCCAGTCGGACGACGTGGCGATCCGCCGCACCGACTCCCAGCCGGCCACCAGGTCATCGGCATCGCGGACGGTGAGTGCGATGCGACCTCCGCCGGTGCCGGAGGCGGACGGAGCGTCGACGTCGCCACCGAGCCAGCGGTCGTCGCCGCGGAGCCGATCGACGACGGCGAGCAGTCGGTCGTTCTCGGAGGCGCGTTCCTCCAGGAAGAACCCGAACCCGTCGGCCTCCATCGAGCCGCGGTACGTCGTACCCGGGCCGGAGGCATCGCGGATCCAGCGTCCGACCTCGTGGGTCACGCGTCGAAGGTCGGCGTCGGACAGGTCGTCCTCGGTGGTCACGGTGACGGACGCTTCGCCGGCGAACGGCAGGTTGTTCGTGCCCGAACCGCGCACGGACCGCACACCGTCGACTGCCGACAGCTCGCGCTCGGCCTTCTCGGCACCCGCACTCCCCGCGTTGACGTTGCCGGAGCACCCGGTGAGCAGCAGGACCCCGGTCAGCGCGGCGGACCCCGTGCGTCGTCTCCCCCAGAGCATGGCGGGAGCGTACCGCAGCGGTCTGCGCCGGCCCTGTCGCCCTCCGTCCGGCGTCAGCAGCGGCTCCAGCGAACCGGGTCGGTCCTCGGTCACCTGACGGGCCGCGACCCCGGCATCCCGGGCCAGCCGTCCGGCGTCACCCAGGCCAACGTGGCGCAGACCGCCCGACCGCTGGCGAGGGCGCCACGCAACGAGGGGGTGTTGTCGGCGTGGACGTGTCCCCAGAGCACGTCGGCCTCCGTCGCCGGGAGCCGCCGTGCCAAGGCCCGGAGGACCGCCGGCCCGAGTCCCTGTCCGCGGTGGTCGTCGTCGAGCGCGATCTCCTCGACGACGAACCCGGTGAACCCGTACGCGTCGTCCCGAGCGGCGGCGACGACACCGGCGGCCCGTCCGTCGACCACGACCTCGAACAGCAGTCCCTGTTCGTCGGCGTCGCCGAGCCCGTCCTCGTCGGCGGGCGCCGCCCACTCGTCCAGGTCGGGCGTGACGCGACGGACGGTCTCGTAGATCGCGGCGACCCTCGGCGCCGCAGCCTCGGGCGTGGTCGGGACGAGTTCGACCGCGGAGGCTCCCGGCGTCTGCTCACGACCGGCGATCACCGACACCGGCCCCGCGACCACGAGTTGGTCGGGTGCCACCGAGGACCCGTGTCCGGTCAGAGCGCGGACGCGCAGGAGGTCTCCGGGGAGTCGGACGCGGAAGCAGAGCGGTGAGAAGGCACGGGCGTCCTCGAGCACGGAGCCGAGCTCCGCCAGACCGGCTGCGTCGGGGCGCACGCTGGTCGCGATCACGTCGACGAACGGCTTCGACACGTCGCGGCCACGGAAGCGGATCCCGGTGAGGGCCCATCCGCTGGAGGGCAGCTCGACGACCCGGTTCGCCCAGTCGAGCGGGTCCGGGACGGCGAGTCCGACGGCGTCGCGGACCGCCGCTCCCCACGAGGTGTCACCCACCAGTGCGAGGTCGGGTCCGACCGTCTGCAGCAGGTCGGATCGCCAGTGCTCGTTCCAGCGGGCCAGGTGCTCCGGCGCCCACGGCACGAGGGCGGTGAGCAGATCGTCGTCGTCCATCCCGGTCGACGCTAGGAGGCCGAGCAGCGGCGGCGCAAGAGCGGCTGGCACCGCTCCCCCGTGCGGAACGCGGAGAAGCCCCCGGCGAGAACGTGTCTCGCCGGGGGCTTCATCGGTTTCGGTCGGGCTGACAGGATTTGAACCTGCGACCCCTTGACCCCCAGTCAAGTGCGCTACCAAGCTGCGCCACAGCCCGTGAGCTCTCACGAGCTCTGAGCCCCAGAGGCTCGGAACCCCGTCTCCGGCGTTCCACCGCCCGCGTCCGACCGGAGCGCGAGCAGCCCGTCAAGCATAGCGGACGCGGGACCCTGCTCGTGCCACGGCGCGTCGCCACCTCCACGGGAGCGATAGGCCGGGCCGGGCCGTCAGCCCCGCGGCGAGCGCGCTGGCTGCCGCACCACGTCCCGCTCGGCCGCCAGCCACGGCAGCGCGAGCCCGACCAGCAGCCCGCCGAGCCCGTCCGCGGCCAGGTCGCCGATCGTGTCGTCGTACCCGACGTAGATCGCCGAGTCGACGAAGTTGTGCCCGAGCCACTCGCACATCTCCCACACGGACCCGATCGCGAGCCCGAGGGTGAACACCAGGAGCGACACGGTCACGCGTCCGGCGTCCGGGGCGTGCGGCACGAGCCGGAGGTCCGCGGCGATCACCGCGAGCAGCGCCGCGAGCAGTCCGGTCAGGACGACGTGGATCAGCTTGTCCCAGAGGAACACCGACGTGTACCACTCGAGCGCGCTCGACCACCCGGCGACGAGCACCAGCACGCAGACCGCCAGGTCGAACGCGGGCCGGAGTCCGAGCATCCGCGGCAGGACCACCCCGAACAACGCGAGCGACATCACCGCGAACGACGTGCTCCCCCAGCCGATCGTGGCCACGGGGATGCTGAGGAGCGTCAGGACCCGCACCACGTCGGCCGGCAGGAACCGCCGGCGCAGGAAGGTCAGCCCGAGCGAGCGCATCACGAGGCCCACCGCACGACCGCGTGCACGGCCGCGTGGTCGGAGGGCCAGACACCGCCCGGTCGGCGCACGTTCACCGCGACCCGGTCGACGACGGCGTCCTCGGTCACGAGCACCCCGTCGATCCGCCGGCCGCCGACACGCGGCTCCCGGTAGTGCGGGTACGTCCCGTAGGCCTCCCCCACCTGCCGGGAGGCTCGTCCCCAGCTGTCGACGACCCCCGCGTCCGCCAGTGCTCGCCAGGGTGCCGACCCGGCCGGGCAGTTCCAGTCGGCCATCACGACGGCCGGCAGTCCGCGCTCGCGGACGATGCGCCCGAGCAGCTGCGCGCCGCGCAGCCGTGCCCAGGACGAGGCGACGTCGAGGTGCGTCGCGATCGCGGTGAACTCCCGCCCGGTGGTGCGGTCCGCGACGACGGCGCCGACGGCGTGCCGCGGGAAGGCCGTCGCCCAGGACCGTGAGCCCGGGCGCGACGGCGTCCGGGACAGCGCCCACGTGCGCCGCTCGACGACGTCGAGGCGCTCCCGGTCGAGGAACAGGCCGACCGCCTCGCCACCGCCACGCGCACCGCGACCGACGACCACGGGCTCCCATCGCGAGCCGAGACGGGCCGTGAGGTCCGCGGTCTGGGCGGGCAGTGCCTCCTGGACGGCCAGCACCGTCGGCTGCTCGCTGGCGACGAGCGCGACGACGGCGTCGCGGCGACGTTCCCACGCGTCGGCGTGACCGGGCGCGTGCGGCACCCGACGTCTGACGTTGAGGGTGGCGCAGTGCACCTCGGGGGCCACCACCGCCCCGATCGTCGGGTGGTCGTCCGGCGCGGATGGCATGCACCCTGTCTACGAGACGACACCTGTTGCGCTCACAGGGTGTCGTGACGGTCCCTCGTAGGGTGGCTCGGATGCGTTGCGCTCGTCCCACCCGTACCCTGCTCGCACTGTCGGTCGCCGGGCTCCTGCTCGGCGCTGCCGGCTGCACCTCCCACGACGACGCGCCGACGGTCGCGCAGCTGGCACGGTCCTCCGCCGACTCGGTGGACGTCGTGGCCCAGCAGGACCCGTCGGCGCGCTCCGTCGCCGCGAGCCGAGCGCTGTTCGCGTCGGCTCCCGGTGCGGTCGTGGCGTCGGCCTCCGACGCGGGTGCGGTGCGCGACGCGGCGAGCGCCGCGCGTGCGGCGCACGTCCCACTGCTGCTGACGTCCGACGGCGGCACGCCCTCGTCGACACCGTCCGCCGACGCAGGCGACGACGGTGACCGGGTGGCAGCCGAGCTCCGCCGGCTCGGGGCCGACTGGTACCAGGCCGAGGGCAGCGTGGCGGTCGACACCGACGTCCCGGAGCAGGACGTGCCGGAGCGGGGCGACGTGCCCGAGGCGAGCGATGCCTCCCGTCCTGCGACCTTGGTCGTGTCCGACCGTCGGTCGGAGGCCGCAGCCGTGGCCACGGCGGAGGCAGCCGGCGCCCTGGTGGTCGCGATGCCGGACGGCGTGACCGATCCGGCTGCCGCCCCGGACGTCGTGTCGGCCCTCCACGACCGCGCGGAGCACCCGACCGTGCTGGTCGGCTCGGCGTTCGGCGACCTGCCGGACCCGCAGTGGACGGTCCGGGCGGCGGAGAGCGGCTGGCAGCTGCCGCACGGCGGGCAGCGGCCCTTCGACGGACACCGCTACGTGGCGCTGTACGGCGCTCCCGGCGCGCCGGTGCTCGGGGTGCTGGGCGAGCAGGACCCGGCGGCGACCGTGCGCCGCGCCGAGGGGACGGCGAAGGAGTACGACGGGCTCGGCGACGAGCCGGTGACGCCCGCGATGGAGGTCATCGCGACCGTCGCCGCCGGGGACGCCGGGGCCGACGGCGACTACTCGACCGAGCTGCCGGCGTCGACGCTGGAGCCCTACGTCGACGCGGCGAGCGACGCCGGGATGCCGGTCATCCTCGACCTGCAGCCGGGGCGGTCCGACTTCCTGTCGCAGGCGAAGCGGTACGAGTCGCTGCTCGCGAAGCCGAACGTCTGGCTCGCACTCGACCCGGAGTGGCGACTGACCGCCGACCAGGTGCCCCTGCAGCAGATCGGCAGCGTCTCGGCGTCCGAGGTGAACGAGGTCTCGTCGTGGCTCGCCGACCTGGTGCGGTCGAAGGGCCTGCCGCCGAAGGCGTTCGTGCTGCACCAGTTCCGGCTGTCGATGATCCAGGACCGGTCGTCGCTCGCGTCGCACCCGGAGCTCGACGTCCTCATCCACGTGGACGGGCAGGGCTCGCAGCCCGACAAGCAGGCGACCTGGAAGGCGCTGCACCAGGGCGCCCCGGAGGGCGTGCACTGGGGCTGGAAGAACTTCTACGACGAGGACACGCCGATGCTGTCGCCGCAGCAGACGATGGCCGACGTGCAGCCGACGCCGTCGCTCATCACGTACCAGTAGCGGGTCGCGTCTCGTCGCGTCCCGTCGTGGTGTCCACAGCCTGGAGGGCCGGGGCACGGTGCGTCGGCGGGTGCTGACAGCATGGGGTCATGTCTGGTCTCGGTGTCGGTTCGTCCGTCGGCTCACCTGCTCCTGCGGCGGCTCCGCCGTCCGCCGAGATCGCTGCGGAGGCACAGGAGGCCCTGGCCGCCCTGACCGGGCGACCGGACGCGGTCTTCCACCCCGGGCAGCTCGAGGCCATCTCGGCGCTCGTCGAACACCGGCAGCGTGCCCTCGTGGTGCAGCGCACCGGGTGGGGCAAGTCGGCCGTGTACTTCCTCGCGACCCTGCTGCTGCGGCGACGTGGCGGCGGCCCGACCGTGCTCGTCTCGCCGCTGCTCGCCCTCATGCGCGACCAGGTCGCAGCGGCCGCGCGGGCCGGCGTCCGCGCGGTGTCGATCAACTCGGCGAACGCGCACGAGTGGGCGGACACGCAGGCGGCCCTCGCGCGTGACGAGGTCGACGTGCTCCTCGTCTCCCCCGAGCGCCTCAACAACCCGCGATTCCGCGACGAGCAGCTGCCGACGCTGATCGCCCGGATGGGCATGCTCGTCGTCGACGAAGCGCACTGCATCTCCGACTGGGGACACGACTTCCGCCCCGACTACCGCCGGCTCGCCGAGCTCATCCGCTCCCTCCCCCAGGGTGTCCCCGTGCTCGCGACGACGGCGACCGCGAACGAGCGCGTGGTCGAGGACGTCGCGGAGCAGCTCACCGCGGGCCCGAACGCACCCGTCTTCACGATCCGCGGTTCCCTGGCGCGGGCGTCGCTCCGGCTCGGCGTCCTGACGCTGCCGGACGCCCGACAGCGCCTCGGGTGGCTGCTCGCGCACCTCGGCGACCTGCCCGGCAGCGGCATCATCTACACGCTGACCGTGTCCGGGGCCGAGGACATCGCCCGACTCCTGCGCGAGAACGGGTACGCCGTCCGCGCCTACACCGGGCGGACCGACACCGAGGAACGCGAGCAGCTCGAGCAGCAGCTCAAGGGCAACGAGCTCAAGGCGCTCGTCGCGACGAGTGCGCTCGGGATGGGCTTCGACAAGCCGGACCTCGGGTTCGTCGTGCACGTCGGCGCTCCCTCGTCGCCCGTCGCCTACTACCAGCAGATCGGCCGCGCCGGGCGTGCGACCGACAACGCCGACGTGCTTCTCCTGCCCGGACGCGAGGATCGCGAGATCTGGCAGTACTTCGCGAGTGCGTCGATGCCGACCGAGGCCCGCGCCTCCGCCGTCCTCGGCGCGCTCTCCACCGACACGGCGATGTCGACCGTCGCGCTCGAGGGCCTCGTCGACATCAAGCGATCGACACTCGAGCTCCTGCTCAAGGTGCTCGACGTCGACGGCGCCGTGCACCGTGTCGCCGGCGGCTGGGTCTCGACCGGGCAGCCGTGGCAGTACGACGCCGCCCGCTACGAGCGGGTCGCCGCCGCCCGCGAGGCCGAGGCCGCGTCGATGCTCGCGTACGAGTCCACCTCGGCGTGCCGCATGCAGCTGTTGCAGCAGGACCTGGACGACCCGTCCGCTGAGCCCTGCGGGCGCTGCGACAACTGTGCCGGTGTCTGGTACCCGACGTCGATCTCGGAGTCGGACACCTCCGGTGCGGCTGCCGCGCTCGACCGGGTCGGCGTCGAGATCGCGCCGCGCGCGCAGTGGCCGTCCGGCATGGCCTCGCTCGGCGTGCCCGTGAAGGGCAGGATCCCGGCCGGCGAGCTCGTCGAACCGGGCCGCGCCGTCGCCCGGCTCACCGATCTCGGCTGGGGCGGGCCGCTCCGCGCGCTGTTCTCGGCCACCACTCCGGACGGACCCGTGTCCCGCGAGCTGGTCGACGGGTGCATCCGCGCCCTGAAGGACTGGCCCTGGGCCGAGCGGCCGACCGGTGTCGTCGCGATGTCGTCGCGGTCGCGGCCGGAGCTCGTCGGGTCGTTGGCGCAGGCGCTGGCCTCGATCGGGCGACTGCAGTTCCTCGGGACCCTCGGACGGAGCGGCGGGGAGCCCCGCGGAGACGGCGCGACGAACAGCGCCTACCGGCTGGCCGGGGTGTGGGACACCTTCGTGGTGGACCCGGAGCTGGCTGCGGCGTTGGCGTCGCACCAGGGGCCGGTGCTGCTCGTCGACGACCTGGTGGACAGCCGGTGGACGGTCACCGTCGCCGGGCGGGAGCTCCGGCGTGCGGGGGCGTCGGCCGTGCTGCCGTTCGCGCTCGCGACCGTGGCCTGACGCCGGCCGGGTCCGGCAGACCGTGCCCGTGGTCCGTCCGGTGGCGCGGGGTGCGGGGTGCGGGGTGCGGGGTGCGGGGTGCGGGGTGCGGGCTGCGCGGTGCGGGGTGCGGGCTGCGCGGTGCGGGGTGCGGGCTGCGGGGTGCGGGCTGCGGGGTGTGTGCTGCGGGGTGTGGGGTGCTCCCGCACAACCGGAAGCACGTCGTGCCAGGGATTCCCGTGGTGCGACGTGCTCCCGGTTGTGCAGGCGTCGGTGCGTGCCGACTCCAGCTTCGGCTCCGCCCGCATGCGCCGCTCGGGTCAGGCCGCGCCGATCGCGTCCAGCTCGCGGATCGCGTCCGCCGGCAGCGTGATGCCCGCGCCCTCGACGTTCTGCCGCAGGTGCTCCACGGATGAGGTACCCGGGATGAGCAGGATGTTGTCCGAGCGCTGGAGCAGCCATGCGAGGGCGACCGACAGGCGCGACTCCCCCAACCGCTGCGCGACGGTGTCGAGCGCCTCGGACTGGATGGGCGAGAATCCGCCGAGCGGGAAGTACGGCACGTAGGCGATGCCCTCGGCCGCCGTGAGGTCGACGAGGTCGTCGTCGCCCCGCTGCGCCACGTTGTACATGTTCTGCACGCAGACCACGGGCGCGATCCGGAGGGCCTCGACGAGCTGCGCGCCCGTCACGGTCGACAGTCCGAGGTGGCGGATCTTGCCCTGCTGCTGCAGTTCGGCGAGTGCCTCGAACTGCGGTGCAATGCTGCCCGGCTCCGGGGCGTCGAACCCGCCGACACGGAGGTTCACGACGTCGAGCTGCTCGAGACCGAGCCGCTCGAGGTTCGCGTGCACGTCCTCGACGAGCTGCTCGGGCTTCCGCGCCGGCGGCCACTGCCCCTTGTCGTTCCGGCGCGAACCGACCTTCGTGACGATGTGGACCTGCTCCGGGTACGGGTGCAGGGCTTCGCGGATGATCTCGTTCGTGACGTGCGGTCCGTAGAAGTCCGCGGTGTCGATGTGGGTGATGCCGAGCTCGACCGCGGTGCGCAGCACCCGGACGGCCTCGTCGCGGTCGGCCGGCGGGCCGAACACGTGCGGGCCGGCGAGCTGCATCGCGCCGTAGCCGAAGCGGGTGACCTCGAGGTCGCCGAGGTCGTAGGTGCCACCGGGGAGGCTGTTCGTCGTCATGGTCCGACCATGCTCCCGATCACTGCGGTGTGCCTGGCCCTGGTTGTCCCCTGGTCCGCATACCCAGTGAGCAAAGAGACCAACCGCCGGGTCACGACGACGCGACGTTCATCGCACCAGATCCGCCTTGCCCGGCCACTCGCCGAAGTGTTCCTGTAGTTCAGAGAACGACACGATGACGGTACCCGGATCACTCTCATCACATCCGATGACTTTCCATCCAGATTGCTCGAGCGCGACCGCGAGCGGCGCACCGACGTGACCGCGCAGGACGACTCGAACGCCCGCGGCCGGCTCACCATCTCGTACCGTGCACGCTGCCTCGAGGAGTTCCTCGAACTCGGGAAAGTCCTTCACAGTGCTTGACGGTTGATCAGCTGCAAGAACGACGATCGTGGTCGGACCGAATGTCTGCGAGACTTCGCGGGATCAGCCCGTACCTGCCTCGCGCGATGTGGATCTATCTGTCAGCATCGACGGGCCAAGGACCGATCTGATCGTCAAGTGCTTGCTTGCCGAAGCTCGCTTGATAGGGAAGTTTCGCCAGGAGATCAGGATTCTTCGGGTATGCCACGTCCTTCCAGCCCGCTGCAACCGCGATAGGCCCGATTGCGACCTGTGGATTCGTTCTGATCCTCAGGATGACGCCGCGATCAGGCTCCTTGCCCTGCACAGACCATGCAAGCGGCAGAACTTCATCGACGAGCTGCGCCACCTTCTCCTCGGATGTGCCAGCTTCGGGAGCTGTGATCTGGACTGCGATCGCGTAGTGCTTCGACAAGCCGTCCGTGGTCTGCTCGTACTCGACCGTAGCTTCGGATACATCAGGCAAGCCCGTTGAGACGCTGCGCAACCTTGTCCTGCGATTGCGTCTCGGTGGAGTTGTCGTTCGACATGGAACATCCTCCTGATGCGAGAGAAACGGCAATCAGAATCCCCAGGACGGCGGCTTTCCGCATCGTCATCTCTCGGCCTGGTAGTCGGTCACGGTCTTGCTCCCGGAAAGGGATCGGCTGACATCCACCTCGGATTGCCGGTGAGCCGGATCGGATCCGGAATGTCGATGGGCGTCTTCGGCCATCATCCCGTAGCGCGTGGCCGCGTGTGCAGAACCCACACTGACGGCCCCTTCAGTCGTACTCAACTGCCCGGCCATGCCCCGAAGAGCTGCTCCATGTCCGACTCAGAGAACGTGATCTGATACCGCAGCCTTGGGTTGCTCGCGAACTGCGGGAGATGCGATTCCCGGGCCAGCGCGACGAGGTCAACCCCGGAGGTACGACCGACCGAGAGCGCGACTCCGTTGGTCAGCTCGTGCTCGTTCACGGACCACCCGATCCGCAGCAGTTCTCGGAGCGCCGCACTCTTGCTGCCCTCCTCGAAGCCCGGGGACGGGGTGAAGTTCACCGTCGTCCCCCATTCAGATGTGAAGCCGGAACGGTAGTTCCGCATCTCCACGGAGGCTTCGGTGACTCCTCGAATCGCCGCCGCATCAGCGGACGCCTGGTCGAGAGTCCGACCAGACTGAGCACCTGACGTGCACGAGCTGAGCAAGATCGCGAAACTCGCGAAGGCCGCGACCGCAAAGTGCCTTCTCTTGAAACTCATCTGTTGACCACCCGGTCATCGTGCAGATCGCACCGGGTCCGGCTACTGATCGGCCGTTACTGTGGTCTGCGTCCTTGAGCACCGCTGCGGACAGCAGCCCCACCGGCCTCGTTTGACTGGCTCGGCTCAGAGACCCTCTGGATTGACCGTTGGCGCTGCCGCCGGCCAATCGCCCAGACGGTCCCTGAGGAGATCCGCCGGGATTATTGCGGAGGTCTTCCCAGGGAGCGCGGCACCCGTCTTCACCCAACCTGATCGCTCAAGCACCTTGCCGAGACTGACCTTGGGCGCCCCCTGCAACCCAATTCCAACTCCGTTGGCCAGTTCCCGATTTGCTTGTAGGGACCATCCAGTCTGGATTATCGCATCCACTTCCGCGTCGTCGATCGAGTCGGTTGTGGTCTTCGGGTCAAGAGTAAGGATGATCAAGGCTCGGTTGGAGTTGCTGGTGTCTAGTCCCGACGTGTTCCGCTCCACAGAGACCTCAGCAGCTTCCACGCCCGCGAGCGATCGCAGAAATTGCTCAGCCTCCTGGGTTGTCTGCCCCCGGGCGGCCGAGGCTCCCGAGCAGCCAGAAAGGAGGAGCGCCGTGGTTGTCAGCAACGACACGACGCTGCCCGCTTTCGCCCACTTACTTACCCGCACTTCGCTCCAATCGGTAGTCCTGGACCGTCTGTTGACCCTGCAGGAATCGATCAACTTCTGCCAAGCCGGGGCTGTCAGGATGTTGCCTTGCCATGATGGCATAACGCGAAGCGTTGTGCGCGGTTGCGAAGTCTTGCTCGCCCCCGTGGCCAGATAATGCGGGAGCTGGTGCACTGATCGTGTTCCAACCATCCCTTGAAGGATTTGTAGCCCCATCGAGACGCGCAACCGGGTCTTCGCGCGCTTCGAACGACGTCACCGCAGTGGAGTCGGGAATGTCCATCCGGCCGATCGGCGCACCAGCGGTAACGACTTGCTGCACGTTGAGACCCTGCGGATCCTCGGCAATGGCGCCTGCTGTGATACCGCCGAGACTGAATCCGGTGAGCATCACAGGAGCGTGACCGTCACGGATCTCCGGTATGCGGTCGAGCGTCGACCGCACCGTCTGAGCCAGCGTCGTCGAATCTCCGTAGCGCATTGCCAGGACATCCGAAGTCACATCATTTGGAACAGTACCCGCTCTTGGGTCCCATACCTGCGTGCTCGGAATCTGGACGACGAATCGCGGTCCACCCGGGCCATCAACACGCATCACGCGTAGATCCCCGTACTCCTTCGCTCCGATCCCGTCAATCTGTGCAGCACCAGCCCATAGTTCGTCGACACTCCGTGGCACGATGTTGCCGTTCTCGTCCGTCAGCAGCGGAGGTACGTAATCATCCTCCTCCGATTGCTGGGCACGACCGTACACGTCCGTGGCGATCTGATCGAGATCATTCTGCTTCTTGAGCGTGTTTCCGAGGTCGGAAGGACTTGTCGTCCCTGCTCCATCTTCGAACAAGCGCAAAGCACCGCCCTGATGTAGCAGCAACGACAGGAGGGCGTCATAACCAATGTCTCCGTGCGATCCCAATGCCGTCTCGAATGCTTTCAGGGACCAAGCGCTGAAGTTCGACGTGGAGAAGTTGTCGATGAATCTTCGCGCTACTTCCCCCGCAAATCCCCCAGATGTTCGCCAGCTCGAAGGATTACCTAGCGCGTCGCCCAGCGACACAACGAGCGCCCGACCCCCCTCCAG
Source organism: Curtobacterium sp. BRD11 (assembly GCF_031844345.1). Taxonomy (NCBI): domain Bacteria; kingdom Bacillati; phylum Actinomycetota; class Actinomycetes; order Micrococcales; family Microbacteriaceae; genus Curtobacterium; species Curtobacterium sp. BRD11. The sequence goes on from NZ_JAUZUZ010000003.1 coordinate 18,859, forward strand.
GAATGCCCCGGTTGCGAGCGACACTCCGAGTAGATCGACGACAGTCACCAGAGTGACCGGCAACCCCCCGATGAGCAAGGCCTGATCGACCGCTTCATCCGCGAGCGCCGCCGCCGCGGCCAGGGCGACCTCAGCAGCCTCGTACACCTTCGAGATCGACGCCGTGATGATCACGAGCGCCTCGCTGGAGACGATCATTACGCTGAGCTGCGCCGAAGCGTTCATCACCGCGCCCTCGGCCGCGAGCGCCGTACCCGGCGACAGGATCGCCGAAGCGAGCAGGTCCCCGTCCACCGACAGCGCCCCGACCTTCGGTACGAGCGGCCCAGCGAAGGCGTTGAGCGCGGTGATCCCCGTGGTCAGGCGATCGATCTCCGCGTAGTCGACCTTGATCCCGTCAGACATCTCGATCCCTGATGAGTCCAGCGACGAGCCCGAGCAGATCCGTGCGGATCTCCTGGTCCGTCTGCGCCGTCACGGTGACCGTGCCGGCATCAGTGAGGAGTTCGGGCGTGACCTCCGAGCCACGCGCTCCCGCGTCGATCCCGACGCTCATCCGCAGCCATCCGCGGCGGGTGCCGAACCAGTCCGCGACGAAGACCGGGCCACGGTCAGCGGTGAAGGCCTTCACGCGGAAGCCGTGCTGCACGGGCTCGGCCAGGCCACGGAACAGGCCGACCGCATCGGTCGGGACGTGCAGTTCGTCGACGACGGCATCGAGCACCCGGGCGTCGCCGCGCTGGATGGCGTCGACCAACGCTTGCGAGGCAACCGTGCTGACCGTCGTCGTCCCACGGGCCGGGTCGGTGACCTCGAGCGACGGGATGAGTTCGACGAGTGACGACCACGCCTGGTCGAGCACCGTCCCGCGCAGGTGCGCACGGCTGCCGTCGCCGGACCGCGCGCCCTGCACGGTGAGGTGCGAAGCAGCGTCGCCCCCGATGACGGTCGAGTGCGCCCACGTCGTGTCGGGGGCCCAGGCGCTCACCTGGATGACGATCGAGCCGGCGTTCTGCAGTGCGAGCGTGAGCAGGAACGGCGCGTCGAGGTCATCCGACCACGACTCAGCGTCAGCGTCGGGCTGTCGCGTGAGCACCCCGCGCTCGACCAGCGCTCCCGTGGACTGCTGGTCCTGCGCCCCCGAGGGTACGAAGGACGGCAGGACGAGACCGGGCAGGTGCTCACGGACGGTGCGTAGCTCGTCGACGGTCAGGTCCCAGTCGATGACGTCGGTCGCCGGTGCCCCGCTCATCCGACGCCGTTCCGGATGGCGGCGCCGCGCACGTCGATCCAGTCCTTCGACCCGGACGGCGGCGGTGACGGCACCTGCGCGATGAACGACTTTGCGCTCGCGACCTGGCCGTCGGAGACCTGCTGGCCACCGAGCTCGTGGACGGAGACACGGACGTGGTCGGGCTCCCCCGAGCCCGCGGCACCGATCACCTGCATGAAGCCGTTGACTGCGTTCGACGCGACGTCCTTGACGGCGTTCACGACGTTCGCCGCCAGGTGCGCGGCCTGGTTCCAGAGGTCACGTGCGATGCGTTCGGCTTCCGCGATCTGTGCCTTCACGGCGTCGACTGCCTTGGCGTGCGCATCGAGTGCGTCTGCTGCCTCGTCGAGCAGCTGCGCCTTCTTGCCGAGCTCCGTGCCCGACTCCTGGACGCGACGACGCACGGCGTCGGCGGCCTTCCCCGCCGACGACAGCCCGTCGGCCTGCGCCACGAGCGCGCTCGCTCGTGACCGCAGCCCGTCGGCGTCGTCGCGCAGCGCACGGGCCTTCGCCCGGAGCTGTGCCATCTCCCCGTACATGCTCTACCCCCAACGGAGGAGACGGCCGGCACCTGCAGCGCCGGCCGTCCCTGGTCCGGTCGTCCCGATCAGCGCCCGAGTCGCGACGCGAGCTGCTGGTCGACGTCGCCCAGCGTCTGCGCGGTCGTGCGGAGGAACTGCGCGAGGTCGTTGAGCCCGCCGATGGTGTTCTGCGCGCCGCTCGTGAAGCGGTTGTACGCCTCGTTGTAGGCACCGGAGGAACGGTCCGTCTGGAACCCGGCCTGGGTCAGCGACGCGATCTGTGCCTGCAGCTTCGACAGGGTCGCGTTGATCTCGTCACGCCCTGCGAGCAGACGGTCGGCGTTGCTGTTGAGCTCCTGGTAGGAGACGTTGATGTTGGCCACGTTGCACCCCTTCACGGTGGTCTGGATCGCCAGCCCCTCCGGCGACCGCGACAACGGTAACACCGGTCCGGAACAAATCACCCATGCGATGTCCACACCCCCGTTCGAGGGGGACGAACGGGTCCCCGATCAGGAGGACTCGGGGTCCCGAGCGACCTGCACGCGGGTGATCCGCCCGGAGTCGACCATGATGCCGCGCCCGACGGGGAAGTCGGTCCGGGTCACCCGCGGGAACGCCGTCCGGAAGAGCGTGAGCCCGTCGGTCTCCTCCGGTTGCAGGGCGATCCCGGCACGCGCGGTCTTCAGCTCGGCGAAGAGTTGCCACGCGTTCGGGGCCGTGACCGTGTCGGCCTCGGCGAGCACGAACACGCCAGCACGGCGGGCGGCCTTGACGAGCCGCGCGACCTGGCTCTCCGCGGGCAGCCCCTCGAAGTCACCGACGTTCTCGATCACGATCACCGGGTCCGGCCCGCTCGACGCACCGCTCTCGAGCGCGGTCGCGAGCTGCGAGGCGATGGCCTCGGCGTCCGTCGCGTCCTGCGCCGCCGACGCCCAGTCGGTGGCGTCGCGCAGCGTGGACCGCCTGCCGACGACCAGGTGCGCGGGTCGGTCCGGCCACGTCGCGCGCACGGACCGCAGGACGGTCCGCATGGTGGTCGAGCGTCCGGAGCCGAAGGGTCCCGTGACCACGAAGAGGCCGTCGGTCGGGATGCCCACCGGGCCGAGGGTGTCGTCCGCGAGGCCGATCGTCGGTCGCCCGGCCACGGCGACCGGCAGCGCGGCTCGATCGACGTCCTCGGGCAGTCGGCGGATCGGCGGGGCCTCCGCGACACCACGGCGCAGCAGGTCGGCGGCGAGCTCGTCGACCGCCACCGCCTGCGCGACGAGGTCGGCGCTGCCACCGGGCACCGCCACCTGGACCTCGTGCTCGTCGACGAGTCCCCTGCCGGGCACGGCGTCCTCGAGCACGTCCGCCGGCACGTCGGCCGCGTGGTACTCCATCTCGGTCGCCAGGCGGAGCACGATGCGCTCGCCGATCGCGGCCTGCAGGTTCGACGGGAAGGCCGCGATGCGGTCCGCACTCATCACCAGGTGCACGCCCAGCCCGCGCCCGGTCGCCGCGATCGCGACGAGCTGGTCGAAGACCGGCTGGGTGCCGAGGCGGAACTCGTACTCGTTGCGGAACGCCCCCATGCCGTCGACCAGGACGAGGATGCGCGGTTCGGCGATGCCGGTCACGTCGCGGTACTCGCTGAGGTTCGCGGCCCGGGCGGCCGCGAACCGCCCGGAGCGGTCGGCGACGGTCGACTCGAGGTCGGCCAGGAGGCGCGTGATCCGTTCGTCGTCCGGCCCGCTGATCACGGTGCCCACCGTCGGCAGCGCCTCGAGCATGCGCAGGCCACCACCGCCGAAGTCCAGTCCGGTGATCCGGACCGGGAACCGGTCCGCTGCGGCGGAGGCCGCCACCGCCACGGCGCGGAGCGCCGCGGACTTCCCGGCCCCGCCCGCGCCGAGCACGGCCACGTTGCCGGCCGCGTCGAGGTCGAGACGGAACGGGGTCTGCCGCTGGGACTCGGGCAGGTCGACCGTCCCGATCACGAGTGCCGACCCGTCGGAGGCGGGCAGTGCCTCCAGGCCGACTGCATCGGGCAGCTGGTCCAGCCACGGCTTCCGGGGGACCTCGAGGCCCTGCCGGTCCGCCGCGCGGACGATCGTGGCGGCGAGCCGCTCGATGTCGCGCGCCCGCGTCGAGTCGCGCGGTGCCCGCGGTGGACTCGGCCAGGTGCTGCCGGGGCCGAAGGGGAAGTCCTGCACGTCGACGTCCGGCTCGTGCACGACGTCGTCGGAGCGACCACCGAGGTAGGCGGTCTGGAAGTCCAGCACGCGTCCCGGGCCGATCTTGGCGGCCGCGCGACCGGGGGTGCCCGGGTCGAAGAAGGCGGCGTCGGCCACGCCGAGGACGTCCTCGCTGTCGACCGGGTCGGCGACGCGGAGGGCGATGCGGAGGTTCGTGTTCGCCCGGAGGGAGTCCTTGATGACCCCGCTCGGGCGCTGGGTCGCCATCACGAGGTGCAGTCCGAGGGACCGACCGCGCTGCGCGACGTCGATGACGCCGTCGATGAACTCCGGGATCTCGGTGGCGAGTGCGGCGAACTCGTCGATGACGATGACGAGCACGGGCGGTGCCGCCGGGTCACCGCGCTGCTCGAGCGTGACGAGGTCCTTCGCGCCACGGTCGTTGAGCAGGTGCTCGCGGTACCGGAGCTCGGCCCGCAGCGAGGTGAGGGCGCGGCGGACGAGGTGCGGATTGAGGTCGGTGACGAGCCCGACGGTGTGCGGCAGGCCGACGCACTCGGCGAACGCCGCGCCACCCTTGTAGTCGACGAGCAGGAACGTGAGTCGATCCGGCGCGTACTCGGTCGCCATGCCCATGATCCACGTCTGCAGGAACTCGCTCTTGCCGGCGCCCGTGGTCCCGCCGACGAGCGCGTGCGGGCCGTGGGCGCGGAGGTCGAGGGCGAGCGGCTCGCTCGGTCCCTGACCGACGACGGCACGGACGCCGCCGCTCTCGCGCCCGGATCCCGGTGACCACGCGGCAGTCAGGCTGTCGTTCTTCGACCACCGTTGGACGATCGCGGACGGGTCACCGGCGACGTCGCCCTCGTACAGGTCGACGAACGCCACGCTGTGCGGCAGGTCGGTCTCGTCGAGGACCCGCGCGCCGGAGTCCTGGATCGGGGCGATCGCACGGGCGACGGTCGCTGCTTCGATGCTGTCCACCCGGTCGAGCTCGTCGAGCACCACGGACTGCCCGGACCGGACGAAGCCGACGGTGGCAGACCCGCTCGTCCGGTCGAGCACGATCTGCGTCCGGCAGACGACGGGCAGTGCCTGCAGCGTGGGCGCGAGCCAGAGGACGTGGACGCCGAGGTCCGGGCCCTCCTCGGCCAGGGCGACGAGACGGGCACGGTCGGCGGGAGCCTCGGCGGTGACGAGCACGACGACGGCCGGCGTCGCGGGCAGGCGGTCGACGGACTCGCCGTGGTCCTCGTCGAGGGCGCGGGACTCGTCGATGCGCGACCGGACCTGCTCACCACGGCCCGAGCCGGCTGCACGGCGGGTCGCCACGAGTCCCTCGAGCTCGGCCAGCAGCGTCGAGGCGCCGGCGAAGTCGTGCACGAGCCCCGTGGACCGCAGTGGGCTGTAGGGCGAGTCGACGTGTGGGAGCCACTTCAGCCAGGACCACTGGTCGGTGGTGGTGCCGCCGGCGAAGGCGGTGAGCACGAGGTCCGCCGGGCTGTGCAGCCCCGCGAGCTGCACCACGAGCGACCGTGCGACGTCGTCCGCCGCCAGCCCGGTGCCGGCGACACCGATCGCGCCGGCACGTTCGAACGTCTCCACCACGGGCACCGGCCCGACCGTGGCGTACTCGTCGGCGAGTGCTTCGGCGCGGTTCCAGTCGTCGACGCTGCCGGAGTTCCTGGAGGGCAGCGTGACGGTCGACCGCGACGGCTGCGTGCCGGCACCGAAGCGGACCTCGAGGAAGGTGGTGTGCTCGGGCTTCCGGGTCCACAGCAGCGCCGAGCGGTCGCGCATCGCCGCCGTCACGACGGCCGGGGCCGGCGACTCGGCCGTCCGCGCCGCGATCTCCGTCGTGCGGGCCGCCGCCAGCCGCTCGCGCGAGTCGGCGAGCGACTCCTCGAACCGCTGGCGTTCGTCGCGGCGGCGCCGCCGGGCCTGGACACGCTGGTCGATCCACGTCCCGATCATGATGACCGGCGAGAGCGCGATGAAGATCAGCGTGTACGGCTGCTTCGTGACGAGGAACAGGACCGCGCCGAGGATGATCGGCGCGATGATCGCGATCATCGGCAGCCGGGGCTTCTCCCCCGGGACCGGGATCTCGGGCAGCGTGAACTGCCGGCCGCGGTGCGCTGGCTCGACGCGGGGCGAGCGGCTGAAGTCCACCTCGGGGACCGCGGACGCCGGGGTACCCGTGCCCGGCACGGACGGTGCGGCGGGCAGCGGTCGGATGCGCAGCGTGGTGTCACCGACCGAGACCGTCGTCTCCGGGTCGACGAACGCCCGCGCGACGAGCCGTCCGTCGACCTCGACCCCGTTCGCGGAGTTCAGGTCGACGACCTCGACCGTGTCGCCGATCGTGACCGTGGCGTGACGACGGGAGACCAGGTCGTCCCCGGCGAGCCAGACCTGGGCCATCGCGTCGCGGCCGATCAGGTTCACCCCTTCGGACAGGGTGTACTCGTTGCCGGCATCCGGCCCCGAGACGACGTGCGCCACGGCCGCGGGGGCGTCCTCGACGTCGTCGCCCCGGCGGCGGTCGGTCGCGGCGACGACCTCGACCCGGCAGCCGGAACGGAGCGACGACTCGTGCACCGTCGCGGACGGGTTGAGCAGGCGGGGCTGCGGTCGGTCGGGGAACCACACGCGCAGCGTCAGCGGGACGCCGTCGGCCGCCGTCCGCCCACGGGACAGCCGGTCGGCGAGCGAACCGATGGTCGCCGTCACGTCCGCCGTCACCACGACGTCGCGGTCTGCTCGTGGCCCCGCGATGGTCACCTTGAGTTTCACACACCACCCCCGTGCCGACCATCGTACGGGTGCACGCCGACCTGGGGACCGCCGTCGGTCAGTCCGTGGAGTGGTCCTCCCGCGGCGTGCGGACCGGCTTCGGGAACGTCGCGCGCATGTGGTCGCTCGTCAGCACGTCGCCGATGCCGATCATCAGGAGCGAGAAGAGGATCTGCTCGATGACCATCCAGAACGGGTAGAGCCCGGGGACGGCAGCGACGACCAGGGTCACGACCGGGAAGATCCTGCTGAAGAGCCGGAGGCGCTGGTACGCCCAGTAGTAGCCGAGCTGCGCCCGCCACGCGAACACGTAGAGCGTCAGGGTGATGAGGAGCACCACGGTCGCCCGGAACCAGACGGCCCAGGCCACGGTCTCCCCCGCACGGGTGAGCAGCACGGCGACGACGATCGCCGCGAGTCCGACCGCGGTCTCGGCGACGAGCAACCAGCGGATCCACCGGAACGAACGGACCGTGTCCGGGTGGGCGAGCATGTCCTCGCGGATCACGTAGTCGGCCTGTCGCCCACCGGCGAGACGGTCCAGGTGCAGCCGGCACCAGAGACGGTCGGCGAGGACGGGGAGACGCACACGTCAATGGTGCCGCATCCGGGACGTGTCCGAGGTGCGGGCCGGTCCTCGTCGGTCGACGCGGGTCCCCTCAGTCGGCGGGGACGAGCAGTGCGACGCCGAGCACCTCGTCGGTCTCGTCGTCCACCAGGGCCGCGGAACGGGTGTCCGCCTGGAGCGACGAGCCGTCGGTGATGAGCGAGAAGCCCCCGGACGTGTGTTCGTCGACGGAGGCCGTCACGACGCCGGGGGCGTGCGCGAGGGTGCTGCGGTCGGGCATCGCGTCCGGCGACAGGACGAGTCGGACCGCGCGCGTGCCCGGCGGCGAGGACAGGTCGTCGATCCGGACCGCCACGGACGACTCGTCGATGCGCTCGATCCGGACGGTCGCGGCGATCCCGTCGACCAGGGGCACCACGGGGCCGGAGACGGGCAGGACCCGGCCGACCCAGTCCTCGACGCTGCGCGGGACGTCCGGTCGTCGGTCGGCACCGGGGATCGGAGCGCCGAGGGCGTTCGACACCCCGAGCGGTCCGGCTCCCTCCGGTGCCGTCGACGCTCGGTCGGTGGCACGTGCGGTCCGCACGACGTCGTCGTCACCGGTGACGAGCCAGGCGGCACCGACCCCGGACACGACGACGGCGAGCGCCAGCAGGCCCGCCAGGGGGCCTCGCCGTGCTCGCCGTGCCACGTCGTCGTCCGACCGCTACGTGCGCTTGCGGCGCTCGCGCACCCGCATGTTGACGTTGATCGGCGTCCCCTCGAAGCCCCACACCTCGCGCAGACGACGCGTGATGAAGCGGCGGTACTGCGGGTCGAGGAACGCCGAGGTGAAGAGCACGAACGTCGGCGGCTGGCTCGACGCCTGCGTCCCGAACAGGATGCGGGGCTGCTTGCCGCCGCGGACCGGGTGCGGGTGCTCCTGCACGAGCTCGGCGATGAAGGCGTTGACCTTGCCGGTCGGGATGCGGGTGTCCCACGACTCGAGTGCGGTCTCGAGCGCCGGGACGAGCTTCTCGAGGTGGCGACCCGTCCGGGCGGAGATGTTCACGCGCGGCGCCCAGGCCACGTGCGCCAGGTCCTGCTCGATCTCGCGCTCGAGGTAGCGACGCCGGTCGTCGTCGAGCAGGTCCCACTTGTTGTAGGCCAGGACGAGTGCCCGACCGGACTCGAGGACCAGGTCGATGATGCGCAGGTCCTGCGTCGAGATCGGCTCGGTCACGTCGAGCACGACGACGGCGACCTCGGCCTTCTCGAGCGCCGCGGTCGTGCGGAGCGACGCGTAGAAGTCCGCGCCCTGCTGCAGGTGCACGCGCTTCCGGATGCCGGCGGTGTCGACGAAACGCCAGACGCGCCCGCCGAGCTCGATCTGCTCGTCCACCGGGTCGCGCGTGGTGCCCGCGAGGTCGTTGACGACGACGCGCTCCTCGCCCGCCGCCTTGTTCAGCAGCGAGCTCTTGCCGACGTTCGGGCGCCCGAGGATCGCGACGCGACGGGGGCCGCCGACCTCCTGCTTGGCGACGGCCGACGTGTCGGGGAGCGTCGTGATGATGAGGTCCATCAGGTCCGCGACACCGCGGCCGTGCAGCGCCGAGACGGGGTGCGGCTCGCCGAGCCCGAGGTTCCAGAGCTCGAAGGCGTCGAGGTCACGGCGGTCGTCGTCGGCCTTGTTCGCCACGACGATGACCGGACGGTCGGTCCCACGGAGCATCTTCACGACGTGCTCGTCGGTGGCGGTGATGCCGACCGTGACGTCGACGACGAAGAGCACGGCGTCGGCCAGGTCGACGGCGACCTCGGCCTGGGCGGCGACCGAGGCGTTGATGCCGCGGGCGTCGGGCTCCCACCCGCCGGTGTCGACGAGCGTGAAGCGCTTGTCGTTCCACTCGGCCTTGTAGCTCACGCGGTCGCGGGTGACGCCGGGGACGTCCTGCACGACGGCCTCGCGTCGACCGATGATGCGGTTGACGAGCGCCGACTTGCCGACGTTCGGCCGCCCGACGATCGCGAGCACCGGGTACGCGGGCAGGTAGTGGACGCCGTCCTCGCCGAGTTCGCCGGCGTCGAGGAGCGCGACGTCCTCGTCGTCGAGCTCGTACTCGTCGAGCCCGACGCGGAGCGCGTTCGCACGCTGGTCCGCCTCGGCGTCGTCGAGTCCGGCGAGCCGTTCGCCGAGCGCGTCGTCGTACTCCGGGAAGTCGTCGTTGTCGTGGCTGTCCTGCTGGGCCATGGTGGGTTTCCTCGTGTGCGACCGGAGCCGCGGTGTCGGTGGCCGGTGCCGGCCGGGCCGGTTCCCCGGCCGTGGTGACCGGGCAGCCCGGTCGTGGTGACCGGGCGGCGCCCGGTCGTGCGTCAGTGCGTGGCCGCTCGGGCCAGGTCGACGACCGCCTGGACGGTCTGGTCGAAGTCGAGGTCGGTGGAGTCGAGCGTCGTGACGCCGTCGGCGGCGTTCATGAAGTCGACGACCTTCGCGTCCGCCGCGTCTCGACGGGCGAGTGCGGCGGAGGTCTCGGCGGCTGACTGCGTGGTGACCTCTGCCGAGCGCCGAGCCATCCTAACCGACTCGTCGGCGGTCAGCAGGATGCGGACCTCGGCATCGGGTGCGACGACCGTGGTGATGTCGCGCCCCTCGGTGATGATGCCCTGCGCGTCGGCCTTCCGCATGACCTGTCGGAAGAGCTGCACGAGCTTCTCGCGGACCTCGGGCAGCTTCGCGATGTGCGCGACCGCTGCGGTGACCTCCGGCGTGCGGATCGCGTCGGTCACGTCGGTGTCGCCGACGCGCACGAAGTACTCGTCGGGGTCGGTGCCGATCGCGTAGTCGAAGGTGTCCCAGCTCGCCACGACGGCCGCGGGGTCGTCGAGGTCGATGCCCTGCTGCAGTGCGTGCCACGCCAGGGCGCGGTAGGCGGCACCGGTGTCCTGGTACCCGAAGCCCAGCGCACGGGCCGCGGCGCGCGAGACGCTCGACTTGCCGCTGCCCGCGGGTCCGTCGACCGCGATGACGGTCTTCGCCACGAAGGCGCCCTGCGGCAGACCGGACGGGACCGGAGCGCTGGTCGAACCCGGCTCGCCACCGGGGGTGCCCAGGCCGCCGGCCGGCCCGCCGAGCGCGCCGCCGTCGGCTCCGCCGGCCGCTCCGTCGCCCGGCGGCGTCGGGGTGGGCAGGCCGGAGTCGGGGCCCTCGGGTCCCCCGGTGACGCCGGACTCGTCCAGGGTGACGTGCGTGTCGTCGTTCATGCCCATGCTGCTGCGATCCTCCATCCGCGCCCCTCGAGTTCCTCGACGAGTCGCTGTTCCTGCTCGGGCACGACCGACACCTCGACGATGCCGATCGGTGCGCCCGGTGAGTGCTCGAGGCGCATGTCCTCGAGGTTGATGCCGATCTCCCCGATGAACTGCAGGAGTGCGGCGATCTGCCCCGGGGTGTCGTCGACGAGGACGACCACCTGGGCGAAGCGCTTGGTCGTACCGTGCTTGCCGGGGAGCCGCTCGACCCCGCGGTTGCCGGCGGCGATGGTCTCGGCGATCGTCCGGGGGGACCCCTGGCCGTCCGGGTCGTCGAGCGCGCGGAGGACCCGGTCGAGGTCGTCACGCAGGTCCGTCAGCACCGGCCGGATGTTCGCGGCGTTCGCCCCGATGATCTGCACCCACAGGCCGGGGTCGCTGGCGGCGATCCGCGTGACGTCGCGGACACCGCCGCCCGCCAGGTCGAGCGACCCGTCGGGGGCTTCCTGCAGCCGTGCGGCCATCAGGGTCGAGACGAGCTGCGGCGCGTGCGAGACGTACGCGACGGCGAGGTCGTGGGAGTCCGGCTCCATCGGGACGACCGTCGCTCCCACGTCGAGGGCGAGGTCCTCGACCACCGCGGCACGCTGGTAGGAGATGGCGTCGTGGCCGGCGATCACCCACGGGCGTCCGACGAACAGGTCGGCCCGCGCCGCCGTCGGTCCGCTGCGCTCCCGGCCCGCCATCGGGTGCGACCCGATGTACCGGCTGACGTCGGCGCCCGATGCCCGCAGGCGTGCGAGCGGCCCGGTCTTCACGCTCGCGACGTCGGTCACGACCGCGCGCGGGAACGCGACGAGCTCACGCTCGACCACCGCTGCCACCACGTCCGGCGGGACCGCGACCACGATGAGCTCCGGCTCGTCGCCGTCGGCCGGTCGACGACCCGCGCCGTAGTCGACGGCGAGCGCCAGCGCGGCCGGTGAGACGTCGTCGAGCACGACGTCGACGCCCTTCTCGCGCAGGGCGAGCCCGATCGAGGCGCCGAGCAGCCCGGCGCCGACGACCCGCACGGGTCCGCGCAGCCGCCGGTCGATGTCCGGTTCGGCGAGCGGGGCGGGGGCGTCGGTCACGGGCCTCAGCCTACCGAGCGTCAGTCGGCAGCCTCCTCGTCGGCGTCGCCCGGTGCAGCACCCTTCGCGTCGCGGGCGATGCGGAGGAGCGCCCCGAGCTCGACCGTGGACAGCTCGCGCACCCTGCCGATCGGCAGCGATCCGAGCTGCAGCGGGCCGAACGACCGGCGCACGAGCTCGAGCACCGGGTGGTCGACCGCGTCGAGCATGCGTCGCACGATCCGGTTGCGCCCCGAGTGCAGGCTGATCTCGACCAGGGACTCACCGCGAGCGGACTCCAGCAGCCGGACCTTGTCCGCGGCGATCGGTCCGTCCTCGAGTTCCACCCCGTCGAGCAGCCGCTGCACCGTCGCCGGGTTCACGTTGCCCGCGACCTTGGCGATGTAGGTCTTCGTCACGCCGAACGACGGGTGGGCCAGCACGTGTGCCAGGTCGCCGTCGTTCGTCAGCAGGAGCAGCCCGGACGTCTCGGTGTCGAGCCGACCGACGTTGAACAGGCGCTCCTCGTACCGGTCGACGAACTCCGACAGGTCGCGTCGACCGCGCTCGTCCTGCAGGCTCGACACGATCCCGACCGGCTTGTTGAGCAGCACGTACCGCCGGGAGCTGTCGACCTGCACCGGCACGCCGTCCACCGCGATCGCGTCCGTCTCGGGGTCGACGCGGCGTCCGAGGGCGTCGACGACCTCACCGTTGACGGTGACGCGACCCTCGACGATCAGGTTCTCCGCGACCCGCCGGGACGCGATGCCCGCAGCGGCGATCACCTTCTGCAGACGCTCGCCGTCGGCCTGGAGGCTCGGGACACCCCCGGCGGACGCCCCTGCCTCGGTCGCGTCCCAGTCGGGGATGATCGGACGTTCGGGCGTGCCCTCCACCGGGACGCCGTGCTCGTCACGAGCGCCCTCCGGGCGCGGCGTCGTCCCGCGCTCCGCGCTGCTCGGCACGCGTCCCCGCGCGCCCGCGCCCGGCCGGTCACCGTTGCGTGCGGTGGTCGTGCCGCCGACGTAGCGACGGCCGTTGTGCCAGACGGTGCTCGGTCGGCCGTCGGGGGTTCGGCGGTCCTCGCGCGCTGGGTCACGGCGGTCGTCACGGCGGTCGTCCCGGCGGTCGGCGCTGCGGTCCGGTCGGTGACCGGCGTCGCGACGGTCTGCGCCGCGGCGGTCGTCCTCGCGGCCGCGGTACCCACCGCGCTCGCCACCGGACCGGTCGTCACGGCCGCGGTACCCACCACGCTCGCCACCGGGACGTTCATCGCGGCCGCGGTACCCACCGCGCTCGCCACCGGACCGGTCGTCACGGCCGCGGTACCCACCACGCTCGCCACCGGACCGGTCGTCACGGCCGCGGTACCCGCCGCGCTCGCCACCGGACCGGTCGTCACGGCCGCGGTACCCGCCGGAGTGGTCGTCTTCGCGACGGACGAACCCGCCGCGGTCGTTGCTGCGCTGGTCGGTGTCGCGGCTCACGAACCGTCCGCGGTCACCACCGGATCGCTCGTCCCTGCCGCGGTACCCGCCACGGTCAGCACCCGAACGGTCGTCCCGCCCGCGGTACCCGCCACGCTCGCCACCCGAACGGTCATCGCGCCCCCGGTACCCGCCCTGGTCCGAGCCGCCGCGGTACCCACCACGCTCACCACCCGAACGGTCATCGCGCCCGCGGTAGCCGCCCTGGTCCGAGCCGCCGCGGTACCCACCACGCTCGCCACCCGAACGGTCGTCACGACCGCGGTACCCACTCTGGTCCGAGCCGCCGCGGTACCCACCACGCTCGCCACCCGAACGGTCGTCACGACCGCGGTACCCGCCACGGTCACCACCGGCCCGGTCGTCGCGCCCGCGGTGGCCGCCGCGGTCGCCACCCGTCGGACGCTCCTCGCGTCCGCGGTACCCGCCACGGTCCTCACCGGACCGGCCGTCCGCACGGCCGGGACCAGCGGCGCGGTCGCGCCCCGCGCCTCCAGACCGACCCGAGCCGGAGCGGTCGGAACCGCGACCGTACCCGCCGGAGCGTCCGTCGGATCCCCCTCGGGACCCACCTCGTCGTTCGTCCTCAAACGCGGCCATCGGGGATCCCTTCGTTGTGCCCGAAACCGTCCGCGCCGTCCTCCAGCAGAGGCGAGATCAGCGGCAGTTCGTCGAGCGAGTTGATGCCGAGCTGCTGGAGCAGCAGGTCGGACGTGACGTAGTTGACGGCCCCGGTCTCGGCGTCGGTGAACGACTCCTCGATGAGCCCCCGGGCGACGAGCGTGCGGACGACACCGTCGACGTTCACCGCTCGGATCGAGGCGATCTGCGACCGGGTGATCGGCTGCTTGTAGGCGACGACCGCGAGGGTCTCGAGCGCGGCCTGCGACAGTCGTGCCGGCCGCTCGGCCTCGACGAACTGCTCGACGACGTCGTCGAGCTCGCGCCGCACGTAGAAGCGCCAGCCGCCGCCGACCTCGCGGAGCTCGAAGCCGCGACGGACGGTGCCGTCGACACCGTCGAAGTCGGCGACGAGCCGCTCGATCGCCTGTCGGACGGCGGGCACCGGCGCGCCCACCGCGGCACCGAGCGACACGAGCGACTGGGGCTCGTCGGCGATCATCAGGATGGCCTCGAGCTGCCGGTCGACCGGCAGGTCCGGGTGCGGGGTGTGCTGGGCGTGCAGTTCCTGCTCGACCGCGCGGGCCTCGGCGACCTCGTCCGCTCCCCCGGGCTCGGCACTCGACGCGGCGGCACGTGTGTCATCCGTCATAGTCGGCTCCCAGGTTCGCGAGGCTCTCGTCGGACCAGTCCTCGGCGGTCCAGCGGAGTGTCAGCTCCCCCAGCGGTTCGAACTGCTCGAACGAGATCGACGCGTTCCGGTACAGCTCCAGGATCGCCAGGAAGCGAGCCACAACGATACCCGTCTCCGAGACGCCGGCCACCAGCTCACGGAACGACACGTCCTCGTCGCCGCGGGTCCGGAGGATCGACACGACGATCGCGGCCTGCTCCCGGATGCTCACGAGCGGGGCGTGCAGGTGGTCCAACCCCACGGTCGGGATCTCCCGCGGTGCGAAGGCCAGCGTCGCGATCGCGGCGAAGTCCTGCACCGACAGCGTCCAGACGAGCTCCGGCGTGCGGGCGCGGAACCGTTCCTCGAGGCGGACCTTGCGGACGTGCCGGCGGGACTCCTGCTGCCACCGTGCCCCGAACCACTCCGCGGCCTGCTTGAACGCCCGGTACTGCAGGAGACGTGCGAAGAGCAGGTCGCGGGCCTCCAGCAACGCCACGTCCTCGGCGTCGACGAGCTCACCCTGCGGGAGCAGCCCGGCGATCTTCAGGTCGAGCAGGGTGGCCGCGACCACGAGGAACTCACTGGCCTCGTCGAGCTCGTCGGCGGACTCGGCCTGGCGGACGTACTGGATGAACTCGCCGGTGACGGCGCCGAGGGAGACCTCGGTGATGTCGAGCTCGTGCTTCGTGATCAGCGAGAGCAGCAGGTCGAAGGGGCCGTCGAAGTTGCGCAGTCGGACCCGGAACCCCGGGGCGGTCGTGGTGCCCGCGGGTGCGCGGTCGGCCGGCGTCGTCGTCGGGTCGGCCGACGACCTCGGTGGGTCAGGCGACGGCGCCACGCTCGACGAGCTCCCTGGCGAGCGCCCGGTACGCGTGCGCCGCGGCGTGCTCCGGCGCCGTCTGCGTGATCGGCCGCGCCGAGACCGTCGCGTCCGGGAACTTCACCGTCCGGCTGATGACCGTGTCGAGCACGTGGTCGTCGAAGGTCTCCACCACGCGCTCCATGACCTCGCGCGAGTGCAGCGTCCGCGAGTCGTACATGGTCGCGAGGATGCCGTCGAGCCGCAGCGCCGGGTTGAGCCGGTCACGCACCTTGTCGATCGTCTCGATGAGCAGCGCCACACCACGCAGCGCGAAGAACTCGCACTCGAGCGGGATGAGCACACCGTGTGCTGCCGTCAGGGCGTTGACCGTCAGCAGGCCGAGGGACGGCTGGCAGTCGACCAGGATCAGGTCGTAGTCGTTCGACACCTTGCGGAGGACGCTCGCCAGGATCTGCTCGCGGGCGACCTCGTTGACGAGGTGGACCTCGGCGGCGGACAGGTCGATGTTCGCGGGGATGACATCGAGCATCGGCACGTTCGTCTGGCGGATGACCTCGCGCGGGTCCTTCACGGAACCCATCAGCAGGTCGTAGACCGTGGGCACGTCGTGGGTGCGGACCCCGAGGCCGGCGGACAGGGCGCCCTGCGGGTCGAAGTCGACGGCGAGGACCCTGCGGCCGTACTCGGCGAGCGCGGCGCCGAGGTTGATCGACGTCGTGGTCTTGCCGACGCCGCCCTTCTGGTTGCAGAGCGCGATGATGCGAGCCGGGCCGTGGCCGTCGAGCGGCGCGGGCACCGGGAACTGCCGGACGGGCCGACCGGTGGGGCCGACCGGGGTCTGCTCGGAGCCGGGGGTGGTCGTCGGGTTCGTGCTCACCCCGTCATCGTACCGGCGTGGCGCGAGCGGCCCCCGTCGCACCGCCGCACGGGCCGCAGCGGGCGGGACGGCGCCGGGCCGTGCCTCCCGGCCGCACGATCGGTCCTGCGTCAGGCGGGTCGCAGCGCCACGCGCATGCTGTCCACCCGGTCCGCGATCACGGCGTCCGCCGTCCACCGCTGCTGCAGCCGGCCGACGAGCGCCTGGACGGCAGCCTGGTCGAGCCCCGGGTGCAGCGCCAGCCCGACCGTCAGCTCGGCACCGGCGAAGCGTCCGAGGGGGTCGCCCGGCGACAGCTCGACGCGTGCGACGGCGGACTCGTCGACGACGGAGGCGGCGAAGGCCTGCCCGACCTCGGCGTCCTCGAAGCACGGCGTCCACGGCAGGTCCTGCCCGATCGCCCACACGGCGGGTCGACGGAGCACGAACTCGGTCGGCGCGGTCGGGTCCAGCACGACGAGCTGCGTCTCCTCGCTCGCCGCAGCCATCGCCACCCGGCGTGCGTCCGCGGGGACCGGTCGGGCGGTGGCGTCCCAGGACCGCATCGCCTCGGCGGACGTGAACGCCGGCATGACGCTGCGCCCGTCGGGGCCGGCGACGGTGACGATCGACAGCTCCTGGGTCTTGTCGACGAGCTTCCCGTCGGGGGTGTGGCCGACGTCACCGGCCTCGGCCACGAGCGGGATGAGCAGTCGTGCGCCACGCAGGGCCTCGACGACCTCTCGCTGCGACCCGCCCTGCTGCAGGGCGGTGATCGCGGCGACGACCGCCGGGTCCGCCAGGCCGTCGTCGTCGGCGTAGACGTCGTCGTGGGCGTCGAAGGTCCGTCCCGCCCACGGGTTCCCCGCCGAGTCCGCGGCACCGCCCGGGGTGTGGGCGTCGTCGTGCGCCCCCGATGCCGGTGCCTCGGGCCCGGTGCCGCGACCGTTCGAGATGCCCGCCACGGTGACTACTCCGAGGCGATGTCGAGGGCGGCCGGCAGCGTGAAGGCGCCGGAGTACAGCGCCTTGCCGATGATGGCGCCCTCGAGACCGTGCGGCACCAGCTCGCGCAGCGCTCGGAGGTCCTCGAGCGTCGAGATGCCGCCCGAGGCCACCACGGGCTGGTCGGTGCGGTCGCAGACCTCGCGCAGGAGCTCGACGTTCGGCCCCTGCAGCGTGCCGTCCTTCGTGACGTCGGTCACCACGTAGCGGGCGCACCCGGCGGCCTCGAGCCGGTCGAGCACCTCCCACAGGTCCCCGGCGTCCTCGGTCCAGCCGCGGCTCGCCAGCGTGGTTCCGCGGACGTCGAGTCCGACGGCGATCTGCTCGCCGTACTCGCCGATGACGCGCGCAGCCCACTCGGGCTTCTCGAGCGCCGCGGTGCCGAGGTTGACGCGCGCAGCACCGGTCGCGAGCGCCGCCTCGAGCGAGGCGTCGTCGCGGATCCCGCCGGAGAGCTCGACCGAGACGCCCTCGACCTCGCGGATCGCCTTCGCGATGACCGCCCGGTTGTCACCGCGCCCGAACGCCGCGTCGAGGTCGACGAGGTGGATCCACTCCGCACCCTGGTCGCGCCAGGTGCGGGCCGCGGCGACGGGGTCGCCGTACGAGGTCTCGCTGCCGGCCTCGCCCTGCGTGAGGCGGACGGCCTGGCCGTCGACGACGTCGACGGCGGGCAGCAGGACGAGGGGCGGGGTCGAGGTGAGGTCGGTCATGGTCCTGTCGGTTCTCGGTGGGGTGTGGTGCGGCCGCCCCGGTGGATGCCACGGCCGGGAGGCGCGGCTCGCGTCCGTCGGGCGGTCGTGCGCCCGGTGGACGGCCGGGTCAGAGCGAGTCGACCCAGTTGCGGAGCAGCCGGATGCCCGGCTCCCCCGACTTCTCCGGGTGGAACTGCGTGGCCGTCAGTGGGCCGTTCTCCACCGCGGCGACGAACCGCTGCCCGTGCTCGGCCCAGGTCAGACGCGGCGCACGGAACGGGCCGTAAGCGTCGAGCGGGAAGTCCGTCACGCCGTACGAGTGGACGAAGTAGAACCGTTCGTCGTGCAGGCCGTCGAAGAGCACGGAGTCCTCGGGGGCCTCGACCGTGTTCCAGCCCATGTGCGGCAGGACCTCGGCACGGATCTCCTCGACCGTGCCCGGCCACTGGCCGAGCCCCTCGACGTCCGCACCGCGCTCGACCCCGCGGGCGAACATGACCTGCATGCCGACGCAGATGCCGAGCACCGGTCGCCCGCCGGCCAGACGGTGGTCGACGATCTCGCCGCCGCGGACGCCCTCGAGCTGGTCGACGACGGCGGCGAACGCGCCGACACCCGGCACGAGCAGACCGTCGGCGCGGAGCGCGGCCTGCTTGTCGGCGGTCAGGGTGACGTCGGCGCCGGCGCGCTCGAGCGCCTTGGCAGCCGAGTGGACGTTGCCCGATCCGTAGTCGAGGACGACGACGTTCGGCTTCGCGGTCACAGCTTCCCCTTCGTGGACGGGATGCCGTCGACCCGCGGATCGAGCTCGACGGCGCGGCGCAGCGCGCGCGCGAAGGCCTTGAACTCGGCCTCGGCGATGTGGTGCGGGTCGCGGCCACCGAGCACACGGACGTGCACCGTGATGCCGGCGTTGAACGTGATCGCCTCGAACACGTGGCGCACCATCGAACCGGTGAAGTGCCCACCGATCCGGTGGAACTCGAACCCCTCGGGCTCACCGGAGTGCACGAGGAAGGGACGACCGGAGACGTCCACCACGGCCTGGGCCAGGGCTTCGTCGAGCGGGACGAGCGCGTCGCCGTAACGGCCGATGCCGGCACGGTCGCCGAGGGCCTGCTTCAGGGCCTGCCCGAGCACGATGCCCGTGTCCTCGACCGTGTGGTGCACGTCGATGTCGGTGTCGCCCGTCGAGCGCACGCGGAGGTCGATGAGCGAGTGCTTGCTGAACGCCGTCAGCATGTGGTCGAAGAAGGGCACGCTCGTCGAGACGTCGGACGAACCGGTGCCGTCCAGGTCGAGCGAGAGCTCGATGCTCGACTCGCTCGTGCTCCGGCTGATCGAGGCGGTGCGGGCGGTCATGCGTCAACCCTAACCGGCGGCTGGGCGGCGGCCACGCGGCGCATGGCCTCGAGGAACGCGGTGGTCTCCTCCTCCGTCCCCGCACTCACGCGCAAGTGGTTCGGGATGCCGAGGTCGCGCACGATGACGTCCTGGTCGAGCAGGGCCTCGAACGCCGCGTTCGGGTCGGCGACCCCGCCGAACAGGACGAAGTTCGACCAGGTCTCGTACGTGCGGTACCCCATCGCCCGGAGCTCCGTGACCATCCGGTCACGCTGCTGCTTGATGTCGTCGACCATCGCCAGCATCGCCGGGGCGTGCCGGAGCGCGGCCACCGCCGCCGCCTGCGTCAGCGCGGACAGGTGGTAGGGCAGCCGCACCAGGCGGAGCGCGTCGACCACGGCGGGGTCGGCCGCCAGGTACCCCACACGGGCTCCGGCGAAGGCGAAGGCCTTGCTCATCGTGCGGGAGACCACGAGCCGCGGACGGCCGGGCAGCAGCGTGACGGCGCTCGGGGCGTCCGAGGGCATGAACTCGGCGTAGGCCTCGTCCACCATCACGATGCCGTCCGTTGCGTCGTAGGCCGCGCGGATCGTCTCGATGTCGAGCGGGGTGCCCGTCGGGTTGTTCGGGCCGCACAGGAACACGATGTCGGGTCGGTGCTCCCGGATGGCCGCGACGACCGTCTCCGGCGCGATGCGGAACTCGTCGTCGCGCTGCGCGGGGATCCAGCGCGTGCCGGTGCCGGACGCGAGGATCGAGTGCATCGAGTACGTGGGCGGGAACCCGAGCACCGACCGGCCCGGGCCACCGAACGCCTGCAGGAGCTGCTGCAGGACCTCGTTCGACCCGTTCGCCGCCCACAGGTGCGCAGGGGTGAGCTGCTGCCCGGCGGAGAGTCCACCGTTCAGGTAGCCCGCGAGGGACTCGCGGAGCTCGGTGAACTCGCGGTCGGGGTAGCGGTTCACGGTCGCCAGGGCCTGCCGGATCGAGGCGACGATGTCCTCGGCGACGGCCTCCGGTACGGGATGCGTGTTCTCGTTGACGTTGAGCTGGACGCGCACGTGCTTCTGCGGAGCTCCGTACGGGCTCTGCCCACGGAGGTCGTCACGGATCGGGAGGTCTTCGAGCGTGGTGTCCACCGACCCATCGTAGGCCGGGACCCCCGACGGCGACCGGCCGTCCGGACGGTGGTCAGGCGAGCGCCGACCGGACGGTGGTCAGGCGAGCGCCGACCGGATCAGTTGCCCGCGGTGTACTTGACCGGGATCGCGATCTGCTCGCCGGCCTGCAGCGTCGAACCGTCGAGGGCGTTGAGGCTCACGACGTCCTGCACGAAGTCGCGGGGGTCGGCCTGCGGGGCGGTCTCCTCTGCCAGCTGCCACAGGGTCTCACCCGGCTGCACGGTGACCGTCTCGAAGTGCACGGGAGCACCGGCACGCGAGGAGTCGCCGGCAGAGGCCTGTCCACCGTTCAGCACGGAGAGGGCGACGACGAGGAAGACCGGGAGGGCCGCGACGGTCGTCAGGACGATGCGGCCGCGGCGCGTGATGCGCAGGCGGGTGCGGACGGCGGGCGTCGCGGTGCGCTGGTCAGCGATGGCGATGGTGCTCATGTCGTTCTTGCCTTCCCGTTCGGAGGAACCGAAGTCGTGTACCGAACATAGTTTCGAATGCGACCTCGCACAAGTCCCAGGAAGAGATCTGTGCGCGATTTTCTGCCGACACGCTCGAACAGGTGTTTGTCCGGCCCGGAGCGGTCGGATACTGTTTCGATCGACTGGGACGAGTCAAGCGGGGACCACTGACATTCCTGCCCGACCGCCCGGCACCGACGAAGGGCGAGACGACGTGGCGGACGAACTGCGGGTCCAGAAGCCGTTGACGGCGAAGCAGCAGGCGATCCTCGACGCGATCCGCGCGTCGATCGCCAGCCGGGGCTACCCGCCGAGCATGCGGGAGATCGGCGATGCCGCCGGCCTCTCCTCGCTCTCGAGCGTCTCCCACCAGCTCGGCCAGCTCGAGCTCGGCGGCTGGATCCGTCGTGACCCGAACCGTCCGCGCGCGCTCGAGGTCCTGGTCGACGAGCCGACCCCCGACGTCGAGACGCCCGATGTCGACGCCACGACGCTGGTCCCGCTCGTCGGTCGGATCGCCGCCGGTGTGCCGATCACGGCCGAGCAGCACGTCGACGAGATCGTCCCGCTCCCCCGGCAGCTGGTGGGCACGGGTGACCTCTTCATGCTCAAGGTCGTCGGCGAGTCGATGATCGACGCAGCGATCTGCGACGGCGACTGGGTGGTCGTCCGGTCGCAGCAGACCGCGGACAACGGGGACATCGTCGCCGCGATGCTCGACGAGGAAGCAACCGTCAAGGTCTTCCGCCAGCGCGACGGCCACACGTGGCTGCTCCCGCGCAACTCCGCGTTCGAACCGATCCTCGGCGACGCGGCCACCGTCCTCGGCAAGGTCGTGGCGGTCTTGCGCTCGATCTGACGCCGGAACAACGCGGAGCAGCCCGCGCCACGGAATCCCGTGGCGCGGGCTGCTCCGCGTTGTGCGAAGTCACGCCGCACCGTCCGACGGCGCGACGTGAGCAGGCGACCGCACCGTACCGCCCAGGGGCCGGACCGGCGCGCCGGAGCCGGCCCGTGCCTCCCGGCCGGGGGTGTGGCGCGACCGCCTGCGGGACTACGCCGTCGCGACCGGCGTGACCACGTACGGGTCGAGCTCCGCGACCTGGCGCTGGAAGACGCGCACCCGCAGGCGGGTGCCGTCCTCGACGTAGTCGGTCGTCTCGACCGATCCCGCGTCGTGCAGCGACGACACCAGGTCTCCACGGTCGTACGGGATCACCACCGTCAACTCGACGTCCGGTTCTGGCAGCCGTGCCTCGATCGCGGCGAGGAGCTCGGGCACGCCCTCGCCAGTGCGGGCGGAGACGAACACCGCGTCCGGCACGAGTCCGACCAGCACGAGTCGCTGCGCCTCGTCGATGAGGTCCGCCTTGTTGAACGCGACCACCTCGGGGATGTCCCGCGCTCCGACGTCACCCATGACGTCGCGGACCGTCGCGAGCTGCGCGGCGGGGTCGGGGTGCGACCCGTCGACCACGTGCACGATGACGTCGGCCTCGCCGACCTCCTCGAGCGTGGAGCGGAAGGCCTCGACCAGCTGGTGCGGCAGGTTCCGCACGAAGCCCACCGTGTCGACGAACGTGAACTCGCGGCCGGCGCTGCTCTCGGTCCGGCGCACCGTGGCGTCGAGGGTCGCGAACAGCTGGTTCTGCACCAGGACGCCCGCGCTCGTCAGGCGGTTCAGGAGCGAGGACTTGCCGGCGTTGGTGTACCCGGCGATCGCGACGCTCGGCACCTCGTTGCGGTGCCGGTCGGCGCGCTTGGCCTCCCGAGCCGGTCGGAAGCCCGCGATCTGACGGCGGAGCTTCGACATGCGCGTGTTGATGCGCCGGCGGTCGAGCTCGATCTTCGTCTCACCCGGACCACGGGACCCCATGCCGGCACCGCCGGAGACCTGACCACCGGCCTGGCGGGACATCGACTCACCCCAGCCGCGCAGACGCGGCAGCAGGTACTGCAGCTGGGCCAGCTCGACCTGGGCCTTGCCCTCGCGCGTGGTGGCGTGCTGGCTGAAGATGTCGAGGATCACGGCGGTCCGGTCGATCACCTTCACCTTCACGACGTCCTCGAGCGCTCGGCGCTGGGAGGGGGCGAGCTCCGTGTCCGCGACGACCGTGTCGGCGCCGGTCGCCTTGACGACCATGGCGAGCTCCTCGGCCTTGCCCTTGCCGAGGTAGGTCGCCGGGTCGGGGTTGGGCCGGCGCTGCAGGAGCCCGTCGAGGACCACGGCACCGGCGGTCTCGGCCAGGGCGGCGAGCTCGCGGAGGGAGTTCTCGGCGTCCTGGGCGTCGCCCTGGGGGTACACGCCGATCAGCACGACCCGCTCGAGCCGGAGCTGCCGGTACTCGACCTCGGTGACGTCCTCGAGCTCGGTGGAGAGCCCGGTGACGCGCCGCAGGGCGGCGCGGTCCTCGCGCTCGTACTGGTCGCCGTCGCCGGACCAGCCGTGCTCGTCGACCGATCGTGTCTGGATGGCCTGGGCCGGAGCGAAGATCGCCGACGTGGCCCGGGTCTCGGCATTGCGGAGGACGCGTTCCACGACACCCTCGGCGCTGTCGTCGGATCGTCCGTCGTTCATGGTGGTTTCCGTCATCTTCTCCACAGGGTACCGCCGCCACGCCCGGGACACACGGGCTCGCCGGTACGGTTCTTCCATGGCGAACGAGCACTACTTCTCCGCGAACCCCTCGTCGGAGGCCCGTGAGCGACAGGTGCACGTCACGCTCGCCGGACGGTCGCTCACGCTGTCCACCGCCGCGGGCGTGTTCAGCCCGGACGGTGTCGACCGCGGCACCAGGGTGCTGCTCGGCTCCGTGCCGCCGCCCGCGCCCGAGGGCGACCTGCTCGACATCGGCTGCGGGTGGGGGCCGATCGCCATCACGATGGCGCTCGAGTCGCCGGACGCCCGGGTCTGGGGCGTGGACGTCAACGAGCGGGTCCTCGGTCTCGCGCAGCGCAACGCCGTCGCAGCCGGGGTGTCGAACGTCACCGTCGGGCTGCCGGACGAGCTCCCGGCGGACCTGCGCTTCCGCACGATCTGGTCCAACCCGCCGATCCGGGTGGGCAAGGACGAACTGCACGCCATCCTGCTGACGTGGCTGCCCCGGCTCGAGGTCGGCGGGGACGCTTGGCTGGTGGTGTCGAAGGACCTCGGCGGGGACTCCCTGCAGCGGTGGCTCGGGGACGCGCTCGGGGACGGGTTCGCGGTGTCGCGGGCCACGACCGGCAAGGGCTTCCGCGTGATCCGGGTCCGCCGGACCGCCGAGTAGCCCGGGGCAGGGCGCAGGCGGCGGGTCGGGCTGCGCTGGGCTGCGCCCGTACCCGCACGAGACGCCGGCGTCGACGCGAGACGCATCCGGACAGCCGAGACGCCGCCATGATCGACGGCGTTTCGCACGCATGACGGCGTCTCGAGGACACGCCGGCGTCTCACGAGCACACCTGCGCGTCGTCTCCGCCTCGCCGTCCCACTGGCACGACGGCGTCCCGCTCGCGCCGGCACGGCGGCAGCGCGGTACCGCGGCACCGCGGCACCGCAGCACCGCAGCACCGCAGCACCGCGGCACCGCGGCACCGTCAGACGGTCAGGTCCCCGGAGAACACGAGCTCTGCCGGACCGGCCAGCGCGACGTGCTCGCCGTCCTCCGCCGCGAACATCCGCACGGTGACGACCCCGCCCGGCACCCGCACCCGCCAGGTGTCCGGCGCCGAGGGCCCCGCCCAGTACCGCGTCGCGAGGGCGGCCGCGACCGCACCGGTGCCGCAGGACAGCGTCTCGCCGCTCCCCCGTTCGTGCACGCGCATGGTGATCTCCCCCACGCCGTCCTTGACGAGGGGGTCACCGGGCAGCACGAACTCGACGTTCGCGCCCGCTGCGGGCGCCGGGTCGAGGACGGGGACGTACGTCAGGTCGACCTCGGCGAGCTCGTCCTCGGTCGCCACGGCCACGACGACGTGCGGGTTGCCGACGTCGATGCCGAGTCCGGGTCGTGCACCGTCGAGCTCCTTCGCCCGCACGGTGACGTCGTTCGCCCCGCCGCCCTCGATGCCGAGGCCCCAGCGCCCGAGGTCGGCCGAGAAGCCGTTCGTGGTGCGCTGGACGTCGACGAGCCCCTTGCGGCTGCCGACCGTGAGCGTCTCCCCCGGCGCGAGGTCGACGAGCCCGGACTCGGTCAGGTACCGCGCGAAGACGCGGATGCCGTTCCCGCACATCTCGGCGACCGAGCCGTCGGCGTTGTGGTAGTCCATGAACCAGGTGGCGGCGGGTTCGACGGCGACGAGCGTGCGCCCCTCGGGGATCGCCTCCGACCGGACCGCCCGGATGACACCGTCGGCGCCCACGCCGAAGCGGCGGTCGGCGATGGCCCGGATGCGCTCGGGGGTCAGGTCGACCGTTGCGTCGGGGTCGGCGAACAGGACGAAGTCGTTGCCCGTCCCCTGGCCCTTCGTGAAGTGCAGCTCGGTCACGGCACGATCCTACGGGCCGCCGCATGCAGCCCCGCGACGTCGGCGCCGCTGACGTCGATCACCTCGGCGTCGTACCGCTTGAACCAGGACACCTGTCGCCTGGCGTACTTGCGGGTCGCGACCGCCGTCGCCTCCACCGCCTCGGCCGTCGTCGCTCGGCCGTGCAGGACGTCGAGCGCCTGGGAGTACCCGATCGCCGCGCGCGCCGTGCGTCCCTGCTCCAACCCCTCCGCGCGGAGCGCCTCCACCTCGTCGACGAGGCCGTCGGCGAACATCCGCTCGGCCCTCGCGTGCAGGGACGCGACGAGCCCGCTGCGCTCGCGGTGCAGGTGCAGCACCCGAGCCGGTCGCCATGCGCGGGGCGCGGCCGGGAGGCGCGGGGGCACGACCTCGGACCGGCTCGCGATCTCCACGGCCCGGATGAGCCGCCGAGGGTTGCGGGAGTCGACGTCGGCTGCCGCGGCCGGGTCCAGGGCGCGCAGGCGCGCGAGGAGGGCGTTCGGCCCGTGCTCGGCGTGCTCGCGCTCGAGCTCGGCGCGGAGCTCCGGGTCGGTGCCGGGGAAGGCGAGGTCGAACAGCACCGCCGACACGTAGAGCCCGCTGCCGCCGACGAGCACCGCGGTGCCGCCGTCCGCCGTGATCCGTTCGACGTCCGCACGGGCGCCGCGTTGGTAGGCCGCGACGCTCGCCTCGTCGGTCACCGCGAGCACGTCGAGCTGGTGGTGCGGGATGCCCCGCCGCTCCGCGACCGACAGCTTGGCGGTGCCGACGTCCATGCCGCGGTAGAGCTGCATGGCGTCGGCGTTCACGACCTCCGCGGGACGGCCGCTCGCCCGCAGCCGTTCCGCGACGGCGAGGGCGACCTCGGACTTGCCGGTGCCGGTCGCACCGACGACCGCGATCAGGTCGGGGGTACCGTCCTGGCGCGGTCCGACCGCCGCGAGCGGCCGGTCAGCGTCCGACACGGAGGCTCGGCAGCCCGAGCGAGACCGGACGGGGCCCGGCGCCCGGGGCGGACGGGGTCGGCACACCGCAGCTCTCGGCCTGCGCACGGTCCCAGGCGTCACCTGCACGGGTCCGACGGATCCGCAGGGGGCCCTCGTTGTCGGCGATCAGGAAGTGCGGGGCTGCGCGCGTGATCTCGACGGTGACGACGTCGCCGGGACGCGGGACGGCGGAGCCCTGCGGCACGGCGAAGTGCACGAGGCGGGAGTCCTCGGCACGGCCGGACAGGCGGTGCGTGGTCTCGTCCTTCTTGCCCTCGCCGGTGGCGACGAGCACCTCGACGCTCCGACCGACCTGCTTCGCGTGCTCCTCGGCGGTGATGCGGTCCTGCAGCGCGATGAGCCGGTCGTAGCGTTCCTGCACGACCTCCTTCGGCAGCTGGTCCGGCATCGTCGCCGCCGGCGTGCCCGGACGGATCGAGTACTGGAACGTGAAGGCCGAGGCGAACCGCGACTGCTCCACGACGCGCAGGGTGTCCTCGAAGTCCTCCTCGGTCTCACCGGGGAACCCCACGATGATGTCGGTGGAGATCGCGGCGTCCGGGATTTTCGCCCGCACGCGGTCGAGGATGCCGAGGAACCGCTCGCTCCGGTAGCTCCGGCGCATGGCCTTGAGCACCCGGTCCGACCCGGACTGCAGCGGCATGTGCAGCTGGGGCATGACGTTCGGGGTCTCGGCCATGGCGTCGATCACGTCGTCGGTGAACGCGGCCGGGTGCGGGCTCGTGAACCGCACGCGCTCGAGGCCGTCGATCTGACCGGCGGCCCGGAGCAGCTTGCCGAACGCCTTACGGTCGCCGAACTCCACGCCGTAGGAGTTGACGTTCTGCCCGAGCAGCGTCACCTCGATGGCTCCGTCGTCGACGAGCGCCTGGATCTCGGCGAGCACGTCGCCCGGACGACGGTCCTTCTCCTTGCCGCGGAGCGACGGGACGATGCAGAAGGTGCAGGTGTTGTTGCAGCCGACGGAGATCGACACCCAGCCGCTGTGCGTGGAGTCGCGCTTGGTCGGCAGCGTCGACGGGAACACGTCGAGCGCTTCGAGGATCTCGATCTGCGCCTCGTCGTTGTGCCGGGCCCGCTCGAGCAGGGTCGGCAGCGACCCCATGTTGTGCGTGCCGAAGACGACGTCGACCCAGGGCGCCTTCTCGAGGATGACGTTCTTGTCCTTCTGCGCCAGGCACCCGCCGACGGCGATCTGCATGCCGGGGTGCGTGCGCTTGATGCCCGCGAGCTGCCCGAGGTTGCCGTAGAGACGGTTGTCCGCGTTCTCGCGCACGGCGCAGGTGTTGATGACGACCACGTCCGCCTGCTCGCCGTCCGACGCCACGTACCCGGCCGCCTGCAGCGACCCGCTCAGGCGCTCCGAGTCGTGGACGTTCATCTGGCACCCGTGGGTGCGGACCTCGTAGGTTCTGGGGCGGGCTTCGACGGTGGCCATGATCGTCCCAGTGTAGGTCGACCGCGGCGTCCGCAGGACGGCCGTCGAGCCCGCCGCCGCGCTACTCGAAGCGGACGGTGCCCCCACCCGAGGGCGAGCGTCGCGGCGGACCGTCGAGCGCCCGCTCCACCGCGATGCGGACGACTCCCGAGCCGTACCCCTTGCGCATCAGGAAGCCGCTCAGGCGCCGCTCGGCAGTCGCACGGTCGAGCCCACGGAGTTGGCGTGCACGCTTCTCAGCGAGCTCGATCGCGCGGACGAACTCGTCGTCGGCGTCGTCCTCCGCGGCCTCGAGCGCCGCGTCGATCGCCGCCTGGTCGATGCCACGGCGCCGCAGCTCGGCGACCACGCCCTGGCGACCGAGGCCCTTGCGCTCGTGCAGCCGGTCCACCAGGTCGGTGGCGAGGGCCACGTCGTCGAGCAGGCCCACGCGCACCAGTCGGGCGACCTCGTGCTCGACGACGTCGTCGTCGAGGTCCTGCTTCGTCAGCAGCTGCCGCATCTCCGACTCGCTGACCCCCTTGCGCCCGAGCGCGCGCATGCTGACACGCTCGGCATCGGCACGCTGCTCGTCGAGCGGTCGTGGGGCGTCGGCCGGGTCGATCTCGTCACCGCTGGCGATGGCGAACACCGATGCGCTCGCGGCGTCCGCGGTGTCGTCGTCGTCGTACCCGTGCTGCTCGGCGCGTGCACTCCGACCGGAGCCGTCGCCGACGACCGGCGACACCCACTCCGCCTCGGACTGCTGTCCGCGGAAGGGGATCGCGGCCGGCACCGGCGGGTCGTCCTCGACGGGCGTCCCCGTCGCCGACCCCGAGCTGGCGGACTCGTCGTGCGCCGCGGTGGTCGACGCTCGGCCGAACCGCCGTTCGTCGTCACCCAGCACCGTCGACTCGGGCGCCCAGCCGTCGTCGGACGACCCGGTGCCGCCGGGAACGCCACGCTCCGCGCGCGGAGCCAGATCGACCGGGCTCAGGCTCGGCTCGACCGGGTTCGGCTCGACCGTGCCCGGCCCGACCGTGCCCGGCCTGACCGTGCCCGGCTCGGCCGTGCCCGGTTCGACCGGGCTCGATCGAACAGGTTCCGGCTCCGCCGGCGGGGTGCGTCGACCACGACGGGACCGCGCACCGAACAGGTCGCTGACCGGTGCGAGGCCCTCGTCGTGGTCGTCTGCGCCGGTCACGCGCCCTTGCGCTCCGCCAGCTTCGGCGCGATCGACTCGACCGGAGCATCGGCCTTGGCACCACCGACGCCGAGCTTCGCGAGGATCTTGCCCTCGATCTCCGCCGCGATGTCCGCGTTCTGGATCAGGAACGAGCGCGAGTTCTCCTTGCCCTGCCCGAGCTGGTCGCCGTCGTAGGTGTACCAGGCACCCGACTTCTTCACGATGCCGTGGTCGACACCGAAGTCGAGCAGCGAGCCCTCGCGCGAGATGCCCGTGCCGTACAGGATGTCGAACTCGGCCTGCTTGAAGGGCGGAGCCATCTTGTTCTTCACGACCTTGACGCGGGTGCGGTTACCGACGGCGTCGGTCCCGCTCTTCAGCGTCTCGATGCGACGGATGTCGAGGCGGACCGACGCGTAGAACTTGAGCGCCTTGCCGCCGGCGGTGGTCTCCGGGCTGCCGAAGAACACGCCGATCTTCTCGCGCAGCTGGTTGATGAAGATCATCGTGGTCTGCGTCTGGTTCAGGCCACCGGCGAGCTTGCGCAGGGCCTGGGACATGAGGCGCGCCTGGAGACCCACGTGCGAGTCGCCCATCTCGCCCTCGATCTCGGCACGCGGCACCAGGGCGGCGACCGAGTCGACGACGATCAGGTCGATCGACCCCGAGCGGACGAGCATGTCGGCGATCTCGAGCGCCTGCTCACCGGTGTCGGGCTGCGACACGAGGAGGGCGTCGATGTCGACACCGAGCTTCTTCGCGTACTCGGGGTCGAGCGCGTGCTCCGCGTCGATGAAGGCTGCGATGCCACCCGCGCGCTGCGCGTTCGCGATGGCGTGCAGCGTCAGGGTCGTCTTACCCGACGACTCCGGGCCGTAGATCTCGATGATGCGGCCGCGCGGGAGGCCGCCGATGCCGAGTGCGACGTCGAGCGCGACGGAGCCGGTCGGGATGGTGGCGACCGGCGCGCGCTCGTCCGAGCCGAGACGCATGACCGTCCCCTTGCCGAACTGCCGGTCGATCTGGGCGAGTGCGGTCTCGAGGGCCTTCTCGCGGTCTGCGGGTGATGGCATGGGGTGCTCCTTCGTGCTCGGTGTCGGCCGCCTGTAGGCTGTCGCGTCCACCCCAGCCGGTGGTGCAGGGCTGGTGTTCGGCGACAAGGCTTCGGGCTGTTCCCGATGACCTCGAACCTAGGGCGGGCCACCGACATCACTGCCTGCGACCGCGCGACCTGTGGACGATGGTCCGGGACAGCGCCGATGTGCAGGAACCTAGCACCGATCGAACACGCGTTCGAGCAACACGCCGAACACAGTTTCGGACGACGGCGTCAGTCGCGCGGCTCCGCCAGGCCCTTGCCGTGCCGCTTGTCCAGCGGGACGTCCTGGGAGTCGCAGAGTGCTTCCCACACCCGCCTGGCGTCGATGCCCGCGTCGAGCGCGTCCGCCGCCGAACGTCCACCGAGCTCCTCGAGCACGACGTCGCGGGACACCACGGCGCCGTAGGCCTCCCCGAACACCTGGTCGACGGCTCGCCAGAACTCACTCACGCGCATCGGTCCAGCGTAACGACGAACGCCCACGCCGGCGGACCGGCGAGGGCGTTCGAGGGGGTGGTGCGTCAGCGCACCGCGAGGTCGTTGTCGAACTCGGCGACGAGGTCGTCGGGCAGCGTGTCGGGGACCGGGGTGAGCCCCTCGACGACTGCGAGACGGTCGCCCACCTCGCGCATGATGGTCGAGATCGGGGTGTCGAGGGCATCCGCGACCGAGGCGAGGATCTCGGAGCTGGCCTCCTTCTGACCACGCTCGACCTCACTGAGGTACCCGAGCGCGACACTGGCCTTGGATGCGACCTGACGGAGGGTCCGGCCCTTCTGCAAGCGGAAGTCCCGAAGCACGTCGCCGATCTCCTGACGAACGAGAACCATGTGGACTCCTCCTTCCTGTCGTCTCCGCGCCCGCCCGGTCCGGGTGACCTGGGGTCGGGTTCAGCAACAGTAGCGTTGCCGTTCGCAGCATGCTAACCACGCCGGCTGCCGTCCTGCTGGAGATTGCGTGGGATGTAACCCAGTGGCAACAGGGCCTATTCCCCGCTGTCGACCTCGGTCGTCATCCGTGCCAGGAGTTCGGAGACGGTGGCCGAGCGGATTGCTGCCCGGTCCCCCTCGAGGTGCAACTCCGTCGCGACACTGCGTTCCGCGGATGCGATGCCGACGAAGACGGTGCCCACCGGCTTGCCGTCCTGCGGGTCCGGTCCGGCGACGCCGGTCGTGCTGATCCCCCACGTGGCGGGGACGGCGTCCACCGCCAGGGCCGTCCGGACGCCCGAGGCCATCTGCCGTGCAACCTCCGGGTCGACCGCGCCGTTCGACGCGAGCAGGTCGGCGTCGACCCCGAGCACCGTCGCCTTCACCGGCGTGGCGTAGGCGACCACCCCGCCGCGGACGACGGCGCTGGCCCCGGGGACGCCCACGAGCGTCGCGACGACGAGTCCGCCCGTGAGGGACTCGGCGACCGCGACGGTCTCGCCCCGGGCGGTCAGGACACCGACGAGCGCGCGCGCGAGTTCCTCGTCCGACACCGACCCCGACTGCGACCCCGACTGCGACCCCGGCATCGACGACCGACCCGTCGGACCGGCGGCCCCGGTACCGGCCGACGTCATGCTGCTCGGCGGTTGTGCTTCCAGGCCTGCCACAGGTAGTCCGCCCCGCTGAGCACCGTCGCGAGGAGCGCCGCCGTCATGAGGATGCCGTTCACCCAGTGCGCCAGGTCACCGACGACGTTCCACCACGGGAACAGTGCGAGCGCGATCGCGACGGCCTGCAGCACGGTCTTGATCTTGCCGCCGCGGCTCGCCGGGATGACCCGGTCGGACAGCACGGCGAAGCGGAACACGGTGATGCCGATCTCCCGGAGCATGATCAGCACCGTGACGATCCACGGCAGCTCACCCAGGATCGACAGCGCGACGAGGGCACCGCCGATCAGGACCTTGTCGGCGATCGGGTCGACGAGCTTGCCGAAGTCCGTGACCAGGTTCTGGCGTCGGGCGATGATGCCGTCCGCACTGTCCGTGACGATCGCGACGACGAACACGACGGCCGCCCAGACGCGCAACGACGTGTCCTGGCCGCCGTCGGAGAGCAGCATCACGAAGAAGAGCGGCGCCATGAGGATGCGCACCACGGTGATGATGTTGGCGACGTTCGCGGTCGATGCCGGGCCGTCCCCCTTGCGGAGCAACCGTCCGCGCCAGGGGAACCGAGCCCCGTGTGTGGTCTCCGAGCTGGTCACGTGCTCACTCCCTGCCCGTCAGTCCCCATGCGTCCTCGTCCGGTCCGTCGTCCTCGACCTCAGGGTACCCGCGGGTCATGTCCGCCACCGGGTCCGAGCCGTACCTGTCGTCGTCCTGACCACCGGCACCCGCCCCGGCGGGTCCGGCAGGAGCCCCGGAGCCGGCCGCAGCCGGAGCCGGGTCGGCCCCGGCGACGGAGGCCGTGCCTCCCGGCCGGACCGACGGCGGTCCGTCGGCAGCCGGAGCAGCCGGCGGCTCCTCGCCCCGGAGCTTCGCGAGCACGCCCGGGAGCTGGTCGGGCGTGACGAGCACGTCGCGGGCCTTCGACCCCTCGGACGGCCCCACGATGTCACGCGACTCCATGAGGTCCATCAGTCGGCCGGCCTTCGCGAAGCCGACGCGGAGCTTGCGCTGCAGCATCGAGGTCGAGCCGAACTGGGTCGAGACGACCTGTTCGACCGCGGCGAGCAGGAGCTCGAGGTCGTCGCCGATGTCGGCGTCGATCTCCTTGCGCTCCACCACGGCCTGGACGTCCTGCCGGTACTCGGGGCGCGCCTGGCGCGTGACGTGCGCGACGACCTCGGCGACCTCGCTCTCCTGCACCCAGGCACCCTGCACACGGACGGCCTTCGACGAGCCCATCGGCAGGAAGAGCCCGTCACCCTGCCCGATGAGCTTGTCGGCGCCCGGCTGGTCGAGGATGACCCGCGAGTCGGTGACGCTCGTGACCGCGAAGGCCACGCGCGACGGGACGTTCGCCTTGATGAGACCGGTGATGACGTCGACCGAGGGCCGCTGCGTCGCGAGCACCAGGTGGATGCCGGCGGCACGGGCGAGCTGGGTGATCCGGACGATCGACTCCTCGACGTCCCGAGGGGCGACGAGCATGAGGTCCGCGAGCTCGTCGACCACGACGAGCAGGTACGGGTACGGCTTGAGCTTCCGCTCGCTGCCGGCGGGCAGGACGATCTCGTCGTTCTGCACGGCCTTGTTGAAGTCGTCGACGTGCCGGAACCCGAACGACGCCAGGTCGTCGTACCGCATGTCCATCTCCTTCACGACCCACTGCAGCGCCTCGGCGGCCTTCTTGGGGTTCGTGATGATGGGCGTGATGAGGTGCGGGACCCCGGCGTAGATCGACAGCTCGACGCGCTTCGGGTCGACGAGGACCATGCGGACCTCGGACGGCTTCGCGCGCATCAGCAGCGAGGTGATCATCGAGTTGATGAACACCGACTTGCCGGAGCCCGTGGAGCCGGCGACGAGCAGGTGCGGCATCTTCGCCAGGTTCGCGACGACGAAGCCGCCCTCGACGTCCTTGCCGACGCCGATGGTCATCGGGTGCTTCGACTTCGTGGCCGCGCCGGAGCGCAGGACGTCGCCGAGGGAGACGATCTCGCGGTCTGTGTTCGGGATCTCCACGCCGATCGCGCTCTTGCCCGGGATCGGCGACAGGATGCGGACCTCGTTCGACGCGACGGCGTACGACAGGTTCTTCGACAGCGCCGTGACGCGCTCGACCTTCACACCGGGACCGAGCTCGATCTCGTAGCGCGTGACCGTCGGTCCGCGCGAGAACCCCGTGACCTTCGCGTCCACCTTGAACTCGGTGAGCACGCCGGTGATCGCCGCCACGATGTCGTCGTTCGCCTGGCTGCGGGCGACCGAGGGGGTGCCGGCGCTGAGGGTGGTGGCTGCGGGCAGGCGGTACGGGGCTGCCGGGTCCTCGTCGGCGGCGGTCGCGGCGGGCAGGCCGTCGTCAGCGGCCTCGGGCTCGGGCGCCGTCGGCGAGACCACCGGGGAGACTCCGGCGTCGGGCCGGGCAACCGCCGCGGGCTGCTCGGGCACCGGGGTGCCGAAGTCGCGGAGGGCCTGTTCGGCGACGGCGAGGTCCTGCTCGACCTCCTGTGCGCCGTGCACGTCGTCGTGCTCGACCGAGTCGTTGAGGTTCACCGAGGCGGGCACCGCGGGCGTGTGGTCCACGAGTCCGGCGGCCGCGCCCGCGTTCGCGCCGACGGCCGGAGCAGCGGCACCGGCAGCGGCAGCCGTCCCGGCACCACCGGCACCGGTTCCGCGGTCGGGCACGGCCTGCGTCGCCGACGCGGGCAGCACGGGGCTGTCGTACGCCGGGTCCTCCTCGCGCCCGGACTTGTTGCGACGCCACCACGGGACGGTGCTCTCGGCGTCCTCACCGCCGGCAGCCTGCTCGTCCTCGAACCCGAGGTCCTCGAACAGCGGGAAGTCGGTCTGGTCCTTCGTGCGGCGCTTCGACGTCCGTGCTCGGGGCGCGGCCGGAGCGGCGTCCGCCTCGGTGGCGGGTTCGTCCTCGGCCACGGGGGCCGGCGCACCGAACAGGTACGCGTACAGCTCGTGGAGCCGGCGTCCGGTCTTGTTCGGCGGGGTCTTCGTGATGATGAAGAGCGACAGCACGAGCAGCACCACCGCGACCGGCACCGCGACCCACACGGTGGCGACCGCGACGAGCCAGCTGATCACCACCCAGCCGAGGACACCACCGGCGGCGGCCAGGGCGACCATGCCGTCGGACGCGCTCGGCTGCCCGCCGAACACGTGGCAGAGCGACGCGATGGAGACGAGCATCAGCCCGAGACCGATGCCGATCCGGGTGTTGTCGTGCACCGACGCCGGGTGGCGGAAGAGCCATCCGGCGAAGACGATCATGATGACGGGCAGTGCGACCGCCAGTCGCCCGAAGAGCCCGCCGAACGTGTAGGCGTCGAGCGTGACGGACACCGGGTTCGTGGGGTTGAGCCACTCGACGACACCGCCCGCGAGCGCGAGCACGAACAGGAGGAACGGGAAACCGTCGCGTCGTTCGTCCTTGGCGAGGGTCTCCTTGCCGAGCAGCCGGAACAGTGCTCCGACGCCGTGCGCCATCGCGAGCCATGCGGTCACGACGGGGTTCTGCTCGCGGAACACCGGGGTGGGTGCCGCCTGCGGCAGCTTCTTCGTCGTGGCCTGCGTGCGCGACGTACCGCGCGACCCGCTCCCGCGGGACGACGTGGACGCGCGCGAGCGCGTGGTCGACTTGGTGCCTCCGGCCATGCGACGGAGCCTAATCCCCGCTCGGGACATTCCGTGGATGCCCCGCCGCGACCGGACGCCCTCCGCGCTCAGTACCGGATCGCGTCGATGACCTTGACCCGGACCGCCACGATCGCGGGCAGGAACCCGGCGAGCGCCCCGACGAGCAGCGCCGAGCCGACACCGATCAGCGCCGCCTCGACCGGGAACGGCGCTCCCCCGACGTCGACCCCGCTCGTGATCAGCCCCCGGACGGTCTCGTTCCCGAGCACCGCCGCGCCGACCATGACGCCGATCCCGCCGGCGACCAGCGTCCCCAGCACGTTCTCGAGCAGCACGGCGACGAAGATGCGTCCGGCGGTCGCACCGACCCCGCGTCGGATGCCGATCTCGCGGATCCGCTGCCGGACGCTCACCAGCGACACGTTGAGCAGCCCGAGCCCGCCGAGCACCAGGACGAGGACGGCGACCCCGGCGATCACCCAGCGCAGCGCACCGAGCGGGTCGCCGTCGACCGAGCCGGCCGCGTCGGAACGATTCGCGTCGACGGTCCACCCGGGGCCGAGCGCCCGCTCGGCGTCCGATGCGATCCGTCCGGCGACCGCCTTCCCGTCGCTCTCCGGTACCCACACCTCGAACAGCCGCTGCGAACCGTCGTCGGGTGCGGCCTCCGCGCTCGACGTCGCGACCGACCGCGCCAGCTGGTAGAACATCGGCTCGGTGTCGTACTCCGAGGACACGTACCGGCCGATCACGACCGCGGTGACGTCGGGCGTCCCCGGCAGGCGCACGACCGGGTGCGTGACGACGTCCGGGCTGCCGAGACGGTCGAGGAACGCCTGGTTGACGACGAGCGCCGGCGCGAGTCGATCCCGGTCGTCCTCGGTGAACCACGCGCCGTCGTCGACGCGGACGCGGTGCATCTCGGCGTACGCGGGGTCGACGGTGACGCCCTGGGCCAGGGTGACCCCGTCGGGGAACTGCACGGGGCGCTGCGTCCACGACGCCTCGGTCGAGAACCGGACGTGGTAGCGCTCGGCACCGGCGCGGAGTTCCCGGTCGAGCGCCTCGGCGTCGGCCGCGGCAGCGGCACCCGTGCCGTCCCCCGTGGCCGAGGACGCGCCGGTGACCTGGTAGGTCGCCGGCCGTCCGCCGTACTGCTCGTTGAAGGCGGCGGTCACCCGCTCGGCGAGCGACCCGAACCCGACGACGACCGCGAGCGACGCCACCGCGATCGTGACCCCGATCAGGCTGAGCACGACCCGGCCGCGGTGCACGCGGAGCTCCTGCCAGGACTCGACGAACGTCCCGACGACGGTGGTGAGGAGCCGGTTCACGCCGCCACCCCCGGCCGCTCGACGGAGGCGGACTCGGACGCGGAGGCGGACCCTGACGCGGAGGCGGACTCGGTAGCGGACGCTGCCGTGTCGACGACGAGCCCGTGGTCGATCCGGTGGACGACGTCCGCCCGTGCTGCGACCGCGGTGTCGTGGGTGATGGTGACGAGCGCCGCGCCGGTCTCGGCCGCGACGGTCTCGAGCAGCTCCATGACCACGCGGCCGGTGTCGACGTCGAGTGCACCGGTCGGCTCGTCGGCCAGGATGAGCTGCGGCGACCGGACGAGTGCCCGGGCGATGGCGACGCGCTGCTGCTCCCCGCCGGAGAGCCGGTGCGGCTGCGTGTCGGCACGGTCGGCGAGGCCCACCCGGTCGAGCATCTCCACTGCCAGGCGACGACGCGACCAGAACGCCCGGCCGGTCGCGTAGAGCAACGGGACCTCGACGTTCTCGACCGCGGTGCGACCCTGCAGCAGGTTGAACTGCTGGAAGACGAAGCCGACGTCCGCGCCGCGCACCCGGTCGCGTCGGACCGAGCCGGCACGGCCGACGTCCCGCCCGTCGAACTCGTGCAGCCCCTCGGTCGGAGTGTCGAGCAGGCCGAGGACGTTGAGCAGCGTCGACTTGCCCGAGCCCGAGCGGCCGACGATGGCGACGCGGCTGTCCGCCTCGACGTCGAGGTCGACACCGCGCAGGATCTCCAGCGTGGAGCCGTCGGGGAGCGGGACGGACTTCCGGAGGTCGCGGACGTGCACGAGGCTCATCCGGTCACCACCGTGCCGTCCTCGGCGAACTCGTCCTCGGGCTGCGCCTCCTTGCCGGGGACGAACTGCAGGACGGTCTCGCCCTCGGTCAGCCCGTCACGCACCTCGACGGTCTCGCCGTCGTTGAGGCCGAGGGCGACCTCGCGCTCGGAACGCTTCCCGTCGTCGTCGACGACGGTGACGACGCCGCGCTGCGCGGTCCCCTGCACGGCGGTCGTCGGGAGCGTCAGCACGCCCTCGGCCGAGCCCGCGGACACGGCGACCGTGACCTCGAGCCCCGGGAACACGGTGACGTCCCCGGGGACGTCGCACCGCAGCTGCGTCGCACCCTCGGCACCCGAGGAGCCCCCGCCACCGTCCGCACCGTCGGCGCCCGCGTCCGACGGCTCGCCCGCCGCCGAGGCGGACGCGGAGCTGAGCGCGAGGTTCGTGCAGGTGAAGGGCGCCGGCCCGTCCGTGATCGTCACGGTCGCCTCGGAGGGACGCGAGGTGAGTCGGTAGAGCTGGGCGGCCTCGAGCGTCGCGGTCACACGGTACGACTCCGGGGCGACCCGGGCGACGGTGTCACCGATCGCGACGGGCTGCTTCGCCACCAGGTCGAGTCCGGACACCGTGCCGGACGACGAGGCGACGACGGTCGCGAAGGTCACGGACGCCGGCGACGGCTCGCCGTCCTCGGTGGTGCCCTCCGCCGGGGTCTCGACCCGGAGGTCGATGATCGGCGCGCCCTGCTCGACGTGCGTGCCGTTCGTCACGAAGACCCGGTTGACCGTGCCCTCGGCGGTGGAGCGCACCGGCGTCGCAGCGACGGACTCGACGTGACCGGTCGCCTCGACGTCGTTGACGACGTCACCCGTCTCGACGGTGACGGTCGGGTCCTCGAGCTGCGCGGTCGGGGTCGTCTCCTCGCCGTCGGGCTGCGCCGCGAAGAAGGCGAGACGGACGAGGGACACCGCGATGGCGGCGAACACGAGGAACTTCAGGCCGGGCCACACCCAGCGACGCAGGACGGTCACCCTGGGACGGTATTGGCTGACATACCGAGGGAGCATCAGCCTGTGGGATGACGCAGGTCGGCCACCCGGCCGGTCGCGCGGTGGACGGCCGCCGGCACCACGGGGTGCAACGCGGCCGGGAGGCACGGCGAGCGTTCCCGGGGAACGCTCGCCGTGCCTCCCGGCCGGCTGCGGCGCGTCTGTCTACGCCTCGATGACCACCGGGACGATCATCGGGCGGCGGCGGTGCTTCGTGTTCACCCAGCGGCCGACGGTGCGGCGGACGACCTGCTGGAAGGCGTGCGCGTCCCGCGTGCCGTTGCCCGCCGCGTCAGCGAGCGCCTTCGCGATCTGCGGACGGACGTCGTCGAAGACGGAGTCGTCCTCGGCGAAGCCGCGCGACTGGATCTCCGGGCCGACCACGCACTGCCCCGTCGTGAAGTCCACGGCGCAGAAGATCGAGATGAAGCCCTCCTCCGCCAGGACCCGACGGTCCTTGAGGTCGGCGTCGGTGATCTCGCCCACGGTCGATCCGTCGACGTAGACGTAGGCGATGTCGAGTTGTCCGGCGACGCTCGCGACGCCGTCCTTCAGGTCGACGACGATGCCGTCCTGGCCGAGGATGACGTTGCGCGGCGGCACACCCGTCTGGATCGCCAGGTCGGCGTTCGCGTACAGGTGGCGGTGCTCGCCGTGCACGGGCAGCACGTTGCGCGGGCGCAGGATGTTGTAGCAGTAGAGGAGCTCGCCGGCCGACGCGTGGCCGGAGACGTGCACCTTCGCGTTGCCCTTGTGGACCACCTTCGCGCCGAGCTTCGTCAGCCCGTCGATGACCCGGTAGACGGCGTTCTCGTTGCCCGGGATGAGGCTCGACGCGAGGATGACGGTGTCGCCCTCGCCGATCTCGATCTGGTGCTCGAGGTTCGCCATGCGCGCGAGGACGGCCATCGGCTCGCCCTGCGACCCCGTCGACATGTAGACGATCTGGTCGTCCGGGACGTTCTTCGCCTTCTTCGTGTCGATGAGCACGTCGTCCGGCACCCGGAGGTAGCCGAGCTCGGCGGCGATGGTCATGTTGCGGATCATCGACCGCCCCATGAACGCGACCTTGCGGTTGGTCGCGGCGGCGGCGTCGAGGACCTGCTGCACTCGGTGGACGTGCGACGAGAAGCTGGCGACGACGACCTTCTTGCGGGCGCGGGAGATGACGTTCTCGAGCACCGGGCCGATGTCACGCTCGGGCGCGGTGAACCCGGGGACGTCGGCGTTGGTCGAGTCCGGCAGGAACAGGTCGACGCCCTGCTCGCCCAAGCGGGCGAAGGCACGGAGGTCGGTGATCCGGTCGTCCAGCGGGAGCTGGTCCATCTTGAAGTCACCGGTGTGCAGCACGCGCCCGGCGGGGGTCGTGATCGCGACGGCGAGGGCGTCCGGGATGGAGTGGTTCACGGCGACGAACTCGAGGTGGAACGGACCGAGCTGCTCGGTCTGGTCCTCCTGCACGACGAGCGTGTAGGGCTTGATCCGGTGTTCCTTGAGCTTCGCCTCGACGAGCGCGAGGGTCAGCGTCGAACCGATCAGGGGGATGTCGCCCTTGAGCTTGAGCAGGTAGGGGACGGCGCCGATGTGGTCCTCGTGCCCGTGGGTGAGCACGACACCGAGGACGTCGTCGAGACGGTCCCGGATCGGCCCGAAGTCGGGGAGGATGAGGTCGACGCCCGGCTGGTGCTCCTCGGGGAAGAGCACGCCGGCGTCGACGACGAGCAGCTTGCCGTCGAACTCGTACACGGTCATGTTGCGACCGATCTCGCCGAGACCCCCGACGGGGATCACGCGGAGGGTGCCGGGTTCGAGCGGCTGCGGTGTGGAGATCTGGGTGGGCATTCGGTCCTGACTGTCGTGCGACGCGCTACGGCTGCGCCGCGTGCTTTCCTAACGTGTGGTGCCTGGCACCTTCGGCAGTGCGCCGCCGGCCGCAGCGTTGCGGTCCGGGCGGAAGTTCGAGAAGTCGGCACCGGGGATGTCCCGGACCGCTTCGAGCGAGGTCTCGATGGCGTAGGCCTCGGTGTCCTCGGGGCC
This sequence comes from Curtobacterium sp. BRD11, assembly GCF_031844345.1. Taxonomy (NCBI): domain Bacteria; kingdom Bacillati; phylum Actinomycetota; class Actinomycetes; order Micrococcales; family Microbacteriaceae; genus Curtobacterium; species Curtobacterium sp. BRD11. The sequence goes on from NZ_JAUZUZ010000003.1 coordinate 59,272, forward strand.
GACGAGCGGCAGCCGGACGCGCGGGCTGCCGATCCGGCCGAGGCCGTGGAGCACGTACTTCGCCGCGACGGTCCCGGGGACGTGGGTCATGATCGCACGGACGAGCGGCTCGACGCGCTTGTGCTCCGCGGTGGCGGTCGCCAGGTCGCCGCGGTTCACGGCGTCGACGATCGTGCGGTACGGCGTGCTCGTGATGTTCGCCGTGACGCCGATCAGCCCGGTGGCGCCGATCGACAGGTGCGGGAGCACGTTCGTGTCGTCGCCCGAGAAGTACATGAGGTCGGTGTTGTTGAGCACCCGGGAGACCTCGGCGAAGTCGCCCTTGGCGTCCTTCACGGCGAGGATGTTGGGGTGGTGCGACGCCCGCACGATGGTCTCGTACGTGATCGGGATGCCCGTGCGGCCAGGGATGTCGTACAGGATCACCGGCAGGTCGGTGGCGTCGGCGATCATCCGGAAGTGGGTGAGGACGCCCGCCTGGGTCGGCTTGTTGTAGTACGGCGTGACGATCATCACGCCGTCGGCGCCGGCCTTCTCGCTCTGCTTGTAGAGGTGGATCGCGTGCGCGGTCTCGTTGGAGCCGCCGCCCGTGATGATCTTCGCGCGGCCCGCGGCGACGGACTTGCCGACCTCGACCAGGCGGAGCTTCTCCGGGTCGGTCAGCGTGCTCGTCTCACCGGTGGTGCCGGTGACGACGATGCCGTCGGCGCCGGCCGTGATGCAGTCGTCGATGTGCTGCTCGACGCCGGGCCAGTCGACCTCTCCGTCGGCCGTGAACGGCGTCACGAGGGCGACGAGGACCTGACCGAAGGGATTCTCACGCGGGGACACGCCCTCCAGCGTACCGGGGATGCGCGACGGCACCGCCGTCCGGTCGGACGGTGCGCGGCTCGCGGACGGTGCGACGCCGCGGCCCGTTCCGGCGCGGCTCGGCTGCGGCCGGGAGGCGCGGCCCGGCTCCGTGCGGGAGGCGCGGCTCGCGCACGGCGCGCGGCTGCGGCCGGGAGGCGCGGCTCGGCTCCGTACGGCGACTCGCGGTCCGGCAGGTGGACGCCGCGCGCTGGCGCGGTGCACAACCGGAAGCACGTCGCGCCACGGGATTGCGTGGCGCGACGTGCTTCGTGTTGTGCGCGAGCACGTCGCGCCGGCCGCGCCGGCCCGCGCCGGCCGCGCCGGCCGCGCTCCCGAGGGCGCTACGCGCGGCGGCGCCACTCCCGGAAGCGGTAGCGGGTGGCGTCGACGCGCGACTCCTGCCACGGGCCCTCGTCGACGAGCTCCCACGCGTCGTCGAGCGCCGGCGCGCGGGTGTCTCCCGGTACGTCACGGTCGACGATCGTCTCGGACACCCGGTCGGCGAAGGGCAGGGCGTCGGCGTAGACGGCTCCCCCGCCGATCACCCACACGGTCTCGTCGGTGTCGAGTGCGGTCGCCAGGTCGTGCACGACCTCGGCGCCCTCGGCCGACCACGAGGGGTCCCGCGTCAGCACGACATTCCGACGCCCCGGCAGTGGTCGGAACCGCGGCGGCAGTGAGTCCCAGGTGCGCCGCCCCATCACGACCACGGCGTCGCCGGTGACCTGCCGGAAGTGCGCGAGGTCCTCCGGGACGTGCCACGGGATGCCGCCGTCGGCGCCGATCACGCCGGACGCGGTGCGCGCCCAGACCATGCCGACACCGCGGACGGGCTCGGTCCAGGCCATCAGACGGCGACCGCGGCCTTGATCGCCGGGTGGTGCTCGTAGTCGACGACCGTGAAGTCCTCGTACACGTAGTCGTCGATCGAGTCGCGCGGAGCGATCTCGAGCGTCGGGTACGGGTACGCCGTGCGGGAGAGCTGCTCGCGGACCTGCTCGACGTGGTTGTCGTACACGTGGCAGTCGCCGCCGGTCCACACGAAGTCGCCGACCTCGAGCCCGGTCTGCGCGGCGATCATGTGCGTGAGCAGCGCGTAGGACGCGATGTTGAACGGCACGCCGAGGAACATGTCCGCGCTCCGCTGGTACAGCTGGCACGAGAGCTTGCCGTCGACCACGTAGAACTGGAAGAACGCGTGGCAGGGGGCGAGCGCCATCTCCGGCACGTCGGCGACGTTCCAGGCCGAGACGATGAGACGACGGGAGTCCGGGTTCGTCCGGATCTGCTCGATCACCTGGGCGATCTGGTCGACGTGCTCCCCCGACGGTGTCGGCCACGAGCGCCACTGCACGCCGTAGACCGGGCCGAGGTCGCCGTCCTCGTCCGCCCACTCGTTCCAGATGCGCACGCCGTGCTCCTGCAGCCACCGGGCGTTGCCGTCGCCGCGCAGGAACCAGAGCAGCTCGTAGGCGACGGACTTGAAGTGCACGCGCTTGGTCGTGACCAGCGGGAAGCCCTGCGACAGGTCGTACCGGAGCTGCGCGCCGAAGATGCTGCGCGTGCCGGTGCCGGTGCGGTCGCCCTTCGGCGCACCCTCCTCGAGCACCCGGCGCAGCAGGTCTTCGTAGGGAGTGGGGACGGTGGGATCGGGCTGCACGGTCTCGCTCACACGGAGAGCCTACGTCCACGACACGGCGAGCCTCCGTCCACGAGGAGAACCCGGGGCTCGCTGAGTACCGTGGGCCGCATGTCGACCCAGCCGCTCTCGATCCTCGTCGCCGGTGCGTCCGGCTTCATCGGGACCCCCCTCGTCCGCGCCCTGCGCGAGGCCGGACACCACGTCACGACCCTGACCCGCAGCGAACCCCGCACCGCGAGCGCGTTCCGCTGGTCCCCCGGCACGCGACCGCTCGACCCGGCGGTGCTCGACGGCGCGGACGTGGTGATCAACCTCGCCGGCGCGAACATCGGCAGGCTGCCCTGGACCGAGTCGTACAAGCGGGAGATCCTCGACTCGCGCGTGCAGGCCACCGAGACCCTCGTCGAGGCGATGCGCCACGCGACGAACCCTCCGGCGCTCTTCCTGTCCGGGTCGGCCTCGGGCGTGTACGGCGACCGTCCCGTGGACGTCCTCGACGACGACGCCGAGGCCGGCCGGGGCTTCCTCGCCGACGTCTGCACGCAGTGGGAGGCCGCCGCGACCGCAGCCCCCGAGGGCGTCCGCGTCGTCCTGCTCCGCACCGGCATCGTGGTCGGGCAGGGCGGCGGCGCACTCGCACCCCTCGTGCCGCTCACCAAGGCGGGACTGGGCGGCAAGCTCGGCACCGGTGGCCAGTTCTGGCCGTGGATCGCGCTCGAGGACGAGGTCGGCGCGATCGTGCACCTCGCCACCAGCCCGGAGGCCGCCGACGTGCGCGGCCCCGTCAACCTCGCCGGACCGGAGGCCGCGGTGTCGAACCGCATCACCCGCCGCGTCGCCGAGGACCTGCACCGCCCCTACCTGTTCAGCGTGCCGGCCTTCGCCCTGCGAACGCTGCTCCGCGAGGCCGCCGACGAGATGCTGCTCTCGACCCAGCGCATGGAGCCGCGCAAGCTCACCGGGTCCGGCTACCGGTTCCGGTACGAGCGCGCCGAGGACGCGGTCGACGCGGCCTTCTGACCCGACGACCGGAACGACCCGACGAACCGGAACGACCCGACGACCGGAACGACCTGACGACTGACGGACGGGAGGCCCGTGGCGGACACCACCACGGGCCTCCCGTCCGTCAGCGGGTCGCCGCCGCCTTCACCAGTGCGGTCCGCATCGCCGCTCGCGCGCGCTTGCGGTCACCGGCGGCGTCGTAGACGATGCCCAGTCGGTACCAGCCGCGCCAGTCCTCGGGGTCGGCCTCGACGGCGTCCCGGTACCGCGGGAACAGCTCGTCGGCGGCCTCGCGCGTGGGGCGCCCCGACGGGCGGACGGGGACGACGTCGTCCGGGGTCGCGCCCTCGCGCTCGAGCCGCGCGCCGAGCCGTGTGATGCGCAGCCCGAAGCGGACCTCGAGCACGAGCAGCAGCGCGCCGATCGCCGCGACGACGAACAGCGCGACGCCGATGCCGATGCCGATCGGCTGCCCGGTCACCACGAACGCGACCGCACGCTGACCGACGAGCCCGATGTAGAGCGCGAGCAGCAGGGTCATCAGCGCCGCACCCCAGAACGGGGAGCGGAGGGACCGCCAGGTCGACGTCACGGCTGGCCGATGCCGAGGACGCTGCCGAGCCCGACGGTCAGGCCGCGGGCACCGACCACGGCGGACAGCGCCGCCCGGACGCCTGCGACGTACGCCACGTCGTCGTTCGTGTCGTGGCGGATCGTGACGGTCTCACCGGGGCCGCTCAGCAGCACGTCCTGCACCGCCTTCACCCCCGGCAGACGCAGAGAGTGGATCGGGACGCTCGCCACCTGCTGCCCGCGGGCACGCTGGTCGACGTGCGGGGCGTCGACGGGACCGACCTCGCGACGGGCGTCCGCGATGAGCTCGGCGGTCCGGACGGCGGTGCCCGACGGGCTGTCGATCTTGCCCGCGTGGTGCGTCTCGACGATCTCGACGGACGGGAACCACGGCGCGGCGATCGTGGCGAGGTGCGTGGCGAGCACCGACCCGATCGAGAAGTTCGGGACGACGAGCACACCCTGGTCGGGCCGCGCCTCGAGCCCGGAGCGGAGCGTCGCGAGGCGGTCGAGCGACCAGCCGGAGGTCCCGACGAGGACGTTCGCGCCGCTCGCCAGGGCGTGGTCGACGATCGCGGGGCTCAGCGCCGGGACGGTGACGTCCACCACGACGGCTGCTCCACCGAACACCGACGGCGGTGCCTCGTGCACGGCGTCCTTCGAGGACAGCGACGCGACGAGCTCGAAGCCGTCGAGCGACTCCACGACGGAGGCCACCAGGCCCCCGAGACGACCGGTGGCGCCGACGACGGCGACGGGAGTGACCATGGCTCCATCCTAGGATCGACGCATGCCGCTCCAGGTCAGGTCCGTGCCCGCCGACGCACCCGAGGTCGACGCGCTGCTCGACGCCTACCTCGACGAGCGCGAGGCGACCTTCCCGAGTGCGCAGGGCTCGTACTCGCGGAAGCGCACCCCGGCCGTCGAGTTCACGGCGCCGAACGGCGTGTTCGTGGTCGCGTACGAGGTCGACGAGGACGGGGCGCTCCCGATCGGGTGCGGCGGCCTGCGACGGATCGCCGCCCGTGCGGACGGCGATGCCACCCCGGACGACGACGCACGGTTCGAGGTGAAGCACGTCTACGTCTCCCCCGCCGGACGGGGTCGGGGCGTCGCGACCGCGGTGATGGACGCACTGGAGGGCGCCGCGCGGGACCTCGGCGCGACGAGCGTCGTCCTCGACACGAACGACTCACTCGTCGCCGCGGGTGCGATGTACCGGAGCCGCGGGTACGAGCGCACCGCGGCGTTCAACGAGAACCCCAACGCGACCGCCTGGTACTGCAAGCCGGTGCGCTGACCGGTGTCGTGCCTCCCGGCCGGCCCCGTGGCGCGCTGGGTGGTGCGCCGCTAGACGGGTTGTTCGACCGGCAGACCCGTGCGGAGCTCCACCGGCAGGTGGGCCAGGTCGTTGAGGGTGACCACCTCGGCCGGCTTCGCGGAGCGGATCCGGATGATGGTGAGCGCCGTGTGCGCCACGTTGGTGCCCATCCAGCGCCACTCCGGTGCCTGGAAGGCCTCGCGGACGAACCAGCCGATCACGGCGTTGTGCGTGATGAGCAGGTCGTGGCGGTCCTCGCGCGCCGGGGTGAACCACTCGGCGACGGCGTCGCCCATCTGGGCCTGCCCGGCGACGATCTCCTCTTCCGTCACGCCGCCGTACCAGCCCTGGTACGCGTGCGGCATGTCCGGCGTCGGTCCCGACGGGATGCAGTCGAAGAGCAGCGTCGAGGGCTCCGGCTGGATCGAGGGCAGCCGCTGTGCGAGGTACGCAGCCGTCTCGCTCGGGGCGTCGAGCGGCGAGTGGTACACGCCGTCGAAGGGCACCCCGCCGAGGCGGTCGGCGACGAGCACTGCCTGGCGCTTGCCGCGTTCGGAGAGCTTGCCGTCGCGGAGTCCGTGCTCGGCGTCCTGGTGTTCGCCGTGCCGGACGAGGTACAGGTAGTGCGACACGTCCGTCACCCCTCGACGCCGATGGCCGCGGCGAGTTCGTCCCGCTGCACGGCTCCCACCACCGAGGTGATCGTGGGTCGGGTGAGCAGGTCGCGCGCCAGGTCGAGCACGTCGCCGGCGGTGACCCGGTCGACCCGCTGCAGCGCGGTGCCGAGGTCGGTGAACTCCCCCGTGCCCAGTTCGGACCGGCCGAGGCGGGTCATCCGGGCGTCGGAGTCCTCGAGCGAGAGCGTCAGGGCTCCCTCGATCTGGCCCTTGGCGCGGCGGAGCTCGTCCTCGGTGATGCCGTCGTCGACCATCCGTGCGAACTCGGCGTCGATGATCTCGACCACGCCGGCGACGTTGTCCGGGGCACAGCCGGCGTAGACGCCGAAGGCGCCGTTGTCGAGGTAGGCCGGGGCGAAGGAGGACACGGCGTAGGCGAGTCCGCGGCGCTCGCGGACCTCCTGGAAGAGGCGCGAGCTCATGCCCCCGCCGAGCACGGCGTTCAGCACGCTGAGCACCGGGCGGCGTTCGTCGCGGAGGTCCAGCCCCTGCGAACCACGGAGCATGCTGACCTGCTCGGTCGGCCGGTGCGCGACGGCGAGGCGCGGCACCGCCGGGTCGGCGACGGGCTGCGGAGAGCGCCGGGCGAGCGGCGAGGCCCGCGGGGCGTCGCGGAAGACGCGCTCGACGAGCTCGCGGAAGCGGTCGTGGTCGACGGCACCAGCGGCGGTGACGACGATGCCGTTCGGTGCGTAGTGCTCCCGGTAGTGGTCGAGGACCTCGTCGCGCCCGACGGCACGGATGCTCTCGGGTGTCCCGCCGATCGGACGGCCGAGGGGGTGCCCGTCGAAGGCAGCGGCGAAGAAGGCCTCGCCCGCGACGTCCGCCGGGTCGTCGGCGGCCATCGCCAGCTCCTCGAGGATGACGCCGCGCTCGACGGCGAAGGCGTCCGCGTCGAGCACCGAGCCGGTGACCATGTCGCCGATCACCTCGACCGCCATCGGGACGTCGGTGTCCCGGACCCGCGCGTAGTAGCAGGTGTACTCCTTGGCGGTCGCGGCGTTGTGCTCACCGCCCACGGAGTCGAACGCGATGGCGATGTCGAGTGCGCTGCGTCGACCGGTGCCCTTGAAGAGCAGGTGCTCGAGGAAGTGCGTGGACCCGAACTGCCCTTCGCGCTCGTCACGGGACCCGACACCGACCCAGAAGCCGAGGCTCGTGGAGCTCGCCCCCGGCACCGACTCGGTGAGGACCCGGACACCGGACGGCAGCACGGATCGACGGACGAAGGCACCACCGGACGTCAGGAAGGACGTGTCCTGGGCCTCGAGCGGCAACGGCACTGGCTGGTTCATCGCAGGAGAGCCTACTGACCCGGCGGGGCCGATCATCCAGATTCCACAGGCTCGCAGCGCGTGCCTCGAACTGGGGTACATTCGAGGAGGATAGAAAGACTCGTCTGTCTGTCCTCACTGTGGTACAGTCGTCACATCGGGTCGGAAGCCCCCCTAGATTCCGACCCGATGGCTCGGGACATCAGTCCTGCGCGGCGGAGTCCCCCCACTCCCCCGCGGAGCCGATGAGTCCGAGGAGCAGCGCTGTGACGGTCGATTCCCCCCAACCGGCCGTCCAGCGTCTCCCCGGCCCGAGCACGAACCTCGCGTCGCCGGACGGGTCGAGCGTCCCCCCGGCTCCCCGCTCCGGCGGCGCGAAGGTCCGCATCCTCGAGACCGCGTCGAGACTCTTCTACGAAGAGGGCATCCGCGGCGTCGGCGTCGACCGCCTGATCTCCGAGGCCAGCGTCACGAAGGCGACGTTCTACAAGCACTACGGGTCGAAGGACAACCTGATCCTGGCCTACATCCGGGCGCAGGACGAGCGGGTGCAGCAGGCCTTCGCGCGCCTGGTCGAGGAGGCCGCCTCCCCGGTCGAGGCCGTCCGCGCCTGGGTCTCCGCCGTCTCGGACGACGTCGGCCGACCGGACTTCCGCGGCTGCGCCTTCCTCAACGCCGCTGCCGAGTACCACGATCCCCGCGACCCGGTCCGCCAGGTCGTCGCCGCGCACCGCGACTGGTACACGGAACAGCTCTTCGAGTTGCTGCAGCGCGCCGGACACCCGATGCCGGGCGACGGCGCCGACGAGCTCATGCTCGCGCGCGACGGCGTCATGGCCGGTGCGTACGCCGGCGACGCCATCGCGGCCACCGCCGCGCTCGGGCGGGTCGTCGAGCGCGTCATCACGCGCTGACCGGGACGGGCGCGTCCGACGCCTCCCGAGTGGGCAGCGGACGGCCGGGAGGCACGTGGCGGCGCCGTCCCGCGCCTCCCGTCCGTCCCATCCACGGGACAGGACGCGGGTGTTGGCTGGACGCATGGCCAACGACCCCAACTGGAACCTCCCCGAGGTCCCCTCGTTCACCCTGAGCAGCCCCGACTTCAGCGACGGAGGCGCACTGCCCGACTGGGCACGCGGCTCCGACGCCGATGGTGAGGACCGCTCCCCCGCACTCGAGTGGTCCGGCGCCCCCGACGGCACGCAGAGCTACGTCCTCACCGTGTACGACCCCGACGCGCCGACCGGCTCGGGCTTCTGGCACTGGAGCCTGACGGACGTCCCGGCCTCGACCACGTCGCTCCCGCAGGGCGCCGGCACCGACGACGCGCTGCTGCCCGCCGAGGCGCTGCGGCGTCGCAACGAGTACGGCACGGACACCTTCCTCGGTGCCGCCCCGCCCGCCGGCCACGGTCCGCACCGCTACGTCTTCACCGTCAGCGCCCTCGACGTGCCGGTGCTCGAGGCCCCCGCCGACGCCACGCCGGCGGTCGTCGGCTTCCTGCTCCGCGAGCACCTGCTCGGCCGCGCGCAGCTCACCGGCACGCAGGAGACGCCCGCCTCCTGACGCCGCCCGGGACACGGCGACGGCCGCCGCTCCAGCAGGAGCGGCGGCCGTCGTCGTGTCAGCAGCGCGAGGCGCGAGGGATCAACCCTCGGCGTTGTCCTCGGTGTGCTTCTCGTGGCCCTCGCGGCCCTCGGTGTCCACCTCGTCGGCGACGACCGGCGCGAGCGAGAGCTTGCCGCGGTCGTCCACCTTGGTGACCTCGACCAGGACCTTCTGGCCGACGCCGAGCACGTCCTCGACGTTCTCCACGCGCTTGCCACCGGCGAGCTTGCGGACCTCGGAGACGTGGAGCAGACCGTCGCGGCCCGGGAGCAGCGACACGAAGGCACCGAACGTCGCGATCTTGACGACCGTGCCGAGGAACTGGTCCCCGATCTCCGGGTTCGTCGGGTTCGCGATGGCGTTGACCTGCGCACGGGCGGCCTCGGCCGACGGGCCGTCGACGGCGCCGATGTAGACGGTGCCGTCGTCCTCGATCGAGATGTCGGCGCCGGTCTCGTCCTGGATCCCGTTGATCGTCTTGCCCTTCGGGCCGATCAGCTCGCCGATCTTGTCGACGGGGATCTGCACCGAGATGACGCGCGGAGCGGTGTCCGCCATCTCGTCGGGGGCGTCGATCGCCTCGGTGAGCACACCGAGGATGGCCGAGCGGGCCTCCTTGGCCTGCTTCAGCGCGGCGTCGAGGACCGACGACGGGATGCCGTCGAGCTTCGTGTCGAGCTGGATGGCGGTGACGAACTCGGAGGTACCGGCGACCTTGAAGTCCATGTCGCCGAGGGCGTCCTCGGCACCGAGGATGTCGGTCAGCGCCGCGTAGCGGGTCTGGCCGTCGACGGTGTCGGAGACGAGGCCCATCGCGATGCCCGCGACCGGCGCGCGCAGCGGCACACCGGCGTTGAGGAGCGACAGGGTCGAGGCGCAGACGGAGCCCATCGACGTCGAACCGTTGGAGCCGAGGGCCTCGGACACCTGACGGATGGCGTAGGGGAACTCCTCGCGCGACGGCAGCACCGGCACGAGGGCGCGCTCGGCGAGGAAGCCGTGCCCGATCTCGCGACGCTTCGGCGAACCGACGCGACCGGTCTCACCCGTCGAGTACGGCGGGAAGTTGTAGTGGTGCAGGTAGCGCTTCTTCGTGACGGGCGACAGCGAGTCGATCTGCTGCTCCATCTTGAGCATGTTCAGCGTGGTGACGCCGAGGATCTGCGTCTCGCCGCGCTGGAAGATCGCCGAGCCGTGGACGCGCGGGATCACGGCGACCTCGGCGTCGAGCGGACGGATGTCGGCGAGGCCGCGACCGTCCATGCGGACCTGCTCGGTCAGGATGCGGCCGCGGACGACCTTCTTCGTGACCGACTTGTACGCACCGCTGACCTGGCCGTTGGCGGACTCGGGGAGCTCCCCGGCCTCGACCTTGGCGGCGACGGCCTCCTTGACGCGGGCCTTCAGGGCGTCGTCCTTGTCCTGACGCTCGAGCTTGCCGGCGATCTGGTAGACGTCCTTGAGCTCGTCGAGGGCGAGGGCCTCGACGGCGGAGTAGACCTCGGGGGCGTACGGCGGGAAGACCGGGTAGTCCTGGATCTCCTTGGCCGACTGTGCGGCCATCTTCGCCTGCGCCTCGACGAGGACCTTGAGGAACGGCTTGGCCGCCTCGAGGCCCTGCGCGACGATCGCCTCGTCGGGCTTGGTGGCGCCGCCCTGGATGAGGCCCCAGGCGTGCTCGGTCGCCTCCGCCTCGACCATCATGATCGCGACGTCCTCGTTGCCCTGGTCGTCGGTGACGACACGGCCGGCGACGGTGAGGTCGAAGACCGCTTCCTCGAGCTGCGAGGCCTTCGGGAACGCGACCCACTGGTCACCGATGAGCGCGAGGCGCACACCGGCGATCGGGCCCGAGAACGGCAGACCGGAGATCTGCGTCGACGCGGACGCCGCGTTGATCGCGAGCGCGTCGTAGAACTCGTCCGGCGCGATGCTCAGGACGGTGATGACGATCTGGACCTCGTTGCGCAGGCCGTCGACGAACGACGGGCGCAGCGGCCGGTCGATGAGACGGCAGACGAGGATCGCCTCGGTGCTCGGACGGCCTTCGCGACGGAAGAACGAACCGGGGATCTTGCCGGCGGCGTACGAGCGCTCCTCGACGTCGACCGTCAGCGGGAAGAAGTCGAAGCCCTCACGCGGGTGCTTGCCGGCGCTGGTGGCCGAGAGGAGCATGGTCTCCTCGTCGAGGTACGCGGCGACCGCGCCCTGGGCCTGCTGTGCGAGGCGGCCGGTCTCGAACCGGACGACACGCTTGCCGAACTTGCCGTTGTCGATGACGGCTTCGGCGAACTTGATCTCGGGACCCTCCAAAAGGGTGCCTCCTTGACGTGTTCGGCAGACCTGGGCGACGGCACTCGTGGTGCGTGCGCGCCGAGGGGTCGGGGCGCATGTCTGGCCAGCAGTAGAAGCACTCGGGACTCCGAACGGCCCGCGAGCCACCACCGATGACCAGCTCCGTGCCCGGTCTGCGCAGTGTTGTGTGCCAGCTCCGCGAGTGTGACGTCCGGAGCGTGACGTCCGGAGAACGGTCCCCGGACGATGAGGACTTTACCAGTCCTCAGGCACCCGGCGGGTGTTGCTCCTGGCGAACGGGCGTGTCCCCGGTAGCCTGCCGACATGCGCACCAGCCCTCCCCGGCGCGTGCTCGTCGCGGCCGCCGTGGTCGTGGGCGCGCTCGTCGCACCGGTCGTCACCGCCCTGCCCGCGAGCGCGTCGACGACGGAGTACCCCACGTGGCAGGACGTGCAGCGCGCGAAGGGGGACGAGCAGGCCGCGGCCGCAGAGGCGACGAAGGTGCAGGCGGCACTGCGGTCCGTGCAGGCCGACGCCGCGGCGAAGTCGCAGACCGCCCTCGACGCCTCCGAGGCCGCCGACCGTGCCGAGGCGGACCTCGCGTCGGCGACGCAGACCGCCACGGCGCTCCGGTCCCAGGCCGACACCGCCGAGCGCACCGCCACCCAGGCGCAGGACCGTGCGGGGCAGCTCGCCGCGACCCTGTACCGGGACGGCAGCCAGAACGCGATGACCACGCGCATCGCCACCACGGACGACCCGGACCAGCTGCTCTACCAGCTCGGCGCCGTCGACCAGCTCTCGAGCACGTGGGAGGGCGTCCTCGAGGACGCCTCGGTCGCCGGCCGCACGGCGGAGTCGCTGCACGACCAGGCCGAGCGTGCCGAGTCCGAGCGGAGCACCCTCGCCGCCGCCGCCGAGGAACGGTCCGCCACGGCCCGGACGGCCTCCGACGCCGCCGAGCGGGCCGTCGCCGACACCCAGCAGCACAGCGACGAGCTCTACGCGCAGCTGGCCACCCTGAAGGACACCACCGCCACGACCGAGCAGCGGTACGAGCTCGGCGTGCAGGTCGCCGCACAGAAGGCCGCGCAGCAGCGGGCGCGCGAGCGAGCCGCCGCAGCCCAGCGCGCGGCGGCGGCAGCCGCCCCCTCGGCCCCGGCGCCGGTCGCGACCAGCGGCGGGACCGACACGTCCTACCCGAGCACGGGCGGCGTCACGGTCGACCCGGCCGGTGCGCAGGCGTACGCCCGCAGTGCGATCGGCGCCTACGGCTGGGGCGGCGACCAGTTCTCGTGCCTGGTCTCCCTCTGGAACCAGGAGTCGGGCTGGCGGGCCAACGCCCTCAACGCCTCGAGCGGTGCGTACGGCATCCCCCAATCACTGCCCGCGAGCAAGATGGCGGTCGCCGGGGCGGACTGGCGGACGAACGCCGCCACCCAGGTCAACTGGGGGCTGGCGTACATCCACGACGCCTACGGCTCGCCCTGCGCGGCGTGGAACCACGAGATGAGCGTCAACCCGCACTGGTACTGACCGGCCGACACCGTCCGGTACCGCGGGTCAGTGGCCGAGGCCACCGAGCAGGGACGCGAAGTCGGTCGGCGCGGCGAGCGTCTCCTGCTGCGGCGTCCGCCGGGAGGCGCGGATCGCCCAGGCCAGGTCGACCCCGGCCCGGCGGATGCGTGCGTCCAGCGCGGCGGAGTCCGCCTCGCTCCCCCAGTCGTCGGTCGCGGTGAAGACACCGGTCGGTACGACGGCGGCGCGCAGGTACGCGAACACCGGGCGGAGGGCGTGGTCGATCGCGAGCGAGTGCCGTGCGGTGCCCCCGGTCGCCGCGAGCAGCACCGGCAGGTCGGTCACGCCGTCCTTGTCGAGCACGTCGAGGAACGACTTCGCCAGACCGCTCATCCCCGCGGTGAAGACCGGGGTGACGAAGACGAGCGCGTCGGCCTCGAGCACGGTGCGCTGAGCGGCGGCCAGGCCCGGTGCGGCGAACCCGGTGAGCATCGCGTCGACGATCTCGTGGGCGATCGGACGCAGCTCGACGTGACGGACGTCCACCGTGCCTCCCGGCTGGTCGGCCGAGACGGCGGTGACCGCGGACGCGGCGAGCCGATCCGCGAGCAGGCGGGTGGAGCTGGGCTCGGAGAGCCCGGCGGAGACGACGGCGATGGTGGTCATGACAGTTCCCGACTTTCGATGCGTTTGCATGAACATCGTACCGAACCGTGACCGGGGCGCAACCATTCCCGGTCGTGGCCGGCCAGGGACGAGGAACGCCCCGGTCCTCACGAGGAGGACCGGGGCGTTCGGTCACGCAGTGTCTGCGAGTCGACTAGCGACGCAGGCCGAGGCGCTCGATGAGCGCACGGTAGCGGCTGATGTCGACGTCGGAGAGGTACCCGAGGAGACGGCGACGCTGACCGACCATGAGCAGCAGACCACGACGCGAGTGGTGGTCGTGCTTGTGCTCCTTGAGGTGCTCGTTCAGGTCGTTGATGCGACGCGTCAGAACGGCGACCTGGACCTCGGGGGATCCGGTGTCGCCCGGGTGGGTCGCGTACTCTTCGATGATCTCCTGCTTGACCTTCGCGTCAAGTGCCATGGATGATCCCCTTCCTGTCCGTTGCGCGGTGCTCATGCCTGATGCATGGGCGCTCTTTGTCCGCGGCCGTTCGACGGCAACCGGACGAGACTACCAGAGTTCAGGCTGGGCGGGCGCGCAGCCGCTGCCGTCGCGGCACCGGCAGCAGGCTCCGGACGAGCCCGACGAGGGTGGCACCGAGCAGCCCGCCGAGACCGTTCGACAGCACGTCCCGCGGATCCGCGACCCGGTACGGCAGGAAGCGGGCCTGCGCGAGCTCGATCCCGACCGACAGGACGACCGCGACCACGGCGCCCAGCAGCCACCAGCGACGCGGCAGCCACAGCGCCGCGATCATCCCGACGGGGACGAACATCCCGATGTTCGCGAGGAACTCGACCCGGTCGTAGGTGAACCAGGCACCGTGCGGCAGCTGCTGCAGCCAACCGATCACGTGCAGCACGAGCTCGTCCTGCGCATGCGTGAAGACCCGCGGCGTGAGGGTCATCCGCCAGATCACCCAGGCGTAGCCGGCGGTGAGGGCGAGCAGCAGGAGCTTCCGGAACATCCGGTCAGTATCGCTGCCGGCTCCTGGCAGCCGGCCGCGCCCCACCTGGGCGGACGCCGGGCCACCCTGGCACGACGCTGTGGCCTGCTGCCAGCATGGACCTATGCCGGAGCAGGGGACGCGCGGCCGCACCAGGGGCAGCGGACGACGACAGTGGGCGGTGCTCGCCGTCGGAGCGGTCGTCGCCGTGGCCGTGGGCGGGCTCGTCCTCTCCACGGTGTCGGGGTCCGATGACGGTCCGGACGGCACCGGCACCCCCGGCGCGACGACGACGAGGAGCAACGGTGTCGAGCCGGGCCGGGCGATCGCGGAGCGCGAGTCGGCCGCGGCCGCGTTCCCGGGCGGCCTGGCCCACCAGCCGGACCAGGACGGACAGGCTGCGCGCCGAGCCGCCGCGGCCCGGGCGGACGGCGAGCGCGCGACCGCCGAGCAGATCGACGTCATCGCGGACCAGCCCGTCGCGACCTGGCTGACGAACCCCTCCGAGTCCGTCACCCGACAGGTCGTCCGGCGGGTGGTCCGGGGCGCCGAGCAGCAGCACCGCACGCCCGTCTTCGTCCTCTACGCGATCCCGGACCGCGACTGCGGCAGCTACTCCGCCGGCGGCACCGCCGAGGACGCCTACCTGCCGTGGGTGCGGTCGGCCGTCCGGGCGATGGCCGGCTCGCACGCGGTCGTGCTCGTCGAACCGGACTCGATCGCGCAGATCCACGTCTGCGAGCGCCTCGGTCGGGAGCGCCTGCGACTGCTGGACCGCGCCGTGGACGAGCTCGCCGGACACGGGTTGACGGTGTACCTCGACGGCGGCAACGAGGACCGGGTCCCCGTCACCGAGATGGCACGGTGGCTGCGGGCGGCCGGGGTCGACCGGACGCAGGGCTTCGCGACGAACGTCTCGAACTTCTACCGGGTGGACACGGAACGCGCGTACGCCGACCGGTTGGCGGACGCGATCGGTGGCGACCCGCACTTCGTGATCGACGTCTCGCGGAACGGGCAGGGCTGGCGCGGCACCTGGTGCAACCCCGAGGGTGCGGGACTCGGACAGGCACCGCACGTCACCGCGGGGTCCACCCGGCTCGACGCCCTGCTCTGGGTGAAGACGCCCGGGCTCAGCGACGGCACCTGCAACGGCGGACCGGCGGCCGGGCAGTGGTGGGAGTCGTACGCCCTGGCGCTGGTGGAGCACCGCCAGCGCGACTGACCCGCCGGGCCCCCGCAGCCGCAGCCGGCCAGCCGCTCCGGACCGGGCAGCACCGTCGTCGGTCGTCGGTGGTTCCATGGCGCCATGACCGCCACCCGCCGCCACTCCGTCGTCCCGCCGTACCTGCTGCGCGCCGTCGCCGCCGCGTCGGAGCACCCCCGCGCGGCCTCGGCGGCACGGACCGCGCTCGCCGAGATGGACGTCGTCACCGCTCCGAAGCACGAGCACCGCGTCCGACCGCAGGGCATCAGCGGCACGGTCGACCGATCGCCGCAGCGCACCGTCGCCGACGCGCGCGGCACGACCACCCTGCCCGGCACGGTCGTCCGGCGCGAGGGCGACCCCGACTCCGGTGACGCCGCGGTCGACGAGGCGTACGCCGGACTCGGCGCGACGCACGCGTTCTGGCTCGACGTGTTCGGCCGGGTGTCGATCGACGGCGCCGGGCTCCCCCTCGACGCCACGGTGCACTACGGGCAGGACTACGACAACGCCTACTGGGACGGGCGGCGCATGGTGTTCGGCGACGGGGACGACGAGGTGTTCCGGCGCTTCACGGTCGCGCTCGACGTCATCGGCCACGAGCTGGCCCACGGCGTGACCCAGTACACCGCCGACCTGACGTACCAGGGGCAGTCGGGCGCGCTGAACGAGTCGGTGAGCGACGTGTTCGGTTCGCTGGTCGCGCAGTACGCCGCCGGGCAGACCGCCGACCAGGCCACGTGGCTCATCGGCGAGGGGCTCTTCACCGACGCCGTGCACGGCGTGGCACTCCGGTCGATGCGGGCCCCGGGGACCGCGTACGACGACCCGGTGCTCGGGAAGGACCCGCAGCCGGCGACCATGGCCGACTACGTCGAGACCACCGAGGACTCCGGCGGCGTGCACCTGAACTCGGGCATCCCGAACCACGCGTTCTTCCTCGCCGCGACCACCATCGGCGGGTACGCGTGGGAGGGCGCGGGAGCCGTCTGGTGGGACGCCCTGACATCGCCCGAGACGACCGAGGACATCGACTTCGCCGGCTTCGCACGGGTCACGGTCGACGCCGCCGCGGCACGCTTCGGGCAGGGCTCGACGGAGCACGCCGCGGTCGAGGACGCCTGGCGGAGCGTCGGCGTGCTCACCGGTCCGTGACGGCGTAGAACCGGAGCATGCAGATCGTCGTCCGCCGCAGTGGTGGGTTCGCCGGCCTCTCGCGGGGATGGCGGATCGACACCGACTCGTGCGACGACCCGGACGCCTGGGACGACCTGGTCGGCGCCCTCCCGCGCGAGGCCCCGGCGCGGCGGCGGCAGGCGGTGCCCGACGACTTCACGTGGACGGTGAGCGTCGCCCGCACCACCGTCACGATCCCCGGCAGCCAGCTCGACGGCGCGTGGGCGGCCCTCGTCGCGCGGGTGCGCGACGAGGGCGAGCCGATCAGTCGGTGACGTCGACGACGACCAGCCGTCGCGTCGGTCGCGTCATCGCCACGTAGACCGCGGCCGCGGCGCGTGCCGCGTCGGCGCCGACCCGGTCGGGGTCGACCAACAGCACGCCGTCGAACTCGAGGCCCTTCGCGTCCGCCCCCGTCAAGACCGTCACCGACCCCGGTCGCGGCGAGCCGAGCCCCCGGACGTCGGCGTCGGTGCGGGCGAGCCGCTCGCGGACGGCGGTGAGCTCGGCCTCGGGCACGATGACGCCGATCGTGCCGGAGCCGATGCGCTCCCGCTCGGCGTCCACGTGCTCGGCGACCGTGTCGAGCAGCGCCGCCCGGGGCACGGACACGCGGTCGACCGGGTCGC
This sequence comes from Curtobacterium sp. BRD11, assembly GCF_031844345.1. Classification (NCBI taxonomy): domain Bacteria; kingdom Bacillati; phylum Actinomycetota; class Actinomycetes; order Micrococcales; family Microbacteriaceae; genus Curtobacterium; species Curtobacterium sp. BRD11. The sequence goes on from NZ_JAUZUZ010000003.1 coordinate 76,665, forward strand.
CGTCGCGCACGGCCTCGGTGCGCGTGACCGCCAGTCCGGCGGCGTCGGCGAACGCACCCGCCGCCTGCACGATGGAGCGCGGCGTGCGGTAGTTGACCGTGAGCTCGGCGATCCGGTGGTCGAGCGGTACCACCGGCGCACGTCCGCGACGGCGGCGTGCGAGGGCACCGACGACGTCGTCCCACGTGCGTGCGGCTGCCGGCGAGGAACCCTGCGCCATGTCACCGACGATCGTGAACGACCGCAGCGGGTTCCGGCGGGCGAGGACCCGCCACTGCATCGGTGAGAGCTCCTGGGCCTCGTCGACGACGATGTGCCCGTAGGTCCACTCCCGGTCCTCGGCGGCGCGCTCGGCCGTCGTGCGGGGATCGCCGCCCTCGGCGAAGGACCCCGCGACCTGCTCGGCGGAGACGATGCCCTCGACGCCCATGTTCTCGATCGCCTGGCGGGCGTTCTCGATGTCGCGATTGCGGCTGGCCTTGGCCGCGCGCTTCGCGGCACCGCCGGTCGGGTCGAACGGCCCGAGGAGCTCGGCGGCCTCGTCGAGGAGCGGGACGTCCTCGATCGTGAAGCCCGCGCCACGCGGCCGCTGGAGCAGTGCGCGGCGTGCGGGTGTCCAGTCCGGCGTGAGCGAGGCGAGCCAGTTCGGGCGCGCGTAGAGGTCCTCGAGGAACTTCTCCGGCGGCAGCGGCAGCCACGCGGTGTTGAGCAGGACACGGGCGTCGTACGAGCTGCGGATGTCCTCGCGCAGGACCTTCTCGTCGGCCTCGTCCACCGTCGTGCCGCGGGCGCGGAGCTGGTCGGCGAGCAGGCGGGTCATCGCGTCGAGGGCGATCTTGTTGAAGGTCACCCGGGCGACGTTGTGCGGCTTCCCGCGGTCCTGCGCCCGCTTGAGGGCGTCGGCGACGAGCTGCGGTGGCACCGTGAGCCGCTCCCCCTCGACGTCGAGCACGACCGCCTCGGTGGGGACGACCTGGCGGGAGCGGACCGCACGGCGGAGCAGCGACGCCATCTGCGCCGAGCCCTTCACCGCGGCGACGTCCCCGTGGTCGTGCATCGTCGCGTGCACGCCCGGGTACAGCGACCCGAGCGAGGCCATCACCACGCCGGTCTCGCCGAGCGACGGCAGCACCTGCTCGATGTACGTCAGGAACGCCGGGGACGGCCCGACCATGAGCACGCCGGAGCCCCGGAGCCGGTCGCGGTGCGTGTACAGCAGGTACGCGGCGCGGTGCAGCGCCACGGCGGTCTTGCCCGTACCGGGGCCGCCCTGCACGATGAGGACGCCCTCGAGCGCGGAGCGGATGATGCGGTCCTGCTCGCCCTGGATCGTCGCGACGATGTCGGTCATCCGACCGGTGCGCTCGGCGGTGACCGCCGCGAGCAGCGCTCCCTCGCCCTGCAGGTGCGTGCGCTCGTCGTCGTACAGGGTCGCGTCGAAGACCTCGTCCTCGACGTTCACGACCGTGCGACCCTCGAGCGTCAGGTGGCGGCGGGCGCGCATGCCCATCGGGTGCGCTGCGGTCGCCTGGTAGAAGGCGCTCGCACCGGGGACGCGCCAGTCGAGCAGGAGCGGTCGGTGCTCGACGTCGCGGAGGCCGACGCGGCCGATGTACCGGAACGTGTCGTCGGGCGACTCCGGCTCGGACACCTCGAGCCGACCGAAGACCAGGCGGTCGCCGACGCGGTCGAGCGTGGCGATCGTGTCCTCGTACAGGCGTGCGTAGGCGTCACGCTCGCTGCGGCTCTGGTGGTTGCCGCCGACCGCCTGGCGGCGGGTCTCGGCGAGACGCTGCTCGGCCTCGGACGTCAGCTCGTCGAGACGGGTGAAGAGACCGTCGACGTAGCTACGTTCGCGGTCGGTCTCGGTCGGTTCGGACACACGCCACCCTTCGGGAAACAGGGGTGTCCAGTGTAGTCCCGCCGGGCGACCTCCGGGGGCGACGAGACGCACGGGCGACCGGGGGACGGACGGAAGTCGCGGTGTCGGCCGACACCCCTCCCTCGCAGGCTCGGTCGGCGCGCCCCGCGCGACGCTTCGCGTCGCCGCTCAGCGGGGCGCGCCCGTCCGTCCGGGGGGCGGCAGCCCCTACATCTCCTCGTGCGTGTCCGGGTCGCCGTCCCAGAGACGCCCGCGCTCGAGCCCGGAGATCGCGCGGACCTCGTCGTCGGTCAGCGCGAAGCCGAAGACGTCGAGGTTCTCCCGCTGCCGGTCCGCGTCGCCGGACTTCGGCACCGGGACCGCGCCGAGCTGGACGTGCCAGCGCAGCACGACCTGGCCGGGCGTCACGCCGTGCGCGGCCGCCGCGTCGAGGACCGGCTGCTCGGTGAGCAGCTCGGACTGCTTCGCGAGCGGGCTCCAGCTCTCGGTGACGATGCCGTACTCGGCGTGCACCTTGCGGAGCTCGGCCTGCGGGAAGTACGGGTGCAGTTCCACCTGGTTCACCGCCGGGGCGACACCGGTGGCGTCGATGATCGCCTTCAGGTGCTCGGGCGTGAAGTTCGAGACGCCGATCGAGCGGACCTTGCCGCTGTCCCGGAGGTCGACGAAGGCCTTCCACGTGTCGACGAACTTCCCGACCGACGGGTTCGGCCAGTGGATGAGGTACAGGTCGACGCGGTCCAGCCCGAGGTTGCCGAGCGTCTCGTCGATCGAGCGGTGTGCCTCGTCGTAGCCGTGGTGCCGCCCGGGCAGCTTCGACGTGACGACGAGGTCCTCGCGGTCGACCTCCGACTCGCGCACGGCGCGGCCGACGGCGTCCTCGTTGCCGTAGTTCAGCGCGGTGTCGAGCAGCCGGTAGCCGCTCGTGATCGCCGCGCCGACCGCTGCGGCGCCCTCGTCGCCGTTCAGCCCGTAGGTGCCGAGGCCGAGCTCCGGGAAGCGGTGGCCGTCGTTCAGCTCGATGGTGGGCGCGCCGACCTGCATCAGCGGACCCCGAGCAGGTCGATGATGAAGATGAGGGTCTTGCCGGAGAGGAAGTGCCCGCCGCCGGCCGGGCCGTAGGCGAGCTCCGGCGGGACGGTGAGCTTGCGGCGCCCGCCGACCTTCATGCCGGGGATGCCCTCCTGCCAGCCACGGACGAGTGCTGCGAGCGGGAAGTCGATCGGCTCGCCGCGGTTCCACGAGCTGTCGAACTCCTCGCCGGACTCGTACTCGACGCCGGCGTAGTGCACCTTGACGGTCGAGCCGGGCTGCGCGACGTCGCCGTCACCCTCGACGATGTCGGTGATCACGAGCTCGGTGGGGGCCGGGCCCTCGGGGGCGTCGAACTCGGGCTTGCTGTTGAGGTCAGTCATGGCGTCAGTCAACCAGCTGGGGTGTGGTGGCTTCCCCGGCGGCGCGGACGTCTCGCTCCCCGCGAACGGGCACGATCCGTCACGCTCAACGGACGAACGCGACACACTCCGCCCGCTCGCGTCGCCGGAGTGCGCAGATTCCGCCCGCTCGCGTCGCCGGAGCCCGCAGATTCCGCCCGCTCGAGGCGGCGCAGGCCGCAGAATGGTTCCACCGTGACACGACCTGACACCACACCCCGCCGCCGCCTGCTCGCCGACCTCACCCCGCTCCGCCGCTCCCCCGCGTTCGCGCGGCTCTGGGCCGGCACGGCGATCGCCGGCATCGGCACGCAGATGACCACCGTCGCGGTCGGCCTCGAGGTGTACGAGATCACCCGCTCGACCTTCGCGGTCGCGCTCGTCGGCGTGATCGCCCTCGTCCCGATGATCGTGGCCGGGCTGTACGGCGGGATGCTCGCGGACGCCTTCGACCGGCGGCTCGTGGCCCTCGTGTCCGCGATCATCGCCTGGGCCGCGGTCGCGCTCATCGCCACGCACGCCTGGCTCGGGCTGCACAGCGTGGCGCTCCTCTACGTGCTCGCGACCGTCAACGCCGTCGCCGCGACGGTGAGCAACGCCTCGCGTTCGGCGATCGTCCCCCGGCTCGTCGGGACGGACCTGCTCCCGGCGGCGAGCGCCCTCGGTGGCATCGCGTCCGGGTTCCAGGTGACGGTGGGCCCGGCGATCGCCGGTGTCCTCATCGCGAGCGTCGGCTTCGCACCGACCTACACGATCGACGTCGTGCTCTTCACGTTCGCCTTCCTCGGCGTCTTCACCCTCCCCCGGATGGCGGCGGAGCACGACGCCCTCCGGCCCGGGCTGCGCTCCCTGGTCGAGGGTGCGCGGTTCCTCAGGCGGTCCCGCAACATCACGATGACGTTCGTGCTCGACATCGTCGCGATGACGTTCGGCCAGCCGCGCGTGCTCTTCCCGGCGATCGGGGCACTGGTCATCGGCGGCGGGTCGATCACGGTCGGCACCCTGACCGCCGCCTACGCCGTCGGCGCGCTGCTGTCGAGCGTGTTCTCCGGCCCGCTCGGGCACGTGCGACGCCAGGGCGAGGCCGTCGGCTGGGCGATCACGGCGTACGGCGCGGCGATCGCGGCGTTCGGCGTCGTCATCGCGGTGGCGCACCTGCTCGGCGGTCGGTCCGGCGAGGCCTTCGGCGTCGAGATCCTGCCCGCACTCGGACTCGCGGCGCTGTTCCTCGCGGCGGCGGGCGGCGCGGACAACGTCAGCTCGGTGTTCCGGAACACGATCCTGCAGGCGGCCTCGCCCGACGGGATGCGCGGACGGCTGCAGGGCATCTTCATCGTGGTCGTGACCGGCGGCCCGCGCCTCGGCGACCTGTACGCCGGGCTCGTCGTCGCGGCCGGCATCGCGTACCCGCCGATCATCGGCGGCGTGCTGATCATCGGACTCGTGGCACTGCTGCTCCGGCTGGTGCCCTCCTTCCGCCGGTACGACGCACTCGACCCGCACGCGAACTGACCGGCGGGTGCCGGCCCCGTCAGGTCCGAGACTCGGCCTGGCGGACGAGACTCGCGCGCGGGAACGGCGAATTTGTCCGCGGGGCCGAGTCTCGTGCACCTGCCCGAGGACGGGAGGCGCGTGGCGGTGCCGCACCGCGCCTCCCGGCCGTCGTGGGGTCGGGTACGGTACATCGCATGCCCGACAGCGCCTCGCGCGACCTGCAGCGGACCGGCGTCCGCGCGGTCGTCCGGCGCACCTACCACTCGGTGATCCGCCACCGCGTCGTGGACGCCGCGGCCTCCCTGACGTTCTTCGCCCTGCTGACCGTGTTCCCCGCGGCGCTCGCCGTCGTGTCGGCCCTGTCCGTCGTGGACCGGCAGGGCGACAGCCTGACCGACATCATCCAGGTGCTGGGCTTCATCGTCCGCCCCGAGACCGCGCAGCACCTCGAGGGCCCGCTGCGCCAGCTGCTGACGCTCGACAACCCGTGGGTGGGCTTCTCGATCGGGCTCGTCCTGACGCTGTGGTCGCTCTCCGGGTACGCCACGGCGTTCGGACGCGCGATGAACACCGCCTACGAGGTCGAGGAGGGCCGGCGGATCTGGAAGTTCCGCAGCATGATGCTCCTCGTCACGTTGCTCGTGATGGTGGGCGGGGCGATCGCGATCGTGATCCTGCTCGGCACCCCGACGATCTCGGCGGCGATCGTCCGGCAGCTGGGGTTGGCACCGTGGATCGACGACCTGTGGAACGTGGCGAAGTGGCCCGTGCTCGCCGTCGTCCTCGTGGTGATGGTGGCGGTCCTCTACTACGCGACGCCGAACGTGAAGACCCCGCAGCTGCGGTGGGTGTCGGCCGGAGCGGCGTTCGCGATCGTGACCTGGGCGGTGGCGACCCTCGGCTTCTCGATCTACGTCGAGACGGTCGGCGGCAGCGGGAACCGGGCCTACGGGTGGCTCGGTGGCGCGATCCTGCTGCTCGTGTACCTGTACATCTCGAACTTCGTGCTCGTCGTCGGCGGGGAGCTCGACTCCGAGGTCATCCGGATGCGCCAGCTCCTCGCGGGCATCGAGGCTGACGAGTCGATCCGACTGCCACTCCGCGACGTCACGCGGAACTTCACGCTCGCACGCTGGCGCGACCAGGACATCGCTGCGGCGCACCGGGTCCGGCTCGCCGCGCAGCAGCGTGCCGAGGACGAGCACGAGGAGCCCTCGCCGACCGAGGAGCACCTGCGCGCGATGTCGCACCAGGTGCGGGTCGGCGAGCCCCCGCTGCCCTAGGCTCCAGCGCTCGCGCGGCGCTCCGCACGACGCAACGTCGGCGACGCCTCGCAGCGCTGTACCGCTGCGCAGTGCCGCCGAGGTTGCGTCCCGCGGGACGGGGTCAGCGCTCGCGCGCGACCCGCTCCGCCTCGGCGTCCAACATCTCCTCGGTGACGATCGGGATCGCCCCCGTCGCGAGCTCGATGCCCGACAGCCGCGCCGGCGACAGGACCCGCTGCACCTGGTCCTCGTCCATCAGCCCCGCCGCCGTGACGAGCGTCGCGATCGGCGTCGAGGTCGTCAACGCGGTGTGCGCGATCGACGCCGCGGCCGCGTAGCCGATGTAGGGCGTCAGCGCGGTGACGACGCCGACGTTGGTGTCCACCTGCGCGGCGAGCTTGGCCTCGTTCGCCTCGATGCCCGTGACGCAGTTCACCCGGAGCGTGGCGCACCCGCTCGCCATCCACTGCAGCGACTGCAGGATCGAGTGGGTGATGATCGGCTCGAAGGCGTTGAGCTGCAGCTGCCCGCCCTCGGCGGCCATCGTCACCGTGGTGTCGGCACCGGCGACGGCGAACGCGATCTGGTTGACGACCTCCGGGATCACCGGGTTGACCTTGCCCGGCATGATCGACGACCCGGCCTGGCGCGCGGGCAGCGTGATCTCGCCGAGCCCCGCCTGCGGCCCCGACGCGAGCAACCGCAGGTCGTTGCAGATCTTCGACAGCTTGGCTGCGCTGCGCTTCACCGTGCCGGACAGCGTCATGAAGGCACCGGCGTCACTCGTCGCCTCGATCAGGTCGGGCGCGGTGACGATGTCGAGCCCGCTCGCGACCTGCAGCTGCCGACGGACCTCGTCGCGGTACTGCGGGTCCGCGGTGATGCCCGTGCCGATGGCCGTCGCCCCGAGGTTCGTCTCCGCGAGCAGCGGCGAGACCGTGCGGAGGAGCAGGACGTCCTCCTGGATGGTGTGCGCGAACCCGGTGAACTCCTGCCCGAGGGTCATCGGCACGGCGTCCTGCAGCTGCGTGCGCCCGACCTTCAGGACGTCCTGGAACGCCCGGCCGCGCTCGGCGAACGCGTCGGAGAGCAGTTCGAGTTGCTCGGTGAGCCGCCGCACCCCCAGGATCATCGCCAGCTTGATGCTCGTCGGGTAGGTGTCGTTCGTCGACTGGCTGCGGTTCACGTGGTCGATCGGGTGCAGGTACGCGTAGTCGCCCTTCTCGCGCCCGAGGATCTCGAGGGCGCGGTTGGCGAGCACCTCGTTCGTGTTCATGTTCGTCGACGTCCCCGCGCCGCCCTGCACGACGTCGACGACGAACTGGTCGCGGAGGCTCCCGTTGCGGACCTCCTGCGCCGCCTGGTCGATGGCGTCGGCACGCTCGGCGTCGAGCACCCCGATGGCCTTGTTCGCCCGCGCGGCGGCCTGCTTCACGGTCGCGAGCGCCTCGACGAGGTCCGGGTACACCGCGATCGGCACCGACGTGATCGGGAAGTTCTCGAGCGCCCGGAGGGTGTTGATGCCCCAGTACGCGTCGGCGGGGACCTCGAGGGATCCCAGCGAGTCGGTCTCGGTCCTGGTGCGCGCTGCTTCGTTGCCGGTCACCCTGTCGAGGCTAGCCCGTCCGGCCGGTCGGGTCCGGCAGGCGGGCGCGCGTGGTGACCGACGACGGACGGGAGGCCCGTGGCGGCGTCGCCACGGGCCTCCCGTCCGTCAGGTGGACGTGACCGTCAGTGGAACTGCGGGACGATCAGGTAGATGCCGTAGAGCACGGCCAGGCCGGAGACGGCGAAGCACGCGACGGCGAGCGCGCGGAACGCGCGGACGCCGGGCTGGACGGTGCCGGGCTGGGGGAAGCCGGCCGTGGCGGGGCCGACGGTGCCGTCGTCCTTCACGGTGTACTTGCCGGCGCGCGTGTCGGCGGCGCTCCAGAGGCGCAGGCCGATCGAGTAGACGAGGACCACGAAGCACGCGGAGACGACCGCGACGATCGCCACGGTGAGGAATGCGAACCAGTCGATGCCCATCAGCGGCGCCCTCCGCCCAGGGATGCGAAGCTGCGCGAGTCAGTGGCGATGCCCATCAGCGGCGCCCTCCGTTCCGTCCGGCCATGCGGCGCAGGGTGCGCTCACGGCTGAGCTCGGCGCGCCGCTCGGCGACCTGGGCGGCACGCTTCTTGCGCTGCATGTCGCGGAGCTCCTTGCGGGTGAAGACCGCGTTGGCGGCCACGTCCACCTCGATCGCGGCGGCCTGGTCGTGCGGCTTCCGCAGCGACCAGAGGTAGAGCCCGAGGATGACGGCGGCGCCGACGACCGCGTCGATGACGAGTCCCCCGACACCGAGCCGGGCGATGCCGGACGCGATCGCGCCGACGGCTGCGGCGGCCGGCAGCGTGATGAACCAGGCGACGACGATCTTGCCCGCCGTCGACCACTGGATCTTCGAGCCACGACGGCCGAGCCCGGCGCCGATGATCGAGCCCGACGACACCTGCGTGGTCGAGAGCGCGAAGCCGAGGTGGCTGGACGCGAGGATGGTGGCTGCGGTGGACGCCTCGGCGGCGAAGCCCTGGGTGGCGCGGATCTCGGTCAGACCGGACCCGAGGGTGCGGATGATGCGCCAACCACCGGTGTACGTGCCGAGTGCGATCGCGAGCGCACACGCGACGACGACCCAGAACTGCACGCCCTGGTTCGCCGACTGCGCGCCCGAGGCGATCAGCGTCAGCGTGATCACGCCCATCGTCTTCTGCGCGTCGTTGGTGCCGTGCGCGAGGGAGACCATCGAGCTCGTGAACACCTGGCCGATGCGGAAGCCGCCGCGCTCGTTCGGGAAGACCGGACGACGGGTCACGCGGTAGGCGATGCGCGTGGCGAGGAGCGAGACCAGCGCGGCGATCACCGGCGACAGGAACGCGGGGATGATCACGACGGTCAGCAGCGCGGCGTAGTTCACGGAGTCGAAGCCGGCTCCGACGATCGCGGCACCGATGAGCCCGCCGAACAGCGCGTGCGAGGACGACGACGGCAGACCGCGCAGCCACGTGATCATGTTCCAGACGACCGCGCCGATCAGGCCCGCGAAGATCATCTCCGGGGTGATCGCGACGCCACCGGGGCCCTCGTTGATCAGGCCGTGCGAGATCGACGTCGCGACGGCGGTGCTGAGGAACGCACCGACGAGGTTGAGCACCGCGGCGACCGTGACGGCCACCTTGGGCTTCATGGCACCGGTGGCGATCGGTGTCGCCATCGCGTTGGCGGTGTCGTGAAAACCGTTTGTGAAGTCGAAGAAGAGGGCCAACGCGATGACCAGGACGACTATGAGTGTGATGTCCACCGCGGGCAAGTGTCGCAGCCGATCGGCTCCGGGGCAAACCCTGTCGTCCGCCGCCGCGCCACCCGACCTGCGGGATCGTTCAGCCTGCGAATCATGTCGATGGGAGAATGGACACCATGGACACCGCGGAACTCCTCATCCTGTTGATCGGTTCACTCGCGGTGACCGGCTTCGCGCGGGCCAAGGGGCTGCCCGCGCCGCTGCTCGTCACGGCCGTGGCGCTCGCGGTGTCGTTCCTGCCGGGCCTGCCGGAGATCGAGATCGACTCCGAGGTGATCCTCACCGTCGTCCTGCCGCCGCTGCTCTACTCCGCCGCCCTCGACGTGTCGTGGCAGAGCTTCCGGCAGTCCATCAAGCAGATCCGCCGTCTCGGTATCTTCCTCGTGATCGTCACCGCGCTCGCGGTCGCCCTCGCCGCGTACATCATCATCCCGGACATGGACTGGCCCGCGGCGATCCTGCTCGGCGCCGTCGTCGCCCCGCCGGACGCGGTGTCCGCCGCGGCGATCGGCCGGAAGCTCGGACTCCCCCGCCGGGTGATGACGGTCCTGTCCGGCGAGAGCCTCATCAACGACGCCGCGTCCCTCACCCTCGTGCGGGTCTTCACGCTCATCGCGGCGGGGACGTCGCTGACGATCTGGCAGGACCTCGGCATCTTCGGGCTCGCGATCGGTGTCGGCCTGGCGGTGGGCATCGTCCTCGGCGTCGCCGTCCACTGGATCCGGATGCGCATCAACGACCCGGTCGTCGAGACGATCATGAGCATCCTGCTGCCCTTCGTCGCGTACGTCCTCGCCGAGCACCTCTCCGGCTCCGGGGTCATCGCCGTGGTCACCGCGGGGCTGTACATCGGCTACAACTCGCCGAAGGAGGGCTACGCGACCCGGCTGCAGGAGCGCCCGCTGTGGACGAGTGCGGACGTGATCCTCGAGGGGTTCGTCTTCGCCCTCATCGGCCTGCAGCTGAAGACCGTCGTCCAGGACCTCGTCGAGAGCGACCGCAGCCTGACGCAGACCCTCACCGCGGCGGCCGTCGTCCTGGTCGTCGTGATCCTCGTGCGACCGCTCTTCGTGTTCGAGTCGTACGCGCGCAACCGCTTCAACGGCCGGTGGCTGCGGCCGTTGCGCGTCCGACTGTCCCGCGGTCACCCGTCCCTGCGCTGGCTGCGCGGCTCCGCCGAACCGAAGCTGAACTGGCGGGAGCTCACCGTCATCTCGTGGACCGGCATGCGCGGTGTGGTGACCCTCGCCGCGGCGGTCTCCGTCGTCGGCAACTCGGTCGACGTCAAGGCGCAGGACACCATCTTCGTGATCGCCTTCGTGGTCACCGTCGGCACGCTCCTGCTCCAGGGGCTGACCCTGCCGTTCGTGATCCGGGCGCTGAAGGTGCAGGACCCGGCCGAGGGCGAGGCGGACGTCCGGAGCGAGATGCGCCTCAACCAGCGCACCACCGAGGCCGCGATCGCCCTGCTCGAACGGAGGCGACCGGCGTGGGCCGAGCAGTACGGCGCCGAGGCATCGGACAGCGTCGTGAACCGACTGAAGGCCCGCCTCGAACGACAGGCCGAGACGTTCCGCCGCGACGCCGAGGAAGAGGAGGTCGAGGACCGGAACGCTCCGCTGCGACTCCGCGGCGCCCAGATCCAGGACATCCGCCGCGAACTGCTCGACCGTCGCCGCGAGATCGTGCTCGAGGAACGCGAGAAGGGCAACCTCGACGAGGAGGTCATGCGCCGCGTGCTCGTGACGCTCGACGCCGAGGAACTCGCGATGGACTCGGCCCAGGCCTCCCGCAGCCGGTCCTGACCCGGCGCTGCCGGTCCGACCTCCGCAGCCGGTCCTGCCCCGACAGCTCACGGGGCGCGGTGAGCACGCCCGGCGTACCGTGATGCTCCGACCAGCAGAAGGAGCAGAGCGCCGAGTGAGCGAGCCGCGGAACGACGTCCCCAGGAAGAGCGACCTCCCCGATCGTGACGGAGCGCCGCGGTCGTCCGCGCCGAAGCCCCGGCAGACCCGGCCCTCGACGCGGGGCGGTTCGCGGCCACGTCGCGGTGCTCCCGTCGCCGGCAGCCGGAGCGCCGGCAGCCGTGCGGGGCGTGTGCGCCAGGCACCGGTGCCCGAGCCGCAGCGGATCAGCCGGTACCGCCGCTGGTACGGCACGCTCCACCCCTCGCTGCAGCTCATCGGGCTGCAGCTCTGGATGCCGCTGTTCTTCATCGTCGGCTTCTGCCTCTGCTACGTCTTCGCCTTCCACGCTCCCCACCCGCACGACGTCCCCGTCGCCCTGGTCGGCAGTGATCCGACCCTCGTCGCCGCCGTCGGCAAGGCCCTGCCCGGTGAGTACGTGTTCCACACCTACGAGTCGCTGGCCCGCGCGAAGCAGGACGTCCTGGCCGGCACGATGGCCGTCGCGTACGACCCTTCGGCGAACGAGGTCTTCAAGGCGAGCGCCCACCAGTTCCAGGTCGCCTCGCTCGTCCCCGCGACGCTGACCAGCGTGCTCACCGGGATCGGAGTCGCCGCCCCGACCGTCACCGAGCTCGCACCGCTGCCCGCGTACGACGAGTACGGCACCGTCGCGATGTACGTCATGCTCGCCTGGTGCATCGGCGGCTACATGGTCGCGATGTTCATCGGCATCATGGGCGGTCCGCTGCGGCACCGCACCCGCATGACGGTGATCGTCGTCGGCGGCCTCGTGATCTCCCTGATCACGAACACGCTCGCAGGCCCGGTCGTCGGCGCGATCCACGGGCACTGGATCGGACTCGTCCTCATCGCCTGGGGCTGGATCGTCGCGATCGGTCTCGCCGTCAACGGCCTGAGCTACTTCGTCGGCCGGTTCATCGCCGCACCCGCGATGATCTGCTTCGTCTTCCTGTCGATGCCCTCCTCCGGCGGCGCGTACCCGAAGTGGTTCATGCCGGAGCCCTTCGCGTGGCTCAACCACGTCGTGGTCGGCTCGAGCATGGTCGACATGATCAAGCACGAGATCTACGGCGTCGGCCCCGGCTTCGGCCGCGGGCTGGTCACGATGGGCTGTTACGCCGCCGCCGGGCTCGTGCTGATGTTCTTCGGCAAGCAGTGGTGGGAGCGCCGTCGCATCGCGGCGATCGTGAACAACCGCACGACGATGTTCCAGGACGCGCAGACCGCGAACCGCGAGTTCCTCGGGAAGCAGCGGGACGCCGAGCTCGAGCGCCACGGACTGACCTCGACCGAGACCGGCACGCTGAGCGTCCTGCGCGACGACGACTGGGAGGACGAGCGTGTCGCCGGCGACGTCTTCACCGGCGGTCGCGACGGGCTCGAGCAGGAGACCACCCCGACCGGACGCATCCCGGTGGTGCGGCAGGCGGACCGGTCCGGCCCGGCCCGACCGGGAGGCTCGTCCAGCGGCCCCCGCACCCGTCCCGTCCCCCGCGTGGACGCGTCCGGTCGCCGCCCGGCCCCGGCGGGATCGCGCACGACGCGGACCGGCGCGCCCGACGAGCGCCAGCACGGGCGGCACGCCGAGCGCTGACGCGCGCACGCTCGGCCGCTCCCCGGAGCGCGCGTATCCTGTTCCGCATGCACCCGCGCACCGCCTGGCACCGCGTCCTCGTCACCGCCGTCGTGGCGTTCCTCGTGCTCGCGGCAGCGCTCTACGCCGCGAGCGTGTTCCTCGCCCCCGCCGACGGCCGGAACACCGCCGGGCTCTTCGTCGGCTGGGCGATGTTCGCGGTCCTCGGGGCGATCGCGGCGGGCATCGTCGACTTCTTCGTCCGCCCGCTCGGTGGTCGCAGCGGGGACGCCGACGTCCTCGCCGCCGCGGAGGAGGCGCGCACCGGCAGCACCCGCGTCCAGCAGGGTCGTGCGGGCGCCCGCTAGACGCCTTCGCCGCTGAAGCCCGAGACGGTCGCGTTGTCCTCCGCGAAGGTGAAGCGCGCCGTGACGCTCCCGCCGGCCAGCACGCCCGGCAACCAGTAGCGCGCGTCGTCCCACATCGCGTCGTAGGGCACCGCGTCGACGGGGACCCACCGCGGCTCCAGCTCGTCGCTGCCCGACGGGGTCCCCTGCCAGCGGCGGCAGACGAAGACGTCCGAGCGCTGCGACCAGGACGGTCGGAACGGGAACCGGTAGTCCAACGTGCCACGCGCCTCCAGGTCGTCCGACTCGAGCCGCAGACCGACCTCCTCCGCCACCTCGCGCACCGCTGCCGCCACCGGCGGCTCCCCCGGCTCGCGTTTGCCGCCCGGACCGACGAGGCGCCCGGCCCCGAGCCCCCGACGTTTCTCGCCGAGCAGCACCTCGGGGCCGTCGGGACCGTCACGGAGCAGGTAGACGACCACGACCGGGGCGTGCTGGGACTTCGTCTCGTCGCGTTCGGTCACGGTCCCCAGTCTGGCGGACGTGTCCGGTGGACGCTCCGCGCTGGCGTACGATCGCTGGCATGGCAGGCGTGCTGCGGGGGCACCATGGCTGAGCCCCGCAGGACCGGGCGCAGCCTCGAAGTGCTGCGCGCCGAGGCCGCCGAGGAGATCTCGATGATCGTCGAGCACCGCAGCCGTGCGGGCGAGGACCCGTGGGAGTTCATGCCGACGCTCCCCACCGTCGACGAGCAGGTCGTGCTCATCCTCCGCGCCGATGCCGTCGAGCTCGACGCCGCGATCGGGCAGCGCAGCGTGCACTGGGCGGGCCACCCGGCCTCCGGGCAGGGCACCGAGCTCGGCGAGGAGTACCACCGGCTCCGCCGGATCGCCCTGCAGCACCCCGAGCTGACGCCGGCGGTGTGGAAGCTCATGGGCGCGCTCCCCGGGCGCGACTGACGACCACCGACCCGGTGCTGCGGTTGGATGGTGGCATGACCGACACCGTCCTCGCCGTCCTCAACCAGCCCTCGCGCGACGCCGCCCCGCACGACCCCGAGGCCGACGCGTACACGTGGGCGAAGCCGCTCGAGGAGCACCTGCAGGTGCAGGACCTCGGGGCGATCCGCGGCGACGGGGTGTTCGAGACCATCACGGTGGTCGACGGGCGGCCGCAGGCGCTCGAACCGCACCTCGCCCGCTTCGTGCGGTCCGCGGCGATGCTCGACCTGCCCACGCCGGACGTCGACGCGTGGCGCCAGGCGATCGAGGCGGTGTGCGCCCGGCTCGACCCGGTGCACGAGGCCTTCGCGAAGACCGTCATGACCCGCGGCGTCGAGGGCTCGGGTCGACCGACCGGCTGGGTCTACGCGGCACCGTCCGGCGACCAGACGCCCGCGCGGACGGCGGGCATCGCCGTCGTGACGCTCGACCGCGGCTACCGGCACGACGTCGAGCGGACCTCGCCGTGGTTGCTGCAGGGCGCGAAGACACTGTCGTACGCGGTGAACATGGCGGCGCTCCGCGAGGCCGAGCGCCGCGGAGCGGACGACGCGCTCTTCGTCTCGACGGACGGGTACGTGCTCGAGGGCACCCGCGCGAACCTGGTGATGTCCGTCGACGGCAGGTTCGTGACGCCGCGGACCGACATCGGCATCCTGGCGGGGACGACGCAGGCCGACGTCTTCCGGTTCGCCGAGGGCGAGGGCATCGCGACCTCGTACGAGCTCGTCACGCTGGCCGACCTGGAGGCCGCCGACGCCCTGTGGCTGCTGTCGAGCGTCCGCCAGGCGGCACCGATCCGGTCCGTGAACGGCGTCGCGCGGGAGATGGACCTGCCGATGACCGAGCGCATCAACGACTTCCTGCTGTCCCGCGACGCCTGACGCTCGGCGCCCCCTTCGCCGAACGCAACGTCGGCGGTTGCGCGCAGCGGTACGGCGTTGCGAGCAACCGCCGAGGTTGCGTCTTGCGGACGGGAGGACCGTGGCGGGGCCGCCACGAGCCTCCAGACCGTCATCCGGTCACCAGCGCGGCGTGGTGACGCCCGTCCCGTCGGCCCACTCGTACACGGACGCGCCCTCGATCCAGACGCGCGTCGCGCGGCTGGTCGCGGCCAGCGGGTCGCCGTCCCACAGGACGAGGTCGGCGTCGAAGCCCGGTGCGATGCGGCCGACACGGTCCCCGAAGCCGAGGAAGGCCGCGGGGTTGGTGGTGAGGGCCTCGAGCGCGGTCTGCCAGGGCAGGCCCTCCTTGACGGCCGCCGTGGCCTGGTCGACCAGCATCGCGATCGGCACGACCGGGGCGTCGGTGGTGATGGCCACGCGGACACCGGCGGCGGCGAGCGCCACGACGTTCGGGATGCCGCGGTCGCGGAGTTCGACCTTCGAGCGGCTCGTGAACAGCGGGCCGTAGATCACCGGGACGTCGCGCTCGGCGAGCAGGTCGGCGATCTTGTGCGCCTCGGTGCCGTGGTTGACGACGAGCCGGTACCCGAACTCGTCGGCCAGGCGGAGCGCGGTCGCGAGGTCGTCGTGCCGGTGGACGTGCTGGTCCCACGCGAGCTCGCCGTCGAGCACCCGGACGAGCGTCTCGTTCGTCAGGTCGCGGGTGAACGGCTCCCCCTTCGCGGCGGCGGCCGCACGGGCGGCGCGGTAGTCCTGCGCGGCGACGAACGCCTCGCGGACGACCTTCGCCACGCCGAGGCGCGTCGACGGCGTCCTCCCCTTGTCGCCGTACACGCGCTTCGGGTTCTCGCCGAGGGCGCTCTTGACGCTGACGGCGTCGGAGATGAGCTGCTCGTCGATCGTGCGACCACCCCAGGTCTTGATCGCGACGGTCTGCCCGCCGATCGGGTTGCCCGAACCGGGCTTCACGACGATGCTCGTGATGCCGCCGGACAGTGCGTCGCGGAACCCCTCGTCGTCGATGTCCACGGCGTCGATCGCCCGCACCGCAGCCTGGTTCGGGTCGGTCATCTCGTTGGTGTCGTTGCCGGCCCAGCCGTTCGCCTCCTCGTGGATGCCGACGTGGCCGTGCGACTCGACGAACCCGGGGACGAGCCAGGCGCCGGCGGCGTCGACGACGGGGAGGCCGGGCGGCGGAGCCACGTCGGGGCCGACGGCGGTGATGCGGCCGTCCTCCACGACGACGGCACCCCCGTCGAAGGGCGGAGCGGTGACGGGGACGACGTGGGCCCCGGTGACGACGAACGAGTTGCGCATGCCACCACGGTACGGCGGAGCACCGTCGTCCCCGCGACATACCGATCCCTGGCGTCCGCGGTCGCGTCCGTCCTACCGTCTCGACACCGACGATCGACGCAGGAGGCTCCGTGTCCCGACCCCGACCACCCTGGCCCGCCCACGACACCGTCGTCCGGCCGTGGCGCAGCGCCACCCGCGGCGACCGGACCGTCCGGCAGACGGCGACCGTCACCGCTTCGGTCCCACCGTGCATCGCCGACGCGCACTGGGAGCCCGACGGAGCGACCGCGGCACTGCTCGACCGGAGCCTGACGGCGCTCCGGGCGCTCGACGAGGACGGCGGAGCCGGTCCCCTGCACCGGCTGCTCACCCGGACCGAGGCGGTCGCGACCTCGCGCATCGAGCACGAGGACGCCACGGCCGAGGACGTCGCCCGGGCGCTGGTGGGCGTGCGCGCGAACACGAGCGCCTCGGTGATGGTGCAGGCCGGGGACGCCCTCGAGCGCCTGGTGCGGGCAGCCGGAGCCGGACACCTCGACGAGACCGCGCTCCTCGACGCCCACCGTGGTCTGCTGCGCGGCGACCCCGTGGACGGCCCGCACGCGGGTCGCTACCGCACCGTGCAGAACTGGATCGGGGGCGGGCGCACACCACGGGACGCCGACCACGTCCCACCGCCGCCCGAGTTCGTCCCGTCGCTCATGGCCGACCTGTTCGCGTTCCTCGCGCGCGACGACCTGCACCCCGTGGCCCAGGCGGCGATCGCACACGCGCAGTTCGAGTCGATCCACCCGTTCACCGACGGCAACGGACGGACCGGTCGCGCGCTCGTCGCGGCGGTGCTGCGGCACCGGGGTGCGACGCGGACCGCGAGTCCACCCGTCTCGTCCGTCCTGGTCGCCGAGCGCACCCGGTACTTCCAGCACCTGACGCAGTACCGCGAGGGACACGTCGACGCGTGGGTGCGCGACGTCGCGATCGCCGTGGGCGCGGGGTCGGACGAGGCGCTCGTGACGGGGCTGCTGCTCGACGAGGTCGCCGCGGACCGTGCGGCGACGACCTGCGCCGCCGGCCCGCACGCGGTGCTCGGGCGGGCGCTGGACCAGGACGCCGTCCTGACGGAGGACCACGCGGAGGAGCTCCTCCGCCGCGCGATCGCGCGGGGCGACGTCTCGGGGACGGCCGAGACGCTGCTCGAGACGACGGTCACCGACCTGTGCCGCGCCGGGGTCCTCCGTCCGGTGACGGCCCGTCGCCGGCGCCGTGCGTGGATCGCGCCGGCGGTGGCGGCCGAACTCGACGCCTTCGCCGAGCGCGTGCGAGCAGGTGTCGAGGCCCGGGCGCATAGGGTGGCGTGGTGAGCAGTGAGCACGCCCAGGCCACCCCGCCGACCGCCGCGAAGCGGCCCGTCACGCGGACCCACCACGGCATCGAGTTCGTCGACGACTACGAGTGGATGCGGGACAAGGAGTCACCGGAGACCCTCGCCCACCTCGAGGCCGAGAACGCCTGGACCGAGGCACAGACCGAGCACCTGACCGGCCTCCGCGACCGCATCTTCGCCGAGGTCAAGAACCGCGTGCAGGAGACGGACCTCTCCGTCCCGGTGCGCATGGGCGACTGGTGGTACTTCACGCGGACGGCCGAGGGCAGCCAGTACGGCGTGCACTGCCGCGCACCGATCACCGGCCCGGACGACTGGACGCCGCCCGCGGTCGACGAGGGTGCGACGGCCCTGCCCGGGGAGCAGGTCGTCCTCGACGGCAACGCCCTGGCCGAGGGGCACGACTTCTTCTCGCTCGGCAGCTACGACATCAGCGACGACGGGACCCGTCTCCTCTACGGCGTCGACGTCGAGGGCGACGAGCGCTACACGCTGCACGTGCGCGACCTCACGACGGGCACCGACCTCGGCGACGAGATCCCGGACACCGGCTCCGGCGCGACCTTCGACCCGTCCGGGCGCTACGTGTTCTACCCGACCGTCGACGAGTCCTGGCGTCCGGACCGCATCTGGCGGCACACCGTCGGCAGCGCCACCGGCGACGACGTCGTCGTGTTCGAGGAGTCCGACGACCGCTACTGGGTCGGCGTCGGCGTGACCCGCTCGTCGCAGTACATCGTCATCGAACTCGGCTCCAAGATCACGTCCGAGGCACTGGTGCTCGACGCCGCCGACCCGACCGGCGAGTTCCGGGTCGTGTGGCCGCGGCGCGAGGGGGTCGAGTACGAGATCGAGCACGCCATCGTCGGCGGGAGCGACCGCTTCCTGGTGCTGCACAACGACGGCGCCGAGAACTTCGAGCTCGTCGACGTCCCCGCCGACGACCCCACCTCGGAGCACGACCGCCGCGTCGTCGTCGCGCACCACACCGAGCGCCGCATCGAGTCCGTCGACGCCTTCGCCGGGCACCTGGCGCTCGAGTACCGGGCCGAGGCGCTCCCCCGCGTCGCCGTCATCCCGATCGAGGGCGACGGCTACGGCGACGCGCACGAGGTCCCCTTCGACGAGGCGCTCTTCTCGGCAGGGCTCGGCGGCAACCCCGAGTGGGAGCAGCCGACCCTGCGCATCGGGTACACGTCGTTCGTCACCCCGTCCGAGGTCAGCGACCTCGACCTGGCGACCGGCGAGGTCACGGTGCTCAAGCGACAGCCGGTCCTCGGCGGCTACGACCCGGCCGACTACGTGCAGGAACGCGACTGGGCGACGGCCCCGGACGGCACGCAGGTGCCGATCTCGCTCGTCTGGCGCCGCGACGCGGTGGACGCCGACGGCCCGGCACCGCTGCACCTCTACGGGTACGGCTCCTACGAGCACTCCATCGACCCGGGCTTCAGCGTCATGCGCCTGTCCCTGCTCGACCGCGGCGTCGTCTTCGCGGTCGCCCACGTGCGGGGCGGCGGCGAGATGGGGCGGCACTGGTACGAGGACGGCAAGACGCTGACGAAGAAGAACACCTTCACCGACTTCGTCGCCGTCGCCGAGCACCTGATCGAGAGCGGTCGGACGAGCGCCGACCGTCTCGTGGCCGAGGGCGGCAGCGCCGGTGGCCTGCTCATGGGCGCCGTCGCGAACCTGGCGCCGGAGCGCTTCGCCGGCATCCTGGCCGCCGTCCCGTTCGTCGACGCGCTCACGAGCATCCTCGACCCGGACCTGCCGCTCACGGTGATCGAGTGGGACGAGTGGGGCGACCCGCTGCACGATGCCGAGGTCTACCGGTACATGAGCGAGTACTCGCCGTACGAGAACGTGCGCGACGACGTGCAGTACCCGCGGATCCTCGCCGTGACGTCGATCAACGACACCCGTGTGCTCTACGTCGAGCCGGCGAAGTGGACCGCGAAGCTGCGCGAGGTCGGGGCGCCGGTGCTGCTGAAGACCGAGATGGCCGCGGGGCACGGCGGCGTGAGCGGCCGGTACGACTCGTGGCGCGAGCGCGCGTTCGAGCTCGCCTGGTTGCTCGAGGTGCTCGGCCTGGCCGGCGTGAACCCCGCGGCGGCCTCAGCGGAGCCGATCACCGCCGGCTGAGCGGCCCCGCTGCCGATCGTCCCGCGGAAGCGACAGGACTCCACCGGAGTTCGGTGGAGTCCTGTCGCTCCCACGGAATGCTGCGCGACGCAGCGCGCCGAGCCGCGTCAGACGCGGTTGAGTGCCTGCACGGCCTGGTCGTACGAGTCCTCGGCGAGCCGCACGCGGTCCCCCGCGAGCACGCCGTACCCGAACGTCCCCTCACCACCACGCTCGGCGATGCCGGAGTGCACCCGGAGCACGTCCAGGGCGTGCAGGGAGCGCACCCGCTCGGTCAGCACGTCCGCGGCGTCCCCGATGCGCTTCCACAGCGCGTGCGGGAAGGCGTCGTCCCCGAGCACGTCCATCGCCGCCCGGGCGCGGGTCGCAGCGCGCCAGGCGGTCTCGGTCGCCGCACGGTCGGCGGCTTCACGGTCGACAGGGCCGACGCTCTCGTCGTCGTCCCCGACCGCGTTCCGGACCAGGTCACGGACGCGTGGCTTCTCGACCGCCGAGACGTCCTGAGCGACGTGCTTCGGCGACCGGAGCGCCCACGCCGTCGGCGCCGGACGCTCGACGGCGTCGTCGAGGGCGTCGAGGAGTTCGAGGTAGCGCTCGGAGTGCAGGAAGGCCGTGACCTCGCCGACCGCGACGGCACGGCGCTCGCGGGTGGCGGCGAGCACCCGCTCCCGGGTCATCGCGTCGACGAGCAGGTCCTGTGCCGGCGTCGATGCGTGGGGCAGACGCTCCACGAGGTAGTCGGCCAGCGCAGCGCGCGCCGTCACGGCGGCGAGTGCGTCCGCGGCCTCGGCTGCTCGGTCGGTCGCCGGGGTCGCCGGGAACGCAGGACGGTACGAGCCGAGCACGGCGGCGATGTCGAGGGAGGTCCTCGCCGTCTCGCGGAGGTCCGTCTCCGCCCCGGCGCGCAGCTGTCCTTCGAGGGCGAGCAGGGTCGATCGCAGCTTGCGCAGGCGCTTCGTCAGTGCCCGCGCCGCGGTGTGCTTCTCCGGCTTCTCCGCCGTGCGGAGCCGGGCGGCGGGCGCGCCCTCCAGGCCGCGGGCGAGCTTCGAGGTGACCGCCGCGGGGTGCGCGTCGATGTCGGCGAAGCGACCGTCGAGTGCGGCGAAGAGCTCGTGCGCCACCTGTTCGTCGACGCCCTCGGCCACCTCGACCTCGACCTCGCGCCAGGTGCGCGGGGTCGCGGGCGCGTGGTCGTCGAGGCGCTGGGCGACCACGCGGTCGTCGGCGAGTTCGGCGACCTGGTCGTCGTCCTCGTCGAGCAACCGCACGACCGCCCGCGTGGTGGTGATGCGGACGACGGGGCGCAGGCCGCGGCCCCGGCGCTCGGCGAACAGCGCGGCCAGGACCTCGTCGGGCACGGTGTCGGGATCGTCCGTCAGGGCGAAGTGCTGCTCGTGCCGGACGGTGTCCGACGCGGCGCGCTTGATGTGCCACCCCGCGTCCGGGCCACCCGTCCGTCGGCGGACGGTCACCCGCGAGGCGACGAGGTCGTACCGCTCGGTGTCCCAGTAGGTGGCGTCGAGGCCGAACGGCTCCTGGCGCTCCGTCCGGGCGATGCTGCCGACGCCGATGAGGTCCGGCAGGTCGTCGCCCTCGGGCATGTCGTACGTACGCTCGATCTCGAGGTGGGTGTCCGTCACGCGGTCCTGTCTACCAGGGGTCACCGGGGTTCCCCGAACCGGCGGGGTTAGCCTGGGCACATGAGCGAGACAGTCACCCGCGACGCGTTCGTGCCCGAGGCCGGCGGCGTCACGATGTTCACGACGAGCTGGTGCGGCTACTGCGCCCGGCTGAAGAACCAGATGTCGAAGGCGGGCGTGCCGTTCCGCGAGGTCGACATCGAGCAGACCCCCGGCACCGCGGAGCTCGTCGCCGAGGTCAACGGCGGCAACCAGACCGTGCCGACGCTGGTCTTCCCGGACGGCAGCACCGCGACGAACCCGTCCCTGGCCGAGGTGCAGTCGCGCGTCTGACGCGAGGCGCCGACGGCGCGCTGCACAACGAGAAGCGGCTCGAACCACGCGTTTGCGTGGTTCGAGCCGCTTCTCGTTGTGCGGAAGCACGTCGTGCCGCAACGCGACCGGATCCGGCGCCGGGCGCCGGAGCCGGCGGCGGCGGGCGGCGGAGCCGGCGGCGGGTGCCGCGCCGACTCCGCGAGCGACCGAGCGCACTCGGCGCTCAGCCCCCGAGCGCCTCCGTCAGCAGCGCCACCATCGCGTCGAGCTGGATGTCGCCCGAGTCGGCGATCTCCTCGTCCGACCCGTCGAGCGCGCGGGCGGCCAGGGACGCCTTCGAGTCGATGAGCTCGGCGATCTTGGTGTCGATCGTCTGCGCCGCGATGATCCGCCACGCGGTGACGGGCTCTTCCTGCCCGATGCGGTGCACGCGGTCGATCGCCTGCGTCTGCTCCGCCGAGGTCCACGACAGCTCGGCGAGCACGACGTTCGACGACACCTGCAGGTTCAGGCCGACGCCGGCGGCGGTGAGCGAGCACACGATGACGGCGACGTCGGGGTCGTTCACGAACGCGTCGATCTCGGCCGTGCGCTGTGCGGGCGTCTGGTCACCGCGGACGGTGGCGGTCTTCAGGTGCCGACGGGCGAAGACCTCCTCGGCCTGGTCCATCACGTCGAGGTGCTTGGCGAAGAAGACGACCTTGCCGACGTTCGAGGCGAGCTGCGCCGCGTAGTCCGCCGCGAGCTGCGCCTTGGCACGACCGATCCGCCGCACCATCGAGAACACGTTCTCGCCGGTCGACGAGGCGTCCTGGTCCTCGAGCTCCCACCGCGCGACCTGGCGGACGAGCTTGTGGTCGATGCCGACGACCGGGTCCTGCCCCGTGCGGGCGTCGAGCGCCTGGTGGTACCGACGGACCAGCTTCGCGGTGAGCTCGCGCTCGGCGTCGCGGATGGAGCGGCCCTCGTCGCCGTCGAGCTCGACCGGGATGTCGGCGATCCGTCGCGCGGGGATGTCGGCGGCGACGTCGACCTTGCGGCGGCGGACGATGCCCTGGTCGATGACGGCCTTGCGGGCCTCGACGAAGAAGCCGGGGTCGGCCGGGGTGAGCCCGATGTCCTCGAGCTCGTTCATGAGCGTCGCGCGGGGCTTCTTGTCGTCGATCCAGCCGAGGAACTCCCAGATGGTGCGGAAGTCCTCGACCGAGTTGATCAGCGGGGTACCGGTCAGCGCCAGGAACAGCGGCGACGACACCCGAGCACGGATCTGCTCGGCGAGCTGCAGCACGAACCGGGAACGCTGCGACTCCTTGTTCTTGATGAAGTGGGCCTCGTCGACGACCATGCCCTTGAAGCCGAAGGCCCCGAGCCAGCCGGCGTGCCGGTCGAGGATCTCGTAGTTCACGATGACGATGTCGGCGAAGCCGTCCAGGTCGTCCCCGTCGCCGTGGATGACGGTGGCGGTGCGGTTCGGCACCCAGCGCTCGGCCTCGCGTGCCCAGTTGGTCTTCACGACGTTGGGCACGACCACCAGCAGCGGGAAGGCGTTCGCGGCGTCGGCGGCGAGCAGCGACTGCGCGGTCTTGCCGAGGCCGGGCTCGTCCGCGAGCAGGAACGTGCGGTGTCCCTGCGCCGCGGCGGCGACGAGCTCCGCCTGGTGCTTCATCAGCGTGGTGCCGGACCGCGAGTGCAGCGAGGTCGGCTCCGGCAACGGCATCGACGCCGCGCCACCGCCGGCGCCGTACTCGAACGACTTGAACAGCGGACCGAACAGCTCCCAGTTCGCCAGGCGACGCGGGTGGGCGACGGGCTGGTCGGCGAGGGCGAAGTCGGGCGCGAGGAAGGGGTTGGCCAGCTGGCGCTGCACGACCGCCTGCGGCACGACCGAGCGCACCGGGGCGTCGACCACCGGGGACGGCTCGGCCGCGATGACGAGGTCCTCGGGCTGCAGCTCCATGCCGCCGGCGATCATCATGTCGCGCTTGACCGTGCGGGTCGCCTCGCTCACCGAGGCCTCCTCGGTCAGCAGCTGGATCACGCTGGTGTCCCGCGCGGCGGTCTTCGCCAGGATCGTGGCGACACCGTCGAGACGCTTGAGCTGCTCGGCGCGCTGCGCGTCGGTGAGCTCCGGGTCGGCCTTGACCCGTGCGCGCTCCTCGCGCATCAGCAGCGCGACCGCCTGGAACTTCGACCGGTTGGACGCCTTCAGCGGTCCGCGCTGCGCCGCCGCCTCCACCTCGCGCACCGCGCGGGCGAGCACCGGGATGACGCCGTCGTTGTCCAGCGGGCGGGTACGGCGCGACGCGGTCCGCGTCCCGCCGGCTGCTCGCCGGGTGCCTGATCGAGCCAACGCTCCTCCTGTTCCGCCCGTTCTCCACGGGCGAGCCGCCGTCGTGGCGGGAAGTCCTCGACCGGCGTCTGGCACGACCCCGGTCCGCGGGCCACCCTGGCCCGCTCGTGCGCCGGTCCCGCCGTGGGACGTCCGGTGGACTCCCGCGGTCCGTGCGGCCGGCACCCCTCGGGTGCTCGACACGACGATCCGCGCCGGGACCCGGCGCCGTCGCACGCACGTGGTGCCCGTCGGACGCCCACGGATCCGGTCCCCACGTCGGTCAAGTGACCGACTGCCACGTCCGGAAACGACGCGGCACGCGACGACACGGTGCGTGCTGGGCTCAGTTTACTCCCGCACCCCCGACGGAGGCGACTCCACGGGACCCGCGCGCGTCGCGCCTCCCGTCCGACCGCGCGGTGGAGGGGACGCCACGACGGCCGGGAGGCACTGCCCACCACCACCGCGCGGCCGGCGACCGTCCGACGGCCGGGTCAGACCTGCGGTGCCGACCGCGGACGGAGGGTGCCGGCCGACGGCACCGTCGGCGCCGCCTCGGCGAGCGCCGCACGCGTCGCCGCCAGCAGCTGCTGCGCCGTCCGGATGCCGTTCTCGGACCCGGTCGTCGCCTGCCCACCGGCGTGCGCGAGGAGCTGCGCGCCGATCGCCGGGCCGATGCGGTCGGCCTCGGCCGGGTTCCGGGCGACCCAGTCGCGGGCGACCGCGTCGGCGAGCCGCTCCGCCGCTGCCCCGCGCTCGGCGTCCCCACGGGACCGGTGCCACAGGCCGGTGACGACCAGGTGCGCGACGACCGCACCCACGTCGCGGACCGGGAACCCCCAGCCCGCCGTGTCGATGTCGAGCAGGCCGGAGATGCGCCACGGCTCGTCCTCGTCGACGAAGACCTGCTCGAGGTGCAGGTCGCCGTGCACCACCTGCTTGGGGGCGGCCCCCCAACCGATGGACCGCCGCCCGATGCCGTCGTAGAGCTCGTCGATCTCGGCCGCGTCCTGCGGCAGGGCGGCGACGAGCGTGCGCCGGTGCCAGTCGGCGTGGTCCATCGCGTCCGCGCGGGCCTGCTGCGTCATCGGCACCGTCGCGATCCGGCCGGTCAGGGCGGCGAGGGAGGCGACGAACCGCGGGTCGTCGGCGATCTCGGTGATGCGGCTGCCCGCGGGCACCCCGCGGATGCGCTCGAGCACGAGCAGGCCGTCGCCCCGGCTCGACAGCACCCGCGGGACCGGCAGCCCGGCGGCGACGAACTGCTCGTGGGTCTCGACGATCGGCGCGACGCGGTGCGGGCGGACGATCTTCAGGAACAGCACGCGCTCCGGGGCGTCCACGCGCACGACCGCGCGCTTGCCCGGACGGTAGGCGGCGACCGACAGCGTCGGGTCGGTGACCGGCAGGCCGAGGCCGGCGAGGAGCTCGGCGACGGCGTCGCGGTACGTCACCTGCGGCAGCACCGGGAGGCCCGGGTCGTTCGGGTAGGCCCAGACCGAGACCGGCTCGCCCGTGGCGGGGTCGGTGACGACGGCGCTGTTCTGGTCGTGGGCGCCACCCGTGTCGACGTAGGTCAGGACGGTGGCGCGCTGACCGGCCCGGTCGACGGTGTCGACCTCGTAGCCGTACAGGTAGCCGTTGCCCGACGGCTCGACCGAGTGGGCGCGCGCGGCGACCACGGAGGTCCCGGAGCCGGCGAAGGCCTGCGGGATGATGCGCTCGTGGTTGGGCCACACGTGACCAGTCAACCGTGCCGCGGCGGTTTCGTCGCCATCGTGCACGGCTCGGCGTGCGGCTGGTGGCTACCGTGGTCGTCGTGAACCCGGTCGCGCGCCTCCGCAGTTCCAGCCGCACACCGTTCCTGCAGGTCGTGAAGACCGCGGTCGCGGTGGTCGCGGCGGTCCTGCTCTGCCGTGCGCTCATCGACGGGCCGTTCCCGACCTTCGCCGCGATCGCCGCGCTGCTCGTCGTGCAGCCGAGCATCAACCAGTCGTTCGTGAAGGGCCTCGAGCGCAGCGCCGGCGTGGTGCTCGGCGTCGTGCTGGCGACCGCCTTCCACCTGGTCTTCGGTGACGGCGTCTGGGTCGTGCTCGTCGTCATCGTGCTGGCGATCCTGCTGAGCTGGGCACTCCGTCTGACCCCGACGTCGGCGACCCAGGTGGGCATCAGCGGCATGCTCGTGCTCACCGCGGGGGTCGTCACGCCGAACTACTCGGCCGACCGGGTCCTCGAGACCGTCGTCGGCGCCGTCGTCGCACTCGCGGTGAACGCCGTGATCGTGCCGCCCGTGCTCCTCGAACCGGCGCACCTCGCGGTCGCCCGACTGGCCCGGGACACCGCCGCCGCGTTCGAACGGATCGCGATCGGCCTCACCGAGGGCTGGGACGCCGAGCGGTGGGACGAGGCCCTGCGCCAGGCGCGGGCCCTCCGGCAGCAGCACGCCCGCGCCGAGGCCTCGCTCACCGCGGCGGGCGAGTCACTGACGATGAACCCCCGTGGTGGCCGGCACCGCACGATCCTGCAGCGGGACACGACGGTCGCGGAGCACCTCCGCGTCCTGGTCACCCGGGTCACCGGGATGACCCGGGCGATCCGCGACAACACGGCGCCGGACCTCCGGTCGGACCCGGTGGTGGGGAGCATCGCGACCGAGGTCGCGCGCATCGGGGCGGACGTCCGAGCACTGAGCGCACGGGTCGAGGCGACGCGGCTGCACCACGCGGAGCGCGACGGCTTCACGGGCACCGCCGCCGACGACACGACGGCCGCGGAGCCCGCGCTGACGGCGCCACTGGAGGTCGTCCGGCCGAACTCGCGGCACTGGGTGCTCATCGGCGCCCTGCTCGAGGACATCCGACGGGTGCGGGAGGAGCTGCTCGGCGAGGACGACTGAGGCCCGCGCGGCGTCAGGCCGTGGCGCGGTGTGCGGCGTGACCGGACGCCGCCGGGTGTGCGGCGTCCGCGGCGGGAGCGAGCGTGGGCGATCCCCCGCCCACTGCTGCCGGCTCGGACGCGGCGGCCGGTTCGACGGCAGTCGACTCGACGGCAGTCCGTTCGACCTCGGTCGGCTCCACCGCGGCCGCTGCCTCGACGGCCGTGAGGACGAGTCGGTCCCACAGCGCCGTCCCCGACTCGTGCTCGTCGGAGCGGACCCCCTCGAAGCCCTGGATGGTCGCGACCGCGCGATCGGCGCCGGCCTCGTACGCCGCACGGCTCGCGACGTCCGGCACCGCGCTCAGCAGCTCCGCGACGACCCGCTCGCGGCGGGCGTCCTCCAGCTCGCCGAGCACGTCGATGCCGTGCCGTGCCGCCTCGAGCTCCGCGTGCAACCGGACGATGGCCGGGTGGACGCTGTCGTCCGGACGGTACGGACGGTTCTCCTGATCCTGCATGGTGCCCCCTCGGGACACTGCGTCGGGTACGCCGTGTCCGCTGCGGAGCCTAGCAACGCGCTGCTCGCGAGGCCGATACCCCCCTCTGCGGGACGGACCGTTCTGCCCTCGTCCGGGTGGCGTGGCGGGGTCACTGTGACGAGATTCAGCCTCTTCCCACCCGGAACCGCCCACGGACCGCCGTTCCCTGCCACGATGGGGGCCGAGGAGGTCGATCATGCGCCTGTTGGTGGTCGAGGACGACGACGAGATGCGCGCGCTCATGGAGCGTGGGCTCGCGGCAGAGGGGTACCGCGTCACGGCGGTCGAGAACGGTGTCGAGGCGCTCATCGCCCTCGGCGAGCAGGCCTTCGACCTCGCGGTCGTCGACGTCATGATGCCGGGCATGTCCGGCTTCGAGCTCGCCCGCCGGATCCGCGAGCGGGAGGACCCCGTGCGCATCCTGCTCGTCACCGCACGTGACGCCGTCGACGACCGGGTCTTCGGACTCGACGCGGGTGCGGACGACTACCTCACGAAGCCCTTCGCGTTCGCCGAGCTGACCGCCCGCCTCCGCGCGCTCGGTCGCCGCGAGTCGGCTGCCGGGCAGCGGGTCATCGAGGTCGGCGACGTCGCCATCGACTCCGAGGCCCGACGGGTGTCGATCAAGGGGCAGCGCGTCGCCGTCAGCCCGACCGAGTTCGCCCTGCTCCGGCTGCTCGCCCGGTCGGTCGGGACCGTCGTCGACCGCCCGAAGATCCTCGAGGAGGTCTGGGACGGCTCGCAGCACGTGGACCCGAACGTCGTCGAGCAGTACATCTCGTACCTCCGCAAGAAGCTGACCTCGCACGAGGCGACGGTCGCCATCGCGACGGTCCGGGGCCGCGGCTACCGGCTCGACCTGCTCGGGGCGTGACCGGGTCGGCACCCACGACCGGGACGGTCCGCGGCGGACGCGGCCTGCCCCGGCCGCTCCGGGTGCTCTCGCTCCGCGCCCGCATCACGATCGGCTCGACGGCGATCGCGGCGGTCGTGATCCTGCTG
Source organism: Curtobacterium sp. BRD11 (assembly GCF_031844345.1). Taxonomy (NCBI): domain Bacteria; kingdom Bacillati; phylum Actinomycetota; class Actinomycetes; order Micrococcales; family Microbacteriaceae; genus Curtobacterium; species Curtobacterium sp. BRD11. Next base: position 105,366 of record NZ_JAUZUZ010000003.1, read on the forward strand.
CTCGTGCTCGTCATGCGCTTCCAGGTCGTCAGCGTCGTCGCGAGCGCCACCCGCACCCTGCTCGACGCCGACGTCGACCCGTACGTGGCGACGCTGGAGGTCGACAGCGACCCGGACCTGTCCGCACCGGGCAACGCCCAGCTCGTCGCCGTCGTGGCCCCGTCGGGCCAGATCCGGCTGTCGACCATGCCGCCCCGGGTCGAGCGGGCGCTCGGCAGCCTGACGTCGACCGAGTCGGGCACGTCGCTCATCACCGTCTCCGGGTCCGAGTACCGCGTCGTCATCGAGCACCCGGTCAACGCCGCCGGACGCTGGACCGTCGTCGCCGCACGCAACTCGCAGGCCGAGGCGATCGTGGTCGACGACCTCACCACCACGCTGTCGCTCACCGGCCTCGCGATCCTCATCGCCTTCGGCATCGCGTCGTGGGCGCTCGCCACCGCGGCGCTCCGCCCGGTGAACCGGATGCGCCGCGAGGCCGAACGGCTCTCCGTCGCCCCCGAGCGCGCCGAGCTGCCGGTCGGTCCGGCGCAGGACGAACTGGCCTCGCTCGCCACCACGCTGAACGCCTTCCTCGCACGCACCCGCCAGGTGACCGAACGCGAGCGTCAGATGGTCTCCGACGCCAGCCACGAGCTGCGCACGCCCCTCGCGATCCTCACCACCCAGCTCGACCTGGCGTCGCTCGACGGCGACGACGCTGCGGCGCTCGCGGCGCACATCGACCGCGCCAAGCGGAGCGTCGCCCGGCTCTCGCGGCTCGCGAACGACCTGCTCACGCTGTCGCGCATCGAGGACGCGGAGGAACGCGAGCAGGACGGCGCGCAGCCGACCACCGCCTGGAGCGACCTGGGCGACGAGGTCATGGCCGCCGTCGACCGGGTGCGCCTCATCGCCTCGGCGAAGGACATCACGGTGGACTTCGACCTCGAGCGGACCCCGGACCCGGTCGGAGCGGCGGAACCACGCTTCCGCCTCGACACCGGTGGCATGGCGCAGCTCGTCACCAACACGGCGAGCAACGCGGTCGCCGCACTCCCCCGTGGTGGTGGCGTCTTCGTGTCGTGGCGGGTCGAGGGCGACGAGGGTGTCCTGCAGGTGACCGACGACGGACCCGGTGTCCCGGAGTCGTTCATCCCCGTCGCGTTCGACCGGTTCACCCGGCCGGACGAGGCCCGGACGTCGCGCCGCGACCCGGACCCGGCGACGGGCGGGGTGCCGGTGCCGGGCGGCTCGGGCCTCGGGCTCGCGATCGTGCGCGCGATCGCGGAACGGTCGGGAGGAACGGCTGCCCTCCGCAACGTCCGGTCCGGTGGCCTCGAGGTCACCGTGCGCATCCCCGTGGTGCGCGAGCAGACCGGGTCCTGACCGGTCACTGGAAGTCCCGCGACCGGGTCCGCACCGCCAGCGGCAGGTGCTCGATCCGGTCCGCCACCAGGTTCACCACGCCGTCCGGCGACCGCTCGAGGATCCCCCGCACCACCACGGCCGGCGACTCCCGTGCCACCCGCCGGTACCGTCCCCACACGCCGACGCTGCAGATGACGTTCACCAGCCCGGTCTCGTCCTCGACGTTCAGGAACGTGATGCCCGACGCCGTCGCCGGGCGTTGCCGGTGCGTCACGATGCCGCCCACCTCGACCCGTCGTCCGGTCTCCGCCGTCGCGGTGTCCTGCACGCTGAGCACCCCGCGGGCGCGCAGTCGCGGGCGGACGTGGTGGACCGGGTGGTCGTCGGTCGACATGCCCGTCGACCACATGTCCGCGATCAGGACGTCCCCGCTCGTCATCTGCCCGAACAGCGGCGGCTGCACGGTGACCTGGGTGTCGGGCAGCTGGTCGGGTCGTTCCGCAGCCGCCTGCGCCGCCGACCACATGCCGCTGCGCCGGTCGATCCCGAGCCCGGCGAAGGCGTCCGCTGCGGCCAGGGCCTCGAGCTGCGCGGTCGTCAGCCGGACACGACGGGCCAGGTCGGACATGTCCGTGAAGGGCCCGTGCGCCGCCCGCTCCGCGACGATCGCCTCGGCGCTCCGCCGGCCGAGCGAGGCGACCTCGGCCAGGCCCAGGCGGACGGCGAAGGCCCCGTCGCGTCGGTGCTCCGCGGTGTCGTCGGGCAGCGAGCCGTCGAACGGCAGCACGGGCGGCTGCTCCCCGGCCAGGCAGGCGTCGGCCCCGGTCGCACCGCTCTCGGCGTCGGGCAGGGGCTCCAGCGTCGCGTCGACCGCCGAGCGCAGGATGTCCGGCCGCAGCACCCGCACCCCGTGCCGCCGGGCGTCGGCGACCAGGGTCTGCGGTGAGTAGAACCCCATCGGCTGTGCCCGGAGCAACGCCGCCAGGAACGCCCCCGGGTAGTGCAGCCGCATCCAGGCGCTGGCGTAGACGATGAGCGCGAAGCTGATCGAGTGGCTCTCCGCGAACCCGAAGTTCGCGAACGCCTGGATCTTGGCGTAGATCGTGTCGGCGTCCTCGCCGTGGATGTCGTTCGCCGCCATCCCCGCGTAGAGCTTCTCGCGCAGCCGCTCGATCTTCTCGAGGCCACGCTTCGAGCCCATCGCCCGGCGGAGCAGGTCCGCGTCGTCCCCGGAGCACCCGCCGACGGCGATGGCCATCTGCATGAGCTGCTCCTGGAAGAGCGGGACCCCGAGCGTCCGCTCGAGCACGGGTTCGAGCGACGGGTGGATGTACGTGATCGGTTCCTCGCCCGTCCGGCGCCGGATGTACGGGTGCACGGCACCGCCCTGGATCGGACCGGGACGCACGAGCGCGACCTCGATCACCAGGTCGTAGAACCGCCGGGGCAGCAGCCGCGGGAGGGTGCCCATCTGTGCGCGGGACTCCACCTGGAACACCCCGATCGTGTCCGCACGGCAGAGCTGGTCGTAGACGCCCTGCTCCTCCTTCGGGATCGAGTGCATGTCCCAGCGCTCCCCGCAGTGTTCGTCGGCCAGGTCGAACGAGTACTGCAGCGCCGCGAGCATCCCGAGCCCGAGCATGTCGAACTTCACGAGCCCCATGAAGGCGCAGTCGTCCTTGTCCCACTGCAGCACGGTCCGGCCGTCCATGCGGGCGTGCTCGATGGGCACGACCTCGCCGACGGGCCGGTCGGTGAGCACCATGCCCCCGGAGTGGATGCCGAGGTGCCGTGGGAACCCGAGCACCTGCTGGGCCATGTCGACCACGGTGTCCGGGATGTCGTGGTCCTGGCTCTCGGTGACCGACCCCCACCGTTCGACCTGCTTCGACCAGGCGTCCTGCTGCCCGGGGCTGTGCCCGAGCGCCTTCGCCATGTCCCGCACGGCGCCCTTCGGCCGGTAGGTGATGACGTTCGCGACCTGCGCCGCGTTGAACCGTCCGTACTTCTCGTAGACGTACTGGATCACCTCCTCGCGCCGGTCCGAGTCGAAGTCGACGTCGATGTCGGGCTCCTCGTCGCGCATCGCCGACAGGAACCGCTCGAACGGCAGTCCGTACCGGATGGAGTCGACCGCGGTGATCTCGAGCAGGTAGCAGACGGCCGAGTTCGCCGCCGAGCCGCGCCCCTGGCACAGGATGCCCCGCTGCCGGGCGTACTGCACCATGTCCCGCACGATCAGGAAGTACCCCGGGAAGTCCTTGTCCGCGATGACGGACAGCTCCCGCTCGATGCGTTCACGCTTCTGCGGGTCGACACCGTCGGCGCTGCCCGGGTAGAACCGACGGGCGCCCTGCCAGGTGAGCTCGCGCAGCCACGACATCGTCGTGTGCCCCTCGGGGACCTCGACGTCGGGCAGCCCGGGCTTGGCGGTCCGGAGCCGGAACCCGAGTTCGTCGGCCAGGGCGACGCTCGTCTCGACGGCGCCCGGCCAGCGCGCGAAGCGCGCGGCCATCTCGGCACCGGACCGCAGGTGGGCGGTCGGGGCCGCCGGCAACCAGCCGTCGATCTCGTCGAGGCTCCGCCGTGCCCGCACGGCCGCCAGCGCGGTCGCCACGGGGAAGCGGTCGGGGGTCGCGTAGTGCACGTTCCCGGTCGCCACGACGGGGAGTCCGTGCCGTGCCGCGAGCGTCGCGAGGACGTCGTTCCTGGCGGTGTCGAGCGGTTCCCCGTGGTCGGTCAGCTCGACGACCACCCCGGCCGTGCCGAACCGGTCGAGCAGCGCACGCAGGGCCTCGTCCGCCGCCGACTCGCCCCCGCGCTCGAGGGCCTGGCGGACGGTGCCCTTCCGGCAGCCCGTGAGGACCCGCCAGTGCCCGTCGGCCTGCGCCGCGAGCTCGTCGAGGTCGTACTGCGGCCGCCCCTTCTCGGCCCCGGCTGCCAGGTTCGCCCGCGTGACGGCCGCGGCGAGCCGGTGGTAGCCGTCCTGCCCGTCGGCGAGCAGCAGCAGGTGTGTGCCCTCCGGGTCGGGGACGCCGTTCTGCGGTTCGGTCAGCCCGAGGGACAGCTCGGTGCCGTACACGGTCGTCACGGTCGGGTACGCCTCGGCCACCTCGGCCATCCGGGCAGCGCCGTAGAACCCGTCGTGGTCCGTCAGCGCCAGGCCGTGCAGGTGCAGGCGTGCGGCCTCCTCCACCAGGTGCTCCGGACCGCTGGCGCCGTCGAGGAAGCTGAAGGTCGAGTGCGCGTGCAGCTCGGCGTACGGCACGACCGGGGCGTCGTCGTCGGCGGCGGGGGTCGGCGGGACGTACCGGGACCGCTTCCGCGACCAGGCCGGGCTGTCCCCGCCGTCGCCGGCGTGCGCACTGTCCGGCCGCTTGTCCGACAGGGCGCGTTCGAACTGCGACCACGGGATCGGTGGGTTGCTGTAGCCCATCAGGTCTCCTTCACGTCGCGACCGCCTCGGCCCACCACCGGTGGTCGGCGAGCACCAGGTACCAGGCCCGGCCGTCGTCGTCGACGACCTGCAGCCGGTGCAGTCGCCGCCCGCCGGCCTCCCACCAGCGCACGACGAGCGGCCACGGCCCCGCCCACGCGGTCACGGACGCGAACCGGCCGCCCCGCTCGCCCTCGGCCCGGAACCGCTCCGGCACCGCGGTCAGTGCGCCGCGGTCGTCGACGTCGACGGTGTCACCCCCCGCAGCGACGACGTCCACCGGACGGGGTCGCTCGAGCACGGTCGCGGGTGGCGGCCCCGGGAGCCTGCCGGGCCACGGCCGGTCGCGGATGGTCGCCAACGCCCGCTCGCCGCCGACCGGGGCGTCGCCCCACGGCACGAGCACGACGCGCTCGGCCAGCGTGCGGCCCCCGCCGATCCGCGGGGTGACCACGCCCTCGTGCCCGACGAGCCCCTGCACCCGGGCGAGGGCGTGGTGCACCCGTTCGTCGGGTCCGGTCCCCCAGAGCCCACGCTCGTGGTTCGACGCGTCGTCGACCGCGACCGGCTCGAGCACCACCTGGACCACGGGCGCCTCGAGCCCGGAGGGGTCCACGCCGCCGGCGAGCTGCCAGCGCACGCGGTCGACGACGTCGGCGGCGTCGAACCAGCGCGGGTGCACCCAGGTCCGTTCGAGCAGGAGGTCGCGCTCGTCGACGATGCCCACCCGGATCGTGGTCGCGACGAGTCCGGCCGCGCGCAGCCGTGCGGCGAAGTCGTCGGCCGAACGGCGGAAGGCGAACGCCACCTGGTCGGCACGGTCGAGCGGTGGCTCGAAGGACGCCTCGACCCGGAGCTCCGGCGGGACCGCCCGCGCTGCGACCTCGCGCGGGTCGCGACCGCCCGCCAGCCGGTGCAGGAACGCCCCGGCGACACCGAACCGGTCGCGCACCTGCTCGTCGCCGAGCGCGGCGAAGTCGCCGAGCGTGGCGATGCCGAGCCGCCCGAGCACCAGCGCCAGGTCCGGGTCGCCGAGCACGCCGAGCGGCAGGTCCGCCAGGAACGGGGCCGAACCGCCGACCGGCACGATGCGCACCCGCTCCCCCGGGCGCACGGGACGCGACCGCGCTGCCTGTTCCGCCGCGAACGGGGTGTCCGCCACCCCGGCACGCACACCGGGCGCACCGTGGTCGGCGGCGATCCCGGCCAGCGTCGCCGCGGCCGCCCGCTCGCCGCCGTAGTAGCGCGCAGGCCCCCGGGAGCGCAGGGCGATCGTCCCCGGTCGCAGGACCTCGACCCCGGGGACCGCTTCCTCGATCGCACGGATGACGGGTTCGAACGCGCGGTGGTCGAGTGCGTCGTCGTAGGGCTCGACCACGAGTTCCGGGCAGCGCGCCTGGGCCTCGCGCACGCGGAGGCCCCGCACCACCCCCTGCTGCCGGGCACTGGCCGAGCTGGCGAACACCACCCCCTTCGCCACCAGGGCGAACGGGTGCTCGGGCGGCGACCCCGCGGCCCGGGCGGCGGCGATCACCGGCCAGTCCGGGCACCAGAGCACGATCGTGCGCGCAGGCGGTGGTTCCGGCAGGGCGCCGCCACGGGCCAGGGCATCGGCACGCACGGCCCCCGGCCCCGGCACCCCGGCGCCGGCGGTCCCCCTGGTCGTACCGCGCGGCGAGGCGGCACGGGCCCGTCCCCGCGGGCTCACGACGCCACCGCGACCGGGCGGAGCACCCGCGACTCCCCTGCGCCGTCGACGGCCGCGCTGCCGACGCCGCCCGGAGCGCCCGTGTCCGTCCCACCGGCCCGGGCGACCAGGGGCGCGGCGGGTCGCACCGCACCGTCCGCCGCCGGGAGCAGCAGGTCGGCGCTGACGGGTCGACCTGCTCCCGCGCGGCCGGACGCCGTCACCGTGGCACGCCGCTCCGCCAGGTACCCGTGGCCGTCGCCGATGCCGGTCCACACCGAGCCGCTCACCCGCAGCGTGACGTCGGCGCCCGGCCAGGTACCGAGGGCGACGAGCGCTCCACCGCGCTGCCGCAGCCGCGCGGACAGCCGCGAGACGTCGCCGGGCACGACCCGGCCGAGCGGTCGCGTCAGGACGATCTGCGCCACGTCGGCGAGGGCTGCGGTCACCGTGAGCCACTGGTCGCCCGGATCGGGCACGAGCACGAGTCGTTCGAGGTCGATGCCCATCGCCGCCGCCGCCTCGACCCCGAAGGACGGCACACCGACCACGGCGCACCAGGCCCCCTCGGCCGAGGCCGCCTGCAGCATGGTCATCGCGAGCAGCACGGACTCCTGCACGGCGTAGGAGCCACCGACCCGGATCGCGCCACCGGGCAGCAGCGACCGCAGGGCGTCGGCGGTGGGGAGCCCCTGGACGTCGACGCGGGGTGCTTCCATCTCGGACACTCGGGAGCGCAGCGACGTGATGCGTTCGAGCGCTGCCCGGGCGTCCCCCAGGTGGTCGACGCGCCGGGTCGGTCGGGACGCCCCGGAGCGGCCCCCGGGGCGAGCGGGACCGTCGGGCCCGGTCGCCCCCTCGGGCCCGGGCGACAGGAGTGCCGCCGCCGTCTGCATGCCCTCATATTCGAACATGTGTTCGATGATGTCAACCGGGTCCGACATCCGGTGGACAACCACTTCGAACACCCGTTCGACACGCCCGACCGGTGCCGGGACGCGGTCCCGACCCACGCCCGGGCACCCCGCTCACCAGCGGGCCGAGACCCCCAGTGCTCCGAACACCGACCGGGTCTTCGTCTCGACCTCGTCCGCCTCGTCCGACGCGACCGACGACCACGTCACCGCGCCTCCGGCCCCGAACGTCCGGACGCGTTCCGCTCCCCGGTCGTCCAGCACCGTCACCAGTGTGCGGATGGCCACCGACAGGTCGACCGCACCGTCCGCGGAGAAGTAGCCCACGACCCCCGAGTACACGCCCCGCGGTGCCCCCTCGAGCCGGTCCGCGATCGCCATCGCGCTGATCTTCGGCGCCCCGGTCATCGATCCCGGCGGGAACGCAGCGCGCACGAGCGCTGCACGGGACGCCCCGGCCGGCAGCACGGCGGACACCGTCGACACGAGCTGGTGCACGGTCGCGTAGGTCTCGACGTCGCAGAGCCGCTCGACGTGCACCGACCCGGGCACCGCCGAGCGGAGCAGGTCGTTCCGCAGCAGGTCGACGATCATGACGTTCTCGGCGCGGTCCTTCGGGCTCGCCGCGAGCGCCGCGCGCGCCGTGGCGTCACGTCGCGGGTCCGGGTCACGCGGCCGCGTGCCCTTGATCGGCTCGGCGACGACCGTGCCGTCGGCACCGACCCGCAGGAACCGCTCCGGCGAGCGGCTCGCGACCCGCAGCGTGCCGAGTCGCAGGTAGGCACCGAACGGGACGGGGTCCGCCCGCCGCAGTCGCAGGTACTCGACCAGGTGCGGGTCCGTGGCGGGCGCGGGCAGGGCCTCCCGTCCGGATGCACCGACCGCGAAGGCGGTCGTGAGGCACACCTGGAACGCGTTCCCCTCACGGATCTCGGCGCGGCACGCCTCGACCGCTGCCTCGTACGCGTCGCGGGACACGCGCCCGTCCGCACCGGCCTGGAGGCCCGTGGTGCCGTCCGTCGCGTCGACGGACGGCCGCCCCGTGTGCGGCCCCGCGAGCCACGCCCGGTTCGCCGCACTGGCCGTCGGTTCGTCGTCGGTCACCAGGGCGAGCGCCCAGGCACGACCGTCGGCGTGCACGACGAGCGCGCGGTCCACGAAGCGCAGGTCGGCGTCCGCGTGCGCCGCGGCGCGGTCGGGGCCGCCGGACTCGCGACCGAGCTCGTACCCGAGGAACCCGACCCAGCCGAGCGCGAACCCGCAGCCCGGCACGGGGGCCTCGAGCGCCGGGGTCCGGGTCAGCAGGTCGTCGAGCACGGTGAAGGCGGCACGCGCCTCGGTGCGGGACGGCCCGAACCACCGCTGCGCAGCGGACGGGACCTCGAGCACCGCGTGTCGGTCCTCGTGCCGGAACCGCGTCGCGAACGGCCCGTCCGTGTGGGCGAGGACCGACCACCGGGCGCGTCCACGAGCGGCCTCCGGCGCACCCTCGGGCAGCCCGGAGTCGAGCCAGACGACGTCGGAGCCGGTGGCAGCCGCCAGCGCACCGAGGTCCGGCGCGACGTCGAGGCGACGCGCGAGGACCCGCGCTCGGGTCAGACCGCGGCGATCGTCCACGAAGCGGCGTGCGCGGCACCGGGTGCGAGCACGACGAGCCCGGACTCCTCGCCAGCGTTGAAGGCGTCCGGCGCGCAGGTCATCGGTTCGACCGCGAGGCCGACGCGGTGGTACTCCGGCACGACGTGGTCGGCGGTGTGCACCTGCGCCCAGCCGCACTCCGGCCCGAAGGACACCCGGACCCCGTGGCCGTCCGCCGCGGTGAGCACGATCGTCGCCAGCCCGTCGCCGTTCCGGTCGAACCCGGTGAACGCGTGGTCGATGAAACGGTCGCCGATCACGGTCGCGGTGCGCAGGTCGAACTCGTCGTGCACGGGGGCGGTGCCGGTCGGCACGAGACGGTCCTCGGTGACCTCGAGCACCTCGGCGGCGGGCAGGGTGAGGGTCCAGTCGTCGACGCGACCGGCGCCGGCGACGAGGTACGGGTGCGGCCCGGTCCCCCACGGTGCCGCGTCCCCACCGGTGTTCGTCCCGGTGACGGTCGTGTGCAGTCCGTCGGCGTCGACGCGGTACTCGACGAGCACCTCGACGCGGTACGGGTACCCCTCCTGCGCGGGGACGGTCGTGGCGAGCACGGCACGGTCGGGCTCGTGGGCCACGATGCGGAAGTCGGTCCAGGCGACGAGGCCGTGCAGCGCGTGGTGCCGCTTGGGTTCGGTCAGGGCGAGCTCGTGGTCGTGTCCACCGAAGGTGTACCGGCCGTCGACGACCCGGTTCGGCCACGGGGCCAGGACGGCGCCGCGGAAGGCCGGACGGACCTCGTCGGCGGCGAACGGGACGACCAGGTCGCGTCCGTCGGCGCGGAGTGTCCGGAGCGACGCCCCGACCGAGGCGATCTCGGCGGTGTACCCGCCGGCGGTGATCGTCAGGGCGGACCCGGACAGCGGGGATCCGGCCAGGTGGGGACCGGTCGGCTGGGGACCGGCCACGGGGGCGTCGTTGCTCATGCGCAACAGCGTACTGGGGTGCGGCGGCCCGGAACGACGAAGCCGCGCCGGGGGTCCGGCGGGGCTTCATCGTGTTCTTCGGTGGATCTGAGGGGACTCGAACCCCTGACCCCCTGCATGCCATGCAGGTGCGCTACCAGCTGCGCCACAGACCCAGATCGTGTTGCTCCGTGCCCCCGTTCCCGGCGGCACCATGAAAGCGTACACCACGCGAACGCCGGGTGACGAAATCGTCTCCGCCACCCGGGCGCGTCGCGTCTACGCCGTGTGGTCGACGGGCAGCTCGAGCGGGATCGTCGGGCAGTCCGACCAGAGGCGCTCGAGCGAGTAGTACTGACGGTCTTCCTCGTGGAAGACGTGCACGACGATGTCGCCGAAGTCGATGAGGACCCAGCGACCCTCGGTCCGGCCCTCGCGTCGGAGCGGCTTGGCGCCGGCAGCGATCAGACGGTCCTCGACCTCGTCCGCGATGGCGAGCACGTTGCGCTCGTTCCGGCCGGTCGCGAGCAGGAACACGTCGGTGAGCTGCAGCGGCCCGGTCACGTCGAGGGCGACGAGGTCTTCGGCCTGCTTCGCGTCGGCCGCCTGGGCGGCGATCTGCACGAGTTCCAGTGCGCGTGAGGAGGCGGTCACGGAGTCCTTCCGGTCGTCGGCACCGCGCTCTGCGGGTCCGTGTGGTGGGTCCTGATCATAGGCCACCCCGCCGACAGCGGCCAGGCCGGTGGGCCGGGTCGGGCGACGGGGCGACGTTCGACGAGGGGTCGGCGGGCGGTCAGCCGCCGAGGTGGGTGGTGAGCAGGGCGACGATGATGACCCCGGCGGCCGCCAGACCGACGGCGCCGACGGTGACGCCGAGGATGACCGGGGTCCGGGACTCCTTCGGCTTCGCGGCGGCGAGCACGACCTGACGGGTGGACGTGTGGCTCGACACCGCACGGCTCGCCCGGACGGGGCTCGCGTCCGTCTCCGGCTGCTCGTCGTGCTGCTCGAGCAGACGGTCGACCTCGGACCCGTCGATCGGTCGGTGTGACCCGGTGGAGGACAGCGACGCGGGCAGGTCGATCGAACCGGTCAGGATGACCTCACCCGTGGCGTTCAGGGCCCCGGTCGGGTCGGCCAGCGCCGAGTTCGGCAGCACGATCGAGTTGGTGTCCTGCACCGCGACGCGGCGCGTGCCCGTCACGTCGTGCACCTCGGCGTCACCGGCGTCCCGCGCCTGCTGGGTCCAGTGACCGGCCGGCGGTTCGAAGGCCGTCGTGACCGGCTTCGGCTCGGGGCTCCGACGGAACGCGGCGGGGACGCGGGGGGCGTCACCGACGGCGTCGGCACCGTCGTCGGGACGGGAGTCCGTCGCCGGCGTCGGGCGCTGGATCGGGACCTCGTTCGTGTCGTCGTCGAGCGACAGCGGGAAGACGACGGGCGTCGAGGACGAGGCCATCGGCGCCGACGACGGCGACACTCGGGCAGCATCGTCGTCCGCGGCACCGTCCGAGCGCCGTGCGCCGTCGTCGGTCTGGCGGTCGTCGGTGGCCTGGCCGTCGTCGGTGGCCCGGGCGTCGTCGGTGGTCGGGGCGTCGTCGGTCTCCGGAGGCGCCCAGGTGGTGCGGTGGCGTCGGGGTTCCTCGGCGTGCGCCGCGGCCTCGCTCAGGGGCTCGATCGCGTCCGGGGAGCCGTCGGCCTCGGTCGCCTGGGCCACCGCAGCGGCGTCGAGCATCTCGGTCTCGGCGGCAGGCTCCTGACCGGGTGCGTCCGCGGCGTCGCCGGTCCGGTCCGTCGCCTCGGAGGCGTCGACGACCGGGGTCGGGGCGAGCGGGACCTGGGCGGACCGGACCGGGTCCGGCGCCGAGGTCGGACGATCCGCGGACGCCGGGACCACGCGCGGCGGGGTCGACGACCCGCGGTCTGCCGAGGCCGGGCGCGGACGCTCGGTGTCCTGGTCGAGGTGACCGACCGACCCGATGACGTCCTGGACGGTGCGGTCGGAGGACTGCGGGGTCGGCGCGCGCAGCGGCACGGGCTGCACCGCCTGCCCCTCGGCCTCGCGCATCAGGCGGAGCTGACGACGGGTGAGGCCGCCGGTCCCCGGCACGATCTCCGTCGCCGAGGCCGGAGCCGGGGTGAGCGGGAACACCGCGCCGGAGGGCTGCGGGGCAGGAGCGGAGTCGCCGGAGGTGGGACGGGCTGCCGACTGCGCGGGGCCGCTCGGCGACGGCGCGACGTGCGAGCCCGGTCGACGACGGGCCTCGGGCTGGTCGGACGGTGCTGCGACGGTCGGCGGCGGGGTGACCGGCTGCCCGCCGGCTGCGGCGGCACGCTCCCGCTCGCGCGCCTCACGCCGCGAGAGAGGCGGCTGCGCGTCGGACGAACTCATGCAACGCTCCGATACAGGTGGTGCTTGGAGATGTACTGGACGACCCCGTCCGGGACCAAGTACCACACGGGGTGGCCGCGCCTGACCCGGTCGCGGCAATCCGTCGAGGATATCGCCAGTGCAGGGACTTCGAGCAAGCTCACGTCTCGTTCGGGGAGTCCGGTGATGCTCAGATCGTGGCCCGGACGGGTGACCGCGACGAAGTGTGCGAGGTCCCAGAGGCCATCATGATCCTTCCAGTCGAGGATCTGCTGAACGGCGTCCGCGCCCGAGATGAAGACGAGCTGCGCATCCGGTCGCTGGTCACGCAGGTCGCGGAGCGTGTCGATCGTGTAGGTGGGCCCCGGACGGTCGATGTCGACCCGGCTGACCGTGAACATCGGGTTCGACGCCGTCGCGATGACCGTCATCAGGTACCGGTGTTCGGCGTCGGTGACGTCCGACTTCATGTACGGCTGACCGGTGGGGACGAAGACGACCTCGTCCAGGTCGAAGGCGCGCGCGACCTCGGACGCCGCCACGAGGTGCCCGTGGTGGATCGGGTCGAACGTGCCGCCCATCACGCCGATGCGTGGGCGCCCCGTGCTCTCGAGCATCGAGCGGCGTGTCAGAGCTTGGTGTGACCGAACTCGTCGACACCCGTCTCGTGGTGGCGGGTGGCCTCGAACTTGTGCGAGTGACGGTACGCGACGTCGCGGAAGCTCCAGGTGACGAACCCGAGGAACGTGAAGAACAGCGCGCCGCACATCGGGAAGACGAACGCGGGCACCCCGGAGGCGTGCTCAGCAGCTTCTGCGAGGAAGGTCATCGGTCCGGTGCTCCGTTCGATCGGGTGGGAAGTCGCGGCCCAGTCTAGCCGCGGATCTGTCCGTGCCCGCGCACGATCCACTTGGTGCTGGTGAGCTCGGGCAGTCCCATCGGGCCGCGCGCGTGCAGCTTCTGCGTCGAGATGCCCACCTCGGCGCCGAAACCGAACTCGCCGCCGTCGGTGAAGCGCGTCGACGCGTTCGCCATCACCACCGCGGAGTCGACCTCGGCCAGGAAGCGCTCGGCCGTGTCGACGTCGTCGGTCACGATCGACTCCGTGTGGTGCGTGGACCACCGCGCGATGTGCGCCATCGCCGCGTCGACGTCGGGCACGACCCGGATCGACAGGTCCAGGTCCATCGACTCCGTCGCCCAGTCCGCATCGGTCGCGCGGAGCACGCCGGGGACGATGGTCCGGGTGGCGTCGTCGCCGCGCAGGGTCACGCCGGCGGCTCGGAGGCGGTCGGCCAGCACCGGCAGCAACCGCTCGGCAGCCGCCTCGTGCACGAGCAGCGTCTCGAGGGCGTTGCAGACACTCGGCCGCTGGACCTTGCTGTTCAGCACGATGTCGACCGAGCGCTCCAGCGGTGCCGACGCGTCGAGGTACACGTGCACCACGCCCGCACCGGTCTCGATCACGGGCACCTGCGACTCGGTCACGACGGTCTGGATGAGCGAGGCACTCCCCCGCGGCACCAGGACGTCCACGAGGCCGCGAGCACGCATCAGGTCGGTCGCTCCCTGGCGCCCGAACTCGTCGATCGTCTGCACGAGGTCCGCCGGCAGCCCCACCGAGGCCACCGCCCCGCGGATGCGCTCGACCAGTTCGGCGTTGGTGCGCTGCGCTGCCGATCCGCCACGGAGGACGACGGCGTTGCCGCTCTTCAGCGCGAGCGCGGCGATGTCGACGGTCACGTTCGGGCGCGCCTCGTAGATGGCCCCGACGACGCCGAACGGCACGCGGACCTGGGTGAGCTGGAGTCCGTTCGGCAACCGAGACCCGCGGACGAGGTCGCCGACCGGGTCCGGCAGTCCCACCACGTGCTCGACCGCCCCGGCGAGGGCGTCGATCCGTGCGGTGTCGAGACGCAGGCGGTCGAGCAGACCGGAGGAGAGCCCGCCGTCCTCGCCCGCGACGAGGTCTCCGTGGTTCGCCGCGACGATGGCGTCCGTCCCGGCACGCAGGGCGACCGCGACGGCGCGCAGTGCCTGGTCCTTGACCGCCGTGGTCGCCGTCGCGAGCGCCGTCGAGGCGGCACGCGCCGCGACCAGCTTGTCGGTGAGGGTGGGGGCGGTGACGGTCGGCGACATGGTCCGATACTAGGTCGGCCGCCGGGCTCGTGACGCTGGTGGGGTCATGCCTGTGGAGACGGCCGGGAGGCGCGACTCCGGTGCAGGACTCGGCTCACGTCCGCGAGTGTCCGGCACCGCTCGCGATCCTGCCGCCGGGGCGGAGCGTGCCGCGGTGGGACGCCGCCGTCGGCGCGGGACGGTCCGGTGCCGCCGAGACGGACCCGCTTCCGGCGGCGTCTCACCCGCTCCGCGGCGTCTCGACCGAACGCCGGCGTCTCGACCGCAGGCCGACGTCGACCGAACGCCGGCGTCTCGACCGCAGGCCGACGTCGCGGGCCGGCACCGTGCCTCCAGGCCGACCGAGTCCCGTCAGCGCCGCGGCGCCGCGTGGAACCAGGTGCCGACGTGCTCCCCGGCCAGTGCCCGGTCGACGAGCGCGGTCCCGGTGACGAGCACCGACGTCCCCGCCTCGGCCGCGAGCCGGGCCGCGGCGACCTTCGTGCCCGCTCCGCCGGTCCCGACGCCGGCCGCCCCGACCGACCCGAAGGTCACGCCGGCGAGCTCGTCGCCGAACGGGACCTCGTCGATGGGCTCGGCCCCCGGGTGCTCCGGCGGACGGGTGTAGAGCGACGCGACGTCGGACAGCAGCACGAGCGCGTCGGCCCCGAGGAGCCGCGCGACGAGGGCCGCGAGCCGGTCGTTGTCCCCGAAGCGGATCTCGTGGGTGGCAACCGTGTCGTTCTCGTTGACGATGGGGAGCACCCGCAGCGCGAGCAACCGGTCGACCGCCCGCTGCGCGTTCACCCGGTGCGTCGGGTTCTGCATGTCCCCCGCGGTGAGCAACACCTGAGCCGCGACGATGCCGTGCCGGTCGAGCTCCTTCTGGTACCGGAACATGAGCACGTTCTGCCCGGTCGCGGCCGCTGCCTGCTGGGTCGCCAGGTCATCGGGGCGTCCCTCGAGCCCGAGGAACGGGAACCCGGTGGCGATGGCACCGGAGGACACGAGGACGACCTCGGTGCCACGCGCATGTGCCGCGGCCAGGGCGTCCACGAGCGCGGCGATCTGCCCGGTGTTGCCACCGCTGACCGACGACGACCCCACCTTGACGACGAGCCGACGCGCACGCGGCACGTCCTGCCGCCGGCTGACGGGCCCGAGGTCGGTGCGTGCGCGCGCGTCGGTCATGCGTCGGTCAGTCCTGGTCGTCCCGGTCGTCGTCGGCCCACAGGCCGGACACGCGCTCCTGCTCGAGCTCGGCGCGCGCAGCCGCCTTGGCGTCCATGCGCTCGAAGTACTCCTCGCGGCGCTCGTTGCGCGTCGGGCGCGACGATCCGCCGACGCGGGCGTCGGTGCCGCGGGCGCTCGTGATGAGCTCGGCGGTCGACGTCAGCGTGGGCTCCCAGTCGAACACCATGCCGCCGTCCCCGCCGATGACGACGGTGGACCCGGCGACCGCTCCGGCCTTGAACAGGCCGTCCTCGACGCCGAGCTTCGCGAGCCGGTCGGCCAGGTAGCCGATCGCCTCTTCGTTCGTGAAGTCGGTCTGGGTGACCCAGCGCTCCGGCTTGTCGCCCCGGACGCGGTAGAAGCGGTGCTCCTCGCCGCCCTCGGCGCGCACGGTGAAGGGCTTCTCGTTGACGGCCTTCGGGCGGAGGACGATGCGCTCCTGCTCGGGCGCGGCGGGACGGTCGGCACGGGCCTGCTCGACGACCTCGGCCAGGGCGAACGTCAGCTCGCGCAGACCCTTGCGGGATGCGGTCGAGATCGGGAACACGCGGTAGCCGCGCTCCTCGAGCTCGGCGGTGACGAAGTCGGCGAGCTCGGCTGCCTCGGGCACGTCGACCTTGTTGAGCGCGACGAGCTGCAAACGCTCGAGGAGCGGGGTCTGGCCCTCGGGCACCGGGTAGCGCTCCAGCTCGCCGAGGATGACGTCGAGGTCGGAGAGCGGGTCGCGGCCCGGGTCGAGCGTGGCGCAGTCGATGACGTGCAGGAGCGCCTCGCAGCGCTCGACGTGCCGGAGGAACTCGAGGCCGAGGCCCTTGCCCTCCGACGCGCCCTCGATCAGGCCCGGGACGTCGGCGACGGTGAAGCGGACCTCGCCCGACTCGACGACGCCGAGGTTCGGCGTCAGGGTCGTGAACGGGTAGTCGGCGATCTTCGGCTTCGCGGCGGAGATCGCGGCGATGAGCGAGGACTTGCCGGCGCTGGGGAAGCCGACGAGGGCGACGTCGGCGATCGTCTTCAGCTCGAGGCTGACGTCGCCGGTCCACCCCGGGGTGCCGAGCAGCGCGAAGCCGGGGGCCTTGCGCTTCGTGGTCGCGAGCGCGGCGTTGCCGAGACCGCCCTGACCGCCGGGGGCCACGACGACGCGCATGCCGGGCTCGGTCATGTCGGCGAGGACCTCGCCGTCCTCGTCGTGCACCACGGTGCCGATCGGGACGGGGAGCTCGAGGGTCTCGCCGCTGACACCGCTGCGCATGTCGCCCATGCCCGGCTGGCCGTTCTTCGACGAGCGGTGCGGCGAGCGGTGGTAGCCGAGCAGGGTCGTCACCTGCGGGTCGGCGACGAGGACGATGTCCCCGCCGTCACCGCCGTTGCCGCCGTCCGGGCCGGCGAGGGGCTTGAACTTCTCACGGCGGACCGACACGCAGCCGTTGCCGCCGTTCCCCGCGGTGAGGTGCAGGGTCACGCGGTCGACGAAGGTCGCCATGGGTCCACTCCTGGTTCTGGCTCGAGCACGCGGACGGTACCGCGGCGCTCGAGGTCGTGCACGAAAGAACGGGAGGGGCGGGCACGTGGCCCGCCCCTCCCGCAGAGTCTGTCGTCGCTGGTGTTACGCGTTGACGATGTTGACGACCTTGCGGCCGCCCTTGGTGCCGAACTCGACCGAACCGGCCGAGAGGGCGAACAGCGTGTCGTCGCCACCGCGGCCGACGTTGGCGCCCGGGTGGAAGTGGGTGCCACGCTGGCGGAGGATGATCTCGCCGGCGTTGACGACCTCGCCACCGAAGCGCTTCACGCCGAGGCGCTGTGCGTTCGAGTCACGACCGTTGCGAGTGGAGCTCGCACCCTTCTTGTGTGCCATCTTCTACTCCCGCCTTACGCGATCGAGGTGATCTTGACACGGGTGAGCTCAGCGCGGAAGCCCTGGCGCTTCTTGTACCCGGTCTTGTTCTTGAACTTCTGGATGACGACCTTCGGGCCGCGGAGGTCCTCGAGCACCTGGGCGGTGACGGTCACGTTCGCGAGCTCGGAAGCCGCCGACGTGATCTTGTCACCGTCCACGAGGAGCACCGGGGCGAGGTCGATGTTGCCCTTGTCGTCGGCCTTGGCACGGTCGATCGTGAGGATCGTGCCGACCTCGACCTTCTCCTGACGGCCGCCGGCGCGCACTACTGCGTAAACCACGTGGAATTCCTTACGTACTCTGCTTGAGGGAAGTCTCGGGTGCCCACTTCTGCACGAGCGGCTCCCGGAGGCCGGGCCCGATCGGCGACGCAGGCAGAACGGCCCGCTGACACCAGGGATCGAGAATACTCGATCCCCCCGGGTCCGGTCAAACGGCGACACACGTACGATGACTCGCGTGACCGTGCTGATCGACCCGCCGACGTGGCCCGCCCACGACACCGTCTGGTCGCACCTCGTCAGTGATGCATCCTACGACGAACTCCACGCCTTCGCCGAACGGGCCGGGATCCCCCGCCGCGCGTTCGACCACGACCACTACGACGTACCGCGTTCCCGCTACCACGAACTGGTGGCTGCGGGCGCGACGGCGGTGACCGGGCGCGAGCTGGTGCTCCGGCTCATCGCGAGCGGCCTGCGGGTGGCGCAGCGCGACAAGCGCGGTCGGGACCGGCACGCGCACTGACCGTCCGCGCAGGCCGCGCGGACGGTCGGCGACGCGCTCCCTCCGTGGCGCGTCGCACGGGTCCGCGGCGCGACGGCCGGGAGGCGCGCCCCGCCGCAGCCACGCAGCGTCGCGCCCGGTGGCCCACCCGGCAGGACGCGGGGTCGCCGCGGTCCCGTCGGCCATGGCACGACGATCGATGCGACCCGCCGTAGCGTGCGGTCGGCGGCCGGCCGCCACAGCGGACGGCAGCAGCGGGAGGCCGGGCGCCGGACGCCGGACGCCGGCAGCCGCCGGACGCCAGACGCCGGCAGCCGCCGGTCGCCGGCAGCCCCCGGCCGGCGGGCGGCAGGGTGGCGGCCACCGGCTGGCGAGCGGCAGTGTGGCGGCGCTGTCGGCGTCCGCACGACGTCGAGCACGTCGAACCACGTGACGGCGTGGCGCGAGGTGCTTCCCGGTGGTCAGCAGCAGCTCGCGCCGTGCGGTCGGCACGGTTCGGCGTCCGGCGGTCCGGCGGTGCACGGGGTGGCCCGGCGGGGTCGAGCGAGCCGACGACGGACGCCCGGAGCCGGGCTCCCGCCGGTGGCTGTGTCAGCGCACCGGCGGTGCCCGGCGACCGAGCGTGTCGGTGTCAGCGCGTCGGCGGCGTCCACCGGTCGTCGGGCCGCTGCACGGGCGGCTGGCCGGCGGCCTGCTGGGACCCGGACGGCTGACCGTACTGCTGCTGCTGCTGCTGCTGCTGCTGCTGCTGCTGCGCACCGTAGGGCTGCACGGCGGGCTGCACGGTCGGCGCGGGCACGGCGTCCGCAGGACGGACCGTCCCCGGTCGTCCGCCCGTCGGCCCATGCCCCGGGCGTCCTCCCCGTGGACGTCCCAGCCAGAGCCACGCCACGGTCGACGTCGCGAGGAGCATGAGGGTGAAGGGGATGCCGTTCTGCAGGGGCCCGGTGAGGACGTCGATGACGAGCCGGGCACCCGACCCCGTCCGGACCGCGGCGTAGGACCCGGTGAAGACCCCGACGAGCGCCAGGGCGACCGTCCCCGCGGCGCCGGCGAGCACGGCACGGAGGAGCACCGTCGGCAGCGGACTCCGCCGCGCGATCGGCGTGAGGAACGCGAGGGCCGTGAACGCTCCCACGTAGAACGGGAACGGCGAGGCGAACACGCCCGACACGAAGCTGCCGAGCAGGCTCGCCCCGGTGCCGTACGTCGAGAAGGGGTGCACGACGAGGGACGCCCCGAGCAGCCCGAGGACGCCGGACACCACCTCGACGAGCACGACGGACACGACGGCGATGAGGGCCCCCGTGACGTTGGCGACCGACGATCCGGGTGCGAACGCCCGGCGCGGATCCGCGGTCCGGGGCGGCCGTGACCGCACCCGGCCCTGCTGGCCGTACGGCTGCTGGCCGTCCTGCGGCTGGCCGTCCTGCGGCTGGCCGTACGGCTGCTGACCGTCCTGCGGGCGGCCGTACGGCGGCTGCTGCTGGCCGCCGGGCTGCTGGCCGACGTGCTGCTGGCCGGGCCACGCCGGGCCACCGGGCTGGCCGCCCGCGGGCGGTGCGGGCTGCGACCAGCCCGCACCGTAGTACCCGCGGTCCTGCTGCCGACCGTTCGGGTCGCCCGCGTGGCTCACGTCAGTTCCCCACGATCACGGCGCCGTCGTCCTGCCCGTCGTCGTCCGAGGACGCCGGTGCGCTGATGCTCGGCGACGACACACGGCGCGACCGCGATCGGCCCTGCCCCGGCTGCTTCGGCTCCGGGAGGGCCTGCAGCACGGAGTCGAGGAGCGACTCCGCGTCGTCCCGGACCGGACGCGGCTCACGCTTGGTCACGGCCACCGGGATGTCGAGGATCGCGACGGTGTTCTCGGTCGGGGTGACGGGAGCGCTCGAGCTCACGCGGCGACGGGTCGGCGCGGTCTTCGCCGGAGCAGCCTCCTGCGCGGACGGCTCGGGAGCGGACCCCTGCGAAGGGGTCTCCTGTGCGCCAGCGGAGCCCGCGCGGCCGGAACGGTGCTGGACGGCCTCGTCGGTGTCGCGCGCGGCGGACCCGCGCTGCTCGCCGCCGTGCTGTTCGGCATCCTGCTCGTCGGTACCGCGCTGCTCGGGTGCAGCACTGCCGGCACCACGACCGCCACGACGGCGGCGGCGCTTCGACCCGGACGACTGCTCGCCGTCACGGTTGCCCGCACCCCCGGCGTCCTCCGCGCCACGCTCCGGCGCGGACACCGGCGACGGACCGGACGCTGGTGCATCGGCCGAGGCGGAGACCGCGGCCTCGGGGTCCGGGGTCGCCGCGCCGCCGCGCGGCGAAGCCACGCCGGTCACCGGTTCGCCGGACGACGCCTCGTCGTGGGGCAGGGTCGAGGCCGCGATGCGGGACAGCGCGTTCTTGACGTCCTCGGTGATCTGGTGCGCCTGCGACGACTGGCCGGTCGACCCGTTGCCGGAGCCCCCGCTGCCGGAGCCGCCGTTGCCACCGTGCCCGTTGCCTCCCTGGCCGTTGCCGTTGCCGTTGCCACCGGTCGAGCCGCCGTTGCCGCGGCCCTTGCGGCGCCCCTTCGAGGGCCCGGGGTCCGCGTTGTTGTCGTTGACCTTGGCGTTGACCTCGTCGAGCGACTCACGCAGCCCGACACCGATCTTCTTGCGGGTCATCTGCACGAGGCCGAGCGAGGTGACCTCGGCCACCTGGTGCTTCGTGCGGTCGCGGCTCAGGCACTCGACGAGACGACGCAGCACCAGGTCGCGGTTCGACTCGAGCACCATGTCGATGAAGTCGATGACGATGATGCCGCCAATGTCGCGCAGGCGGAGCTGTCGGACGATCTCCTCGGCCGCCTCGAGGTTGTTCTTGGTGACGGTCTCCTCGAGGTTGCCGCCGGAGCCGACGAACTTGCCGGTGTTGACGTCGACGACCGTCATGGCCTCGGTGCGGTCGATCACGAGCGAGCCACCCGAGGGCAGCCAGACCTTGCGGTCCAGGGCCTTCTCGATCTGCTCGTTGAGGCGGTACTCCTCGAACGAGTCCGGGCCGTCGTAGATCTCGACGCGGTCCTTGAGGTCGGGCGCCACGGCGTCGAGGTACTCCTCGATGGTGCCGCGCGCGGCCTCGCCGTCGATGATCAGCTTCGTGAAGTCCTCGTTGAAGACGTCACGCACGATCTTGACGAGCAGGTCCGGCTCCGAGTGCAGCATGACCGGGGCGTGCCCGTTCTGCACCTTCTTCTGGATCGCGTCCCACTGGCTGGTCAGGCGCTGCACGTCGCGCGTGAGCTGTTCCTCGGTCGCGCCCTCGGCAGCGGTGCGGACGATGACGCCCGCGTGCTCCGGCAGGACCTCCTTGAGGATCTTCTTCAGGCGCGCGCGCTCGGTGTCCGGCAGCTTGCGCGAGATGCCGTTCATGGAGCCGTTCGGCACGTAGACCAGGTAGCGACCCGGCAGCGAGACCTGCGAGGTCAGACGGGCACCCTTGTGCCCGACCGGGTCCTTCGTGACCTGCACGAGGACCTTGTCCCCGGGCTTGAGCGCGGCCTCGATGCGTCGGCCGTGGTTACCAGTGTCGACCGAGTTCCAGTCGACCTCGCCCGCGTAGAGCACGGCGTTCCGACCGCGGCCGATGTCGACGAAGGCCGCCTCCATCGAGGGCAGCACGTTCTGCACCTTGCCGAGGTAGACGTTCCCGATGAGCGAGACGTTGTGCGACTTGGTGACGTAGTGCTCCGCGAGGACGTTGTCCTCGAGCACGCCGATCTCGATCTTCGACGAGCTCGACCGGACGATCATCTGGCGGTCGACGCTCTCGCGGCGCGCGAGGAACTCGTCCTCGGTGATGACCGTGCGACGACGACCGGCGTCACGGCCGTCGCGGCGACGCTGCTTCTTCGCCTCGAGTCGGGTCGACCCCTTGATGCGCTGCGGCTCGGTGATGAGCTCCGGCTCGCGGCGGCGCGGCTCCTGGTGGTCGCGCGGCTCTCGGACGCCGCGCTCCTGGCGGTCGGCACTGCTCCCGCGACGACGCGAGCGACGGCGGCTGCCGCCCTGCTCGTCGTCCTCGTCGTCGTCCTCGTCACGCGCAGCGCGCGCCGGCAGGGCCGGCAGGTCCGGCAGGACCGGCGCGTGGAAGATCAGGCTGAGGGTGCTGGTCGCCTTCGGCACGAAGGGCTCGTCCGCCTCGGGAGCAGATGCCGGCTCCGGCCGGGAGGCACCGCCCACCTCGACCGCGTCGGTCGCCACCGCGGAGGACGCGTCGTCCGCCGTGGTCGCCCCGTCCGGGTCGGCCGCTGTGGTCGCAGCGGGTGCGTCCGCGACCGTGCTGCTCTCGGTGCCGGCTGCACCGCCGTCCGACGACGCCTCGACGACGGGCTGGCTGCCCGTGACCGTCGAGACGTCCTGGGGCTCCGCCGCGGCGGCCGTGACGTGCTCGACCGCGACCTCGACGGCGTCGTCCGCCGTCGCCGTGTCCGTCGACGCAGGGGTCGTCGGCTCGGGGGTCGTCGGCGCGCTGCCCGTCGCTTCGGTGTCCGTCGCTTCGGCATCCGTCGACGCGCTGTCCGGGGCGACCGGTCCGTCGACCGCAGCGGTCTCGTCGGTCGGCGCGTCGTCGGTCAGGACGACCGTCTCGATGTCGCTGGTGTCGGTGTCGACGTCACCACGGGCCTCCTGGCCGGTGGACCGGGCGCGACGGCTGCCGAACAGGCGGCCACGGCGCTTCGGTGCGACTTCTTCGTTGTTCGGGTTGTCGGTGTTCTGCTCCACCATGGATCTGGTGCACTCCTCGGCCCCACTCGCGTCCTGACGGACGGCGGGAATTCTGTGGTTGTCACGGGTGGCGTCCACGCCCCCGCGTTCGTTCTCGTGACCGGTGTTCGTCGTCCCGGCGTGCGGCCCGGTGTCGTTCCGTGTCGGACACCCGGCCCGACCGGCTCGGCATCGGATGTGACGCGAGTCCCGGTCACGGCGCGCTCTCACCGCGCCTGATCGTCCGGGCTGCGCCCGGAAAGCTCTCTCGCCGCACGGATCGGCCGCGCAACTGCTGTCATTGTCGCACGAGGTGCCAGGAAAGGTCCGGAACGGGCATGCGATGATGACGCCGTGAGCACGAGCGCAACCACGCCCCGCCGCCCGGTCGCGATGGCGGTCTTCCTCATCGTCACCGGAGCAGTCGGCCTCTTCGCCGCGTTCAACCTGGTGCTGGACGAGTTCGCGAAGTACGAGAACCCGTCGAAGGCACTCAGCTGCGACGTCAGCCCGTTCGTGAACTGCTCGCAGGTGATGACGAGCTGGCAGGGCTCCCTGTTCGGGTTCCCGAACCCGCTCCTCGGCGTGATGGGCTTCGTCGCCCCGATCGCCGTCGGGGTGATGCTGCTCGCCGGCATGCGGAACGGTCACCGCTGGTTCTGGGTGCTGTTCAACGCCGGGGTGTTCCTGGCGTGGGTGTTCGTCACCTGGCTCTTCACGCAGACCGTCTGGGTCATCGGCTACCTGTGCCCCTGGTGCCTGCTCGTGTGGACCGTGACGATCCCGATGTTCTGGATCTTCACGACCTGGAACGCGGCGCAGGGACGCTTCGGCGCCGGGCTCCAGCGGGTCGGGCGCTCGCTGCTGCCCTACTCGTGGGCGCTCGTGCTGGCGAACTACGCCGTGATCGTGGTCAGCATCCTCATCGTGTTCCCCCGCGTGCTCTCGACGCTCCCGTTCTGACGCCGCGCTCGTGACGGGCGTCCGGCCGCCAGCGAGCCGCTGCTCGGTGCACGTCCCGGTCGTCCTGACGCCACCGGACCGTTGCGATGCCCCCGTCCCGGTCCCTCGAGCGGGCCAGATCCGTCACGCTCGACGTTCTCCGGCGACGGATCGTGCCCTCGCCCGGATCGCCAGCGGCGTGTCCTGCCCGCTCGGGAGGGCCGTCGGATCGGCCCTGATCGCGCAGCGTCCGGACGACACGTGCTCCTCGCTCCCACGGTGTGCGAGCGGATCGTCCCGCACCGGCGAGCGTGCTGCCTCGGCCCGTGATCCGCCGACCCGGCCAGGCCCGGACGCCCGATCCTTCCCATGACACCTGCGATGCAAGGCGCTTTCGGGCATTCCTGGTGCAACCGAAGCGCCAGGTACGCCCGGTTCCGCTCGGTACGCCCGGATCGACCAGGTGCGCACGCCGCCGCGCGCCCCCGGCGCCGCACCGCACCTCCCCGCACCCAGGCGCCTCCCCGCGCCTCAGGCTCTGCGTCGCGCGCCCGCGCCCCAGGCACCCCGGGGACAGCGATCGGCCCCGCGCTCCCGGATCGGGAGCGCGGGGCCGAGTGCGGCGGGGCCGACTACTTCGCGGCGGCCTCGATGGTCGGGACGACGTCGGTGAGGGTGCTCACACGCTGCCCGTTCACCAGGATCGTCGGCGTGCCGAAGCCCTGGGGACCGGCGACCGCCGGGTCCGAGGTGACCTGGTTCGTGATCTTCGTGACCCAGCCCTTGTACGTCTCGTTCGACAGGCACTCGGACACGTCGGAGCCGGTGGCCCCGCCAGCCTTCACCAGGTCGGCGATCTCGGCGTTGGTCAGGCCCTTCGTGCCCTCCTCCGGCTGCTTCTCGAAGAACTGCGTCTGCACGTCGAGGAACTTGTCCGGCGCGTAGTTCGCGACGCACATCGCGGCGTTCGCGGCACGGCTGGCGTAGCGCGAGCCGAGGTAGCTGCGGTCGAGGATCGACACCGGGTGGATCTCGAGCGTCGCCTGACCGTTCTTCACGAAGTCGGTGATCTGGTCGGCGTAGGCGCCCTCGAACTGCTTGCAGACCGGGCAGGCCCAGTCGACGTACTCGACGACCTTGACCTTGCCGTCGCTGTCGGCCGTGGCGACCGGGGACGGGGTGCCGTCCGCCGAGACCGCTCCGGTCGTGACGGGGGTGATCTTGCCGTCGCCGCCGGTGAACTGGATGCCACCGGTGACCATGTTCTTCGGGCCGGCGGCGGAGGTGGTGCCCCCGCTGTTCACGTTCACCACGACGATCGCGATGATCGCCGCGACGGCCACGATGCCCAGGCCGATGCCGCCCTGCAGGAACCACTTGTTGCGGCGCTTGCGGCGCTTCTCGGCGTCGGCCCGCTGGCGGGCGACCTCACGGGCGTGCTGGCGACGCTCGTTCTTCGTGGGACGGTCGTTGTTCGTCATCGCGTCTGTGCTCCGCTTCGGTCGATCAGGCGAACCAGAGGGCGAGCTCGCGGGCGGCCGACTCCGGGGAGTCCGAGCCGTGCACGAGGTTCTGCTGCACCTTGAGGCCCCAGTCGCGACCGAGGTCGCCACGGATGGTCCCCGGGGCGGCCGAGGTCGGGTCCGTGGTGCCGGCGAGCGAGCGGAAGCCCGCGATCACACCGTTGCCGGCGACGCGCACGGCGACGACCGGGCCGGACTGCATGAACTCGACGAGCGGCTCGAAGAACGGCTTGCCCTGGTGCTCCTCGTAGTGCTGGTCGAGGAGCTCACGCGACGCCGTGACCATCTTGAGGTCGACGATCTCGTAGCCCTTGGTCTCGATGCGACGGAGGACCTCTCCGGTGAGCTGGCGGGCGACGCCGTCGGGCTTGACGAGGACGAGGGTCTCTTCGAGATCGGACACGCAGTTCTCCTGTGGTTCGGTGGTGGTCAGTCCTCGGCCTGAGCGGCCCGGAACGCGGCGTTCTGCCGGTCGAGCTGACCGCCCTTGACGAAGCAGAACACCCACAGCGCCAGGAACACCGCGCCGACCGCGAACATGAACGGCTCGATGAAGCCGGTGGCGAGGATGGCCGCCTGCAGCAGCCACCCGAACCATACACCGGCGCGCTTGCCCGTCAGGCGTGAGGCAGCTGCGAGGACGATGATCGCCAGGATGCCGCCACCGAACGCCGCGAGCGGCGGCAGCGTGCCCTTCCCGTAGACGACGAGCATCGGGAAGAAGAACATCACGGCCTCGAGTCCGAGGGTGATCGCGAGGAGGCTCTCGCGGGCACCGCGCTGCGGGCGCGGCTTCCGCACGCGCGACTGTCGACCCGGCCGGGAGGCCCGTGGTGCGTCCGTCACTTCGTCCCGCTCTCCGCGTGGACCAGGTCCATGACCTTCCCCACCATGACGATGGAGCCGGCGACGAGCACGAGGGCGTCCTCGGCGTCCGCCTCCTCCGCCAGGTCGCGCGCTTCCTGCAGTGCCTGCTCGAGCGCGGGTTCGACGACCACGCGGTCCTCGCCCACCTCGGCCACGACGATGCGGGCGAACGCGTCCGCGTCGAGTGCACGGTCCCCCGGCGGCTGCGTGACGACGAAGGTCTGGACCGTGTCCTTGAGCGCCCGGACGAAGCCGCGGGCGTCCTTGTCGCCGAGGATCCCGACGACGCCGACGACGTGCTCGGACGGGAACGCGACCGGCAGCGCCTCGGCCAGGGCGCGCGCCCCGTGCGGGTTGTGCGCGGCGTCGACCACGACCGTGGGCTCCTGCGCGATCGGCTGCAGCCGGCCGGGGCTGGTCGCGTTCGCGAGGCCCTCGGACAGGACGTCCTCGTCGAGGGCCTGCGAGCCCCGCCCGAGGAACGACTCGACCGCGGCGATGGCGACGGCGGCGTTGTGCGCCTGGTGCTGGCCGAAGAGCGGGACGAACAGGTCGTCGTAGCGCCCGGCGATGCCCTGCACGGTGACGAGCTGCCCGCCGACGGCCGGGGTGTCGGACACGACGGAGAACCCGGTGCCCTCGACGGCGAGCGTCGACTCGGTGAGCTCCGCGGCCCGCTCGAGCTCCGCGAGGGCCTCGGGCGTCTGCGCACCGGAGACGACCGACGACGACGGCTTGATGATCCCCGACTTCGTGCGGGCGATCTCGGCGACGGTCGACCCGAGCTGCTTGGCGTGGTCGATCGCCACGGGGGTGATCACCTGCACCTGGCTCTGCACCACGTTGGTGGAGTCCCACTCGCCGCCCATGCCGACCTCGATGACGGCGACGTCGACCGGTGCCTCGGCGAAGCACGCCAGGGCCAGGACGGTCAGCGCCTCGAAGAAGGTCAGCGGCTGCTCGCCCTTGTCGGTGAGCTCCTGGTCCGTCATCGCCAGGATCGGGGTGATGTCGTCCCAGTTCTCCACGAACCGGTCGGCCGCGATCGGCTCACCGTCGATGACGATGCGCTCCCGGATCGACACCAGGTGCGGACTCGTCATGAGGCCGGTGCGCAGCCCGTGGGCGCGGACGATGCTCTCCGCCATGCGCGCGGTCGACGTCTTGCCGTTCGTGCCGGTGACGTGGATGACCGGGTACGCCAGGTGCGGGTCGCCGAGGAGCTCGACGGCCCGTCGGGTGGCGGTCAGCCGACGTTCGGGTGCCTGCTCGCCGATCCGGGCGTACAGGGCGGCTTCGACGCGCTGCACCTCGTCGTCGTCGCCGCCGTACGGCAGCGCGTCCGTCGGGGTCTGGTCGCCGGACGGTCCGACCGGGATGCGGACCCCGGCCGTGTCGTCGAGCGGACCGAGGTCCTCGATGCCGTCGTGGTCGTCGTCGTACTGCTCGCTGTCGCTCATGCGCGTGCCACCTCCACGGACACCTTCGCACCGTCGCCGACGTCCGAGCCCTCGCCGGGAGCGAACGTCGTCGTGGTCACCTCGACGCTCGTCGCGAGGGTCTCCCCCGCGATGAGCTGCTCGTGCGTGCGGATCGCGTCCTCGGCGTCCTCGGAGACCCGGAGCGTCAGGACGATGCGGTCGCTGACGTCGAGGTCGGCGTCGCGGCGGGCCTGCTGCACGGCGCGGACGACGTCACGGGCGAGCCCCTCGGCCTCGAGCTCGGGGGTCGTCACGGTGTCGAGCACCGCGAAGCCGCCGCCGTCGAGGAACGCCACCGCGACGGAGTCGTCCGCGACGGTGAGGTCGAGCGTGTACTCGCCCTCGACGAGGTCGACGCCGCCGACCGTCACGCCGGACTCGGTCGCGACCCAGTCGCCCTTCTTGGCGGCCGGGATCACCTGCTGCACCTGCTTGCCGATCCGGGGGCCGGCGGCGCGGGCGTTGACGGTGAGCTTCCGCTCGATGCCGTAGCGGCCGAGCGAGGACTCCTCCTGCTGCTCGAGCACGACGCGCTTCACGTTGAGCTCGTCACGCAGGATGTCCGCGAACGGTTCGATCGCTGCCGGGTCCGGCACGACCAGCGTCAGGGTCGCGAGGGGCAGACGGACACGGCGGCCGGTCGCCTTGCGGAGCGCGAGCCCCTTCGACGCGACGTCGCGCACGCGGTCCATCGCGGCGACCAGGGCGTCGTCGGCCGGGAACTCGTCGGCGGACGGGAAGTCCTCGAGGTGCACGCTGCGCCCGCCGGTCAGGCCCTTCCAGACCTCCTCCGTGACGAGCGGCGCGAGCGGGGCGGCGACGCGGGTGAGCGTCTCGAGCACGGTGTACAGCGTGTCGAACGCCGCGCGGGCCTCGGGTGAGGACTCCGCACCGAGCCAGAACTTGTCGCGCGACCGACGGACGTACCAGTTGGTCAGCACGTCGGCGAAGTCCCGGACGGCCTGGGCCGCGAGCGGGGTGTCGAGCGCGTCGAGGTGCGTGGTCACGTCCGCCACGAGCACCCGGGTCTTCGCGAGCAGGTACCGGTCGAGCACGTCGGTGCTCGCCGTGCTGCGCGAGGCCTGGTAGCCGGTGTCGCCGGAGGCGTTCGCGTAGAGGGTGAAGAAGTAGTACGTCGACCAGAGCGGCAGCAGGAACTCGCGGACACCCTGGCGGATGCCCTCCTCGGTCACGACGAGGTTGCCGCCGCGGATGACCGACGACGACATGAGGAACCAGCGCATCGCGTCGGCGCCGTCGCGGTCGAACACCTCGGAGACGTCCGGGTAGTTCCGGAGCGACTTCGACATCTTCTGGCCGTCCGAGCCGAGCACGATGCCGTGGCTGATCACGTTCCGGAAGGCCGGGCGGTCGAACAGCGCGGTCGACAGCGCGTGCATGACGTAGAACCAGCCGCGGGTCTGCCCGATGTACTCGACGATGAAGTCCGCGGGGCTGTGCTCCTCGAACCACTCGCGGTTCTCGAACGGGTAGTGCACCTGCGCGTACGGCATCGAGCCGGAGTCGAACCACACGTCGAACACGTCGGAGATGCGTCGCATGGTCGACCGCCCCGTCGGGTCGTCGGGGTTCGGCCGGGTCAGCTCGTCGATGAACGGACGGTGCAGGTCGACCTCGCCGTCGGCGTTCAGCGGCAGGCGACCGAAGTCGCGCTCGAGCTCCTCGAGCGAGCCGTAGACGTCCTGGCGCGGGTACGCCGGGTCGTCCGACACCCAGACCGGGATCGGCGTGCCGAAGTACCGGTTGCGGGACACCGACCAGTCGATCGCGTTGCCGACCCACTTGCCGAACTGACCGTCCTTGACGTTGTCCGGCACCCAGTTGATGTCCTGGTTGAGCTCGCCCATGCGGTCGCGGAACTCGGTGACGCGGACGAACCACGACGAGACCGCCTTGTAGATGAGCGGCTTGCGGCAGCGCCAGCAGTGCGGGTAGCTGTGCTCGTACGAGGCCTGGCGGAGCAGTCGGCCCGCCTCGCGCACGGCCTTCGTCAGCGGCTTGTTGGCGTCCGACCAGAGCATGCCGGCGACGTCGCCGAACTGCGCCGTGAAGAGTCCGCCCTCGTCGAGGGACAGCACCACGGGGATGCCGGCGGCCGCGCAGACCTCCTGGTCGTCGGCGCCGTACGCCGGGGCCTGGTGCACGATGCCGGTGCCCTCACCCGTCTCGACGTACTCGGCGACGAGGATGCGCCACGCGTGCTCGTAGCCCTCGGCCTCCGCGAGGAAGTCGAACAGGCGCTCGTACTCGACGCCGTCGAGCTCGGCGCCGACGACCGTGCGGAGCACGGCGGCGAGCGCGTCGTCCGCGCTCTCGTAGCCGAGCTCCTTCGCGTGGGCGGCCACGGTGTCCGAAGCCAGGAGGTACCGAGCCGAGCCGGCGTCGCCACCGTCAGCCGCGCCTCCCGGCCCGGCCGGCACGACCGCGTACGCGATCTCCGGACCGACCGCGAGCGCCGCGTTCGTCGGCAGGGTCCAGGGGGTCGTCGTCCAGGCGAGTGCGCGGACCCCGGTCAGGTCGAGTGCAGCGGCGCGGGCGCCCTGCAGCGGGAACGACACCGTGACCGACTGGTCCTGGCGCATCTTGTAGACGTCGTCGTCCATGCGCAGCTCGTGGTTCGAGAGCGGCGTCTGGTCGTTCCAGCAGTACGGCAGGACGCGGAAGCCCTCGTACGCCAGGCCCTTGTCCCAGAGCTGCTTCCACGCCCACAGGACGCTCTCCATGAAGGTGACGTCGAGGGTCTTGTAGTCGTCCTCGAAGTCGACCCAGCGCGCCTGACGGGTGACGTACGCCTGCCACTCGTCGGTGTACTGCAGCACGGACTGCTTGGCCGCGGCGTTGAAGACGTCGACGCCCATGTCGTCGATCTCGTGCTTCTCGGTGATCCCGAGCTGCCGCATGGCCTCGAGCTCGGCGGGCAGCCCGTGGGTGTCCCACCCGAAGCGGCGGTGCACCTGCTTGCCGCGCATGGTCTGGTAGCGCGGGAAGACGTCCTTCGCGTAGCCGGTCAGCAGGTGACCGTAGTGCGGCAGACCGTTCGCGAAGGGCGGGCCGTCGTAGAACGTCCACTCCGTGCAGCCCTCGCGCTGGTCGATCGACGCCCGGAACGTGTCGTCGCCCTTCCAGAAGGCGAGGATGCCCTGCTCGACGGCGGGGAAGGACGGGGACGGGACGACACCGTCGGTGGGGACGTTGAGGGGGTAGGCCACGAGCTGCTCCTGTGGGTTCGGTTCGTCTCCACGAGGACGGAGCGTGCTCCGCGGTACCACCTCGCTTGCCGGACGCTGCTCGCGCTGCGACCGACCGCTCGTTCGCCGGATGGGGTGCGGTCCGGTCCGCCCGGGTCTACTGACGGCGGTGGTGCTGCCGCGTTCTTCCGGAGGCTCACCGGTGATGGCCGGTTCGACGCCTGGTGGGACGAGTCTACAAGAGTCGGAGCATGCTGGAGCGATGCCCTCGTCCGAGAAGCAGGACCGTCCGGAGTCCCTGCTCACCGTCGTCATCGCCTTCGCCGCCAACCTGCTCGTCGCCGTCGCCAAGACCGTCGCCTCCCTGATCTCGGGCTCGGCGTCGATGACCGCGGAGGCCGCGCACTCGTGGGCCGACACGGGCAACGAGATCTTCCTGCTCGTCGCCGAACGACGCGGTGCGAAGAAGCGGGACCGGAAGCACCCGCTGGGGTACGGTCGCGAGACCTACATCTGGTCGATGTTCGCCGCGTTCGGCCTCTTCACCGCGGGTGCCGTCGTGTCGATCTGGCACGGCATCACCGAGCTCGGCGAGACCGGTCCGGCCGAGGACGTCGTGCTCAACTACGTCGTGCTCGGCATCGCGTTCGTCCTCGAGGGCACGAGCTTCCTGCAGGCCTACCGCCAGGCACACGGAGCCGCCACGAAGCGCCGCGTCCCGGTGCTCCGCCACGTGCTGCAGTCGTCGAACCCCACGCTCCGGGCGGTCTTCGCCGAGGACGCCGCGGCGCTGGTCGGCCTCGTGATCGCGTTCCTCGGCGTGCTGCTGCACCAGCTCACCGGCCTCGCGGTGTTCGACGCGATCGGCTCCATCGCGGTCGGACTCCTGCTCGGGGTCGTCGCGATCGTCCTCATCGAGCGCAACCGCCGGTTCCTGGTCGGCGAGGCGACGTCCCCCGAGCTCGAGGACGCCGTGCTCACCGAGCTGCTCCGTCGCGACGAGGTGGAGCGCGTCACCTACCTGCACCTGGAGTTCGTCGGACCGTCCCGGGTGTTCCTGGTGGCGGCGGTCGACCTGACCGGCAACGAGCTCGAGGACCACGTCGCGGTCCGGCTCCGTCGGGTCGAGGCGTCGCTCGAGGAGAGCCAGTACATCGAGGAGGCCGTCCTCACCCTGAGCATCCCGGGCGACGCGTCGCTCGCAGCCCGAGGGGACGGCGACGTCCCGGGGATCGTGCGCGACGGCACGGTGGAGGACGTCGCGGCCGGCGGTGCCGGGACGCTCCGCACCGAGTAGCGCCCGTCGCCTCAGCGCGCGTCGAGGCCTGCCGCGACCGGGGTCAGCGCCGCGCCGACGTACTCGACGAGGGACCTGCGGGCGACACCGTCGGCGACCCACACCCCGAACGCCGCCGCCGCGGCCCCGAGCATCGCCCCGGACACGGTCTGCGGCCACAGGGACGTCGGGTGCTCCCCCGTCCGCGAGCCGACGAACGCCGAGACCGCCCCGTGCTGCGCCATCACCCGCGCCGCCACACTGGCGACGAGCTCGGTGCCGATGTCCATCACCTCGGCCTGGGCGATCGCCCACGGCACGCGGTCGGGGTTGTGCGCCCGCGCCGCGGCGAGCACGGCCTGCTCCACGGCACGCACGGGCGAGGACTCCGTCGAGGCGGTGAGGAACGCGGGCAGGTCGGCGACCGCGGCGTCGAGCTCCAGCCAGAGCACGTCCGACTTCGCCCCGAAGTAGTTGAAGAACGTCGCTCGGCTCACCCCGGCCCGGGCCGCGATCTGGTCGACGGTCGTCCGCGCGTACCCCTGCTCGAGGAACAGCTCGGCAGCCGCGTCGGCGAGGACCTCGGCACTCGAGCGTCGGGGGCGGCCACCGCGGCGCATCGTCTCGTCCATGCCGCCAGTAAACCGCTAGACTCGTGCAGCCATGATCTTGGACCGAGTACAGAAAACACGCGCCCGCGCGCTCCTCACCGCCGCGGGAGCCACCGCGGTCCTGCTGGCCCTGACCGCCTGCACCGGCGGCGGCACCGCCACCGACGCCGGCACGCCGGTCAGCGGGGGGACGCTCACGTACGCCTCCGGCGACGCCGAGCCGACCTGCCTCGACCCGCACGTCGGCGGCAACTACCCGCAGGCCCTGCTGTCGACGCAGTACATCGAGATGCTCACCGGGCTCGACCGGGCGGGGAAGCCGACGCCGGCCCTCGCGACCGGGTGGACGACGAGCGACGACGGGAAGACCCTGACGCTCGACCTGCGCACGGACGTGTCGTTCTCCGACGGCACCCCGTTCGACGCGGCCGCCGTCGTCGCGAACATCGAGCACGTGCAGGACCCGACGACGGCGTCGAGCACGGGCTACCTCGCCCTGCAGTCGATCACGAAGGCCACGGCGACCGACGACCACACCGTCACGCTGACCCTGAGCCGCCCGGACAGCGCACTGCTCGAGTCGTTCTCGCAGCCCTGGGTCGGCATGGAGTCGCCGAAGGCCCTGCAGCGGCCGCAGGCGACGAACTGCGCATCCCCCGTCGGCACCGGCCCGTTCAGCGTCACGGAGTGGCAGCGGGGCGATCGCATCACGCTGACGAAGAACGACGGGTACACGCCGCTCACCGGCTCGACGGCGCCCCGCCTCGACGGCATCACGTGGCGCTTCCTGCCCGACTCGACCTCGCGCTACGCCGCACTGCAGGCCGGTCAGGTCGACGTCATCGACAACGCCCAGCCCGACCAGCTCAAGAGTGCCTCGACGAAGGGCGCGATCCGCGACCTCGACGCCCCGCGCCCCGGCGCCTCGAACCGCCTCGAACTGAACTCCGGGCACGGGGTGTTCCGCGACGAGGCGGTCCGGAAGGCCTTCATCGCCGGCGCCGAGATCGACCCGGGCCTGCAGAGCCTGTTCCTCGGCACCGCGAAGCGCTCGTACTCGGTGCTGTCGAGCGTCGAGCCCGACGGGTACTCCGATCCGGCGCTGTTCGAGTACTCCCCGAAGACGGCCGGACGCCTGCTCGACGAGGCCGGTTGGAAGGTCGGCAGCGACGGCGTCCGCGAGAAGGACGGGCAGCGGCTCACCGTCACCTTCCCGGTGTCGACGAACCAGTCGGTGCCCGCGGAGCGCAGCCTGTTCCAGCAGGTCCAGGCCTCCGAGAAGGCGGTCGGGTTCGACGTGCGGCTCGAGGAGCTCGACCTCTCCAGCTGGTACGCCGCCCTCGCCGCGAACGAGTACGACGTCGTCAGCGCTCCGTACACCAAGGTCGGCCCGGACGTCCTCCGCATCCTGTACGACAGCGCGAGCATCGAGCCCGCACCGTCGGGCTACTTCGCGAACCTCGCGCAGCTCGACGACCCGACGGTCGACGACCTGCTGGAGCGTGCGGCACGCACGTCGGACGCCGACGAGCGCGGCGACCTGTACCGCCAGGCGCAGCAGCGGATCCTGGCGAGCGGCACCGTCCTGCCGCTCTACGACCAGCAGAACCACTTCCTGTACCGCTCCGCCGTCCACGGCATCGAGACCACGTCGGTCTCCACCCCGTGGTTCGGCACCGCGTGGATCGCCCGCTGACGGGCGAGCCGGCCGGGAGGCCCGCCCCGCGTCCGCCACGCACCGGCACCCGTCGCGGGTGGTCGGCGTGGGTCCTGTGGGGTCTCCGCCGTGCGGCCGGCGGCACCGGGGTGCTCTGGGCGGTCGCCACGATCGTCTTCGTCGCGATCCGGTTGATCCCGGGTGACCCGGCGCTGGCGATCCTCGGTGGCCCCGGGTCCCAGGCCTCGGCGGAGGCGGTCGACGCGGTCCGCCGCGAGTACGGCCTCGACCGGCCGGTGCTCGTGCAGTACGCGGTGTTCCTCGGGCGCCTGGCGACCGGGCACCTCGGCGACTCGTACGCGTTTCGCACGCCCGTGTCCGAGCTCCTCGCGCAGCAGGTCCCCGTGACGCTGACGCTCGCGGTCGCCGGACTCGTCGTCGCCTGGGTCCTGGCGATCGGCGCCGCGTGGTGGTCGACGCAGCGCGGGCGGATCGCCGCGGCCCTGACCGGCGCGATCACCGTGACGGCGAGCGTCGTGCCGCACTTCTGGCTCGGCAGCGTGCTCATCGTGGTCTTCGCGAGCGCACTCGGGTGGGTGCCGGCGGTGTCGGACGGCAGCCTGCGCGGTTGGGTCCTGCCCGTGCTCACCGTCGCCGTGCCGGTCGCGGGGTACCTCGCCGAGACGGTCCGCGACGGCGTGGTCGACGCCCAGCGCTCCGCGTTCGCCCTCGCAGCCCGCGGCCGCGGGGAGACCCGCGTCGGACTGTTCGGTCGTCACCTGCTCCGGCACGCGGCGCTCCCCGGGATCGCCCTGTCCGCGTGGGCCTTCGGCTCGCTGGTCTCCGGTGCCGTGGTCGTCGAGTCGGTCTTCGCGCTGCCCGGCATCGGTCGTGCCCTGGTCACCGCGGTCACCCAGCGGGACATGCCCCTGGTGGCCGGGATCGCCCTCGTGTCCGCCGCGGCGTACGTCGTCGTGCTGGCGGTCGCGGACCTGGTCGAGCGGGCGGTGGACCCGCGGACCCGCGACCGACGCCCGGCCGGTCGCGTGGGGCGAGTGCGCGTGCGCACGCAGAGCAGGGTGGACGCACGGTGAGCGGGGTGCTCGACCCGGGCCTCCCGGCCGGTGCGTCCGAGGGGCGGGCCCGACGGTCCGAGCGGTTCCGTGGGGGGACGCTCGGCCCGGCGGGCTCGGTCGCGGCGGTCGTCGTCGCGGTCGCGGTGCTGGCGGCGGTCTGGCCGGCGCTGCTCGGCGGCGGCGACCCGCTCGCGGTGCACCCCGCCGACGCCCTGACGCCACCCGGACCGGCGCACCCCTTCGGCACCGACGAGTCCGGACGCGACGTGCTCGCGCGCGTGGTCGCGGGGACACGGGCGTCACTCGTGGTCGGGGTCGCCGCGACGCTCGTCGGCGGTCTCACCGGGATCCTGCTCGGCACGCTCGCCGGACTCGGTGGTCGGATCGTGGACGCGGTCGTCGGCCGGGTCACCGAGGTGGCGTTCGCGCTGCCGCTGCTGCTCGTCGCGCTCGTCGTCATCGCGGTCACCGGCCCCGGACCGGTGCCCGCGACCCTGGCGGTGGGGTTCGCCACGGCGCCCGGGTACGCCCGGATCGTCCGCGGCCTGGTCCGGAGTGCGCGGTCGTCGCAGGTGGTCGAGACCGCCGTGCTGCAGGGCCGCTCCCCCGGCCGGATCGTGTTCCGGCACGTCCTGCCCGCGGCACTCTGGCCCGTCGTCGCCGTCGCCACGCTCGGGGTCGGCCAGGCGGTCGTGTGGGCGTCGGCGCTCAGCTACCTCGGGGTCGGGACCCCGCCGCCCGCGCCGGAGTGGGGTGCGATGCTCGCGGACGGCCGCACCTACCTGCTGACCGCGCCGTGGATGAGCACCTTCCCGGGCCTCGCCATCGTGGTGCTGGCGACCGCGGTGACGGTGCTCGGCCGTGCGGTGCGGCGGACGGGGGCCGTGCGGTGAGGGGCTCCGAGCGGGGGCCCGACGACGTCGCGGGACGGACCGGTGCAGCACGGCCGGTGGGGACCCGCGTGCTCGACGTCCGCGGGCTCGCGGTGTCGATCGACGGCGCGACGGTGGTGCACGGCGTCGACCTGCACGTCGACGCCGGTGAGTGCGTCGCCCTGGTCGGGGCGTCCGGCTCCGGCAAGACCGTGACCGCCCGGGCGGTGCTCGGGCTCTCCGCAGCGGGTGCCGCGGTCACCGCCGACCGCCTCGACCTCGTCGGCTCCGACGTGCGCGGGCTCGCCGAGCGGCGCTGGCGTCGGCTCCGCGGGAGCACCGTCGGCTACGTCGGCCAGGAGGCCCTCGGCGCACTCGACCCCCTCCGCCCCGTCGGCCGCGAGGTCGCCGACGCCCTGCGCCTGCACACCGACCTGCGCGCAGCAGAACGGGTCGATGCCGTGCGCGCCGCACTGGCGGGCGTGGGGCTCGACCCCGCGATGGCGACCGACGGCCGGCGCTCCGGCACGCTCTCCGGAGGCATGCGACAGCGCGCGCTGATCGCGGCGGCGACCGTGGCCTCCCCCGCGCTCGTGGTGGCGGACGAACCGACGACCGCCCTCGACGCCGCCGTGGCCGTCACCGTGATGGAGCAGCTCCGGGCCGTGCAGGACCGCGGCGCCGGGCTGCTGGTCATCACGCACGACCTCGGGCTCGTCGCCGGGTGGGCGGACCGGGTGCTCGTCGTCGACGAGGGGACGGTGGTCGAGCACGGACCGGTCGCCGAGGTCTTCGCAGCAACGCAGCACCCGGCGACCGCAGCCCTGGTGCGGGCGGCACGGGCGGACACGCGCCGGGCCGTGGGACGGGTGCCCCGGACCGGTGCGCCGTCGGCCCCGCTCCTCGAGGGCTCCGGGCTGTCCCGTTCCTTCGACGGGGTGCCCGCCGTGCAGGACGTGTCGATCACCGTGCGACCGGGCCGCGTGACGGGTGTCATCGGCGCCTCCGGGTCGGGCAAGACGACGGTGGCGCGGATGCTGCTCGGACTCGAGACGCCGGACGCCGGCACCGTCACGCTCGACGGCGACCCGTGGGTGCCCCTGCCCGAGCGCGAGCGCCGGGCTCGTCGGCACCGGGTGGCGGCCGTCGTGCAGGACCCCGGGGCGACCTTCGACGAGCGGTGGAGCGTCGGACGGGTGCTCGCGGACGCCCTGTCCCGCGGGCAGGAGCGGCGGGCGCGGGGTGGTCTGGCCGACCCGGTCGACGCCGCACTCCGTCAGGTGGGACTCGACCCCGAGCTGCGGTCACGCGCCCCGCGCACGCTCTCCGGCGGACAGCGGCAACGACTGGCGATCGCCCGGGCGCTGGCGACGTCGCCCGAGGTGGTCGTGCTCGACGAACCGGTGACGGCACTCGACGCGACCGTGCAGGACGCGGTGCTCACGCTGCTCGAACGGCTGCGCGACGAGACCGGCGTGGCGATGGTGTTCGTGTCGCACGACCTGCGCGCCGTGGGCCGGATGGCGGACGAGGTGCTCGTGGTGCACGACGGCCGCGTCGTCGAGCAGGGCCCCGCGGAACGCGTGCTCGGCGCGCCGGAGCACCCGGCGACCGCGCGCCTGGTCGACGCTGCCGCCCGGCTCGCCCGCGGCGCCTGAGCGCTGCGCGCCGGCGCCGGCGCCGCGGTGGCGCCGCGGCAGCGGGCGAGTCTCGCCCAGGCGGACACGTTCGCGGTAGCGAAGCCGCGAACGTGTCCGCCGAGCCGAGACTCGGGGAGCGCCCGCAGAGCGGAAATGCCGGGAGGCACGGTGCGCGTCCGTGGCGGACGTGCACCGTGCCTCCCGGCCGACAGCGGCGGCTACGAGCCTGCGGGCTCCTTGTCGGACCCCGGCTTCGGGGTGTCCCCCGAGATGATCGGGATCTCGCTCGTCGAGAAGTCCTTCGCCCAGTCGGACTGCGCGAGCTCCGAGGTCGGGTCGTTGTAGTCCTTGATGACGTCGGCGACCTCGTCCTCGTGGGCGACCGTGGGGCCCGAGCCCATGAGCGGCGTCGCAGCCGTCTCCTTGGTGAAGAACACCGCGACGAGGCCGATCACGGCCGCGAACATGAGGTAGAAGGCCGGGATGTCCTCGGCCCACGAGAGCCCGGCGTCCTTCGCCCCGGCGATGAGCGCCTGCGTCGCGAGCGGCGTCGTGCCACCGAAGAGCGAGACGGACACGTTGAACGCGATCGCCAGCGCGCCGTAGCGGATGATCGTCGGGAACAGCGCGGGGAGCGTCGACGGCATGGTCGACGTGAACGTGACGAGCACGAGACCGAGGATCAGCAGGCCGAAGAAGACCCCGGCACCGGTCCCGGTCTGGACGAGCTTGAGCGCCGGCCACGACAGCACGATGAAGCCGATGCAGCCGGCGGCGAGGACCGGCCGGCGGCCGAACTTGTCGGACAGGCGACCACCGAAGGTGATGACGACCATCATCAGGATCATCACGATGACGATGAGGATCAGGCCGAACGTGGCGTTCTGCCCGAGGTTCGTCTCGAGGTAGGTCGGCATGTACGACAGCAGCATGTAGTCGGTCACGTTGAACACGAGGACCAGGCCGATGCAGATGATGAGCGAGCGCCAGTTCTCGGCGAA
Source organism: Curtobacterium sp. BRD11 (assembly GCF_031844345.1). Taxonomy (NCBI): domain Bacteria; kingdom Bacillati; phylum Actinomycetota; class Actinomycetes; order Micrococcales; family Microbacteriaceae; genus Curtobacterium; species Curtobacterium sp. BRD11. The sequence goes on from NZ_JAUZUZ010000003.1 coordinate 144,538, forward strand.
CAGCTTGAGGAACGGCGTCTTCTGCGACTCGCGCTCGGCGGCCTGCTCCTGCTGCTTCTGGAAGGCCGGGGTCTCCTCGAGCTTCAGGCGGAGGTAGAGCCCGATGAGGCCGAGCGGACCGGCGATCATGAACGGGATGCGCCAGCCCCAGCTGAGCAGGGTGTCCTCGGGCATCGCGTACTGCAGGACCGTGACGATCGACGCGCCCAGCACGTAGCCGGCCAGCGTGCCGAACTCGAGCCACGAGCCCATGAACCCGCGGCGCTTGTCGGGCGAGTACTCGGCGATGAAGGTCGCGGCACCGCCGTACTCACCACCGGTCGAGAAGCCCTGCACGAAGCGGGCGACGAGGAGCAGCACGGGGGCCCAGAAGCCGATCGTCGCGTACGACGGGATGAGGCCGATCATGAGCGTGCCGGCGGCCATCAGGATCATCGTCAGCGCGAGGACCTTCTGCCGGCCGATCTTGTCGCCGATGGGGCCGAAGACGGCGCCGCCGATCGGGCGGACGATGAAGGCGGCCGCGAAGAACCCGAAGGTCGCGACGAGGTTCGACGTCGGGTCGCCCGCCGGCAGGAACACCTTCGAGATCGTGACCGTCAGGTACGCGAAGATGCCGAAGTCGAACCACTCCATCGCGTTGCCGAGGGCCGCGGCGGCGACGGCACGCTTGAGCAGCGACTCCTCGACGACGGTGACGTCGTCCTCGGTCAGCTTGCGGCGTGCACGCTTCGCTGCGCCCTTCGTGCGCAACGGCCGGTCGCCGTGCTGGTGTGCGTCGTTCGGTGCCAAGTTCGTTCCTCCGGTAGTGCTGTGTCTTGCCTTCGGGCATCCGGCGGAGAGCGACTGTGCAGTCCTCGCGAACACCGCGCTCGCCGGACAAACTCCGACAGCCTACCAGATGGAGCGCTCCGACGCGGCGGACCGCTACGATGAGGCCACCGCGTACTGTACGCGCGACACTCAGGCACCTCACCACGGACTCGGTGCCGCACACATCGATCGAAAGGCCCTGCCATGACGAAGCCCATGCCCGACAAGCCCACGGTGGACGGCCTCGAGGACGTCTGGGGTCCGGTCTGGGAGCAGGACGGCACCTACCGCTTCGACCGCGACAGCGCGACGAAGGACGCGGTGTACTCGATCGACACCCCGCCGCCGACCGCGTCGGGTTCGCTGCACATCGGGCACGTGTTCTCCTACACGCACACCGACCTCAAGGCCCGGTACGAGCGCATGCGCGGGAAGCACGTCTTCTACCCGATGGGCTGGGACGACAACGGCCTGCCGACCGAGCGCCGCGTGCAGAACTACTACGGCGTCCGGTGCGACCCGCAGCTCCCCTACGACCCCGCCTTCGTGCCGCCGTTCGAGGGCGGCGACGGCAAGTCGAGCAAGGCGGGCGACCAGCTGCCGATCTCGCGCCGCAACTTCATCGAGCTGTGCGAGCGCCTGACCGTGCAGGACGAGCAGCAGTTCGAGCACCTCTTCCGCACGCTCGGCCTGTCGGTGGACTGGACGCAGTCGTACCGCACGATCGACGACACCTCGCGGGCGAGCGCGCAGCGTGCGTTCCTCCGCAACCTCGAGCGCGGCGAGGCCTACCAGGCCGACGCCCCGACGCTCTGGGACGTCACCTTCCGCACTGCCGTCGCGCAGGCCGAGCTCGAGGACAAGGAGATGCCCGGCGCGTACCACGGCCTGGCGTTCCACCGCACCGACGGCGGCGAGGACGTCGTCATCCAGACCACCCGTCCGGAGCTGCTCCCCGCCTGCGTCGCCCTCGTCGCGCACCCGGACGACGAGCGCTTCCAGGACCTGTTCGGCACGACCGTCCGCTCCCCCCTGTTCGACGTCGAGGTCCCGGTCCTCGCGCACCACCTGGCGCAGCAGGACAAGGGCGCGGGCATCGCGATGGTCTGCACCTTCGGTGACACCACCGACGTGGTGTGGTGGCGCGAACTGCAGCTGCCGAACCGCGCGATCATCGGCTTCGACGGCCGCGTCCGCTCGGACGAGCCCGCGTGGATCGAGTCGACCCGCGGCAAGGAGCTCTACGCCGAGATGGCCGGCAAGACCGTCTTCTCGGCGAAGAAGGTCCTCGTGGACGCGCTCACCGAGTCGGGCGAGCTCGTCGGCGACGTGAAGACGATCAACCACCCGGTGAAGTTCTTCGAGAAGGGCGACAAGCCGCTCGAGATCGTCTCGACCCGCCAGTGGTACATCGTCAACGGCGCGCGCGACGAGCAGCTCAAGGAGACCCTGCGGAAGCGCGGCGAGGAGATCGCCTTCCACCCGGACTTCATGCGCGTCCGCTACGACAACTGGGTCGGTGGCCTCTCCGGCGACTGGCTCATCTCGCGCCAGCGCTTCTTCGGCGTGCCGATCCCGGTCTGGTACCCGCTCGACGCCGACGGCAACCCGGTCTTCGACCAGCCGATCGTCCCGACCGAGGCACAGCTGCCCGTCGACCCGGCGTCCGAGCCGGCCCCCGGGTACGCCGAGGACCAGCGCGGCGTCGCCGGCGGCTTCCAGGGGGAGCTCGACGTGATGGACACCTGGGCGACCTCGTCCCTCACCCCGCAGCTCGCGGGCAAGTGGGAGACGGACCCGGCGCTCTACGACCTCGTGTTCCCGTACGACGTCCGCCCGCAGGCGCAGGACATCATCCGCACGTGGCTCTTCACGACGGCACTCCGCAGCCAGCTCGAGGCCGACGTCGCGCCGTGGAAGCACGCGAGCATCTCCGGCTTCATCGTGGACCCCGACCGCAAGAAGATGTCGAAGTCGAAGGGCAACGTCGTCACGCCGCTCTCGATCCTCGAGCAGCACGGTGCCGACGCGGTCCGCTACTGGGCAGCCTCGTCGAAGCTCGGCACCGACGCGGCCTTCGACCCGCAGAACCCGAAGCAGATCAAGGTCGGTCGTCGCCTGGCGATCAAGGTGCTCAACGCGGCGAAGTTCGTGTACGGCTTCGAACTGCCGAGCGGTGCGACGACCGTCACCGAGCCCCTCGACGTCGACGTGCTGGCGGAGCTCGGCTCCGTGATCGAGCAGGCCACCGCCGCGTTCGACGGCTTCGACCACGCCCGTGCGCTGGAGGTCACCGAGCGGTTCTTCTGGACCTTCTGCGACGACTACCTCGAGCTGGTCAAGGAGCGTGCCTACGGCACCGCGCCCGACGCGACGCACGAGACCCAGGCGAGTGCGGTCCTGGCGCTGCGCGCCGCGATCGACGCGCTGCTCCGTCTGCTGGCACCGTTCCTCCCGTTCGCGACGGAGGAGGTGTGGGCCTGGACCCACGACACCAGCGTGCACACGGCCGCGTGGCCCACGGTCACGGAGCTCCCGACGCAGGCGGAGCCGTCCGGGCTGCTGGCCGCCGTCGGCCAGGCGCTGATCGGGATCCGCGGTGCGAAGACCGCAGCCAAGGCGTCCCAGAAGACGCCGGTCACCCGTGCCGTCGTGGCGGCTCCGGCCGACCAGCGCGCGCTCATCGAGCGCGCGGCGGTCGACCTGGCCGCCGTGGGCCGCATCGAGAACCTGTCGTTCACGGACGGCGAGGAGCTCGCGGTGACCGAGATCGAGCTCGCGGAGCAGCAGGCGTAGCGTCGTCCGTCGACGGGCCGGGTCGCGTGCGGCCCGGCCCGTCGTCACGAGCACGAGCACGAGCACGAGCACGAGCACGAGCACGAGTCGGCACTGGAGGCACGGATGCAGTTGGGTACACGCTGGAACGTGGGTGGGCAGCCACCCGAGCGACTCCCCGAGGCGATGGTCGTCGCCGCGCGCGGTGTCGAGGAGGAGCTGGCGGCGGCGTCGGTCGACGCATCGACCTGGCGCTGGACGCTGACGTACCTCGAGGGCAAGCCGATCGTCGAGCTCGACGACGGCACGTCGATCCACCTCGACCCCGCCGGGCGTGCGCAGGTGACGAACCCGGACGACGCGCCGGAGGAGGACTAGGCCGTCCCCCCGATCCCGGGCTCGACCGGGACCGGGGGACGCGGCCTACACTGGAGAACGTCCGTTCCCGAGGCGACGGGGACGAGTGGGACCGCAGCGGAGGAAGGGGATGCCCGTGTCCGGCACCGCCAGCACGACCGACCCGCAGGTGCGCGAGCGCATCGTCGACGCCGCGGACGCGCTCTTCTACGCCCGCGGGTTCCAGTCGGTCGGCATGGACGAGATCCGGACGACCGCCGGCGTCTCGTTGAAGAAGCTCTACTCGGTGTTCCCCGGCAAGGAGCAGCTCGTCGCCGCGGTGCTCGGCGGGCGGCACGACCTCTGGGAGCAGGGCATCGAGCAGGCGGTGGCCGCAGCGGGGACCCCGCGGGACCGGCTGCTCGCGATGTACGACTTCCTGGAGCAGTGGTTCGGCGACGACACCTTCCGCGGCTGCGGCTTCATCAACGCCTTCGGTGAACTGGGTGCGACCTCCCCCGCGGTCGCCGAGATCGCCCGCGAGCACAAGGACTCGTTCCAGCGGTACGTCGCCGGGCTCGCCGCGGCCGCCGTGCCGGACCTCGACGCGGCCGAGGAGCTCGCCGCCCAGCTCGCACTCCTCGCCGAGGGTGCGCAGACGACGGCCGCGATCGCGGGCGACACGACGCCGGCACGGCACGCGCGGCGCGCGGCAGCCACGCTGATCGACGTGGCCATGCGTGCGGGGACCGACCGGACGCGCTGACCCGACGCGCTGACCTGACGCTCGACGACACGACGCCCGACACGACCCGACGTCGGCCGGGAGGCGCGGGGCGGGCCCGCCACGTGCCTCCAGACCGGCGTCCGGTCCGGTCCGTAGGGTGGGGCCATGGACACCCCGTTCGACCAGCCGAGCACCCTCCCCTACGCCCTGCCGCCGTTCGACGAAGTCCGGCTCGAGCACTTCCGTCCCGCGTTCGACGCCGGCATCGCCGAGCAGCGTGCCGAGGTCGAGGCCATCGCCGCCGATCCCGGTGCAGCGACGTTCGAGAACACGCTGGTGGCGCTCGAACGCTCCGGGCAGCTGCTGACCCGGGTCTCGCACGTCTTCTTCACGCTGTCCTCCGCCGACTCGACGCCCGAGCTGCACGACCTCGAGGCCGAGGTGTCGCCGCTCCTCGCCGCCCACCGCGACGCGATCACCCTCGACGCGCGCCTGTACGCACGGGTCGATGCGGTGCGGTCCTCGCTCGACGAGCGTGCGGACCTGTCCGACGAGGACCGTCGACTCGTCGAGCGGGTGCACACCGAGATGACGCTCGCGGGAGCCGGCCTCGACGACGGTGGGAAGGAGCGTCTCACCGCGATCAACCAGGAACTCTCGACGCTCACCACGACCTTCGAGCGCAACCTGCTCGAGGACACGAACGACCTCGCCGTGCACGTCACCGACGAACAGGAGCTCGCCGGACTCGACGACGGCGCGAAGTCGGCCGCCGCCGCAGCCGCGGCGGACCGCGGCCTCGACGGCTGGCTCGTGACGCTGCCGCTGTACACGGGTCACCCGTGGCTCGCCTCGCTGACCGACCGCGGCCTGCGCGAACGGATCATGCGCGCCTCGCTGTCGCGGGGGCGTCGTGGGAACGCGCACGACAACCGCGAGGTCCTGCTGCGCATCGTCCGGCTCCGGGCCGAGCGGGCCGAACTCCTCGGCTTCCCGAACCACGCTGCCGTGGTGACGGCCGACGAGACCGCGGGGACGCCCGAGGCGGTCGACGGCCTGCTCTCCTCGCTCGTCCCGGCCGCGGCCGCGAACGCCGAGGACGAGCGCGCCGTCCGCTCCCGCACGGTCGGCTTCGACGTCGAGGCCTGGGACTGGGCACACGCGACGGAGGTCCTGCGCGGCGAGCAGTTCGCCGCGGACAGTTCGGCGCTGCGGCCCTACTTCGAGGCCGACCGCGTCCTGCACGACGGGGTGTTCCACGCCGCCGGCGCCCTGTACGGACTGACGTTCACCGAACGCTCGGACCTGCACGGCTACAACGACGAGGTCCGGGTCTTCGAGGTGCACGGCGACTCCGGGGAGGAGGTCGGGCTCTACCTGCTCGACCTCTACACACGGGACGGCAAGCGTGGCGGTGCCTGGATGAACCCCGTCGTCGAGCAGTCACACCTGCTCGGCACGCTGCCCGTCGTCGTGAACAACCTCAACGTGGCGAAGCCCGCCGCCGGCTCCCCCACGCTGCTGATCCAGGACGAGGTCGAGACGCTCTTCCACGAGTTCGGGCACGCGCTGCACGGGCTCATCGCCAGGACGACCTACCCGCGGTTCTCGGGCACGAACGTCGAACGGGACTTCGTGGAGTTCCCCTCGCAGGTCAACGAGATGTGGGTGACCTGGCCCTCGGTCCTCGCGAACTACGCGAAGCACCACGAGACCGGCGAGCCGCTGCCGCCCGAGCTCGTGCTCGGACTGAGCGACTCCGCCGGCTTCAACGAGGGCTTCTCGACCACCGAGTACCTCGCCGCGGCGCTGCTCGACCAGGCGTGGCACCGTCTGTCGGCCGCCGAGGCCGCCGAGGTGACCGACGTCGAGGCGTTCGAGCGCCAGGCCCTCGCGTCCGCGGGCATCGACGTGGCCGCGGTGCCGCCGCGGTACTCGTCGACGTACTTCGCGCACACGTTCTCGGGCGGGTACGACGCCGGGTACTACGGGTACATCTGGTCCGAGGTGCTCGACGCGGACACCGTCGAGTGGTTCCGCGAGCACGGCGGACTCTCGCGCGAGGCCGGGCAGCGGTTCGCGTCGCTCGTGCTCGGGGTCGGCGGCGCGCAGGACCCCCTCGAGGCCTACCGTGCGTTCCGCGGCCGCGACGCCGAGGTCGGGCCGCTGCTGCGCCGTCGCGGGCTCGAGTAGCGCGGCGCCGCGCCGCGGCGCGCCGCCGCGGCGCCGGGCCAGTGCGTCGGCACAACCGGAAGCACGTCGCGCCGCGGAAGTCCGCGGCGCGACGTGCTTCCGGTTGTGCAGCGGCACGTCACACCGCGGATCACCCCGGTCCGCCTGCGCACCGCTCCCACGAACGCTCCCACGAACGCACCCGCACCCGCACCCCCTCCCGCACACGGCGACGGCCCGGCCCCACGCGGGGACCGGGCCGTCGGGCTGCGGGTGTCGGACGCTACGCGGACTTCTCCACGCGCTTCGCCCGGGGACGCGGCACGATCGTCGGCGCGGCGTTCTCGAGCACGGACTCGCGGGTGATCACGACGCGCGCGACGTCGTCGTCCGACGGCACGTCGAACATGACCGGGCCGAGGACCTCTTCGAGGATGGCCCGGAGGCCGCGGGCACCGGTCTGCCGCAGCACCGCGAGGTCCGCGATGGCCTCGAGCGCCCCGCGGTCGAAGTCGAGCTCGACACCGTCGATCGCGAACATCCGCTGGTACTGCTTCACGAGCGCGTTCTTCGGCTCGGTCAGGATCTGCATGAGCGCCGCCTGGTCGAGCTGCGACACCGTCGTGACGACGGGCAGACGACCGATGAACTCGGGGATGAGCCCGAACTTGTGCAGGTCCTCGGGCAGGACGTCGGCGAACAGGTCCTGCTGGTCGAGCGGGCTGTGCAGCGGAGCGCCGAACCCGATCCCGCGCTTGCCGACGCGCGACGACACGATGTCCTCGAGTCCCGCGAACGCCCCCGCCACGATGAACAGCACGTTCGTCGTGTCGATCTGGATGAACTCCTGGTGCGGGTGCTTCCGACCGCCCTGCGGCGGGACCGACGCGGTCGTGCCCTCAAGGATCTTGAGCAGCGCCTGCTGCACGCCCTCGCCGGAGACGTCGCGCGTGATCGACGGGTTCTCCGCCTTGCGTGCGATCTTGTCGACCTCGTCGATGTAGATGATGCCCGTCTCGGCCCGCTTGACGTCGTAGTCCGCGGCCTGGATGAGCTTGAGCAGGATGTTCTCGACGTCCTCGCCCACGTACCCGGCCTCGGTCAGGGCGGTGGCGTCGGCGACGGCGAACGGCACGTTGAGCCGCTTCGCCAGGGTCTGCGCGAGGTAGGTCTTGCCGCAGCCGGTCGGCCCGATGAGCAGGATGTTCGACTTCGCGATCTCGACGTCGTCGCGGTCCTCGGCAGCGGTGATCTGCCCCTGTGCACGGATGCGCTTGTAGTGGTTGTAGACGGCCACGGCCAGCGCACGCTTCGCCGGGTCCTGGCCGATCACGTACTCCTGCAGGAAGTCGAAGATCTCGCGGGGCTTCGGCAGCTCGAAGTCGCCGCTCGTGGTGTCCTCACCCGCTTCGGCGAGGCGCTCCTCGATGATCTCGTTGCACAGCTCGACGCACTCGTCGCAGATGTACACCCCCGGCCCGGCGATGAGCTGCTGGACCTGCTTCTGGCTCTTGCCGCAGAAGGAGCACTTGAGCAGGTCAGCGCTCTCCCCGATGCGTGCCATGTCGGTGCCCTCCTTGGATGACCGGTGCAGTTCAGCGATGCAGGCTGGTGACCCGCCCGATGTGATCGACTCTAACCGCATCCGGTGACACCCACGGCGACGCCGTCCGGCCTGTCCCCACGCGTTCGCCCAGGGCGTGCACACCTGGTACCGTTGGCACGTTCCTCTACAAGTTGTAGAAAACCGGAAGGACCCCATGACGAAGCGCCTCGCCCTCCTCGGCACCGGAACCCTCGGCGTCACCGCCGCGATCGTCCTCGGCACCGCGGCCGCCGCGAGCGCACACGTCGAGGCGGATGCGACCTCGACGGCGGCGAACTCGTACACGACCGCGACGTTCTCGGTGCCGCACGGTTGCGACGGCTCCCCCACCACGAAGCTCGTCTTCCAGGTGCCCGAGTCCGTCATCGAGGTCACGCCGACCGTCAACCCGAACTGGACGATCACGAAGGCGACCGAGCCCTACACCGCCCCGTCGAGCAGCGCTGCGAGCGACGAGGAGTCCGAGGCCGGCGCCGAGCGCGTCACGAGCGTCACCTACACCGCGAAGACCCCGCTGCCCGCCGACGAGCGCGACACCTTCTCGCTGTCCTTCGCGCTGCCCGACGGCAAGCCGGGCGACCGCGTGGCCTTCCCGGTCGTGCAGACCTGCGAGCAGGGGTCGACCGACTGGGACCAGGTGCAGAAGAGCGGCGAGTCCGAGCCGGAGCACCCCGCGCCGTCGATCGTCCTGACCGCCGCCAGCGCGGCGAGCGGTGACGACGACGACGCGACGACGGCCACCGCGAGCGACACCACGACCACCGCGGCGCAGCCCGACCTGGTCGGTCGCTTCCTCGGCCTCGGCGGCCTGGTGGTCGGGGCCGTCGGCCTGGTCGTCGCCGTCGCCGCCACGCGCCGCCGGGACGCCTCGAAGTGACGCGGAGCGCACGGCCGACGCGCGCCCGTCGGTCCCCGGGTGACCGGCGTCCGGTCTGGAGGCCCGTGGCCGCGACCGCCGCGACCCTCGCCGTCGCGGGCGGTGCGGTCCTCGGGCTCGCCGCCCCCGCCAGCGCGCACAACTACCTGGTGTCGTCGACGCCGAAGGTGGGCGGGACGCTCACCGAGCTCCCCGACCGCTTCGACATCACGACGAACGACCGGCTCCTGGCGATCGGCGGGTCGGACTCGGGCTTCGCCTTCCGGGTCATCGGCCCGGACGGTCGGTACCACGAGGACGGCTGCGTCTCCGTGGACGGCCCCTCGATGACGACGAAGGCCGCCCTCGGCGACTCCGGGAAGTACGAGGTCGAGTGGCAGATCGTCTCGGCCGACGGCCACACGGTCTCCGACCGGTACGACTTCACCTGGAAGGCCCCGGCCGGCTTCTCCCCCGACCGCGGCACCGCGACGCCGGCGACCTGCGCCGACGGCAGCGGGGGCGGCTCGGGGGCCGCAGCGTCCAGCGCACCCGACGCCGCATCCGGTGACACCGGCGACTCGAGCGCGACCGACGCCCTGTTCATCGGCGCCGGTGGCATCGTCCTCGCCGGCGTCGTCGTCGCGGTCCTGCTGCTGCTCCGTCGCCGTCCCGCCGCCCCGGCGGCCGACGACCACGACGAGGACTGACACCCTCCCACCGGACCGGCACCGCGCCTCCAGGCCGGATCCGCATCCTCGACGCCGCACCGGACACGACGAAGGCCCCGCACCGATCGGTGCGGGGCCTTCGTGCGTGCAGCGCTACTTGACGAGCGCCGGCAGGTTCTTGCGGCTCGTGAGGACCTGGTCGATCAGGCCGTACTCGAGTGCCTCTTCCGCGGACATGATCTTGTCGCGCTCGATGTCGTTGTTGACCTGCTCCGGGGTCCGGTTCGAGTGCTTCGACAGCGTCTCCTCGAGCCAGGTGCGCATGCGGAGGATCTCCGCCGCCTGGATCTCGATGTCGGACGCCTGACCGCCACCCTGCTGGACGGCGGGCTGGTGGATGAGCACGCGGGCGTTCGGCAGCGCGAGACGCTTGCCGGGGGTCCCCGCGGCGAGGAGTACGGACGCGGCCGAAGCGGCCTGGCCGAGGCAGACCGTCTGGATCTGCGGACGGATGTACTGCATCGTGTCGTAGATCGCCGTCATCGCGGTGAACGAGCCACCGGGCGAGTTGATGTACATCACGATGTCGCGGTCCGGGTCCATCGACTCGAGCACGAGCAGCTGGGCCATGACGTCGTCGGCGGACGCGTCGTCCACCTGGACGCCGAGGAACACGATGCGGTCCTCGAAGAGCTTCGCGTACGGGTCCTGCCGCTTGAAGCCGTAGGCCGTGCGCTCCTCGAAGCTGGGGAGGATGTAGCGATCGGACGGAGCCGGGACGTTCTGCGCGCCACCGAGCATGGGGAGGTGCATTCTCGTTTCCTTCTCTTCGGTGGTGGTCAGTTGGACTCGGGCTCGGCTGCCGCGGTCGGCGTCTCGCCGTCGCTCACGGTGCCGCCGCCGCCGACGACCTCGACCGACGACGCGCGGAGGTGGTCGACGAAGCCGTACTCCAGGGCCTCCTGCGCCGTGAACCAGTTGTCACGGTCGTTGTCCTTGAGGACCTGCTCGATCGTCTTGCCGGTCTGCTCCGCCGTGAGCTCCGCCATCCGCTGCTTCATGTCGAGGATGACCTTCGCCTGCGTCTGGATGTCGGCAGCGGTGCCGCCGAAGCCACCGGACGGTTGGTGCAGGAGCACGCGGGCGTTCGGGGTGATGTAGCGCTTGCCCGGGGTACCCGACGAGAGCAGGAACTGCCCCATCGAGGCGGCGAGGCCGATGCCCACGGTGACGATGTCGTTCGGCACGAACTGCATCGTGTCGTAGATCGCCATGCCCGCGGTGATCGAGCCACCGGGCGAGTTGATGTAGAGGTAGATGTCCTTCTCGGGGTCCTCGGCGGCGAGCATCAGCAGCTTCGCTGCGATCTCGTTCGAGTTGTCGTCGCGGACCTCAGAGCCGAGCCACACGATCCGGTCTCTCAGAAGGCGGTCAAAAACACTGGGGTTCAGTGTCGCTTCGGCCATGGAAAAGCTCCCGTTCAGTTGTCGCTTGATGTCGAACTTATCGGGTGCAACGCACCACTTCGCGTCTGTTCGCTCTGGGCGGTCGGATGGTGCCGGGACGACGGACGGGAGGCACGGTGCCAGCTGGCACCGTGCCTCCCGTCCGTCAGCGCGTCGCGTTACTTCGCGTCGGCCTCGGTGACCTCGTCGGCGTCGGCCGACTCGTCGTCAGCCGACTCCTGCGCCACACCGGCGGTGAAGGCGGACAGGTCGACGGCGTCGCCGTTCGTGTCCTTGACGGTGACCTTCGACAGGACGGTCGCGACCGCCTTCGAGCGGGCGACCTCGCCGACCATGCCGGGGATCTGCCCGTTCTGGTCGATCACCTTGATGAACTCGGCCGGCTCCATGCCGTACTGCGACGCCGCCTGGATGAGGTACTGGGTGAGTTCCTCCTGGGAGACCTGGATCTCCTCCTTCTCGGCGATGGCGTCGAGGAGCAGCTGCGAGCGGAAGGCCTTCTCGCTGGACTCGGAGACCTCCTTGCGGTGCTCCTCGTCCTCGAGACGGTTCTCCTGCTCGAGGTGACGGTGCACCTCGTCCTCGATGAGCTGCTCCGAGATCGGGATGTCCACGTCCTCGATGAGCTTCTCGACGAGCTTGTCGCGAGCCGCGGCGCCCTGACCGAAGGTCTTGGACTTCGCGATCTGCTCCTTCAGGTCCGCCTTGAGCTCGTCGATGGTGTCGAACTGGCTGGCGATCTGGGCGAACTCGTCGTCGGCCTCGGGGAGCTCGCGCTCCTTGACGGCGGTGACGGTGACGGCGATCTGCGCGGTCTCGCCCTCGCGGTCGCCACCGACCAGCGTGGACTCGAAGGTGGTCGACTCACCGGCGGTGAGCGACTCGAGCGCCTCGTCGATGCCCTCGAGCAGGTCGCCCGAGCCGATCTCGTAGGAGACGCCGGTGGCCGAGTCGACCTCGTCGTCACCGATGGTGGCGGTCAGGTCGATCTGGGCGAAGTCGCCGGTCTCGGCCGGGCGGTCGACCGTCACGAGCGTGCCGAAGCGGGTGCGCAGGTTCTGCAGCTCCTCCTCGATCTCGTCGTCGGAGACCTCGACGGCGTCGACCGTGAGCTCGTACTGGTCGTACGCGGGGAGGTCGAACTCGGGACGGACGTCGACCTCGAAGGTGAGGACGAGGTCGCCCGAGAAGTCCGCGACGTTCGGGAGCTCGGCGACGTCGGCCTCGGCACGGCCGAGGATGCGCAGCTCCTGCTCCTCCACCGCCTGGCGGTAGAAGGTGTCGATGGCGTCACCGACGGCGTGGTTCAGGACCTCGCCGCGGCCGACGCGCTGGTCGACGATCGCCGGCGGGACCTTGCCCTTGCGGAAGCCGGGGATGTTGATCTGCTCGGCGATGTGCTTGTAGGCGTGGTCGATGCTCGGCTTGAGATCGTCCGGCGTCACGTTCACGGTGAGCTTGACGCGGGTGTCGCTCACCTTGTCGACGGTGCTGGTGGCCAAGGGATGTACTCCTGTTGGTTGACGTTCGAGTGGACCTGGTCGGGGCGACAGGATTCGAACCTGCGACCTCCCGCTCCCAAAGCGGGCGCTCTACCAAGCTGAGCTACGCCCCGTGACTGGGCCAGGTGACCGCGCACGCCCGAGGGCACGCACGACCGCGACGAGTCTAGCGGTCCCCCGCTGCCTGGTTCCCGGGCGGCGTGCCGCGTGTGGACGGTTCCTGCTCGGCGCTGCGCCGCAGGCCCCGTCGCCACCGCACCCCGACGGCGACCTGCACCCCGAGCGCGGCGACCACGAGCGCGACGCCGAGGACGATGCGCCAGACGTGCAGCAGGGCGTGCCAGGGCTGGGCCTGCGGGTCGCCGAAGGCCTCGGGACGGAGCGAGAACACCACGGCGGCGACGGCGAGCAGCGCGAACGAGAGCACCCGGGAGCGCTTGATCCGGCGCGTGTCGGAGCCGTCCGGCTGCGGCAGCACGTTCGATGGCATGTCGGGGGCCGTTCGTCCGCTACGATGGTGGCGCTGCGGACTGGTGCCGCAGTGCGGGGATGTAGCTCAATGGTAGAGCCCCAGTCTTCCAAACTGGCCACGCGGGTTCGATTCCCGTCATCCCCTCCACGTCCTCTTCACGGCCCGACCGGCGCTGCGCCGAAACTCGATTCCCGTCATCCCCTCCACACCGTCGTCCCCGTCGTCGCGATCAGGCGGTCGTCTTCGTCAGGCCGTGCTCGGTCTTCTCCCAGTAGTGCGGCCGGGTGATCAGCTGCCACAGGCCCTTGTACGCGGCGACCGAGTGCAGGATCCAGTACAGCGGGTTGAGGAGCGCCCAGCCCATCAGGTCGAACCGCCCGCGCTTGTACGGCCCCATCATCGTCAGGTAGATCATCGTGGCGTTGCCGAGCAGGAAGTCGAGCACGCAGAGCCACAGCACCGGCGCCGGGAACAGCGGCGCGGTCCAGTCGGCCGGCAGCACGAGCGTCGCGATCGTCACGAGGACGCCGGGCAGCATCCCGAGGAACGTCAGCGGGGTCCCCGCGATGAGCAGGGCGAACGCGGCCGCGCGACGCGGGCCGATCTCGCGGACGAGCGCCCGGGGCCTGCGCGCGTGCACGAGGGCGGTCTGCATGTAGCCCTTGATCCACCGGGAGCGCTGCCGGACGAAGTTCGGGATCGAGGTGTTCGCCTCCTCCATCGTCGTGGAGTTGACGACGGCGACGCGGTACCCGACGGCGGACGCGCGGATGCCGAGGTCGGCGTCCTCGGTCACGTTGTAGGGGTCCCACCCGCCGAGCTCACGGAGCAGCTCGGCGCGGAAGTGGTTCGACGTCCCGCCCAGCGGGATCGGCAGCTGTCGCGCGTCGAGGCCGGCGAGCATGTAGTCGAACCAGTACGAGTACTCGAGCGTGAACATGCGCGTGAGCGGGTTCTCGTCGGCGTTGAAGTAGCTCAGCGCCGCCTGCACGCACACGGTGTCGTCCCCGGCGCGGTCGAAGGTCAGGAACACCTTCTTGAGCTGGTCGGGGTCGGGACGGTCCTCGGCGTCGTAGATGACGACGTACTCCCCCTGCGCGATGGCGAGGCCGACGTTGCAGGCGCGCGGCTTCGTCTGGGGTGACCCCGGCGGGACGATGACGACGCGCATCCAGTCCGGCGGGGCTGCGTCGATGACGGCCTCGCGGGTCTCGTGGTCCTCGGCCTCGACGAGCACCAGGACCTCGAGCCGGTCCTTCGGCCAGTCGAGCACCTCGAGGTTCCGGACGAGGTCGTGCACGATGTTCGCCTCGTGGAACACGGGCACGAGCACGGTGTAGGTCGGCAGGGCGGCGTCGTCCAGGGCGGCGACGTCCTCGGCCGAGACCTGCTCGACCAGGTCGAAGCGGGCCCCGACCATCGACACCCAGAACTTGAAGAGGATCCCGGCCAGGAACCCCAGGGAGAGCACCGCCGTCGCGACCGCGACCGTGCTGCCCGGTGCGAGGACGAGGCACACCGCGAACAGGAGCAGGGCGACCGCACCGCCGACCCGTTGTCCTCGTGAGAGGACGGTCCGTGCGGACAGGGCCGGGTTCGTCCGGGCGAGACCGTGGGCGGCGAGGTCGGCGACCTCCTCCTCGAGCTCGTACGCGATGCGCTGCCGGACGTCCGCCTCGGACGCGCTGCGGAGGACGACGGGTTCGCCGAACTCCTCGGTGAGCGCCGCCCGGAGGACGTCCGGGTCCGACCGACCGCTGGTCAGGACGAGGACGCCCTCGCGGATGCGGGCGGACGCGACCCAGCCCTCCTCGACGTGCCGCTGCACGGAGCACCGGTGCCGCGGTCGCCAGTCGACGTCCTCGCCGCGGTGCCGACCGGTCCCACCGACCACGACGGTCGGCTCGGCGTCCACCGGCGACCGCGCTCCGACGGCGGTCACCGGAGCACCACCGCCACGACGGCGTGCATCCACTCGACGACGACCTGGCGTTCGGAGGCCGCGGCCCACGCGAGCGGGACCTGCAGGACGGCGAGGACGACGACCAGGGTGCTGGTGACCCGGCCGGCGACCGGCGGCAGGATCGCGATCGCGACGCTGAGCATCGTGACGAAGACGTTGCCGGCCGTCGCGACCGGCACGAGCCCGATCGCGTACCCGCCCACGGTGCCGACGAAGAGCGCCGCGACGAGGGCGATCGCGCCGGGCCGGCGCACGAGCAGGGCCAGGGTGGCGCCGGCGACGAGCATCGTCACCAGGAGCAGGCCGTCCGCCGAGGCGAAGAGGTGGCGCAGGCCGTCGAGTCGCTCCTCGGACACGCTGATCGTCCCGCGCAGCGCCGCGAACGGGTCGTGGAGCACCATGAGGTCGAGGACGGCCGTCGAGAGCGCGACGGCGATGCTCGGGAACACCAGGACGAGCACGTTCGCCCGCCGGATGCCGCGCTGGTCGTGCCGTGCCAGGTCGAGCAACGGGGCGGCGAGCGCCGCGATGCCGACGTAGACGAAGCCCATCGGGTCGACCAGCGTGGACAGCATCAGCGCGAGGCCGGCGCGGAACCCCGCCTGCGTGTCCCCCCACGCGAAGAACCGCACCATGTCGACGACGGCCAGGGCGAAGAGGGCGATGCCGAGGAACGCCTGCAGGTCGTCGAGCGCGAGGAAGGCGTACAGCGGGTTGGCGCCGAGCGCGATCGTGAACGCGACGACCTCGCGCATGCGCAGGCCGCGGCGCAGCATGTCCTGCGCGAGGAGCTGGAGCAGCACGCCGGCGACGATCCCGCCGAGCACCGCGGCACCCTGCACACCGAAGGGCATGAAGCGCAGGAGCACCCCGGAGAGCAGCGGCCAGAGCTGCCCGATGGCCGGCACCACGCCGCCGTCGAGCGCGGCCGTCGCCCGGTCGAGCGTGACCTGGTTGCCGGTCAGCCCGATGAGCGGCGTCGTCGTGATGCGCGACGCCACGAGCGCGAGGGCCACGTAGGGCAGCGCGAAGGCGGCGCGGAGCAGCCACCGGACGGCGACGGACGGCAGGGGCCGTAGCGGTGCGGGTGCCGGCACCGCACCGGTCGGCGCCGGGTGCGGGCGGGAGAGCGTGACGGTCATGCGGCTCCTCCGGGTGAAGCACGCAGGGGTGTCCTGCACCGTCCATTCCACCCCGTGTCCCCGGAGCGCGACAGCCCACGAACGGGGTACAAGCCGGTCCCCCTCGTGGCGGACGACCAACACCGGGTGCGCCGGGTCAGTGCACGTCGGTCCCGGCCGTGACCGTGCTGTCCGCCGCGATGAGCTGCAGCTGCGTCAGCACCACGGGTGTGGCAGCCTCGAACGCCAGCGTCCCGCCGGTCACCCCGCCCGCGAACCGGAAGACCCGGGTCTGCCCGGCCCAGGTGAAGGCCGCGTCCCGCTCCTCGACGGCGTGCACCACCGTGCCGTCCGCACTCCGGAGCACCGCACGCCACGAGGCCGTCACCGGCGCTGCCGCGGTCACGGTGTACAGGGACGTCCCGGCCGCGGTGACCGGCACCGACACCGACTCCCCCGCGGTGAGCGCCACCGGGGTCAGTCCGGTGTCGTCGGTCAGGGGCGACGCCCCCACGGGCAGGACGTCGTCGGGGGTGTCCCGGAAGCCGTGCAGCTCGGACGCCGAGACCGGTCGGGTGTCCGCAGCCCACCCCGTCGGGGCCTCCGCCAGGGTGACGACGATCCGCTCCGCGGCGGCGACCACCGTGTGCGGGATGCTGATCGAGCCCCACGGCTCACCGTCGACCGTGACGGACGCGATGAACCGTCCGTCCCCGGCGGTCTCGATGACGGTGGACGCGCCTCCCGGCCGTCGCAGGACCGTCCGCCGGACCGACGGCGGGACGAGCACGTAGGTGCCGGTCGCCGGTGCCAGCGGGTACAGGCCGATCGTGGCGAGGACGTACCAGGCGCTCATCTCGCCGTTGTCCTCGTCGCCCGGGTACCCCTGACCGAGGTCGGAGCCGACGAAGAGCCGGTCGAGGCACTCGCGGACGATGCGGTGCGCGTCGTCGTGCCGTCCGGTGAACATCGGGAAGAACGGGATGTGGTGCGCGGGCTGGTTCGACAGGCCGAGCATCCCCGTGCGGACGTCGCGCGCCTCGGTCATCTCGTGGATGGCGAACCCGTAGGACCCGGACCGGTCGGTGGCGCCGGTCTCGGGCCGCTGCAGGAACCGTTGGAAGGCGTCGTCGAAGCCGGCCGGTCCACCGTGCAGGTCGACGATCCCGGCGCCGTCGTGCGGCGCGGTGAACATCGTGCCCCAGGCGTTGGTCTCGGTGTAGTCGCTCCCCCACACGTCCGGGTCGAAGTCGTCCCCGGACCGCCAGGCGCCGTCCGGCGTGCGGCCGATGAAGAACCCGCGCTCCCGGTCGAAGACGTTCCGGTAGCGGAGCGAGCGGCGTGCGAACCACTCGTGCTCGGCCCGGTACCGTCGCTCGCCGTCCGCGTCACCGGTGGCCGCGGCTCGCGTGGCCATCGCGTCGGCCAGGACGGCGACGCCCCAGTCGTTGATCGCGGCGTCGAGGGTCCACGACATCCCCTCGTCGGTCGCCGTGTCGACGTACCCGCGGAGGTCGCCCGGGAGGCTCCCCTTCCGCCCGACGCGTCGGTCCAGTGACGGGACGGTCGCGTTCCGCACCGCGGACCGGTACGCCTGCTCGACGTCGAAGCCGTCGACACCCTTCGCCACGAGATCGGCGAGGACGGTGTCGCTCGTCGTGCCGGTCATCACGTCCTCGGCCCCGGGCGCACTCCACCGCGGAGTCCACCCGCCGTCGGTGAAGTGGCCGACGACCCCCTCGGCGAGGTCGGCGGCGGTGTCGGGCGTGAGCAGCGCGAGCAGCGGCCAGGCGGTCCGGTAGGTGTCCCAGAACCCGTTCGTGGTGGTGAGCGGGCCGTCGACGACCTCGGGCCCGGGCTCGTCGCGGATCGGCACGGTCAGCACGCCGCCGTACGGGGAACGGTGTCGCGGGCTCCCGGTCAGCGCGGTCTCCCCCGCCCGGGTCGGGTGGAGGAACGCCCGGTACAGGCCGGAGTACAGCGAGACGAGCTGGTCCGGGGTGGCGCCCTCGACCTGCAGTGTGTCGAGTTCGGCGGTCCAGCGTTCCTCGGCGTGCTGGTACATCGCGTCGAAGTCACCGGCGGCGTCGAGGTTCGCGACCGCGTCCTCGGCGGACACGGTGGAGATGCCGAGGAGCACGTCGGTGTCACCGGCGACCTCGACCCGTCCGCGGAGCTCGCCGTCGACGAACGTCGTCCGGTCGGCGAGGGCGTTCCCGATCCGCACGTGCACGTGGTGCGGCGGCGTCTCGGCCCGGTCGTCGAGCAGGGCGTCGACGACCGCGGTGCCGTCCTCGATGCGGACCGTGCACGAGCGGAGGACGCCGTGGTGGTCGAGGACGATGCTGCGGACGCCGGTGAACCGCCACGCGAGGGCGAACTCCCCGGCGGTCATCTCGGCGGTGACGCCTGCGTCGAGGGTGACCCGGTAGCGGTGCGGGCCGTCGGCCTCGTCGACGTGGTCGAAGCCGAGCGCGCGGGCGGTCCGGTCGAGGTCGGGGTCGGCGAGCGGGGAGGGCATGACCTGGAACACCCCGCGGTCGGCCATCCACGGCGAGGGCAGGTGACTCGTCGCGAACGCCTGGATCGTGGGCCGGTTGTCGCTCCGCCGGTTGTGCTCCTGGTAGGCGTACGGCCACCGGCTGTCGGCAGCGTCGGTCATCGGCAGGCCGAAGACACCTCCGTGCGGGAGGCCGACGAGGGGTGCGGTGTTGCCGCGCGAGAACGTGCCGGACGAGTGGGTGCCACGCGTGGTGCGGACGTGGTCGAGCGGTCGGGCACCCTCCGGCAGGTAACCGGTCGCGCGCCCGGCGGGTCCGATCCGGACGTCGTCGAGCCAACCGCGGACGGCGGTGCCGGGGTCACCGTCGGGCGCGGGCCGGTCCGCCCGGCCGAGCCGGGCCTCCAGACGGTCCACCGTCCGGCCGACGTGCGCCGACAGGTCGACGGTCCGCCGGTTCCACTGGTCGACCCACTGCTTGCGGGCGTCGTCCTGTGCCTCGGGAGTGACGAGGTCGCCGTACTGGTCGCGGGCGCCGCCCGCGCTGAGTCGGGCGCCGTCGGTGAAGACGACGTCGAGTGCGAACGCCGTGGCGGCCCAGAACCGGTCGAGGTCCGTGGTCGTCGGCTCGGTCCGCCCGTCGGGCAGCGACCGCTCCGGGAACCAGACCCAGGTCAGGACGTCGGTCGGCCCGACATCGTGACCTCGGTGCCCGTCGAGGACCTGCACGGTCCCCGTCGGGTCGGTCTGCTCGATCGGGGTCGCCTGCTGCGAGACGAACCCGACCCCGTTCCGGGCCGCGACCGCGGTCACAGGGCCGGTCGGGCCGCCACGGCGTTCAGCACTCATCGGTCGGTCGTCCTCACTCGTGGGTCGTGCTCTGCCCGTACAGCACGTTCGTCAGCCCGGACACGTACCCGCTGACGTCGCCGTCCGGCAGGTTGTACGTCATGAAGACGCCGTACCCGTCGGCCTTCGAGCGCTGCGCGAGCGACACCGCCGTCGACTGCGGGGTGTTCTGGATGTCGACCGCCGCCGCCGAGAGCCGGTCCTTGCCGAGCCCCGGGATCGACGGCGCCGAGTACGTGCCGTAGTAGGGGTTCCAGGCGTAGTCGAGCTGGGAGCCGATCGCGCTGCTCGACGACGACAGGGCGTCGGACGCCGGGCCGATGTCGTAGAACGAGACGAGCTTGTCGGGCATGTCGGCGCGCAGGGCGCTGACGAGCCAGCCGATCGACTGCTGGTTCGGCTGCGGGGTGCCGTCCGTGCCGTAGTCGGAGTACTCGTCGTCGAGGTCGACCCCGTCGAGGCCGTACTCCGCGACGGTCGCGGAGACCTGTGCCGCGAAGTCCTCGGCGGCGGCCTGCGTCGGGAAGTTCGCGATGCCGGTGCCCTGGTGGTTGCCGAGGATCGACAGCGACACCTTGATGCCCTTCGCCTGCAGCGGCCGGATCTGCGTGGCGGCGTCGTCGAGGGTGCGCTGCACGTTCTCGTTGGCGTACAGCACCGCGTTGCCGTCCGCGTCGCGGTTGATGTTCGCGGCGAAGATGATCGCCACGTCGAAGGCGTTCGCGCCGTTCGCGAGCCGGTAGCGGCCGACGTTCGCGAGCTGGTCGTTGTTGACCTCGACGTAGGCGATGCTCGTCGGGCCGTCCTTCGTGGGGACGTCGTGCGGCTGCTTCCCGTGGCCGACGCCGTGGTACGCGCCGACCCCGTGGGAGAGGCCGGTCGGGGACGGTGCCGCCGACGCTGCGGCCGGCACCATCGGTGCTGCGAGCATCGCGGCGAGCGCCGCCACGATGCCGATCTTCACGGACTGCTTCATGTCACTCCTCATCGAGTGGTGGCCCGGTCGACCGGTGCCGACCGGGGACCGCCGCCGGGGATCCCGAACCCCCGGCGGCGGGGGTCTCAGGCGCGCGGGTAGCGGAAGGTCCGGACCTCGTACGCGTCGACCGGGAAGGCCGCGACACCGTCGGTGAGCGCGGCGACGCCCGGCAGGGCGTCGTCGACATCCTCGAGCAGCGTCACCTCGACCGGGTCGCCGAAGACGCCGGGCTCGGCCACGGCGATGCCGCCGGTCCCCCGCCGCCCGCTCGGCTCGTACACGCGGACGACCAGGTCGCCCGAGCGGTCGTCGGCGAGCTTGACGCTCGACAGCACGACGTCGCCCGACACCTGCACGAGCGGCTCGAACCCGTGGGCGCCCGTGATGCGCCGTGCCGGGGCGTTCATCACGATGCCGGCCGCGGTCGCGCCGAGCTGGTCCGTCCCGACGACGATGCCGTACCGGTGGGTCTGCACGCCCTGGTCGGTCTCCGGGTCGGGGAAGCGCGGTGCGCGGAGCAGCGAGAGCCGGACGGTGGTGGTGACGTGGCCGTCGACGGCGTCACGGGTGGTGTCGAAGCCGTGGATGGACGAGTTCACGAGGGCGACCCCGAACCCGGGCTCCTCCACCAGCACGTAGCGGTGCATCGACGTCTCGAACTTCGCGGCCTCCCACGAGGTGTTCGTGTGCGTGACGCGCTTCTGCGCGCCGAACTGCGTCTCGGCGACCGTGTGCTCGGCGCGGACGTCGAGCGGGAACGCCACCTTGAGGAACTTCTCGGTCTCGTGCCAGTCGGTCGTCTGGTCGAACTCGAGCGTGCGGGAACCGGGCGCGAGCACGATCTCCTGCGTGACGGTGGAGTCCCCGAACGAGCGCGACACGACGATGCGCGCGATCCCGGCGGCGTCGACCGATGCGTCGAGCGAGTCGACGGAGACCAGGTCCTCGACCCGGTTCCGGTAGTACCGGTCGACGTCCCACGCGTCCCACATGTTCGGGAAGTCCTGGTGCAGCTGCAGCAGGTTCGCGGCCTGCCCCGGGGCGATCGCATCGCGTCCGGTGGCCAGGTCGACGGCGCTCGTGACGAGCCCCTGTGCGGTCACGACGATCCGCACCAGGTCGTTGGTGAGCACGTACCCGCCGTCCTGCCGGGCCAGCGAGACCGGCTCCGCGGTGGGCACGTCGGTCGCCGGGAGCGCACCCTGCGCGGGAGCACCGGCCTGGAGGACCGGGGCCGGGTTGACGACGACGGTCTCCGTCCCGGGGCCGGCGAGTGCTGACAGCGCGTCCTCGATGATCGCGGTCAGGGCTGCGGCCGTCTCCGCGTACTTCGCGACCGCCTCGCGGTGCACCCAGGCGATCGAGGTGCCGGGGAGGATGTCGTGGAACTGCTGCAGGAGGACCTGCTGCCAGAGCGCGTCGAGCTCGTCGTACGGGTACACGAACCCGGTGCGTGCCGCGGCGGTCGTGGCCCAGAGCTCGGCCTCGATGAGCAGCTGCTCGCACCGGCGGTTGCCCTGCTTCGTCTGGTGCTGGCTGGTGAGCGTGGCGCGGTGCAGCTCGAGGTACAGCTCCCCCACCCACACCGGCGGGTCCGGCAGCTCCGACTTCGCCCGGTCGAAGAACGCGTCCGGGTGCTCCCACCGGACCTTCGCGCTGCCCTCGAGGTCGGCGAGGCGTTCGGCCGTGCCGGTCATCTCGCGCGTCGTGCCCCCGCCACCGTCACCCCACCCGACCGGGGCGATCGACCCCGTGGCGAGGCGGTTCTCACGGAACTGGCGGGAGGCCTTCGCGACCTCCTCCCCGGAGAGCCGGGAGTTGTAGGTGTCCATGGACGGGAAGTGCGAGAAGACCCGCGACCCGTCGATGCCCTCCCAGAGGAAGGTGTGGTGCGGGAACTTGTTCACCTGGTTCCACGAGATCTTCTGGGTGAAGAACCACTCGAAGCCCGCGCGGCGCATGAGCTGCGGCAGCGCCGGCGAGTACCCGAAGCTGTCCGGCAGCCAGACGCCCTTCGGCCGGATGCCGAACTCCCGCTCGAAGAACCGCTGTCCCTGCGAGAACTGCCGCACGATGCTCTCGCCCGTCGGCATCACGGTGTCGGACTCGACCCACATGCCGCCGAGGGGCAGGAAGCGACCCGCCTCGACCGCGGCCTGCACCCTCGCGTAGACCTCGGGCCGGTGCTCCTTGATCCAGGCGTACTGCTGCGCGCTCGACATGCCGTAGAGGAAGTCGTCGGTCTGGTCGATGAGCTCGGTCATCGTCGAGGTCGTCCTGGCGACCTTCCGGATCGTCTCGCGGACGGGCCACAGCCACGCGGAGTCGATGTGTGCGTGCCCGATCGCTGAGATCGTGTGCGCCGAGGCCGCTGCGGGCGCGGCGAGCACGTCGGCGAGTGCGGCGCGGGCGTCCGCTGCCGTCCCGACGATGTGCTGGAGGTCGAGCCGGTCGAGGGCGTCGTCGAGTGCCTGCAGGATCCGCATCCGCCGCGGGCCGTCGGGCAGCTGGGCCTGGAGTTCGAGGAGGACCTCGAGGTCGAGCGACAGGTCGTGCACCTCGGACGCGAACACCGCGAGGTCCATCCGGCGGCTCGTGTACAGCCGCTTCGACGACGAGGTCTGCACGTCGCCCTCCTGCGTCGGCAGGAAGGGGTGGTAGTCGAGCAGCACCGGGTTCGACGCGGCCTCGACGAAGAGCTCGACGGTCTCGCCGCCCTCGGCCCGCTCGGTGACGAGCACCCACTGGTTCCGCGGGTTGATCGACTTCACCAGCGTGCCGTCGGCCAGGTACACGAGCCCCTCGCACTGGAACCCGGGCATGTTCTCGTCGAAGCCGAGGTCGATCACCGCCTCCACGCGCTGCCCGGCGTACTCCTGCGGGATCGTGCCGGACAGCCGGAACCACGTCGTGCCCCAGGCCGCGCCCCACGGCGTCCCCACCTCGTACGGCGTGAAGTCGAGCTGCAGACCGGCGGCGGGCGGGACCGGCTCACCGGGCAGCTCGTGCCAGGCGGCTCCGAGCGGCACCGCGGTCGCGTGCACCGCGGGCAGGATCCGCTCGTGGAGGACCCGTCGGGCGCGTCCGGTGGTGAGGGGGATGTCGTCGTGCATGGGGTCCTTCCGGGTGGACGGATCGGGGCGTGGTCGGGCGGGGCGGTGGGCCGTGGTGGGCCGGGGTCAGGGCATCGTCGCGGGGTGGGCGATCGACAGCGCGGTGCCGGCGAGGTCGTCCGGCACCTCCACGGTGCTCCTGATGCCCCTGGCCGCGGTGTGCGCGGTGTCGGGCAGCCGGGAGCGCAGCACGACCTGGGGTCCGCGGCCGTCCGTGGCGGACTCGGCGCACGCGAGCCACGCGGCCGCGAACCGGCCACCGGGGGCGCAGTCCGCACGCACCCCGTACCGGGGCGAGCCGTCCGGGAGCACGTCGTCCAGCACGACCGCGGTGGTCGGCGGCGCCGCGGGGGCGGGCAGACCGGTCCGGGCCAGGGCGGCGAACGCCTCGCCCGCGGGCTTCAGCCGGCCGTCGTTCGTGAACAGCCCGAGGTCGTACTCGAGCTCCGGGAAGTCGGCGAGCGACCGTGCGACGTCGTGCGAGCACCACCAGGTCACCCCGAGCAGGTCCTGGGCGCCGGCGACGTGCCGGATGGTCCGGTCGGTGAACGCGGCGGCGTCGGCCGGGTCGACGACGTTCGTCGGGGCGCCGACCTCCTGCAGCCAGTTCGGTCGACCGGGCTCACGGTTCCAGGCCGCGGCGAGCTGGAGCAGGTACTCCCCGTGCCGCACCGACCCGGCGCCGAGTGCGCCGTGCAGGGCCGCGGACCCGTTGAACACCCACGAGTGCGTGACCGTCGCGTCGCCGTGGTCCGCCGCGTGGGCCGGACCGAAGGGCTGCGTGTCGTCGTACCAGGCCGCGTCGTACTGCGCGACGGTGACCAGCGGCGCAGGACGCGACCCGGGGGCGGCAGGAGCCGACGAGGCGGACGCGGGTGGTGCCTCCCGGCCGGCCGACGACCCGACCGTGGACCCACCGGACAGCCCGCGCCGCGCCGCCGCGACCATCGCCGCGGCCCACGCGTGTCCCTGTTCCGCGGTGATGTCGTGCGGTGCGGGGTGCGGTGCGTGCGCGAACTGGTTGACCTCGTTGCCGATCGAGATGCCGAGCAGGTTCGGCTTGTCGGCGACCGCCGCGGCGAGTGCCTCGACGTACGCGGCCGTCGACGCGACCACGTCCGGGTCGGTGAACATGTTCCGGCGGTGCCAGCTGTCGAGCCACGACGGCACGAAGTCGAAGCTCGACAGGTGCCCCTGCAGCGCGTCGACGTTCACGTCGAGCCCGAAGGAGCCGGCGATGTCGACGACGGTGGCGACGTCGCGCAACGCCGCCTCCCGGATGAGCGTCCGGTTCGGCTGGACGACCGGCCACAGCGGGAAGATCCGCACGTGGTCGGCACCGAGCGAGGCGATCTGCTCCATGTCCCGCGCGGTGTCCGCCGGCGAGAAGTCGAGCCACGAGTGGAACCAGCCGACCGACGGGGTATGGTTGACACCGAAGCGCATCAGCCCTTCACCCCGCCCTCTTCGACGCCCTTGAAGAAGAAGCGCTGCAGGACGGCGAAGATCACGGCGATCGGGATGAAGGCGATCATGGTGCCGGCGGCGATCATGCGCTGGTCGGTCGCGAACGTGCCCTGCAGGTACTGGAGTCCCACCGTCAGCGTGAGGTTCTCGGGCGACTGCAGCACGATGAGCGGCCAGAGGAAGTCGTCCCACGCACCGATGAACGAGAAGATCGCGATCACCGCGATGGTCCCCTGCACGGCGGGCAGGGAGATGTACCGGAGGCGCTGCATCGCGTTCGCGCCGTCCACCACCGCGGCCTGGTCGATCTCCTCGGGGATCTGCCGGAACGCGTTGAACATGAGCAGCACGTTGAGTGCGGCGATCATGCCCGGCAGCGCGACGCCGACCAGGTTGTCGGCGAGCCCGAGGTCCTTGACCGTGACGAACTGGCTGATGATCGTCGCCTCGCCCGGCAGCACCAGGGTGGCCAGGAAGAGGCCGAGCACGAGCTTCCGGAAGCGCCACTGCAGGCGGGCGAGGGCGAACCCGGCGAGGGTGGCGAACACGATGTTGCCGAACACGTCGATCGCGGCGACGAGCAGCGAGTTGCCGATGTACCGGAAGACCGGGATCGCCGCCGCCACCTTGAGGTAGTTGTCGAACGTCGGCTCGCTCGGGATGAACGACGGGTTCGCGGTGTAGATGTCCTCACCCGCACCCTTGAGCGAGGTCGAGAACTGCCAGAGGAACGGGCCGATCGTGATGAAGAGGACCACCACGAGCAGGACGTAGCGGACGACCTTCTCGCGGGTGGACATGACGCCCCAGACCCGGCGCCGCTTCCGCGGTGTCGGTCCGGAGGCGCGTCCGCGTGCCGTCGCGCCGGTCACGTCCGGTGCGGGTGCGGCGGCGCCGGCGGCGCCCCCGATCACGGGTTCCGTGGTGCTGGTCGTGTTCGTCACTTGTCCGCCTTGCTGTTCATGCGCGCCAGGGCGAGCATCGGCACCAGCGTCACCACGAAGAGCAGCAGGCTGAGCGCGGACGCGTAGCCGAGGTTGCCGGTGAAGCCGCGGGCGTACTGCTGGATGAGCATGACGAGCGAGTTGTCCTGCCCGCCGGGTCCGCCGGTGCCGTTGGTGAGGATGTAGAGCTCGCTGAACACGCGGAGCGCGCTGACGCACACCAGGATGCCGACGAGCGTCATGGTGCCGCGGACACCGGGCATCGTCACGGACCAGAAGCGGCGGACCGACCCGGCACCGTCGAGGGCGGCGGCCTCGTGCAGGTCCTTGCCGACGTTCCCGAGCGCCGCGAGGAAGATGATCATGTAGTAGCCGAGGCCCTTCCAGACCGTCAGGCTGATCGCGCTGATGAGCAGCAGCCACCGGTCGGTGAGGAACGGGATGCCCGCGCCACCGAGCGCCTTCACGATCTCGTTCACCACGCCGCGGTCGTCGAGGATCCACGTCCAGATGAGCCCGACCACGACGGCCGAGGCGATCACGGGCGTGTAGTACGCCGTACGGAAGAACGCGATCCCGGGGAGCTTCTGCTGCACGAGCACCGCGATGAGCAGCGGCAGGACGGTGAGCAGCGGCAGGCAGATCGCCATGTAGATGACGCTGTTGAGCAACGCCTCCCACACCTGCGGGTCGGCGAGCAGGGTCTGGAAGTTGCGGACGCCCACCCACTGGCTCACGCCCCCGAGCGGGCTGGCGTTCGTGAACGACAACCGGACGGTGTTGATCGACGGCCAGAGGCTGAACGCGAGGAGCCAGACGAGTGCCGGCAGGACGAGCAGCCAGGGCGTGAACCAGCGGTTGGCGCGCATCAGCCGTTGGCCAGGAGCGAGTTCATCTTGTCCTGCGCGGTCTGCAGGGCCTTCTCCGGCGAGACCTGCCCCTTCATGGCGAGGGCGATCTGCTGGTCGAGGAAGTCCGTCATCGCGGAGTTCGCCTCGACCGGGTTGAGGACCTTCGCCTCCTTGAGCGCCTCGTTCGCGAGCACGCGGGCCTTGCCGTTCACGGTTCCGTCGTCCTTCGAGAAGTACGGGTCGGACTGCGACGAGACGGTCGACGGGAAGATGTTCACCTGGTGGGCGAACGCCTCCTGGTTCTTCGCGTTCGTCATGTACTGCGCGAACGCCTCGGCGGTGGCGAGGTGCTTCGACTTGCTGGACACCGACAGGCCCTGCACGTACAGCGGCGGGGTGTCGAGCGCCGGGCTGACGGTGACGTTGCCCGTGAGCGACGGGTTGCTCTTCTCCATGTCGGCGAGCGCGGTCGCACCACCGGTGGTCCAGGCGACCTTGCCCTGCGTGAAGAGCGTCGAGTTGCCGAGGTAGTCGCTGTTGAGGACGTTCGACGGCATGTAGCCGTCCTGGTACGCCGTCCTGTACCGGTCGATCAGGTCGGCGGCCTTCGACGAGTCCGCGAACGTGAACTTCGTCCCGTCCCCGTTGACCACCTTGACGCCGGCGAGCGTGAAGTCACCGAGCCCGGGCTTCCGGCTCATCAGGTAGTCGTCCGGGCAGTTCTCGTGCATGGTCTTCGCCTGCGTGAACAGCTCGTCGGTGGTCTTCGGCGGGTCGTTCGCGTCGAGCCCGCACTTCGCGAACATCGTCGAGTTCCAGTAGTCGACGTCGGTGTTGAGGTACCAGGGGTAGCCGTAGGTGCCGTCGAGTCCCTTGTACTCGTACGAGTCGAGCGCGCCGGCGACGTACGTGCTGCTCAGCGTGCTGTCGTCCTTCGAGACGTCCTGCAGGAACCCGCGCTTCGCGAGCGGCAGCGCGATGTCCGGCGGCAGGTTGATGACGTCCGGCAGCGAGTTCGACGACGCCTGGCTGAGCACCTTGTCCGCGTAGCCGTCGCCCGGCTGGTCCTGCAGCTTCACCTTCGCGTCGGGGTGTTCCTGCTCGAAGCCGTCGATGACGCCCTGCAGGTAGTCCGTGTAGGTCGGCGTGAGCGCCCAGGTCTGCAGGGTGATGGTGCCCTCGACCTTGCCGTTCCCTCCGCCGGTCGCGCCGCTGCTGCCGCTCGAGCAGCCGGTCAGGACGAGGGCGGTGGCCGCCGCGGTCGCGAGCAGCGCTGCCGCGCGGCCCCTCGTCGGTCGTGGTGTGGTCCTCATGGCGTTGTGACTCCTTCGTCATCCTGCTCAAGCGGTTCAGCCGTCGTGTGCTGCAACCGGGTTGCGTGCCACTGTGCGGGACTAAAGCGTTATAGTCAACCCCGTGCAACCGAAGCGTCGGACGACGATCGCCGACATCGCCGCCCGAGCCGGCGTGTCCATCAGCGCGGTGTCGTTCGCGCTCAACGACCGACCGGGCGTCTCCCCGGAGACCCGTCGACGGGTGCAGGAGATCGCGCGCGAGCTCGACTGGCAGCCGCACACCGCGGCGCGCGCGCTCGGTGGAGCCCGGGCGGGCTCGATCGGGTTCGTGCTGAACCGGCCCGCACGCACCCTCGGGACGGAGTCGTTCTTCGGCGACCTGATCTCCGGGATCCAGCTCGGTCTCGCGGGCACCCACGTCGGCATGACCCTGCTCGTGGCGCGGGATGCGGACGAGGAGCTCCAGACGTACCGGGACTGGTGGCGAGGCCACCGGGTCGACGGCGTCGTCGTGATCGACCCGAGACAGGACGACGACCGCCTGGCCCTGCTCGCCGAGCTCGGGATGCCGGCCGTCGTCGTCGGATCCCACCCGTCACCGGCGGGTGCGGCGCCGAGCGTCTGGATCGACGACTCCGACGCCACCGAGACCGTCCTGCGCTACCTGCACGCCCTCGGTCACCGCCGCATCGCCCACGTCGCCGGTCCTCCGGAGTTCGAGCACACGGCGATGCGCACGGCGCGCCTCGAGACGTTCGCCGCGACCGAGGGGCTCGAGCGGACAGTGTCGATCCCGACGGACTACTCGGCGGAGGCCGGCGCCCGTGCGACGCGGACGCTGCTGTCCGGCACCGACCGGCCGACCGCGATCGTGTACGACAACGACGTGCTCGCCGTCGCCGGCCTCGGCGTCACGAGCGAGATGGGGATCGCGGTCCCCCACGCGGTGTCGATCGTCTCGTTCGACGACTCCGCGATGATCCGCCTCGTGCGACCCGCGATCACGTCCCTGACCCGCGACACGGTCGAGCTCGGGCAGCGGGCCGCCGTGCTCCTGCGCGAGCAGATCGACTCGGGCGCGGTCCTGCCCTCACGCCCCGGCCCCTCGCTGACCCTGAGCGTGCGCGACTCCACCGGTCGCGCACCGACACGCCCGCACGGCGGCCGATCCCCACGCTGACCGCGCGGCCGACTTGACGCCGGTTCGAACACACGTTCGAATACCCCTGTGGGACGGCGTCGCGAGAACCGGTGGCAGCCCCCGGAACACCCGGAGGTCGAACGCCCGCGCGCCTACTCCCTGTCGGAGGATGCCCGCGGGCCCGACGTCTGCCACGCGGTCACCCCCGCACCCGTGTGGGCGTGGATCCAGTTCCCCACGTTCCACATCCGCGTGAAGGGCTTCGCGAAGAGCTGGACCCGTGACGCCGTGCTCGTCGAGTGGGCGCAGTTCGGGCAGCAGGCCGACGCCTGGGTCTGGCGGTCGGCCGTGAAGCACCGCACGCTCCGCGCCGACCCACGGCATCCGGGGAACGCACCGCATTGACTTCCACCCGCATCACGAGGATCGTTCTGCCCGTACCGCTTCGTCGAACTACACGATCATCGAGAAGTTCGACGGCCACGACCCGACGAGAGGAGGCACTGTGAAGAGGAACGAGGTGCCGTCCTGGGTCGCCCACGTGCTCACCCCGCCGGAGGTCATCGCGGCCTACGTCGAGCGCCGGATCAACGATCCGGCCCTGCTGTCGGGTGTGCAGTCGGAACCCACGTACGCGGACTTCCTGCGCGCCGAGTAGGCGGTCGGCCGGGAGGCACGACGGACGTCCCCGACGTCAGGGAACCTGCCCCGCGCCTCCCGTCCGACCCGCGTCCGGTCGCGCGCGACCGCGTCGCGCCGACAGGGTGACCCCGACGCTGGCGACGCTCACGCAGGCCAGGGCGACGACCTCCTGCACCGCGAGCTCCTCGTGCAGCACCACGAGGCCCGCCAGGGCCGCGATCGCCGGACCGAGGCTCTGCAGCACACCGAACACCCGGGTGGGCATCCGGCGGAGCGCGAGCATCTCGAGGGCGTACGGCAGCACGGTCGAGAGCAGCGCGACGCCCGCGAACACGAGCAGCAGCGACGGGTCCCCGACCACGCCGTCGACGGCCGGACGGAGTCCGGTCGGCAGCGACACGAGCATCGCGACGACCATCGACACCGCCAGCCCGTCGACCCCGGGGATGGCGGCACCGACCCGCCGGTTCATCACGATGTAGCCCGCCCAGCACGCGGCAGCGGCGATCGCGGCGACGACGCCACCGACCGCGGTGACCGCGGCCGGACCGACACCGAGCAGCACGACCCCGGCGAGCGCGAGGACCGCCCACGTGACGTCCCGCCACCGTCGGGTGTGCGCGAGCGACAGGGTGAGCGGTCCGAGGAACTCGATCGTCACGGCGACGCCGATCGGGATGCTCGCGAAGGCCACGTAGATGAAGACGTTCATCCCGCCGAGCGCGAGGCCGAGCAGCACCGCGGCCGTCCACTGCCCGCGGGTCCAGTGCCGGACGCGCGGGCGCACGACGAGCAGGAGCACGAGCGCACCGATGACGAGCCGGAGCGCAGCGGCACCGACCGACCCGACCTCGTCGAAGCGGGTCTTCGCCAGCGCGGCACCGATCTGCACCGAGAGCATCGCGGCGAGGGCGAGCACCGGTGCGGGGACGCGGGTCACGGTGCGGTCGCCATGCGTCGGGTCAGCCGAGGTACGCGAGCACGGCGAGGACGCGGCGGTGGTCCTCACCGGTGTCCTCCAGGGCGAGCTTGCCGAAGATGCTCGACACGTGCTTCTCGACGGCTCCGGTGCCGATCACGAGCGCACGGGCGATGGCGGCGTTCGTGCGCCCCTCGGCCATCAGCCCGAGGACCTCGCGCTCGCGGGGCGTCAGGGCGGCGAGCGGGTCCCGCCGGCGACCCATGAGCTGCGTGACGACCTCGGGGTCGAGCACGGTGCCGCCCGCGGCGATGCGCCGGACGGCGTCGTCGATCTCCTCGAGCCGGGTCACGCGGTCCTTGAGCAGGTACCCGATGCCGGTCGCCCCGGCGGCCAGGACGTCCTCGGCGTAGGTGGCCTCGACGTACTGGGACAGCAGCAGGACCCCGGTGCGGGGTGCGACGCGGCGGGTGGCGACGGCGGCGCGCACACCCTCGTCGGTGAAGGTCGGCGGCATCCGCACGTCCATGACGACCACGTCGGGGGCACCGTCGGGCAGCGTGGCGAGGAAGGCGTCCGCGTCGGCGTACTGGCCGACGACGTCGATGCCGGCCTCGTCGAGCACGCGGGCGAGCCCCTCACGCAGGAGCACCGCGTCGTCGACGACGACGGCCCGGAT
Source organism: Curtobacterium sp. BRD11 (assembly GCF_031844345.1). NCBI lineage: Bacteria > Bacillati > Actinomycetota > Actinomycetes > Micrococcales > Microbacteriaceae > Curtobacterium > Curtobacterium sp. BRD11. The sequence goes on from NZ_JAUZUZ010000003.1 coordinate 176,397, forward strand.
GCGTGCTGCACCCGGGCCGTCGCTCATGCCGACCAGCCTAGTGGGAGCGGGTGCGCCGACCGTGGCGCCGGGCCGCTCCCGACGCCGTCACCCGCGGACGACGGGGACGCCGTTCAGGGCTCCGAGCGGGATCCGGGCGGTGGCCTCGGTCGGACCACCCTCGGGGCTGTTCACGACGAGCTCGCCGTCGAGGGCGCGCATCCGACCCATCAGGCCCTCGATGCCGTGGCCCTCCTGCGGTCGTGCGCCACCACGGCCGTCGTCGGTGACGCTGACCGTCAGGTACCAGAGGCCCGAGGCGTCGACGATGAGCCCGAGGTACACGCCGGCCGTCGAGGCACCGGCGTGCTTCGTCGTGTTCGTCAGGAGCTCGCTCACCGTGAAGTACACGTTGCGCTGGATCTCCGTCGCGAGCTCGAGCCCCTCGGGCAGGCGGACGTCGAGCCCGACGGGGATCGGCGTCCGGGCGACCAGTGCCTCGAGCGCTGCCACGAGTCCGCGGTCGAGCAGGATCGGCGGTGCGAAGCCGCGGGACAGGGCGCGGAGCTCGTCGAGGGCGTCCTGCGCGTGCTCGGTCGCCTCGCCGATGAGCCGCTTCGCCTTCTCCGGGTCGCGGTCGAAGGCGCGCTCGGCAGCGGCGAGGTCCATGCGGAGCCGGACGAGCCGCTGCTGCGGACCGTCGTGCAGGTCTCGCTCGATCTGGCGCAGTGCCTGGCCCTCGGCCGTCACGGCACCCGCGCGGGAGGCCTGCAGCCCGGCGACGCGCTGCTCGAGCTGCTCGGCACGGAAGCCACCGAGCAGACCGAGGTCGATCCAGTAGTGGGCGAGCACGGAGCCACGTGCCCAGAGGGGCAGGAGCGCCACCGACGCGGCCATCGACAGCAGACTGAGGAGTCCGATCGCGAGCAGCGCGGCACTGTCCGAGCTGGGCAGGTACATGCCGCCCACGCCGAGGAAGCCCCAGGCGACGGCGACCACGAACGGCCAGGCGAACCCGGCGAGGAGCACGACACCGGCTCCCACGGTCACGAGTGCCGCGAGCGGGTAGACCACGGCCGCGTGCAGCAGGTACAGCCAGTAGTGCGGGTTCGCCACCGCGGACCCGGTGCGCGTCCACCAGTTCTGCTGCCACCGCGGCGTCCAGTCCACCGGACGGATCGGCCGGGGGTCTGCCCACCCGATGCGGGTCTTCTCGAACTGGCCGAGCCACCGCGCCACGAACAGCGCGATGAAGAACATCAGGAGCACGAACGGGTTGAACAGGTCGCGCAGGCCCCGCCCGAACAGCGCCGCGGGGAACGCCGCGTACAGCGTGCAGAGCAGCACGGCCGTCAGCGCCATGTAGCCGAAGTCGCGCGGCAGGCGACGCCAGGCCTCGCGGTAGAAGCGACCGGCGGTCATGCCGGAGCCGGCACCACCCCCGTTGCCCGGCGCACCCGCGGCGGCGAAGGGCGGCTGCGCCGCTGCACCCGCGGGGGCGAAGGGCTGCTCCCCCGGAGCGGACGCCCGCCCCGTGGTCGGTGTCGCACCCCATCCCGAGGGCGCCGAGGACGGGCCGCCGTCGGGCGTGCGGGGCTGTTCGGGCATCGGCTTCGTGGCTCCCTGGGGCACGGCTCCGTCGAGCGGGACGGTCTGTGCACGATCGGCGGCATGGTCGTCCAGCGGGACGGTCTCGGCCTGGTCGAGGCGGTCGGTGTCGGTCATGGGTCCAGCCTCACGGAGCCCGTCCCCGCGTCCCATCCTGCCGTCTCCCGGATCGGGGGTGGGGTTGTCCCCACCCCCTGTGCCCGTCGCGCCGTCAGACGAGGGCGGCGGCGACCTCCGGGGACTCCTCGGGGACCGACCACGGGCGGTGCGTCATGCCGCTGTCCCCGCGGAACGACACGACGGTGCTGTCCTCGCCGCGCGCGTAGGTGATCCGCTCGTCCACCGAGCCGAAGCGGTTCCCCGCCGCCATCAGGAGCGTGTCCTCGTCGACGACGCCCAGGCGCACCGGGGACTCGGTCGGCACCGGCTGCGTCGGGTCGATCGCGAGCAACCGGTCCCCCACCCGTGCGACGTCGGTGATCCCCTCGAAGGTCGTGAACCGTCCGGTGTACCGCGTGGTGTCGACATCTGCGGGCAGCTCCGGGCCGGGGGCGTGCTCGTCGGCCGCGGCGTCGAGCAGGTGCACGATGCCCGTCGCGAGCATCCCCGCCGGGCCGGTCGCGCTGCTCGTCAGGACGGAGACGACGAGCGACGACGCCGGGTCGAACACCGTCTGGGTGATCTGTCCGGGGAAGCCGCCGGAGTGCCCACGGACCTCGCGCCCGCCGATCCGGTCGACGATGAAGCCCGCGCCGTAGCCGCGCGCGGCCGGATCGGTGTCGAGCGCGCTCCAGGCCTTCCGCTGCGCCAGGCGCTTCGCGTGGTCGGACAGCAGGGAACCCCGGCCGGGCACGTGCGCCGAGAAGTACCGGACGAGGTCGGACGCGGTGCCGTGGAAGCCCGTCGCCGCGGCGAGCGCCCCGGTCGTGACGTGCGGGACACGCTGGCGGGTGCGGGCGGTGTGCAGGCCCGTGTAGCCGACGACGAACTCGTCCTCGCGCGCCGGGTCGTACTCCGGCCCGGTGCCGGTGAGTCCGAGCGGCTCGACGATCGCACGCCGGACGTGCTCGGCGTAGGTCGTGCCGGTGACGGCCTCGATGACGAGTCCGAGCAGGCCGTAGCCGAGGTTCGAGTAGTTGAAGGCCGAGCCGACGGGGACCTTCGCGCCGCCCTCGACCACGAGCGCGACGAGCTGGTCGGCGTCCGGGAACGGGTGGTCGAGCGCCCAGTGGTCGCCGTCGGCACCGTCACGCACGACACCGCCGCCCATCTCCATGAGCTCGCGCACCGTCGCGTCGGCGATCGGCGACCCGGCGTCGACGAGGGCGGGCACGAACGACCCGACGGTGTCGTCGAGCCGCAGCGCGCCGGCGTCGGCGAGCTGCAGCAGCGCGGTCGCGGTGAAGGTCTTCGAGTGCGACGCGATCCGGAACAGGTCCGTGGTCGTCAGGCGCCGTCCGGCCTCGACGTCCGCGTGACCCCAGGCCTCGGAGAACAGCACCTCGTCCTCGAATCCGATCGCGACCTGCACGCCCGGGAGCCGGAGCTGCCACACCTTGTAGTCGATCCACTCACGGACGTAGGGCAGGACGGACTCGTACGCGGCGCGCTTCTCCATGCCGACCAGCCTCGCATGTGCCACGCTCGTCGCATGCGGCACACACCCCACTTCCTCATGACCGACGTCGACGAGGTGCGACGTCTGATCGACGGGCACCCGTGGGCGACGATCGTGTCGCACACCGCCCAGGGGCTCGTCGCCTCGCACTACCCGTTCCTGCTCGAGGCGCCGGGACCGGACGACGATCCCGACGCCTTCGTCCTCGTGTCGCACGTCGGCCGACCGGACGAGGTCGCGCACGAGCTCGGCCAGCACGAGGTCCTCGTCGTGTTCCAGGGCCCGCACGGCTACGTCTCCCCCGCCTGGTACCCACCGGAGCAGTTCGTCCCGACCTGGGACCACGTGACGGCGCACTGCTGGGGCACGCCGGAGATCCTGTCCGACGAGGAGAACTTCCGGGTGCTCGGCGAGCTGGTCGACCACTTCGAGCGCGTGATGCCCGAGCCGGTGTCCCTCGACGTCGACCCCGCGACCGCCCGCCGCGCGGCGAAGGGCACCGTCGGCATCCGCATCCGGGTCACCCGGTTCGACGCCCGCGCGAAGCTCTCGCAGAACAAGGCTCCCGAGGTCGTCGAGCGGATCGTCGCCGGGCTCCGCGGCGACGGCCCGTACGCCTCGCCAGCGCTCGCCGACGCCGTCGAGCGCGCCCAGGTGGCGCGCCGGGACGACCGGGAGGCATCGTGACCGACGTCCTGCTCCGCACCGTCCGCCGGGTGGGCACCTCCGGCGCGCCGTGCGACGTCCGCATCGTCGGCGGCCGCGTCGACGCGGTCGCCCCCGCCGGCACGCTCGACCCGCCCACGGGCGCCGACACCGACGTCGTCGAAACCGACGGCGCGTGGCTCGGTCCGGGGCTCGTCGACCACCACGTGCACTTCGACCAGTGGGCCCTGGTCCGCCGGCGCGTCGACGTGTCCGCCTGCACGTCGGCGGAGGCGACGGCCGAGGCGCTCGCCGCGGTCGCGCGCACCGGGGTGTCGGACCTGGTGCTCGTCGGCCACGGCTACCGCGACGGGACCTGGCCGCGCCCCGCACGACGCGAGCTGCTCGACGGTGCCGCACCGGGCCTCCCGGTCGTCGTCATCAGCGCCGACCTGCACGCCGTGTGGTGCAACGCGCTCGCGCTCGCCCACTGCTCGGCGCTCGTCGGACGGCCGCTCGCCGCCGGGGACGACGGGGTCCTGCGCGAGCAGGACGCCTTCGACGTGACCGCGGTGCTGTCCCGGGTGCCGGACGACGTGCTCGACGACTGGGCGGCGGAGGCGGTCGACGCAGCGGCCGCCCGCGGCGTGACGCGTGTCGTCGACCTCGAGATGGTGTCCGGACTCGACCGCTGGACGCGACGGGTCCGCGCCGGCACCGACGGCCTGCGGGTGGACTGCGGGGTGTACCCGGGCGGCCTCGACGCGGCGATCGCCCGTGGCCTCCGGACCGGCGACGTCGTGGACGGTACCCGTGGCCTGGTCCGGACGGGTCCGTTCAAGGTGATCACCGACGGCTCGCTCGGCACCCGGACCGCCGCGTTGACGTCGGGCGAGGGGGTGCTCGCGTACCCGTTCGAGGATCTCGTCGCGATGGTCCGGCGCGCGGTCGACGCCGGACTCGTCCCCGCCGTGCACGCGATCGGCGACCGGGCGAACACCCTGGCGCTCGACGTGTTCGAGGCCGTGGGCGCGCGGGGCAGCATCGAGCACGCCCAGCTGCTCGTCGACACCGACGTCGACCGGTTCGCCCGGCTCGGGGTCGCTGCGTCCGTCCAGCCCGAGCACGCGATGGACGATCGGGACATCGCGGACCGGTACTGGGCGGGCATGACCGACCGGGCCTTCCCGTTCGCGTCGCTGCACCGGGCCGGTGCGGAGCTCCGGCTCGGGTCGGATGCTCCCGTCGCGCCGCTCGACCCGTGGGTGTCGATGGCGGCCGCGGTCGGGCGGGACCGCGACGGACGCACACCGTGGCACCCGTCCGAGCGGCTGGCGGCGCTGACCGCGTGGCGCGGCTCGACCGAGGGCGGTCGGGTCGGGGTGTCCGTCGGCGACGTCGCCGACCTGGTGCTGCTCGCCGCGGACCCGCTGGCGGTCGCCGACTCGGCGTCGCTGCGGCACGCCGAGGTGCTCGGGACCGCGATCGCGGGACGGTTCACGCACCGCGACCTGTAGCGGCCCCGGCGCCTCCTCGTCCCCTGGCTCCTCCTGGTCCCCGGCGTTACTCCTGGTCCTTCGGGCACCAGTAGAGCTTGCGTCCGGCCATGTCCGCCATCCGGATCTCGGTGCCGCACACCCGGCAGGGCTCCCCCTCGCGGTGGTACACCCAGTGGCGGTCCTTCCGCGAGCGCACCGCCTTGGCGTGGTCGGCCTCGGACAGGTCGTCCATCGTCAGCATGAGGCCGTCACGGACCCCCGCGTGCAGCAGCTTCGACCAGTCCTGCCAGAGCGCCTTCGCCTGCTTCACAGTGATCTTCCTGCCGGGCTTGTACGGGTCGATGCGCTGCCGGAAGAGCAGCTCGGCCCGGTAGATGTTGCCGATGCCCGCGACGACGGCCTGGTCCATGAGCAGCTGCCCGATCGCGACGTTCCGCTTCCGGACGTTGTCGACGAAGGTCTGCTCGGCCTCCGGGCCGTCGTCGTTGATCGGGTCCGGCCCGAGCTTGTCGAGCGCGCGCTGCACCCCGGCCGGGTCCTCGACGACGCAGGCTGTCGGTCCGCGGAGGTCGGCGACGGTGTCCTCGGTCAGGATGCGGACGCGCACCTGGCCGACCGGGTCCGGTGGGAAGGACTCGATCGGGTCCTCCGACTTCTCCTGCTCGGCCATCCGGTACCGGGCGAGCCGCGGGGCGCCGATCGACGACAGCGACTCCTCGCCGTCGCCGTCCTCGGACAGCGCCTCGGCCGACGAGATCACGCCCGCGAAGTCCCACGCCCCGTAGAGCCCGAGGTGGACGCGGAGGAACAGGTCGTCCTCGAACTCGAGGAACATCTGCTTCGCCACGGCCCGGGCGGCGACCATGCGCTTGCCGTCGAGCTGGGCGGCACCGGCGGCGAACCGCCCCTGCGGGCTGGAGACCTCGCAGCGCTTGCCGACGAAGTGCCGGGAGAACTGGTTCGCGATGCGGTGGACGGAGTGACCCTCTGGCATCGGTCCTGTCTACCCGGACTACTCGTCGATCTGCCGACCGGCGATGTGCCCCGTCGTCTCGTACTCGGCCAGCTGCGCGATGCGGCGAGCGTGACGCTCCTCGCCCGAGAAGGGCTCGGCGACGAAGAGGTCGACGAAGCGCATCGCTTCCTCCTCGGTGTGCTGGCGCGCGCCGATCGAGATGACGTTCGCGTCGTTGTGCTGGCGGGCGAGGAGCGCGGTCGACTCGTTCCAGACCAGCGCGGCGCGGATGCCCTCCACCTTGTTCGCGGCGATCTGCTCGCCGTTGCCCGACCCGCCGAAGACGACGCCGAGCGCCTCGACGCCCGCGCGCTGGTCCTGCACGACCGCGTGCGCGGCGTTGATGCAGAACGACGGGTAGTCGTCCAGCGCGTCGTACTCGGTCGGCCCGTGGTCGACGACCTCGTGCCCCGCCTCGGTGAGGTGCTGGGCGAGGGTCTTGGTGAACTCGAGGCCGGCGTGGTCCGTTCCGAGGTGGATGCGCATGGCTCCGATCCTATTCCCGGCCCCGAGGGGCCCGGACCACCACGACGACGTACCGCACGGGCTCCGCGCCGGGGTTCCGGTAGACCACGTCGGCGGGCTCACCGAGCTCGATGCGGTCGCCGGCACCGAGCCGGGTGGGCTCGTCGCCGACGACGACCTCGAGCACGCCGTCGACCACCCAGATGCAGTGCCGGAGGAACGCGTAGGCGGACGCCGGGTACGCCACCTGTTCACCGGCCGGGAGGCGCACCTCGGTGACGTCCGCGGGGAAGTCGGCACTCGAGACCGGACGACGGCGGTACCCGGTCTCGGGATCGGTCCAGGAGTCGGCGGTCACCCCGCGCTGGACGCCACGCGCCTCGTCCGGGTCGGTCGCCCTGGGCACCTCGTGGTCGAGTGCCTCGTCGAGGAGCTGCGAGATCGTGAGTCCGAACGCCCCGGACAGCCGCCCGAGGATCGTCGCCGTCGGACTGGACACCCCGCGCTCGACGCGGTTGATCATCGCGCGGGAGACACCGGACTCCTCGGCGAGCTCGGTCAGGCTCCACTTCCGCTCGGTGCGGAGGCGCTGCAGTCGCTCCCCCAGGCGACGCTGGTCGGCGTCGTCCGGGTGCTCGGTGACCGGTTCCACCGTCGCCGAGAAGTCGTCTACGATCTGAGACATGGCGACAGCATATGCGACGGAGTCGGCGTCCTCGGTCACGGTCCGCGACTGCGAGCCGCGTGACCTCGACGTCGTCCACGCCCTGCACGTCGACGCCGTGCTGCACTCGACCGCGATCTGGCAGGAGGAGCCGCACCCGCGGGAGTACTTCGACGGCTGGCTCGCGGAGCGCCGGGCTGCCGGGCTGCCCGTCCTGGTCGCCGAGGTCGACGGCGCCGTCGCCGGGTACGTCACCTACAGCGCCTTCCGGCCGCACCAGGGGTACCGGCACACCGTGGAGCACAGCGTCTACGTCGTCCCGGCGTTCCGCGGTCGGCGCATCGCCACCGTGCTCATGGACGCGCTCGTCGCGCACGCCCGCTCGGCCGGCGTGCACGTCCTGATGGCGGGCATCTGCTCGACGAACACCGGCTCGATCGCCCTCCACGAGCGACTCGGCTTCACCACCGTCGGCGTGCTGCCCGAGGTCGGGCGGAAGTTCGACCGGTGGCTCGACCTGACCTTGATGCGGTTGCCCCTGTCCTGACGGGGCGTCGGACGGACGGCAGGCGCGGGGCGGAGCCGCACCGCGCCTCCCGTCCGTCCGTCCACCGGTCGCGTCGTGGACGCCGGCCGGGCTACTCGACGGTGTCGAAGATCGGACCGACCGTCCGCGAACGCTTGAGCTCGAAGAAGCCGGGGACCTTCGCGACGGCGACGACGCCGTCCCACAGGTCGAGCGCCTCCTGGCCCTTCGGCGCCGGGGAGATGACCGGGCCGAAGAACGCGGTGCCCTCGACGGCGATGACCGGGGTGCCGACGTCCTGACCGACCCGGTCGATGCCGTCCTGGTGGCTCGCACGGACGGCCTGGTCGACCTCGTCGGTCCACGCGTACTCGAGCAGGTCCTCGTCGAGGTCGAGCTCGCGGAGCACGGCGGGCACGACCTGGTCGGGGTCGGACTCCTGGCGGTGGTGGACGTGCTCGCCGAGCGCGTCGTACAGCGGCTTGACGACGTCCTGGCCGTGGCGGAGCAGCGCGGCGGTGACGATGCGCGGGTAGAGCTGTCCCGTGTGGATGCGCTCCCGGTAATCGTCCGGGATGTCCTGGTCCTCGTTGAGGACGAAGAGGCTCATCACCTTCCAGGTCACGTCGATCGGGCGCTGGCGCTCGACCTCGCCGACCCAGCGGCTCGTCATCCAGGCCCACGGGCAGTTCGGGTCGAACCAGAACTCCACGGCGGTGCGGGCGGTCTCGGTGTTGTCCACAGTCGTCTCGGTCACGCTGCGAGCGTACGCGCGCTCGCTAGGCTGATCCCATCGTCCCGACGGCGCACGACGCCTGCCGGGATCCCCTCACCGCGGACATCGATCGTCCGCGCCGCAAGCGAAGTTGGAGCGTCCGTGCCCGGAGAGAACCTCACCAGAACCGAAGCCCAGGAACGCGCCGCGATCGTCGACGTGCAGACGTACGACGTCGAGCTGGACCTGACCCGCGGGGCCGAGACCTTCGGCAGCACCACGCGCGTCCGGTTCACCGCGACGCCCGGTGCCTCGACCTTCATCGACGCGATCACGAAGACCGTGCACTCGATCACCCTGAACGGCTCGGCGCTCGACGTCGCCGCGGTGAACGACGGCGTGCGCATCCAGCTCGACGACCTGCAGGAGCAGAACGAGCTCGTGGTCGTCGCCGACGCGATGTACACGAACACGGGCGAGGGCCTGCACCGCTTCGTCGACCCGGTCGACGACGAGGTCTACCTGTACTCCCAGTTCGAGGTCCCGGACTCGCGCCGGATGTTCGCGGTGTTCGAGCAGCCCGACCTCAAGGCCGAGTTCTCCTTCACCGTCACGGCACCGTCGCGCTGGCAGGTCGTCTCGAACTCCCCGACGCCCGAGCCCCACGTCGACGGCGAGATCGCCACGTGGGCGTTCAGCCCGACCGCGACGATCTCGAGCTACATCACCGCGCTCGTCGCCGGCCCGTACGAGGTCGTCCGCGACGAGCTCACGAGCCGCGACGGCCGGACCATCCCGCTCGGCGTCTTCGCGCGGCGCTCGCTCGCCGAGTACCTCGACCCCGAGTACGTGTTCGAGACGACCAAGAAGGGCTTCGCCTACTACGAGGAGAAGTTCGACGTCCCGTACCCGTTCGAGAAGTACGACCAGCTCTTCGTGCCGGAGTTCAACGCCGGCGCGATGGAGAACGCGGGCTGCGTGACCTTCACCGAGACCTACGTCTTCCGCTCGAAGGTCACCGACGCCATCAAGGAGCGCCGGGTCGTCACGATCCTGCACGAGCTCGCGCACATGTGGTTCGGCGACCTCGTCACCATGAAGTGGTGGAACGACCTGTGGCTGAACGAGTCGTTCGCCGAGTGGGCGTCGACCATCGCCACGGCCGAGGCCACCGAGTGGACCGAGGCGTGGACCACCTTCCAGGCGATGGAGAAGTCCTGGGCCTACCGCCAGGACCAGCTCCCCTCGACGCACCCGATCGTCGCGACGATCAACGACCTCGAGGACGTCCAGGTCAACTTCGACGGCATCACGTACGCCAAGGGCGGTTCCGTCCTCAAGCAGCTCGTGGCGTGGGTCGGCATCGACGCGTTCTTCGCGGGCGTCTCGGCCTACTTCACGAAGCACCACCACGGCAACACCGAGCTCCGCGACCTGCTCGTCGAGCTCGAGGCGACCAGCGGCCGCGACCTGTCCGAGTGGTCGCAGCTGTGGCTCGAGACCGCCGGCGTGAACACGCTGCGCCCCGAGATCGAGGTCGACGAGTCCGGCGTGATCACGTCCTTCGCCGTGCTGCAGGAGGCTCCGGCCGACCACCCGACGCTCCGCCCGCACCGTCTGGCGATCGGCGTCTACGGCTTCACGACGGACGAGTCGGCGCCCTTCGGTGCCGACACCGCGTCGGCCGGCGGCAAGCTCGAGCGCACGCACCGCGTCGAGATCGACGTCGACGGTGCCCGCACCGAGGTCCCCGAGCTCGTCGGCGTGCACCGCGGCGACCTCGTGCTCCTCAACGACGACGACCTGGCGTACGCCAAGATCCGTCTCGACGAGCAGTCCCGCCGCACCGCGATCGAGCACCTCGCCGCGATCGCGAACCCGCTCGCCCGCTCCATCGTCTGGGGCGCGATGTGGGACGCTACGCGCGACGCCGAGTCGCCCGCGAGCGACTACGTCCGCCTGGTGCTCGGCAACATCGCGACCGAGACCGAGTCGACGACGATCCGCACCACGCTCTCGCAGCTGCTGCTGACCGCCCGGAGCTACGTGGCACCGGCGAAGGTCGACGCCACCGTCCGCACCGTGGGCGACACCCTCTGGCAGCTGGCCTCCTCGGCCGAGGCCGGGTCCGACGCCCAGTTCCAGTTCGTGAAGTTCTTCGCGCAGATCGCCTCGACGCCGGAGCACGTCACGACCCTGCAGGGCCTGCGCGACGGGTCCGTCACACTGCAGGGCCTGGAGATCGACACCGACCTGCGCTGGGAGCTGCTCGAGGGCCTCGTCCTCGCAGGTGCTGCCGGTGACGCCGAGGTCGACGCCGAGCTCGCCGCCGACAAGACGGCCTCGGGCGAGCAGGCCGCCGCGCGGGCGCGGGCGACGATCCCGACCGCCGAGGGCAAGCTCGCGGCGTTCTCGTCGCTCGTCGACTCGTCCGAGGCGCCGAACGCCATCGTCCGCCAGACGACCGTCGGCTTCCAGCACACCAACAGCCCGGTCGTCCTCGAGGGGCTCGTGTCGCGGTACTTCGACGTGCTGACCCGCATCTGGGCCGAGCGGAGCTACCACATCGCCGACACGATCGTCAGCGGCCTCTACCCGGCGCCGCTCGCGTCGGTCGAGCTCCGCGACGCCGCGAACGCGTGGCTCGAGGCACACCCGGAGACCCCGGCGCTCCGCCGCATCGTGTCCGAGAACCTCGCGGGTACCGAGCGCGCGCTGCGGGTCCAGGCGGCCGACGCCTGATCGTCGTCCGACGGCAGTGCAGGGGCGGGGCCTCGGTGATCCTCAAGGGTCGCCGAGGCCTCGCCCTCTAGCATCGTCCGGATGATGAACTCGGCAGCGAACACGACCGACGACGTCTCGAAGTGGGCGTCGAACGCATTCACCCAGTTCGTCGACACCTGGCAAGCACCGATCACGATCGTCATCACGGTGATCGCGGCGATCGTCCTGCGGCTGATCCTCCGGCGCGTGATCAAGGGCGTCGTCGACCAGGTGGTCAACGGGGCGAAGCGCCGCCAGAACGTCGACGACACCCAGGCGCTCATCGCCTCGCCGGTGCAGACCGCCCGCGTCGTGCAACGGACCCGGACCCTCGGCAGTGTGCTCGAGAACCTGGCGACCGTCGTCGTCGTGGTCATCGCGCTGATCGTCATCGTCACCGCCGTGTGGCAGGGCGCGGCCGTCGGGATCGTCGGTGGCGCCTCGCTGATCGCCGCGGGCCTCGCCGTCGGTGCGCAGAGCATCGTGAAGGACCTGCTCTCCGGCGTCTTCATGATCCTCGAGGACCAGGCCGGCGTCGGGGACGTCGTCGACACCGGGCAGGCCACCGGCGTGGTCGAGAACGTGGGACTCCGCGTCATGCAGATCCGCGACGTGAACGGCATCCTGTGGTTCGTCCCGAACGGGCAGATCCTGCGCGTCGGCAACCTTTCCCAGGGCTGGTCGCGCGTGCTGGTCGACATCACCGTCCCGTACGACACCGACATCGACGCCGTGCAGGACGCCCTCCTCCGTGCCGCGGTGACGATGTCCCAGGAGCCGCGCTGGCGTCAGCGGATCGTCGAGAAGCCGGAGATCTGGGGCCTCCAGTCGATCTCCGACGCCGGGATGGTGTTCCGTCTCGTCGTCAAGACCCGCGCGTCCGAGCTCGACGTCGTCGGGCGCGAGATGCGCGTGCGGCTGAAGCGCGCCGTCGACGAGCTCGGCGTCACACTGCCCGCCATGGCGATGATCATGCCCGAGGGGTGGGAGAACGCCACCTCGATCAACGGCCTCCGGTCGGTCCGGACGCAGCCGACGCCCGCACCGACGAAGTCGCGCGGTGGGAAGCGTGGGAACCTGTTCGGACGGGCGATCCGCACCGACGACACCGACCGCGGCCAGGACCCCGGGAAGGACCACCAGTGAGCGACCTCACCCCTCCGGACCGGGGCGGCGTACCGGCGCAGCCGATCACGCTCCGCGTCGGCGAGCACGGCGCCAGCGCGACCGGCTCCCTGTACGAACGCATCGGCGGTGCTCCCACCTTCGACCGGCTGGTCCGACGCTTCTACGAGGGGGTGCAGCAGGACGAGGTCATCTGGCCGATGTACCCGGCTGACGACCTCGACGGTGCGATCTGGCGGCTGTCGGCGTTCCTGCAGCAGTACTGGGGCGGCCCCGGCACGTACAGCGAGGAGCGCGGGCACCCCCGGCTCCGGATGCGCCACAACCCGTTCCGCATCACCTCCGAAGCCCGGGAACGCTGGCTCCACCACATGCACGAGGCCGTCGAGTCGCTGGGGTTGGCGCCCCTCGACGAGGCCGAACTGTGGGCGTACCTCGACCGGGCGGCACACGCGATGACGAACACGTTCGACTGAGCGTCCTCGCCGCTCGATGCCGAGCCGGTCCGCTCGAACCCGGGCCGGTCCGCTCGGTAGCCGGCCGGTCCGCTCGGTATCCGGCTGGTCCGCTCGATGCCGAGCCGGACAGCGGGTTCGTCCTGTGGCGGTCGCTGCCGGGCGGGACGCGGACGGGAGGCCCGTGGCGGGGCCGCCACGGGCCTCCCGTCCGCCCCGCACCTGGGTTCAGCGGGCGGAGGACCCGCTGGCGAGGTCCTCGACCAGTGTTGGTCGGGTCGGGTTCCAGCCGAAGGCGGCGCGCGCGTGCGCGCCCGACGCCTCCTGGTGCAGCAGCAGGGCGTCCGCGTACGCGCGACCGAGCCGCTCCCGACTGTCGTCGGCACTCTCGGCGACGACCGGCGACCCGTGCGCGCCCGCTTCGGCGATCTCGCGCACGGTCGGGTTGTCACCGGTCGCGGCGACGACGTAGCCGTCCTGCTCCCCGCGCTGCACGGCGAGGACGTACAGTTCGCCGAGGTCGTCGACGTGCACCGTCGTCCACCGCTGTGACCCGTCGCCCACCAGCCGGACCTCGTGCTCCCCGTCGCCGACGAACATCGCCGGGATGCCCGCGCCACGGCCGTACACGATGCCCGGTGCGACGATCGTCGTCCGTGCGTCGCTCGCGCGGACCCGCGCCTCGATCGGGGCGCGCCACGCCGTGAGCTCCGGCGGGTCGACGGGCGACTGCTCCGAGATGTCGGTCGAGTCGCCGAACGTGAAGATGCCGCCCGTGTGCACGAACGGCTTCGACGTCCCCGAGAACGCCTCGGTCACCGTCGCCGTGAAGTCCGGGTCCACCGACTCGGCCGACGCGGTGTGGACGACGGCATCGCTCTCATGCGCGAGTCGGCGCACGAGCTCGGTGTCGGACAGGTCGCCGACGACCGCCTGGCCGCCGGCGTCACGGACCGCCTGCGCCTTCTGGTCGGAACGGACGACCGCGGTGACCTGGTGCCCGTGGGCGAGGAGTGCGCGGAGGACTGATGACCCGATGTACCCGGATGCGCCGGTGAGGAAGACGTGCATGACGCAACCCAACCATGCCGCTCACGGCGTTGACCGGGTGCCCGTCGGAGGTGTGGACGGACGAGGGCTCGTGCGCGACCGTGCAGGGATCGGCAGTGCCGCGGCGGCACTAGTGGTCGAGGCTCCAGGCGCGTCGCTTCACCAGGATGTGCCCGCGCGACGTCGTCAGGCGGCTCCAGGGGCCGGTCTCGAACAGCCGGACCGGATCGTGGCCGAGGAAGCCGAGGCTCTCCCCCGCGAACCCGGCTGCTGCGGGGACGTGCTCGATCCCGGGGACGGGACGGCCCCAGACCTCGGCGCGGATGCGGCGGACGATGGCGTCACCGGCGTTCGACGGGACGGCGTCCGCGACCTCGGCGATCCCGTCGCGGGCAGCGCGGCGGAGCAGCTCCGGCGAGACGTCGGGCAGCGGCACCCATCCCCCGCGGGGCGGCGAGATCGCGGCCCACGTCACGGTGTGCACCTCGTGCGGCAGCCCGACCTCGATCGGGGTCGGTCGCGTCGGGTCGGCACCGTCGGCACCGGCGGCGTCCTGTTCCTCGGCCAGCACACGGAGCCGCTCCCGCAGGGAGGCGAGCGGGACGACCGCGTCGATCGTCGCTGGCTCGGTCAGCGAGAAGGTGCGGAGACCGAGCACGGTCGGCAGCTCGTCGAGGAGCCCGACCGGGTAGAGGATCGCGGCGTAGACGGCGAGGACGCCGGAGTCGGCGATGAGCCGCACGGAGCCGTCCTCGATCCGGGCAGCGCGTCCGAGGTAGGTGCGGAGATCGCCGAGCGAAGCGGCGTCGGGAAGCGTGAACGAGGTGCCCATGTCGACACCGATCCTACCGGCGACGGGTTCGTAGACTGCGGGGGTGAACGGCGAACCCGACTTCCTCAGCACCCTCCGCCTGCAGGACACCGGCGCGAGCACGGGCGAGACGATCCTCACCGGTGCCAGCCACTGGTCGCCCGGCGGCCGGGTCTTCGGCGGACAGGTGCTCGCGCAGTGCATCGTCGCCGCGCAGCACACGATCGAGGACCGCGGCATCCACTCGATGCACGGGTACTTCCTGCGTCCCGGTGACATCGACGTGCCCATCACCTTCGCCGTCGAGCGCATCCACGACGGCCGCTCGTTCGCCACGCGCCGTGTCCAGGCCTACCAACGCGGTGTGCCGATCTTCTCGATGATCGCCTCCTTCCAGCGACCGGACGACGGACTCGAGCACCAGGACCCGTTCCCCGTCGGTACCCCCGATCCCGAGTCGTTGCCCTCGGCCGCGTCGATCCTGTCCGCGATCGACCACCCCGTGGCGCAGGCCTGGGCGGAACGCTCGATCGACCTGCGGCACGTCGAGGGCCCGGTGTTCGTCGACGTACAGGGCGAGCGCGTCCCGCACCAGGCGGTGTGGTTCCGCGTCGACGGTGACCTGCCGGAGGACCCGTCGCTGCACCGGGCCGTGCTCGGCTACGCGAGCGACATGTCGATCCTGGAGCCGATCATGCGGCGGCACGGCGTCGCCTGGGGCACGCCGGGAGTGAAGAGCGCGAGCCTCGACCACGCGATGTGGTGGCACCGCGACGGCCGTGCCGACGACTGGGTCCTGTACGCACAGGAGTCCCCGAGCGCCCAGGGCGGCCGGGGACTGGCGTTCGGGCGGATGTTCGCGCGCGACGGTCGGCTGCTGGCCTCGGTGGCGCAGGAGGGGATGCTGCGCGTGCCGCGCTGACGGCTGCCCTGCCCGCTCCTGGCGGACACACGGTGCCGCCCGTCCTGGCCGCCACGGGCTCGAGAACTGCGCCGGCGGTCCAGCCGGCTACGGGCTCGAGAACTGCGCCGGCGGTCCCGCCGCTACGGGCGGGAGAACTGCACGGGCGCTTCGACGAACGGCGCACAGGCGGCGCGCTCGGCCTCGGACAGGCGCCGAGGCCGGTTCGAGGCCGCGTCGACCATCACCAAGGCGGTCGTGGCGCGCGTGTAGAGCACCTGCGGCTCGACTCCGACGGGTGACCAGATCTCGTACGACACGTCGATGCTCGCGCCACCGATGCGTCCGATCCACATCTGCACGTCGAGCGGCCGGCGCAGGTACGGGATCGATGCGAGGTACTCGAGACGTTGTGCAGCGATGACCGTCATCGTCCCGGAGCCGGGCCGGCCGTCGATGATCGGGTCCGGCAGGTCGTCCTCCGGCGCGACGTCGGCGGGGTCGTGGCCCCAGAACCCCGCGATGCGCGCCTCCTCGAGGAGGCGCAGCATCGCGGAGTTGTTGACGTGGCCGTACGCGTCGATGTCGCTCCACCGGATGCGGACGGGAGCGTGCAGCCTCGCCACGGGTCAGTCGCGGGTGAGCTTGCGGTACGTCGAGCGACCGGGCTTGTTCGCGTCCGGGCCGAGGCGCACGAGCTTGTTCTCCTCGTAGGCCTCGAAGTTGCCCTCGAACCAGTACCAGTTCGGGGTACCGTCCTCGTTCACGCCCTCCCACGCGAGGATGTGCGTCGCGATGCGGTCGAGGAACCACCGGTCGTGGGTGATGACCACGGCACAGCCGGGGAACTCGAGCAGGGCGTTCTCGAGGCTGCCGAGGGTCTCGACGTCGAGGTCGTTGGTCGGCTCGTCGAGGAGCAGGAGGTTGCCGCCCTGCTTGAGCGTGAGCGCCAGGTTCAGGCGGTTCCGCTCACCACCGGAGAGCACACCGGCCTTCTTCTGCTGGTCCGGACCCTTGAACCCGAACTGCGAGACGTAGGCGCGGGACGGGATCTCGGTCTTGCCGACCTGGATGAAGTCCAGGCCGTCGGAGACGACCTCCCACAGGTTCTTGTTCGGGTCGATGCCGCCGCGGCTCTGGTCGACGTACGAGATGTCGACCGTGTCGCCGATCCGCAGCTGGCCGCCGTCGAGCGGCTCGAGGCCGACGATGGTCTTGAACAGCGTGGTCTTGCCGACGCCGTTCGGACCGATGACCCCGACGATGCCGTTGCGGGGCAGCGTGAAGGACAGGCCGTCGATGATGACGCGCTCACCGAACTGCTTCTGGAGCTTCTCGGCGTCGATCACCTGCGAGCCCAGACGCGGGCCCACGGGGATGACGATCTCCTCGAAGTCGAGCTTCCGCGTGCGCTCGGCCTCGGCAGCCATCTCCTCGTACCGGGCGAGACGGGCCTTCGACTTCGCCTGGCGGCCCTTCGAGTTGCTCCGGACCCACTCGAGTTCGCTGGACAGACGCTTGGCGAGCTTGGCGTCCTTCTTGCCCTGGACCTCGAGACGCTCGCGCTTCTTCTCGAGGTAGGTCGAGTAGTTGCCCTCGTACGGGTACAGGCGACCACGGTCGACCTCGGCGATCCACTGTGCGACGTGGTCGAGGAAGTACCGGTCGTGCGTGACGGCGAGCACTGCGCCGGGGTACTTCGACAGGTGCTGCTCGAGCCACAGCACGGACTCGGCGTCGAGGTGGTTGGTGGGCTCGTCGAGCAGGAGCAGGTCGGGCTTCTCGAGGAGCAGCTTGCAGAGCGCCACGCGGCGCTTCTCGCCACCCGAGAGGTTGGCGATCTGCGCGTCAGCCGGCGGGCACTGCAGCGCGTCCATGGCCTGCTCGAGCTGGGAGTCGAGGTCCCACGCGTCGGCCGCGTCGATCTCCTCCTGCAGGGTGCCCATCTCGGCCAGGAGGGCGTCGAAGTCGGCGTCCGGCTCCGCCATCAGCGCGGAGATCTCGTTGAAGCGGTCGAGCTTGCCCTTGATCGCACCGACGCCCATCTGGACGTTCTCGAGCACGGTCTTGGACTCGTCGAGCTCGGGCTCCTGCATGAGGATGCCGACGGAGAAGCCCGGCGTGAGCTTCGCCTCGCCGTTGGACGGCTGGTCGAGACCCGCCATGATCTTCAGGATCGTCGACTTGCCCGCGCCGTTCGGCCCCACGACGCCGATCTTGGCGCCGGGGATGAACGACATCGTGACGTCGTCGAGGATCAGCTTGTCGCCGACCGTCTTGCGGGCGCGGACCATCTGGTAGATGTACTCAGCCATATCGGCGCAAGTCTACTGACCCGGGCACGTCACCGCTCCCCCCTGCGCCGCGGCGCAGGGCGCGCGGGTCGGCGGCGCCGACAGGACCACGGTGGGGCGCGCGCCGAGGCGGCCGGCACCGGCAGGACGCGTGTGCCTCGCGCCGAGACGGCCGGCATGGGCAGGGCGCGGTTGTCGTGCGTCGCCGACGGTCCCGGTGATGACCCGTGCGACGACTCATGCGACGGCACGGGCGTCGGCGTCGCCGTCTGCCCCCGGCTCGGGCTCTCGGGATCCGGGCACGACCGGGGCGACCCCTCCGGCTGCCCGCGCCCCGCTGTCACCCGGGTCGCCGCCGTCCGCGACGCCGTCGCCCGGGATGCCGACGCTCAGGACGCCGCCGTCCCGGACGCCGTGGCGCGCCAGCACGGTCCCGTCTGCTGCCCCGGGCAGCGCATCGTCGCCGTCCCCGCCGAGCACGGGCGTCGCGTGGTCGTCCTCGGGCACCGTGCCCGTCACCTCGCCGGTGTCCGGGTCCACCGTCGGCACCCCCGGCGGCACCCCGGGACCCGCGTTGGAGTCGCCGACGTGCCGCGGGACGCGGATCCAGTTGCTGATGCCCCAGGCGAGGTCGTGCCCGATGCCGTCGGCGTCGATCTCGACCGCGGTCCCGTTCCGTCCGTCACGCTCCCAGGTGCGGATCCGGACGCGTCCGGTCACGAGGATGCGATCGCCCTTCTTCAGCGACTTGTGAACGTTCGCCGCGAGGGACCGGAAGGCGGTGACCGTGTACCAGTTCGTCGGACCGTTCGTCCACGACGACGTGCTGCGGTCCCAACGACGGGAGGGGGACGCCAGGCGCATGCTCGAGATGGCGATGCCGGTGTCGGTGACGAGGTGCCGGGGTTCGGTCGCGACGATGCCGCAGACGGTGATCGTGTCGTTCATGACTCGATCGTCTGCGAGCCCCGGGCCGCACTTGCGACCCGGGGCTCGATCTGTGAGCAGCCGACTCGTCGAGGTGGGCTGTGGAGGAAGACTCCCCCGAACCTCCGGGCTGGCGGGTCAGTGCGCGCGGAACTCGGGTCGGTCGGCGAGAGGCCCGAGCGCCGCGTGGACCGCACCCTTCGCGGTCTCCAGCGACGGGTAGGTCCCGCCTCGGCCCCGTCGACCGTAGAGCTCGACGTGGAAGCCGTCCGACGCGCGGCGGATGCTCCCGACCGCGCCCGCCGGACCGACGGCCACCCAGGTCCCGGTGTTGTCCATCATCGTTCGACCACCTCCTCGTGGCCCCGACGTCCGTGCCTCAGGACGCCAGGATGTACTGACTGTAGGCCTTGCGGACCTTGTTCACCTTGGGCAGCGCGACCGCGAGGCAGTAGCCCTGACCGGGGTTCTTCGCGAAGAAGTCCTGGTGGTGCTCCTCCGCACGGAAGAACGTACCGAGCGGCTCGATCGTCGTCACGATCCCGCCGTCCCAGATGTCCGCAGCGCGCTGCACCGCGTGCTCGAACAGCGCTCGCTGCTCGTCGTCCGCCGGGAACATCGCCGAGCGGTACTGGGTGCCGACGTCCGCGCCCTGGCGGTTCAGCTGCCGCGGGTCGTGGAGCGTGAAGAAGACGTCGAGGACGACGTCGGCGGGGATGACCGACTCGTCGAAGGTCACCGCGACCGCCTCGGCGTGACCGGTCGCACCGGTGCAGACCGCTTCGTACGTCGGGTCCTCGACCACGCCGCCGGTGTAGCCCGACACCACGTCCTGCACACCCTGCAACGTGCGGTACACCGCGTCGAGGCACCAGAAGCATCCACCTGCGAGCACGAACGTCGTCATGCGCGCCACCGTACCCTCCTGCGCTCACGGAACACGGGGCGGGGGTACGTCTCCTGCACAGCATCGTCCTCGCCGTGAGCGCTCCCCTGACGCCACTGCACGGCCGTGGAGTGTCGGTGGTCAGCCGTACCGTCGAGGCAACGAAGACCACGACGAACCAGCAGGAGGCACCCGTGCAGACCAGCACCGAACCAGCGTTCCGGATCCGTTCCACGCCGGTCGCACGCAGCCGTGGCGACCTGCGCGTGCTCGACGTGCGGGACGACCTCAGCCGGGTCACCCGCACCAACGGCGAGATCGTCGGGTACGTCGACCGCGTGGACGTCGCGGGCGGCACGGCCTACCGCGCCCGTCGCTACGTGGCGGTCGAGCGACGGTTCGTCGAGCTGCCGAACGTGTGGTCGGCGGACGACGCCGTCGACTGCCTGCGCTGGGGCTGACCAGCCGCCCGCGCACTTCGACCGCGCCGCTCGAAGGAACACCGCTGCGCGTGAGCGAACGCCGCCCCGATCGACGGAGCGCAGCCCGGCTCGACGGAGCGCAGCCCGGCTCGACGGAACGCCGTCCGACCTCCGCGGTTCTGCGTCGCACGCTGCGTAGGGTTCGCCCATGGACTGGTGGAACGACCTGACCGACTGGACGGCATCCGACGAGGGATGGCGCGTGCTGTCCGGCGCGATCATCCCCTTCGTCGCGATCGTCGTCGCCGGAGTGATCGCCGCGCTGATCGGACGCGCGGCAACGAAGCGCGTCGTCGCGCTCCACGACCGCGAGAGCCGGAACGCAGCGGTGGCGGGCGTGGTCACCGCGGCGCGCAAGGCCTCACGCTGGGGAGCACTCGGACACGAGGAACGTGCCTACGCCGACCACCTCGCCGAGGACGCCGACGTGCGGCTGCGCCTCCTGCCGGTGAGCGGTGCTCCGCTGGCCGCCGACTGGGTGCAGCACGAGATCGCCGACATCAAGCGGAACTCCTCGACCTTCACCTCGCAGGCAGACCAGTCGCTCGGCGAACTCCGCGACCGTCTGCTCGAGTGGAACGGCAAGCCAGGTCGCGCGAAGAAGCTGTTCAAGGCCGATCTCGAACGCTGGAAGTTCGATTCTCCGGACCCCGACGCCGACCTCATCGCCCGCCAGCAGGACTGGAACGCCGGTCAGCAGCAGCAGCAGCGGTCGGCCGAGGCAGACGCCAGCACGGCCCCGTCGCGCCCGACGCCGACCACCACCTCGCTCCGTCCTGCGCCGCAGCAGTCTCCCGTCGGTTCCCCTGCGGCGGGGACGTCGGCGAGCCGCACCTCGGGCCCGACCGCCGCGGCGACGGTCGACCAGGACGCCACCACCCCGATCGACGACGTCCGAGGTGCTGCCGACAACCGGACGCGCCCCTACGGCGACCGCGAGACGGTCCAGCTCGACGGCACGCCGGTCCGCCCTCCGCTCGGGTCGCCGATCGCGTCGGCGCGTCCGGGGAACGGCACGACTCCGAGCGCTCGGAACGACCTCGGCTCGCGCAGCGACGACTCCTCGGACTCCGGCGAGGTCGACGTGACCGATCGTGGCGGTGATGCCCGCTCCGACGACCGGCCGACCTCCGCGCCCCGGGTCGCGAGCCCGACGTCGGCTGACGCCCACGTGAACCGTGCCGCAACGTCAGCGACCGGGCTCGACCGGCCCGGGGCGGCGAACGCGACGCCGGGTGCTCGAGAGGACGACGACGCCTCGCCGTACACCCAGCCCATCAGCGCGAGCGAGCTGCGACGCCGAGCAGCCGAGGACGACTGAGACCTCCCCCGTTCGACGAGAGGCCGCCATCCCGACGGATGGCGGCCTCTCGTCGCGTGTGCCCCCGGCAGGAATCGAACCCGCGACACGGAGGGTAGAAACCACCTGCTCTATCCACTGAGCTACGGAGGCGAGCGGCGACGATTCTACCGCCGTCGGTCGTCGGGGCGCTGCACTGCCACGCACGAGGCCGGCGCTCGGCGATCGCGCCCGACCGCTCGTCCGTCCCGAGCGGGCGGAAGGGGTGCGGCGTGTGCCGCCGGTGAGCACGAAGGGCACGCCCGCCGGGGTCGCACCGGTCAGCCCGGACGACCGGCGCACCGAGCGGGCGGAACCGGTCCGCGCGGCACCGCCGGTCAGCAGGGAACGCCCGCCCGCGCGGAAACGCCCGGCAGCCCGGACGACCGGCGCACCGAGCGGGCGGAACCGGTCAGCGCGGCACCGCCGGACAGCAGGGAACGCCCGCTCGCGTGAGGGCACGCGCTGCCGGCGCGACCGACGTGGCGGACATGCACCGCGCCTCCTGGCCGAGCACGCCTGCACGGTGACCGGACGAGGCGGACGTGACCCGTGCCTCCCGACCGGGTCCGCTCAGAGCGCCTTCGCGACCGCCACCAGCAGCTGGTCCCGTGAGGGGACGCCCGGCGAACGGAAGACCTCGGCACCGTCGTCCCGACGCACGATGATCGTGGGGGTCGATCGGATGCCGAGGTCCTCTGCAGTGTCAGGGTGTGCCGCGACGTCGCGTTCGGTGACCCGGAGCCCGGGGACGAGCGCCGCTGCCTCACCGCTCACACGGCGGGCGGCTGCGCACGGGGCGCAGAAGGCGGAGGTCCAGAGGTCGAGCTGCACGGGACGGTGCAACGTGCGCGGCGCGCGATCTACTCCCGGTCGAACTCGCCGCTGCGGTCCCCGCGGTCCTGCAGGTCGTCGACCGGATCGGAGTCCGCGGCGTCGTACTCGTACTCGACCGAGGTCTGGTCGAGCACCTGACGGGTCGTGGTGGCCTTGTAGGCGAAGGCCGTCTGCAGGCCCTCGACGTCCGCGTACACCGTGACCTCGTCGTCGACCGCGTCGCTCGTGGCGGTGCGGGTGTCGGTCGTGCCGTCGAAGGGACCGCCGTGGAAGATCGCGGTGTACTCGTCGCCCTCGTGGATGGTGATGTCGCTCATGCGTCCCTTCTACCAGGGGCGCCCTGTTGACGGATGTATAGCACCGCTATATAGTTCAGACATGGAAGCATCACGGGCGCAGGCGCTGGAGACGCTGATCATCTCGGTCAACCGCTTGGTCCGTGCTGCGGCGCAGGCCTCCGGCGACTCAACCTCGGCCGCGGTCTGGCGCACGCTCGGCATCCTCGAGACCGAGCAGCCGCTGCGCCTCGGTGAGCTCGCCGCCGCGTCCCGTGTGGCACAGCCCACGATGACCCGGATCGTCGCCGGCATGCTCACCGACGGTCTGCTCTCGCGCACCGTCGACCCCGACGACTCACGCGGACAGCTCATCGAGCTCACCGACGCAGGGCGCGAGCGGCTCGCCACCTGGCGCGCGACGATCGCCGACTCCGTCGGACCGGTCTTCGCCGACCTCGACGACGACGACTGGGACGTCCTGCGCGACGCCGCCGCCATCATCGCCTCGCGCACCACCACGAACCCCACCAGAACGGAGATCCACGCGTGAACGCCCACGCACCCGCTGCGTCCGGCAGCATCCTCAAGCAGTCGTCCGCCGTCTGGGCGATCGCGTTCGCCTGCGTCGTCGCCTTCATGGGCATCGGCCTGGTCGACCCGATCCTCCCCGCGATCGCGACGTCGCTGCACGCCACCGCCGCGCAGACCGAACTGCTCTTCACGAGCTACCTCGCGGTCACCGGCGTCGCCATGTTCTTCACCAGCTGGGTGTCGAGCCGCATCGGTGCGAAGAACACCCTGCTCATCGGGCTCGCGCTCATCGTGGTCTTCTCGGTGCTCGCAGCGACCTCGGGCAGCGTGTGGAACATCATCGGCTTCCGCGCCGGTTGGGGCCTGGGCAACGCGCTCTTCATCTCCACCGCACTCGCGACCATCGTCGGTGCAGCGTCCGGCGGCACCGCGTCGGCGATCATCCTCTACGAGGCAGCGCTCGGCCTCGGCATCGCCGTCGGGCCCCTGGTCGGCGGACTGCTCGGGTCGGTGAGCTGGCGCGGTCCCTTCTTCGGCGTCACCACCCTGATGGCGATCGCGTTCATCGCCGTCGTCGCGCTGCTCAAGACCTCCGGACTCGAGAAGCCCACGCCGACCAAGCTCTCGGCACCGTTCCGCGCCCTCGGACAGCCGGCGCTCGCGGCCCTCGCGGTGACCGCGCTGTTCTACAACATCGGCTTCTTCGTGCTGCTCGCGTACACGCCGTTCCCGCTCGGCTTCGGCGCACTCGGCATCGGTTTCACCTTCTTCGGGTGGGGCGTCGGGCTCGCGATCACCTCCGTGTGGGTCGCCCCGATGCTGACCGCGCGCATGCGCCGCACGACCGTGCTGAAGATCGCGCTGCCGCTCCTCGCCCTCGACCTGTTCGCCGCGGCGGTCGTCGTGACCTCGCAGGCCGGGCTCATCATCTGCGTGGTCATCGGTGGCCTCGTGCTCGGTGTCCTCAACACGGTGCTCACGGAGTGCGTGATGGAGGCGACGGACCTCCCCCGCTCGGTGGCATCGAGTGCGTACTCCGCGGTGCGCTTCATCGGCGGTGCGATCGCCCCCCCCGTGGCGACGCTGCTCGCCGACTCGTTCTCGCCGTCGGCGGCCTACGTGTTCGCCGGGGTCTCGGTGGCGGTCGCGTTCGTGGTCGTGGTGCTGACCACCAAGGTGCTGCGGCGGGTCGACGACGGGGCCGAGGCGGAGCGTGTCGAGGCCGAGGCGATCTCGGCTGGCGAGATGGTCTGAGTCGACACGAGCGCGGGTGGGCGGTGAGCCCGCTCGCGCTCGGTGCGAGCGCGGGTGGGCGGTGAGCCCGCTCGCGCTCGGTGCGAGCGCGGGTGGGCGATGAGCCTGCTCGAGCTCGGTGCGAGCGCGGGTGGGCGATGAGCCTGCTCGAGCTCGGCGCGAGCGCGGGTGGGCGGTGAGCCTGCTCGCGCCCGGTGCGCTTCGCTGCGGGCGAGGGCTGCGGTCGGGACTCGGGTCCGGTCGCGGGTCTCGCCCGTTCGTCATGTGCGGGCGCGCGTGGGCGAGTGGATGGAGATTCAAGGGTGGACCCGTCGGGCGCGCTGGGAGGGTCCTCGGGGCCGAGTGCGCTCGGCAAGCCGCGCGAGCCGCGCGAGCGGGCAGGATGCGCCGGGCCGACGCCGTCCGCCCGACCGGTTCCGCCCGCTGGGCAACCGGAGGACGGGCCGGAGCAGATCGTCGGACGCGGGTCGAGCCTCCAGACCGGTGGTGAGGGCAGCCGCGTGAACGCGAGCGGGCGGAAGGCGAGCCCTGATGATCGCCCGGTCGACGATTCCGCCCGCGCGCCTGGACCGGCCGACCTGGAGGCGCGCCGTGACACTGCAGGGACCGCCCGGTCGCCAGCGGGCGGATCCTGCCGCCGTTCCGGATCGCAGCTGCCGGTTCCGCCCGCTCACGGACCGACCGGGAGGCACGGTGCACGTCGAGCCGCACCGCGCGCCGCGAGCGGGCGGATCCTGCCGCCGTTCCGGATCGCGGCTGCCGGTTCCGCCCGCTCACGGACCGACCGGGAGGCACGGCCCACCTGGATCCGGACCGCGCGCGCCGCGAGCGGGCGGATCCTGCAGACGGGTCGTCTCGCGGCTGCGGGTTCCGCCCGCTCGGCCAGGTGCAGCCGTGCGGCCACGACGTCCCGGTGTCGCCTCGAGCGGAGCCGGCACGGTGCCGACCGGGATCGCTCCACAGCCTCGGGACCGGGCGCGGGAGCGTCACCCGTGCGGAATAGGATCGAGGACATGGCAACTGCGAACGACCGCCTCGTCTGGATCGACTGCGAGATGACCGGCCTCGACGTCGAGGTCGACCAACTCGTCGAGGTGGCCGTCGTCGTCACGGACTTCGACCTCGTCCCCGTGCACCCCGGGTTCGACATCGTGATCAAGCCCGACCAGTCGGCGCTCGACAACATGAACGAGTTCGTCACGAACATGCACGCGACCTCGGGCCTCGCCGAGGCGATCCCGGACGGTGTCTCGCTGGCGGACGCCGAGTACCAGGTGCTCGAGTACATCCTCCAGCACGTCCCGGCCGAGGGCAGCGCGCCGCTGGCCGGCAACACGATCGGCACGGACCGCGCCTTCCTGTCGAAGTACATGCCCCGCGTCGACGGGCACCTGCACTACCGCAGCGTCGACGTGTCGAGCATCAAGGAGCTCTGCCGCCGCTGGTTCCCGCGCGTGTACTTCAACGCGCCGGAGAAGCACGGCGGCCACCGCGCCCTCGCGGACATCCTCGAGTCGATCCGCGAGCTCGAGTACTACCGTCGCGCCGGCTTCATCCCGGAGCCCGGCCCGACGACCGAGGACGTCCGCGCCGTCGCGGCCGAGGTGGTCGAGAAGTGGGAACCGCGGCTCGGGCAGCCCACGGCGGAGTAGCGACACGCGTGGTCGTCGCGGCCTCCGGCATGTACTACTATTGAGTGGTCGCGCCGGTCAGCCGGTTCGGACATGGTGGATATAGCTCAGTTGGTAGAGCGCCTGGTTGTGGTCTAGGAGGTCGCGGGTTCGAGACCCGTTATTCACCCCAGAAGTCGAAGGCCCCGTCCCGAAGGACGGGGCCTTCGCAGTTCTCGGATGGTCGTGTGCCACCATCGAGTCCGTGATGGAGATGTCCGCCGACGAGTTCGAGCAGCTCGTGACCGACGAGCTCGAACGGCTGCCCGACGAGATGGTCGACGGGCTGGACAACGTGGTGTTCGTCGTCGAGGACGAGCCCGAGGACGGCTCCGACCTGTTCGGGTACTACGACGGGGTCGCCGCGACCGAGCGCGGGCAGTACGGGTTCGGCGAGCTCCCCGACCGGATCGTGGTGTTCCGGAAGCAGCACCTCGAGGAGTGCGACACCGTCGAGGAACTTCGGGACGAGGTGCACACCACGCTCGTCCACGAGATCGGGCACTTCTACGGCATCGACGACGCTCGGTTGCACGAGCTCGGCTGGGCGTAGAGGCGCCCGGCTGCCGACTCCCGCTGAGCCGAGACTCGCGCTGGCGGACGGTTTCGCGGTCCCGGAGGCGCGAACGTGTCCGCGGGGCCGAGACTCGCGCTGGCGGCACGCGCCGCGCGCGGCGCGCGCGGCGCGCCGCGCGCACGCGTGCGCACGCGCCGCGGCCGCGCGCGGCGCCCTCAGAACCGCGTCGGCCCCACCTCGTGGTACCGCTCCCACGCGTCCACCGGCCCCCGCCCGTGCAGCACGTACTCCCCCACGAGTCGCTCCTTGTAGACGGCAGGGTTGTGCGACGCCACCACCCGGGCGTTCCGCCAGTGCCGGTCGAGCGCCCGCGTCCGGTCGGCCGCCGAGGCCCCACCGACCTCGAACAACTCCGTGGCCGCCTGCAGCACCCGCGGCCCGACCTCGACCTGCGCCTGGTAGACGGCGTTCTCGGCGGCATCGAGCAGTGCGTGGTCGACGCCCACCCCTGGCTCGTTCGTCGCCACGACCCCGTCGAGCAGCCCTGCCGCCGCGACGACGAGCGACCGCGCGGTGAACGCCCCCGCCGACAGCCGTCCGAGCACGGCCAGCACCTGCGGGTCCTCCCCCGGTACGGCGGCGTTCGCGTGGATGTACGTGCGGGTCCGCGGCCGGACGAACGCCACGGCGTCGTCGACGACGGCCTGTCCGATCCCGGCGAGGACCGCCAGCAGGTACAGCTGGTAGAAGGCCTGGATGTGCGAGAGCGGCGCGTCCCGGTAGGCCGAGACCACCGCCGGGTCGACCGCGACGCCGTCGAAGACGGTCGTCCCCGAAGCGGTGAGGCGCTGCCCGAAGCCGTCCCAGTCGTCGACGCCGGTCACACCCGGTGCACCGGTCGGCACGGCGAAGGTCACCCGCTCGCCGTCGCGGTCGGCCGCCAGGTAGATCCAGTCGGCGTAGAGCGTGCCGGTCGAGTAGAACTTCCGCCCGTCGAGCCGCCACGTGCCGGAGTCGTCGGGAGCGACGGTCGTCGAGATGTCCGCCAGCGTCGTGCCGGTCCGCTCCGAGGTCGCGTTCCCCACGATCGCCCCGTCGACGATGCGCTGGAGCCACTCGTCCCGAGCGGGCGAGTCCGGACGCAGGAGCACGAGCTCCGTGTACCCGAAGTGTCCCCGCCACAGGTGCGCGATGTTCGAGTCCGCCGCCGCGAGGTCCGCCACCAGGTGCGCGAGCTCGACGAGCGTCACGCCGAAGCCACCGCGTTCCTCGGGCACGCGCAGCCGCCCGAAGCCCGCGTCCGCCAGCGCGCGCACCTCGGCGTGCGGGAGGTCGCGGTCGCCAGGGGTGCCGGACGCCAGCTCGCGCGCGACCGCGCCCTCGCGGATCGCCTCGACGACCGGCGCGAAGCGCGCACGCAGGACTGCGAGACGGTCGGCCGGGAGGCGCGGCTCACCCCCGGCGCTCACTGTCACGTCCTCCGGACGGTCGCTCGGGAGGCCCGGCGCACCCCCGGCGCTCGTCGTCACGTCCGTCATGCGGTCACCTCCACGGCGTCGCGCGCCTCGTCCGCACCGGTCCCGGCCGCGCCGCCGGAGAACGCGCCGCGCCACCGCCTCGCCGGGTGTGAGTCGGGCAGCTGCGCGTGGCCGAAGAGCTTCTCGCGGAGGGTGCCCTCCCGGTACTCCGACTGCATGAGTCCGCGCTCCTGCAGGGTCGGCGCGATGTGGTCGACGAACTCCTCGTACGAGCCGGGCAGCGTCCAGTTGATGACGTTCACGCCGTCGACCCCGACCCGCTGCCACGCGGCGAGCTCGTCCGCGATCTGCTCGGGCGTCCCGACGACCCGGGCGCGGAGCTTGGCGGAGAGCCGGGCGAGGTCGGCGATGGTCGGCTCGCGGTCGCCGGCGGCCTCGCGGAGCCACTGCAGGTGCGACTGCCCGGCCTGGGTCCGGACCTCGGACAGCGGGGTCGCCGGGTCGAGCGGCTCGCCGGTGTCCGGGTCGAAGCCGAGGTTCGAGTGCACGAGGAAGCCGTCGGCGGCCAGGTACTCGTCGATCTCCGCTTCCTTCGCCTTCGCCTCGGCCTCGGTGGATCCCGTGACGAAGGTCAGGCCGAGGAAGAACGCGATGTCCTCGCGGCGTCGGCCGACGGCGGCGGCGAGGTCGCGGGTCTCGCGGATCAGCTGCTCGGTGGCGTCCCGGTTCGAGGTGAGGATGAACTGTGCCTCGGCGTTCCGCGCGGCGAAGGCCCGGCCGGCCGGCGACGACCCGGCCTGGAACAACACGGGCGTCCGCTGGGGTGACGGCGCGCTGAGGTGCGGCCCCTGCACGTCGTACCGCTTGCCGTGGTGGTCGATGCGGTGCACCAGCTCCGGGTCGGCGTAGCCGCGCACCGGGTCCTTGAGCACGGCGCCGTCCTCCCACGACCCCTCCCACAGCTTGGCGCAGACCTCGAGGTACTCCTCGGCCCAGGCGTAGCGCTCGTCGTGCTCCTCGAGCCGGTCGGCGCCGAAGTTCCGGGCGGCGCTGTCGAGGGCGCTCGTCACGACGTTCCACCCGATGCGGCCGCGGGTGATGTGGTCGAGCGTCGACACCTTGCGGGCGAAGTCGAACGGGTGCGCCTGGATGACGCTCGAGGTGAACGCCAGGCCGAGGTGCTCGGTCGACACGGCGAGCGCGGAGAGCAGCACGGACGGGTCGTTCGAGGGGATCTGCAGCCCCTCGCGGAGGTTCGTCGCGTAGTCGCCGCGGGCGGGGCCGTACGTGCCGACGACGTCCGCGAAGAACATCGCGTCGAACTTCCCGCGCTCGAGCGTCCGGGCGAGGTCGGTCCACAGCGTGACGTCGTCGAAGTCCGCCTGCCGGGCGTCCGGGTGCCGCCAGAGGCCGTGCTGGATGTGCGACGTCGTGTTCATGACGAAGGCCGCGAAGCGCAGCGGACGGGTCGGTGCATCGCTCATGCCCCCCATGGTGTCCGGGGAGCCACCGCCGACGGTCATGACGTGACCTCGCGTTACGGGCGCGGTTCCGCGGCGGCCGGGCGGCGACCATGCTCCTGAGGCATGCCGACCCAGACGACCGCAGCCGCGCCTCCCGTCCGTCCCCCGTCTCCGTCCACGAACGCGACCCGACGTCGCGTCGCGCTCGCGTCGTTCGTCGGGACGACCGTCGAGTACTACGACTTCTACCTGTACGCGACGGCCTCGGCGCTCGTGTTCGCCCCGACGTTCTTCCCGTCCGTCACGCCGGCCGTCGGTGTGATCGCGTCCTTCGCGACCTACGGTGTCGGCTTCGTCGCGCGGCCGCTCGGCGGCATCGTGGCCGGGCACCTGGGCGACCGGATCGGGCGGAAGAAGCTGCTCGTGGCGTCCCTGGTGCTGATGGGCATCGCGTCGACGCTCATCGGGGTGATCCCCTCGGCGGCGACGATCGGGGTCGGTGCGGTGGTCGCACTCGTGGTGCTGCGACTGCTCCAGGGCGTCGCAGCCGGAGCGGAGTGGGGCGGGTCGGCGCTGCTGTCGGTCGAGCACGCGCCGACGCGGCACCGGGGACTGTTCGGGGCGTTCACGCAGATGGGGTCCGCGGGCGGCATGCTGCTGGCGACCGGGGTATTCACGCTCGTACGGACCCTGCTCGGCAACGAGGCGTTCCTGGCCTGGGGGTGGCGCCTGCCGTTCCTGTTCTCCGCGGTCATCGTCGCGGTCGGACTCGTCATCCGGCTCGGCGTGCAGGACGCCCCGGTGTTCCAGGCGCTGCGCGCGTCCGGCGGTGTCGAGCGGTTCCCGGTGTGGCAGGCGGTCCGTCGGCACCCGCGGTCGATCCTCGTCACCGCAGGGCTGCGGCTCGTCCAGCCGGCGCTCTACTCGATCCTGACGACGTACTCGCTGACGTACCTCGGGGCGAAGCGCGGCGAGGAGGGCTCGGCGGCCGGGCTCCAGGCGGTGCTCGTGATCTCGGCGGTGTCGCTCGTGTCGACGCCGTTCTGGGGGTGGCTGTCCGACCGGGTCGGGCGCCGGCCGCTCGCGATCGGGTCGGCGATCGGGATCGGCGTGCTGATCTGGCCGTTCTTCGCGTTCCTCGACGCCGGGCCCCTGGTGCTGCTGCCGCTCGTGGCGTTGATCGGCATGAGCGTGTTCCACGACAGCATCTACGGTCCGCAGGCGGCGTGGTTCGCGGAGCAGTTCCCGACCGGGCGGCGCTACTCGGGGATGAGCCTCGGGTACCAGATCGGGTCGATCTTCTCGGTGGGGCTGACGCCGTTGCTCGCGGCGGTGTTCGTCGAGGTGGGCGGGGGCTCGCCGTGGATCCTGTGCGCGTACCTCGGCGTGTACGCGGTGCTGTCGGTCGTGGCCGCGGTGTTCGCGGTCGACCCGGTGCGCGACGCGCGGCGGGCGGACGCCCGGGCGGCCGGTGCCGGTGCCGGTGCCGGTGCCGGTGGGCCAGTCTCGGGCTGAGCGACGGGGCTCGGGCTCCGGGCCGCGAGGGACGTCGGTCAGCCCGGGTCTCACCGGCGACCACACCGACTACGTCCTGAGCACCAGGTCCGCGAGCTCCGCGGGCGCCTCGGCGGCGATGAAGGCGCGCTCCTGGGCAGCCCAGCGCTCCCACTCGCGGGCGAACACCTCGCCGTCGCGGCCGATCGCCCGGTCGCGTCGGACGTCGTCGTCCGCCTCGAGCCACACCCGGAGGGTCGCGTTCGGGGCGGACCGCCGGGAGAGCGCCCCGCACCCCTCGACCACCAGCGGCTCGTGCGACTCGATCGACACCCACTCCGCCGGCTCGGACCGCTCCCAGTCCCAGCGCCGGTACCCCGACGGCGTCCCGAGCACGTCGGACACGACCGCGTCGGCGGCCGCGCGCAGGCCGTCCCACCCGGGGTAGACGTCGTCGAGGTGCACGACCCGTGCGCCGAGCCGTGCCGCCACGGCGTCGCCCAGCGTGGTCTTCCCGGTGCCCGAGCGCCCGTCGACCAGCACGACGAGCCGTCGACCGGTGGCGGCAGCAGCGCCGACCGCGGCCGCGGCGATCCCCTCGACGAGCGCCGCATCCGGTGCCGCTCCCCCGGCGGTCGCGTCCGGCCGCGCACCCCGGGCCGTCACATCCGGCACCGCTCCCCCGGCGACCGCACCCGAGGCGGTCGCGTCCGGCCGCGCGCGCTCAGGCACGCCACGTCCCCGCAGCCACGGCCACCCCGATCGACGCGACACCGATCCCCACCAGCACGGCGACCATCGCCCACTCCGGTCCCGCGAACCGCGCCTGCCGCGCCCACGTCCGGGGACCGGGAGCGCCGAAGCCGCGCGACTCCATCGCCACCGCCAGCGTGGTCGCCCGGCGGAGTGCGAGCACGAGCAGCGCGAAGGCCATCGACGCTCCGCGCCGCAGTCGCCCGTGGTCGGCGAGCCCCCGTGCGCGGCGTGCCCTGGCGAGCTGGCGCCAGTCCTCGCCGAGCAGGGTCGTCATCCGCACCGCGGCCAGGGCCCCGAGCACGAAGCGGGCCGGCAGCCGCAGCAGCTGTGCGAGCCCGTCGGCCAGGTCGGTCGGGTCGACCCCGACGAAGAGCACGACGGCCGGTAGCCCGACCGCGAGGACCCGCAGCGCGGTCGCCAGCGCGAGCGTCAGCGACCCGTCGGTGACGTGGACGAAGCCGAGGTCGAACCACTCCCGCCCGGAGGGCCGCCCGTACAGCGCGATGCTCAGCGCCGTCAGGGGCACGGCGACGAGCACCGGTGACGCCCGCAGCAACAGGGTCCGCGGCGGGATCCGGAGCACCGGGAGGAGCAGCAGCTCCAGCGCGAGCGCGACGGCCGCGGAGACGACGTCGAGACTCGTCACGAGGCACAGGCCGAGTGCGAGCACGCCGAGCATCGCGGCGACGGGTTGGACGCCGGCGACACCGCGACGCGTCCGGCCGGGAGGCTCGGCTCGACCGCCCGCACCGGCGCGGGTCGTCGGGGTGGTCACCGGTGCACCTCCGTGGTCGGTCGGGGTCCGCCGGGTCCGGTCGACGGGGCGTCCGGTCCGGCCGACGGAGCGCCGGGTCCGGCCGAGGGGTCACCGCGTCCGTCCGGCGGGACGGCGGTTCCGGCCGGCGGCACGGCGGTTCCGGCCGGCGGCACGGCGGTTCCGGCCGGCGGCACGGCCCTCGCACCGTCGGCGGCGAGCACGACCTCGTCGGCGTCGAGCGCACGGACGAGGTCACGGTCGTGCGTCACCACGACGAGCGCCGTCCCCGCGTCCGCCAGCGCCCCGAGCAGGTCGACCACGGCCTGCCAGGTCGCACGGTCCTGGCCCGAGGTGGGTTCGTCCAGCACGACCACGGGCGGCCGCGAGGCGACGACGGCACCGATCGCGAGCCGCCGCTGCTCACCGCCGGACAGCGTGAAGGGGTTGGCGTCGGCGAGGTGCCGGAGCCCGAACGCGTCGAGGAGTTCCTCCACCCGCGCGTCGGCGTCCGACATCCCGAGCGCGCGCGGTCCGGCACCGAGCTCCTCGCGGACACTGCGCGCCACGAACTGGTGTCCGGGGTCCTGGAACACCGACCCGATCCGGGCCGCGAGCTGCCGGCTCGTCCACCGGATCGGCGCGTCACCGGCCTCCCCGGCCAGGTCGGGCGTCGCGAGGAGTGTCCCTCCGGACGGCCGCAGGAGCCCGGCGAGGGTGAGGCCGAGCGTCGACTTGCCGACGCCGTTCGGACCGGTGACCGCGAGGACCCGACCGCGACGGATCCCGAGGTCGATGCCGCTGCCGACACGGGTCCCGCCGGCACGTCCGAGGATGCCCCCGCGCGCGGTCGCGAGTCCCCGCGCCTCGAGCAGCGCCGTGTCCTCGTCGCGCGGGCGGAAGGCGCCCCCGGCCACCGGCGCTCCCGGTGCTGATCCGCCCGCTCGCTCGGTCGACGGCGCGACCGGACGGCCGGCACCGGTCGACGGCGCGACCGGACGTCCGCCGCCGGCCCGGGACGATCCCCGCGCCGGCTCGGCACCGGGCACCCACACGCCGGCCGCCGTCAGCGCCGGACCGTGCTCGGCGAGCACCGACGCGGGGGTCCCGTCCGCGACGACCCCGCCCCCGGGTTCGAGGAGCACGAGTCGATCGACCAGGTCGAGCCAGGTGCCGATCCGGTGCTCGACCACGAGCATCGTCGCACCGCTGGTGTCGAGCAGCGCCCGCACGGCGTCGTGGACCTGCGCCACGCCCTCGGGGTCGAGGTTCGCGCACGGTTCGTCGAGCACGAGCACGCCGGGGCGCATCGCGAGCACGCCCGCGAGCGCCAGACGCTGCCGCTGCCCGCCGGAGAGCCGGCTCGTCGACCGGTCGAGCGGCAGGTCGAGGCCGACGACCCCGAGCGCGTGCCGGACGCGTTCCCACGTCTCGGCCCGCGGGACGCCGGTGTTCTCGCACCCGAAGGCCACGTCGTCGCCGATGCGCGACATCACCGTGTGGGCCTCGGGGTCCTGCATGACGAGGCCGACGCGCCCGCGGACCGCGCGGGGGTCGGCGCCGTCGACCAGGACCGAGCCCTGCACGGCTGCGGCGGTGTCGTCGTCGGGGTCCGGCTCGTCCGCCAGCACCGCTGCGACCGCGCGGAGCACCGTCGACTTGCCGGCGCCCGAGGGGCCGACGACCGCGACGCGCTCACCCGGCTCGACGACGAGGTCGAGACCGCGCACCGCCCACGCGTCGCGCCCGGCGTACCGCCAGCCCCAGTCACGGAAGGCGATCCGCGCCGCCCCCGAGGACGACACGGCCGTCACCGAGCGGCGCGGGACCCGCGCTCGGCCTGCTCGGCAGCAGGCGTCGCGGTGCCGGACTGCGCGCCGTCGAGCGGAACGGTCGCGCCGGTCGGGGCGGACGAGTCCTGCGGGGTCGTCGCGTGCGTCCGTCGGGCGTGCTCACGCCCTGCGGCGAACGAGGACAGCACGCCGGTCGCGGCGAGCGCCCGCACGAGCAGCCACGAACCGAGCCCGGCGATCACGGCGCCGGACACCACCGCGGACACGACGTAGACGGTCTTGAACGCCGCGTCGAGCCCCGGGTACCAGAGCACCGTGTCGTTGATGCCGAGGGCGAGCCCCGCGGCGGCACCGGCGAGCACGACGACCGGCAGCCGGTAGGCCCGGTAGAGGAACAGTGCGAGCACGACCTCGGCCCCGAGGCCCTGCACGAGACCGGCCTCGAGCGTCAGCCACCCCCACTGGGTGCCGAGCAGTGCCTCGACGCTGGCGGCGACCATCTCGGCGTAGAGTGCGGCCCCGGGCTTCCGGACGACGATGGCGACGAGCGGCCCGGCGAGCAGCCAGACCCCGCCGAAGAGTGCCTGGGTGCCGGGGAGGACCAGGGCGGCGACGGCGCTGATCGGCTCGTAGCCGAACTCCCAGAGCTTGAAGACGACACCGATCGCGACGGCGAGGACGCTCGCGACGACGATGTCGACGACCCGCCAGCGCAACGAGCGCCTGACGGTGGTGGACGGTGCTGCGGACTGCGTGGTTGCAGGCATGGTTGCTGACTCCTCCCTGCGCCGGCATGACCCGGATCAGGTTCGACGGTCGGAGCGCCGTTCGCTCCCTCTCAGCCCGGCGGTCCCGGACTCCCGTGTGTGTGGCAGCAGTCTAGACGCGGTCGCGACCGCGTGACGGACGGGAGGCCCGTGGCGGCGTCGCCACGGGCCTCCCGTCCGGTGGGTCACTTCTTGAGGGCGCGGATCACCTTGCTCAGGGCCTTGCCGGTCACCCAGATGGTGGGGATGCTCACCGCGAGCAGCGAGATCAGGTTCGGCTCGAACTGCAGGTCCTGCCCCGGGCGACGCACGTAGGCACCGACGGGGATCGACGCCCCGCCGCCACCGCCGCCGCCGTTCTCGTCGTCCCCGCCGGCGCCGAAGCCGAACCAGCCGATGGACACCGGGATGAGGGTCTGGTCCCCGACCTCGACCGGTTCGCCGTAGTTGGTCGAGACGCCCACGGGGCGCACCTTGTCTGCGATCTGACTCACGATGTTGGCCATGCGCGCGAGGCTACTCGGCGGTTCCTCCACAGGCCGGCGAGCACCGGCGGCCGTCCACCCCTGGGGCTTGTCTGCGGACGCGGACGGCCCGCGCCGATACCGTGGCGGAACCCACACCTGGAGGACTGTTTGCACACCTGGCCCGGCAACCCGTACCCCCTCGGGGCGACCTACGACGGCAGCGGCACGAACTTCGCCCTGTTCAGCGAGGTCGCCGACCGCGTGGAACTGTGCCTCTTCGACGACGCGGGGAACGAGGAGTGCGTCGACCTGGTCGAGGTGGACGCACACGTCTGGCACGCCTACCTGCCGAACGTCGCCCCGGGGCAGGAGTACGGCTTCCGCGTGCACGCCCCGTACGACCCGGCGAACGGACTGCGCGGCAACCCGCACAAGCTGCTCCTCGACCCGTACGCCAAGGCGACCAGCGGGGACATCGACTGGGACCAGGCGCTGTTCTCGTACACGTTCGGCGACCCGGACTCGACCGACGACCAGGACTCGGCGTCCCACATGATGAAGGGCGTCGTCATCAACCCGTTCTTCGACTGGCAGGGTGACCGGGCTCCCCGGGTCCCCTACGGCGAGACGGTGATCTACGAGGCGCACGTCAAGGGCCTCACCGAGACGCACCCCGACGTGCCCGAGGAGCAACGGGGCACCTACGCCGGTGTCGCGCACCCGGCGGTCATCGAGCACCTCAAGCGCCTGGGGATCACGACGCTCGAGCTCATGCCGGTGCACCAGTTCGTCAACGACTCCACGCTGCAGGAGAAGGGGCTGTCGAACTACTGGGGCTACAACACGATCGGCTTCTTCGCGCCGCACTCGCACTACTCGTCGTCCGGCGACCGCGGGCAGCAGGTGCAGGAGTTCAAGGCGATGGTGCGCGAGCTCCACCGTGCCGGCATCGAGGTCGTCCTCGACGTCGTCTACAACCACACGGCAGAGGGCAACCACCTCGGGCCGACGCTGTCCTTCCGCGGCATCGACAACGCGGCGTACTACCGCCTGGTCGAGGACGACAAGCGGTACTACATGGACACCACGGGCACCGGGAACTCGCTCAACGTCGGGCACCCGCACTCGCTGCAGCTCATCATGGACTCGCTGCGGTACTGGGTCACCGAGATGCACGTCGACGGGTTCCGCTTCGACCTCGCCGCGGCCCTGGCCCGCGAGTTCTACGAGGTCGACCGGCTCGCGGCCTTCTTCGAACTGGTCCAGCAGGACCCGATCGTGTCCCAGGTCAAGCTCATCGCCGAGCCGTGGGACGTCGGGCCCGGCGGGTACCAGGTCGGCAACTTCCCGCCGCAGTGGTCCGAGTGGAACGGCAAGTACCGCGACACCGTGCGTGACTTCTGGCGGGGCGAGCCCTCGACGCTCGGCGAGTTCGCCTCGCGCATCTCCGGGTCGGCCGACCTGTACGAGCACGACGGCCGGACGCCCAAGGCGAGCATCAACTTCATCACCGCCCACGACGGCTTCACGCTGTACGACCTGGTCGCGTACAACGAGAAGCACAACGACGCCAACGGCGAGGACAACAACGACGGCGAGAGCCACAACCGGTCGTGGAACTCGGGCGTCGAGGGGCCGACGGACGACCCGGAGGTCGCCGCGCTCCGACTGCAGCGCCGGCGGAACTTCCTCGCCACCCTGCTGCTCAGCCAGGGCGTGCCGATGATCGCCCACGGCGACGAGCTCGGCCGCACCCAGCACGGCAACAACAACGTGTACGCGCAGGACTCCGCGATCAGCTGGATCGACTGGGAGCACGCCGACGACGAACTCGTGCAGTTCACCGCCGACGTCGTGAAGCTCCGGCACGACCACCCGACCTTCCGCCGCACCCGGTACTTCAACGGTCGTCCGGTGCGCCGGGGCGAGGGCGAGCCACTGCCCGACGTCGTGTGGCTGACCCCGTCCGGCGACGCGATGGACCCCGAGGACTGGGACTCCGGCTTCGGCAAGAGCGTCGGCATGTACCTGAACGGCGAGGGCATCCGCGGCCGCGACCGCTGGGGCGAACGTGTGACCGACGTGGCGTTCCTGACGTACTACAACGCACACGACGACGTCGTGACCTTCACCCTGCCGCCCGAGGAGTACTCGCCCGGGTGGACCGTCCGGATCGACACGGCCGAACCCGGCGCCCGCGAGACGGTCCTCGACGCCGGGACCCCGCTCGACGTGCCGGCGCGCTCGATGATCGTGCTCCGCGCCGAGCCCGACCACGAGGTCACCACCACGCAGGTGGAGTCGGTCGAGGGCGGGCGGCAGTCAACCCCGACCAACCCCGCGGCGTCGACGGCGGCGTCCGCCACCGACCCGGAACCGACCGGGGCGGAACCGTCCGACGCTGCACCGTCCGGCGCGGAACCGTCCGACGCTGCTCCGTCCGGGGCGGAACAGCTCACGGCGTCGGCCGGGGGCACGTCCGCAACGGACCCGGTCAGCGAGACCGACGCCGACCCCGACTCCCTTGACACCGAACCCGAACCCGATCCCACAGGAGCCACCGCGTGAGCGCTCGCCGCGTCCCCACGTCCACCTACCGGCTGCAGGTCACCGCAGACTTCGACCTCGACGCCGCCCAGGGCGTGGTCGACCACATCCGCACCCTCGGTGCCGACTGGGTCTACCTCTCCCCCGTGCTGCAGGCCGAGCCCGGGTCGCAGCACGGCTACGACGTCGTCGACCACTCGCACGTCGACACCGAGCGCGGCGGCGACGCCGCGCTCCGAGCCCTCGCCGAGGCCGCGCACGGTGCCGGGCTGGGCGTCCTCGTCGACATCGTGCCGAACCACGTCGGCGTCGCCACCCCCGAGGCGAACCCGTGGTGGTGGTCCCTGCTCGAGTCCGGACAGGGCTCCCCCGTCGCGTGGGCCTTCGACGTGGACTGGCAGGCCGGGGACGGGCGCATCCGCATCCCGGTGCTCGACGACCGGCTGCTCGGCGCGGTCGAGCTGCGGGACGGCCGGCTGTACGTCGGCGAGACCGCCTACCCGACGGCCGAGGGCACCGTGCAGGACGGTGACGACGTCGCAGCCGTGCACGCCCGTCAGCACTACGAGTTCGTGCACTGGAAGCGCGCGGACCACGACCTCAACTACCGTCGCTTCTTCGCGGTCAACACCCTCGCGGCGATCCGCGTCGAGGAGCCCGAGGTGTTCGCCTCCTCCCACGCGACGATCGGCGGCTGGTTCCGCGACGGGCTCGTGGACGGCCTGCGCATCGACCACCCGGACGGCCTGTACGACCCCGCCGGGTACCTGCAGGACCTGCACGACCTCACCGGCGGCGCGTACACGCTCGTCGAGAAGATCCTCGAGCCCGGCGAGCAGCTCCCGTCGTCGTGGCCGGTCGACGGCACCACCGGCTACGACGCCCTCGCCGTGGTAGACCGTGTCTTCGTCGACCCCGCGGGTGAACCGGCGCTCACCGCCGCGTCCGGTGCCGAGCCCGCCGACTGGCAGCAGCTCACGCACGACACCCGGCGCGGGATCGCCGACGGCATCCTCGGCAGCGAGGTCCGCCGGCTCGCACGGCTCCTCGCCCCCGTGGCACCCGACGTGCCCGAGGACCGCGTCGTCGACGCCGTCGCCGAGATCGTCGCGTCCTTCGAGGTCTACCGGACGTACCTGCCCGAGGGCGTCCACCACCTCATCGACGCCCTCGAACGCGCCGCCGAGGCCCGCCCGGACCTCGACGACGTGATCGACCGCATCGCACCGGCGCTCGTCGACCCCGGTCACGCCGCGGCCGTCCGGCTGCAGCAGACGTCGGGCATGGTGATGGCGAAGGGCGTCGAGGACACCGCGTTCTACCGCACGTCGCGCCTGACCACCCTGAGCGAGGTCGGCGCAGACCCGAGCCTGTTCGCCGTCTCGGTGGAGGACTTCCACCAGGCCCAGCGCGACCGCCAGGGCAGCTGGCCGCACACCATGACGACGCTCACCACGCACGACACGAAGCGCAGCGAGGACACCCGTGCGCGCATCAGCGTGCTCGCCGAGCTCGGCTCCGAGTGGGCCGACGCGCTCGCGCGGCTGCGATCCCTGGCCCCGCTCGACGACGCCGTGATGGCGGACCTGTTGTGGCAGGCCATCGTCGGTGCACGTCCTGCGAGCCGCGATCGCCTGCACGCCTACGCCGAGAAGGCGTCGCGCGAGGCCGGCGACAGCACGACGTGGACCGAGCCGGACGAGGCGTTCGAGGAGCAGATGCACGCGCTCGTCGACGCGTCGTTCGACGATCCGCAGGTCGTGGCCGTGCTCGACGAGCTCGACCAGGTCATCAACGCTGCCGGGTGGTCGAACGGGCTGGCCCAGAAGCTCGTGCAGCTGACGATGCCCGGCGTGCCGGACGTCTACCAGGGCACCGAGGGCTGGGACCGGTCGCTCGTCGACCCCGACAACCGCCGACCGGTCGACTACGCCGAGCTCCGGCACGTGCTCGCCGGGCTCGACGGCCCCGAGGACGACGGCCCCGAGCGGCTGCCGGCCGTCGGACTCGACGGTGCCGTGAAGACCCTCGTCGTCAGCCGGGCCCTGCGCCTGCGCCGCGACCACCCCGAGCTGTTCACCCGCTACCTGGGGCTCGAGGCCACGGGCAGCGCCGCCGACCACGTCCTGGCGTTCGACCGTGGCGGTGCCGTGACCGTCGCGACACGCCTGCCCGTCGGACTCGAGCGGGTCGGGGGCTGGGGCGACACCCTGGTGCACCCGGTGCCGCTCGACCGGGTCGACCTGCTCACCGGTCGACGGTTCCCCGCGTCCCGCGGCATCGCGCTCGCCGAGCTGCTCACGGACCTGCCGGTTGCGCTCCTCGTGCCCGCCGACCTCGCCGACGCCGGGGCGGCCGCTGCCTCCTCGTCCACGTCGACGACCACCCCCGCGGCCTCCGGGTCGGACGGCACCGCCGTCTCCGACCAGCAGGCCGAGATCGAGATCCTGGAGGGTCACGCATGACCGTTCCCGCCCGCTACGCCGTCTGGGCGCCGAACCCCGAGCGCGTGCGCCTGGTCGTCGACGACGTCGAGTACGCCCTGACCCGCGGTGACGACGACTGGTGGAGCACCGACGAGGTCGCTCCCGTGGTCGGTGCCCGCTACGGCTTCCGCATCGACGACGACGAGGACGTCCGTCCGGACCCCCGCAGCCGGTACCAGCCGGACGGGGTGCACGGCACGTCCGAGGTCGTCGACCCGGAGCGCTTCGCGTGGACGGACGAGGCCTGGACGGGCCGTCCCGCCCGCGGCGGTGTGATCTACGAGATGCACATCGGCACCTACACGCCCGAGGGCACCCTCGACGCTGCGGCCGCGAAGCTCGACCACCTCGTCGAGCTCGGCGTGGAGTTCGTCGAGCTGCTCCCCGTCAACGCCGTCAACGGCGAGTGGAACTGGGGCTACGACGGGGTCGGCTGGTTCGCCGTGCACCACCCCTACGGCGGTCCCGACGCCTACGACCGCTTCGTCGACACCGCCCACGCGCTGGGCCTCGGGGTCATCCAGGACGTCGTCTACAACCACCTCGGCCCGAGCGGGAACTACCTGCCGCTGTACGGTCCGTACCTGCTGCAGGGGCTCGGGAACACCTGGGGCGACTCGGTCAACGTCGAGCACCCCGAGGTCCGGCGGTACGTGCTGGACAACGTGCGGATGTGGTTCCGCGACCACCACGTCGACGGACTCCGGCTCGACGCGGTGCACGCGATCCGGGACACCACGCGCCCGCACGTGCTGCAGGTCATGGCCTCCGAGACCGAGTCGTACTCGGAGTTCGTCGGGCGCCCGCTCTCGCTCATCGCCGAGTCGGACCTCAACGACCCGGTCATGTTCCGTCCGCAGGAGGCCTCCGGGTACGGCCTGACCGGACAGTGGTCGGACGACTTCCACCACGCCGTCCACGTGGCGCTCACCGGCGAGACGAACGGCTACTACGCCGACTTCGCACCGCTCTCGGCGCTGGCGAAGGTCCTGGAGCACGGGTTCTTCCACGACGGCACCTGGTCGTCGTTCCGCGGGAAGCGGCACGGTCGACCGATCGACCGCGGGACGTCGCCCGCGACGGCGCTGGTCGTCGCGAACCAGAACCACGACCAGATCGGCAACCGCGCCGCGGGCGACCGGCTCGCGGCGTCACTCGACGACGAGTCGCTCGTCATCGCCGCGGCGCTGACGCTGCTCGGCCCGTTCACGCCGATGCTGTTCATGGGCGAGGAGTTCGCCGCGACCACGCCGTGGCAGTTCTTCACCTCCCACCCGGAGAAGGCGCTGGGCGAGATCACGGCGAAGGGTCGGATCGCCGAGTTCGCGGAGCACGGTTGGGACGAATCGGTCGTCCCGGACCCGCAGGACCCGACGACGTTCTCGAACTCGAAGCTCGACTGGGCCGACGTCACCTCGGAGCGGGGTGCGCGGATCCTCCGGGCCTACCGCGTGCTCGTCGCGCTGCGCCGCACCGAGCAGGCCTTCGTCGACCACCGCTACGAGGCGAACGCCGTCCGCTTCGACGGGGACGACCGCTGGCTCGTGCTGACCCGCGGTCTGCTCGGGCCCGACGCGGCGCCGGTGCACGTCGTGGTGAACTTCGCCGACGACGCTGCCGAGGTGTCCGTCCCGGACGCGACCGGTGAGGAGCTCTACCGCTTCGGTGAGGCGAGCGTCGACGCCGGTGTGGTCCGGTTCGCGTCGCGCGGCGTGGTGGTCCTGCGCTGACGGACGCACCCTGACCGATCTGCGAGAGCGACAGTCCCCCGTGGAACTCCCACGGGGGACTGTTGCTTCCGCGGACCAGAGCAGCCACGACACCGGCCGGGCACGGCGCGGCAGAACCGCTACCGGTACCGGGCCGTCACCGGCACCGGTCCCGGGCCGTTGCGGGTCAGGCGGACTGGTCTCCGACCGCGTGCGCGTTCTTGCGCACCGAGGGCAGTCGGCGGTGGTCCTTCACGACGGAGCGCACCTCGCGCACCCGCCGGTCGATGCCCCACTTCGTCACGAGCGTCAGGCTCTCGCGGACGATGTTGCCGCTCATCTTCGAGACCCCGAACTCGCGCTCGGTGAAGGTGATCGGCGTCTCGACGACCCGCAACCCGGCCTCGAGCGCACGCCAGCACAGGTCGACCTGGAAGCAGTACCCCTTCGACGCGACCCCGGCCAGGTCGATCCGCTCGAACGCCTTCGACGTGAACACCCGGAAGCCGCCGGTCGCGTCACGCACCGCGATGCCGAGCGCCATCCGCGTGTAGAGGTTCCCGCCGCGGGACAGCAGTTCGCGGTACCACGGCCAGTTCTCGACCTCGCCACCCTTGATCCAGCGGGAGCCGAGCACGAGGTCGTTCGAGTCGGCGAGCTCGAGCATCCACGGGAGGTACTCCGGGTGGTGCGAGCCGTCCGCGTCCATCTCGACGAGCTTGTCGTAGCCGTGCTCGAGGCCCCAGGCGAACCCCGCGAGGTACGCGCCGCCGAGGCCGTCCTTCACCGTCCGGTGCATCACGTGGACCCGGTCGGTCTCACGCGCGATCTCGTCCGCGATGTCGCCGGTGCCGTCCGGGGAGTTGTCGTCGACGACGAGCACGTGGACGCTGTCGTCGGTCGCGGCCAGGGTGCGGGCGACGATCGGGCGGACGTTCTCCGCCTCGTCGTAGGTCGGGATGATGACCAGGGACGTGCTCATGGTGCTCCTCGCGGTTCGCATCGAAGGGTATCGGGTCGCCCTGCGTCAGCCCGACGTCAGGTCTGCGAACACGATCAGATTGTCCGTGTAGTGCCCGGTCGCGGTGTCGAACGTACCGTCGCACGTGATCAGCCGGAGCTGCGGGGTCGGTGCGCTGCCGTACACGTCACTCGTCGGGAAGGCCGACTTCGCGGCGCGCTCCGAACGGTCGACCGTGAAGGTGCGGGTCGTGCCGTCGGACATCGCCACGTGGATCTCGTCCCCGGCCACGAGTTCGTCGAGCCGGAAGAAGACGGCGGCGCTCGTCGGGCTGTCGACGTGCCCGGCGATCACGGCCGGCCCGACCTGCCCCGGCACGATGCCGTCGGCGAACCAGCCCGCGCTGTCCCAGTCCTCCGGCGGGTCGAGCTCCCCAGCGGCACCACGGCCGAGGTCCTCGAGGCCCGAGGACACACCGATCGCCGGGATCTCCACCCGCACCGGCGTGGCGGTCGAGCGTGCCGCCGGGGCAGCGGGGTCCTGGAAGCCCGACGTGTCGCCGGCCCCGGAGCCGTTCGCCGCCGCACCCGGGTCCGTCCTCGCGGACGGGCTGCTGGTCGCCGCCGTCCGGGTCCCCGCGGCGTCGGTCCCCGTGGTGGCGACGGCCACCCCGGCGATGCCGCCGCCGACGAGGACCGCCGCCACCGCTCCACCGACGATCACGCCGGGGCGGCCGGACCACCACCGGCTCGGTCCGGTCGCGGTCCGACGCCCGGTCACGAGGCGCCTCCCGCGTCGGTCGCGCAGCCACCGAGGACGTCGGACGTGAGCATGGTCGCGCCGAGCGCTGCCCACGCGTCGCCGTAGTAGGTCGGGGTGGTCGCCGAGGTCCGGTCCATCCGCCGCAGGTCGGCCGACGCCGCCGCCGACGAACCGGCCGCGTGCTCGGCCGCTGCCCGTGCGGCGTAGGCGAGCGCGCTGGTGTCCCCGGTCACGGCCGTGCCGCCCAGGTCGAGCTGGGCTGCGAGCTCGGTGCTCCGGCGCAGGGTCGGCGCGATCGACCCGGCGAGCGTGCGGTCCTCGGCCGAGCACGCCTCGGCGTAGCGCAGCGGCAGCCGCATCGCGTCCCACCCGTAGACGACGCTGCCCTGGTCGCCGTTCGCGGGCATCGG
This sequence comes from Curtobacterium sp. BRD11, assembly GCF_031844345.1. Classification (NCBI taxonomy): domain Bacteria; kingdom Bacillati; phylum Actinomycetota; class Actinomycetes; order Micrococcales; family Microbacteriaceae; genus Curtobacterium; species Curtobacterium sp. BRD11. Next base: position 221,098 of record NZ_JAUZUZ010000003.1, read on the forward strand.
TTCGACCGTGCCGTCGGCGTGCACCTGGGACCAGTCGCTCGGCAGGTCGCTGACGTCGAGCACGGCGGCGGTCACCGCACGGGAACCCTCGGTGAGCTCCGCCCAGCGGCGGTCGCCGGTCGCCCGTTCCAGCACCCGGAACGCGGCGGGTGACGCGTAGGACGCGTCGTACCGGTACGGCTCTGTGTCCGCCCACGGCCCCGGCAGCAGGATCGTCCCGAGGTCGGTCTCCGCGGTCTCGTGCTCGAGGATCGCCGACGCCATCGCCCTGCCCGCGGCGGTGTACCGTTCGTCGCCCCACCGGTCGCCGGCGAGCACGAGTGCCCGGGCGGCGTCGAGGTCGGCATCGCTCGCGGACTGGCCGTCGACGACCCCGTCCTCCGGGGTCCACCGCCACGCGAGCAGGTCGTCGTCGGTCACCAGGTGCCGCTTCGTCCACGACCAGATGTCGCCGAAGGTCGCACGGTCGTCGTCCGCGTAGGCGATGAGCAGACCGTAGGCCTGCCCCTCGCTGACGGTGTCGCCGCCCTGGTCGGTGCGGACGACCCGGCCGTCCTGCACGTAGTCGTCGAGGAAGTCCTGCCGCAGCTCGGCGGCGCTGCGGTCGACGTCCGGGGCGGGCGACGAGGTCACGCTCGAGGTCGCTCCTGCCTGCGGCACGGCGTCGCTCCACGGACGGACGGCGACGAGGGCGACGCCGACGGCGACGACGACCGCCGCTGCGGCGGTGATGGGGATCCAGGTCCTGCGGGTCATGCCGGCACCTCTTCCGGGGTGGTCGGGGACGGTCGGACGGGAGGCGCGCACCAGGTGGGCGCTCGGGCTGCGGTGATCCGCGCCTCCAGGCCGGGCCCGACGGGTCACGCGACCCGTCGGCTGCCCGTCGGTCAGTGGAACAGCGAGCGGAACGCCGCGACGATCGCGTGCGTGAACTCGGTGACGGGGCGGTCGGCGGCTGCGCCGCCACCACCGGTCTGGACCCCACCGGACGGGGTCGTTGCCGTGGCGGCCGCGTCGGTGACGGGCACGACGGTCAGGTCGCCCTTGCTGTCGTCGAGGACGAAGAGCGTCGAGACGGTGTTGCCGGCGAGGTCGACCTCGGCGGTCCCGCGCTGGCCGCTGCCGGAGACGTCGAGCGACCACTTGCCGGCGCCGACCGTCGCGTACCGGGTGGCCGTGCCGAAGGAGGCGTCCTCGGCGATGGCGGTGCCGTCGGTCGTGCTGACGTCGACCTCCTTCGCCGTGGTCGCGGCCTGGACGAGACGGAGCTTGGCCTTGCCGTCACCGGGCTGCTGCAGGTCGTCGGTGAACGCCTTGGTCTGCAGGTCGTCGTTCTTGCCGTAGGCGACGACGGTGTTCGCGTCGCCCTGCTGGACCTGGACGTCGGTCGAGATCACCGGGGTGGAGTCGGGGGCGTCGGCAGCGCGCATCGAGAGGACGTAGGTGCCGACGGGGAGCTCCTGGTAGGGGCTGACCTGGCCGTACGTGACGTCGTCGAGCTCGAACACCGTCTTGCCGCCGGACAGGCTGGTCAGCTCGACGTCGACGCCCTTGGTGTCCGGGGAGAGGTGGCCGACGCGGAGCCAGCCCTCGTCGGAGCCGGTCGCGGCCGAGGCGGTCTGCGGTGCGGCGAGGCCGACGGTGGCGGCGACGACGGCTGCGGCGATCCCGGCGACGACGACCGGGCGGCGGGTGGTGCGGCGCGAGGCGGTGGGCGCGGAGGTGCGTGCGTGCATCGTGGTGCTCCTTCGGTTCGGGTGGTGCTGGTGCTGGTGCTGGGGCTGGTGCTGGTGCTGGTGCTGGGGAGCGTGGGGCTGGGCAGCGTGTGGGGGGGTGGAGGTGGGGAGCGGGGCTGGTGGCCGGTGGCGGTGCGCGAGCGGGCGGATCCTGCTCGGGGCTGCCGGTTCGGCTACCGGTTCCGCCCGCTCACGACGGGGCCGGGGTCGGGAGGCGCTCGCCGTTCCGCGAGCGGGCGGATCCTGCTCGGGGGCTGCCGGTTCGGCTACCGGTTCCGCCCGCTCACGACGGGGCCGGGGTCAGGAGGCGCTCGTCGGCGTCGTCGTGGGGTCGGTCGGGGTGTAGGTCACGACGACCCGCTCCCCGTCGCGCTCGACGTCGGCCGGGCGGATCCCGTCGCTCATGGCATCGAAGGTGGCGACGGCACGAGCAGCATCCGCCCGGTCGGCGGTCTGCACGACGAGTCGGCGGAAGGGCTGCCCGTCCTCCCCCGTGAGCGGGCGGAATCGCTCGACCGCCACCGACTGGTCAGCGAGCACCTGGCCGAGGGCGAGCATCGCGCGCGAGTCGACCTGGCCCGCTCGGAACTGCGACTTCGTGCCGGCGTCGGCCCGGAGCGCCGGGTTCTGCGCGAGCTCGGTCCCCATCGTCTTCCGCCCGTTCGTCGCGGCGGTGATCGCGTCGTTCGCGGCCGCCTCGCCCTCGGAGTGGATGCGACGGACGTCGACCTGCTGGTCACCGGTGCCGAACGTGGCCACGCTCGTCGAGTTCCGGATGGCGAGCGACACGTCCTGCGAGGAGTTCCCGCCGGTGCGCATCGAGTCCGTCGTGACGACGTAGTCGGAGTCCTTCCACCCGTTCGGCGACTGGCGCTGGACGGCGGCGTCGGTGTCGAGCTTGTAGTACCAGATGACGTTGTTGCGGGCGTACCCGTCGCGGACCAGGTCGACCCACATGGCGTCGTCCACGAGCAGCCGCGAGGACTTCGGGACGTTGTCGCCGACCCACTGCTCGGCCTGCTGCATCGGCAGGTCGAGGTTCGCCGACGTGAACCCGCGCAGCTGCGTGCCCCAGAGCGGCACCGCCACGACGACGGCCGCTGCGGTGACCACGGCCCAGGCGGCACCGAAGCCACGTCGAGCGATTCCGTGCACGCGGGTCCGGGCGTTGGACCGGATCCGTCCGGCGAGCGCGAGGACCGCTCGCTCGGCGGTGTACGCGACGAGCAGCGCTGCGAAGGGCACGAGCACGATGACGTACGGCACCGGCAGGTACCCGTTCGGGCGGAACATCATCGCGAGCAGGAAGACGAGCATCGCGGCGATCGGGCGGACCCGGCGCAGGAACAGCCCGACGACCGCGGCGGCCGAACCGAGCACGATGAAGACGGGGTCGAGCGCCCACCACTGTGCGGCGGCCTGGTTCGCCAGGCTGCCTCCGTCGAAGATCGATCCCGACGCGGTGCGCGAACCGAGCTGGTAGGTGATGCCCTCGAAGAGGCTCACCCGCCCGGCGCCGGGCAGGAGCTCACCCTTGACCGCGGCGAGCAGCAGGTAGCCGCCACCGATGACGACCAGGACGGCCCCGGCGACGCTCAGCGTGTACCGACGGGTGCTCCTGTCGGCCCGACGGACCGCGATCCAGATCAGGAACGGCAGCGCGAGCAGGTACGTCTCCTTGGAGAGCACCGCGACGCCGAGGCACGCGGCCGCTCCGGCGAACCCGGCGAGCTGCTGGCGTCGGCTGAGCGCCAGCACGAACGCGGCGAGGAGCCACGGCGTCGCGACGTTGTCGATGTAGACCGTGCGGTGGTACTGCAGGGCCAGCGGTGAGAGGGCGAAGACGAGCCCCGCGACCGCGGCCGTGACGCGACCTGCGCCCAGTCGACGCGCGAGGACGAAGAGCAGGACGCTGGAGACGGCGGCGAAGAAGACCATCGCCTCGCGGGCGGCCTCGACGGCGAACGGGTAGCGCGCGAACGCCCCGGTCAGCGACGTGTACGCCGCGATCTGGATCCACCCCAGCGGCGGGTGGTCGTACCAGTAGGTGTAGTGGGTGATCTCCCCGAGGTTGGCGATCGCCCACGCCTGGGCGGTGTAGGTCCCCTCGTCGTCGATGCGCTGCGGGGTACCGGTCATGTTCCACGCCTGCACCACGACGGTCACGATGAGGACGGGCACCAGCCAACCGATGCTCGCCGCGTGGACACGGAACCAACCGCGCACGCCGGACAGGGAGGCGGCACCCCGGACGGGGATCCCGGTGGTGTGGGTGATGGTGGCGGTCATCGGGCACCTCCTGCAGACGAACCGGCGAGCGCACGCTCAGACGAGGACGAGGACGCAGCCGATGATGCGGACGCAGCCGAGCCGGTCAGCTCGGACGCGAACCCGACGACCTCGGGCTGAGCGCCACCGGTGCGGTGCTGGCCCGTGTGCTCGGTCTTCTCCCACCCGTTCTGCCCCTTGACGTGGCGGACGACGGCACGGACCGCCGCTGCGGCGAGGAACACCTGGTACGGCACCAGGCCGAGGACGAGCTTCACGTAGTCGCGGATGCGGACCTTCTCCTTGTATATGCGACCGAACTCGTTGAGTCCGACGACCTCGACGGCGAGCAGCATGAGCGTGGGCGCCACCGGGATGAACGAGACGAGGGCGATCGCCGTCGGCACCTTGACGAAGAGGATCATCAGGACGCTGAGCGGGATGAGCAGACCGGTCGCCGCCTGGATGAACGGCATGGTCAGCATGTAGCGGGCGAAGAAGCGCTGGCGGAAGGACGGCAGCTTCTTCCACTCCCCCTTGCCGAGCACCTGCAGGAAGCCCTGGTTCCAGCGGGTCCGCTGCTTGAGCAGGGACGCGAACGTGGGCGGCGTCTCCTCGCGGGTGACGGCCTCGGGGCTGTAGGCGACGACGACCCTCGCGCCGTCGGCGGAGAGCCGGACGCCGAGCTCGCAGTCCTCGGCGAGGCAGTGCGCATCCCAGCCGTCCGACCACTCGAGGCGCTCCTTCGTCACGAAGACGGTGTTGCCGCCGAGCGGGATGAACTTCGAGCCCGCGTGGAAGTGAAGGCGCGAGCGGAACCAGAAGTAGTACTCGAGCACGTTGCGGAGCGACCACCAACTCGACTTGAAGTTCATCAGCTGGACGCCGCCCTGCACGACGTCAGCGCCGGTCTCCTGGAAGCGCGAGTCGACGAGCGACAGCAGCTTCGGGTAGACCTCGTCCTCGGCGTCGAACACCCCGACGATGTCGCCCGTCGCGTACTGCAGCGCGAGGTTCATCGCCTTCGGCTTGTTCTTCGGTGCGGTGTCGTCGACGACCACGCGGATCAGTCCCGGATGACGCTCCGCAGCCGCGCGCACGACGGCGTCCGTCTCCGGGTCGTCCTCGCCGACGATCGCGATGATCTCGAAGTCCGGGTGGTCCTGCGTCGCGAGCATGTCGAGCGTCTCGCCCATCACGTCCTGCTCGTGCCGACCGGGCACCAGCAGGGTGAAGCGGTGGGCGGCCGGCAGCGGGGTCTGGCTGAAGCTCGTCGACTTCAGCGCGTCACGTGAGCGCCAGGCGTGCAGCATCCACCACAGCGTGGTGAGCGCGATCACCGTGAGCAGCACGGAGACCGCGATGAGCGCCGAGTAGCCGACCCACTCGCCCAGCGACCAGGCGACCTGCGGAGCCTGCCCCGAGCCTCCCGTCGGGACGTCCGTGGTCCCGCGGTTCGGGAGGTCCCCGGCGGGACCGGTCCCCTCGTTCGGCTGCAGCAGCGGCCCGGCGGCCGTCAGCAGCGTGGTGGTGATGGTCATGCGGCGTGCTCCTTCGCGTGAGCGTCGGTGGAACGGAAGACGAGGGCCTTGTACGCGGCGAACCGGAAGACGGTGCCGAGGACGAGACCCACCCCGTTGCCGGCGACGTTGTCGGCGAGGGTCGAGGTGAAGCCGAGGACGTAGTGCGAGACGAACAGGCAGGCCGCGGCGATGCCGAGACCGATGACGTTCGTGACGGCGAAGAGGAGTCCCTCGCGGAGGGTCTCCTTCCGGCCGACCTGCCGCTGCGAACGGAACGTGATCGAGCGGTTCGCGAGCCACGCGACCACCGTGGCGATGACGGCGGAGACGATCTTCGCGGCGATCGGACCGTCGGGCAGGACGGTCGCGCGCAGGAGGTTGTAGACGCCGAGGTCGATGAGGAAGCAGATCGCTCCGATGGCGCCGAACGACGCGAGCTGCGTCATGGTGGCGCGGAGCCGCGGGCCGAGGGCCGGTCGTGCGACGCTCGCCGCAGGGACGCCGGTCGCCGCTGGGTGGGCGGTCGAGGCGGTGGAGGTCGGCACCGAGCCTGTGCCTGGTGGCACCAGAACGGGGGTGACGGTTCGGGTCATGCCCCCTCTTCGGGGGCACGTTGCGGAGTGGTTTGGTCGGGGTACAGCCCCTGCCAGGACTCTGCCAGTTCCGCGACACCTGCCATTCATCAGTGAACATCCTTCAGCGTTTTTGCTGATCAGGTGCCAGAAGGGCAGTCCGTCCGGACGGTCGCGCTCGTCGTGAGCTTGCTGTACGACGGACGGGAGGCACGGTGCCAGCTGGCACCGTGCCTCCCGTCCGTCGGTCGGTCGCGCGCTACGCGGGGCGCTGCTCCGGGCTGACCGTCTTGCTGGCATCGCGCTCCGGGATGTCGCCGAGCGCCTCGTCGATGGCGGCGAGCGCGTCAGCGTCGAGCGTCACGCCCGCGGCCTTCACGTTGTCGGTGACCTGCTCGGGGCGGGACGCGCCGACGATCGCCGAGGCGACGTTCGGGTTCTGCAGCGTCCACGCGATCGCGAGCTGGGCCAGCGTGAGGCCGGCCTGGTCGGCGACGGGCTGCAGGCGCTGCACGGCTTCGAGGACCTCGTCGCGCATGAACCGCTTGATCATGTCCGCGCCGCCCTTCTCGTCCGTGGCGCGGGACCCCTCGGGGGCCGGCTGACCCGGCTTGTACTTGCCGGTGAGGACACCCTGTGCGATCGGGGACCAGACGATCTGGCTGAGACCGAGCTGCTTCGAGGCGGGGACGACCTCGCCCTCGATGACGCGCCACAGCATCGAGTACTGCGGCTGGTTCGAGATGAGCTGGAAGCCGAGCTCCTTCGCCAGCGCGGCACCGGCGCAGATCTGCTCCGCGTTCCACTCGCTGACGCCGATGTAGAGCGCCTTGCCCTGACGGACGACGTCCGCGAAGGCCTGCATGGTCTCCTCGAGCGGCGTCTCGTGGTCGTAGCGGTGCGCCTGGTAGAGGTCGACGTAGTCGGTCTGCAGGCGCTCGAGCGAGCCGTCGATCGACTCCATGACGTGCTTGCGGGAAAGGCCGACGTCGTTGTGCCCCTTCGGCCCGGTCGGCCAGTAGACCTTCGTGAAGATCTCGAGCGACTGGCGACGCTCGGCCTTGAGCGCCTCGCCGAGGACCGTCTCCGCCGCGGTGTTGGCGTACGTGTCGGCGGTGTCGAACGTGGTGATGCCGGCGTCGAGCGCTGCCCGCACGCACTGGGTGGCGACGTCGTTCTCGACCTGCGAGCCGTGCGTCAGCCAGTTGCCGTAGGTGATCTCGGAGATCTTGAGTCCGGAGTTGCCCAGGTACCTGAATTCCATGCTCCTGACGCTAGTGGAGTGAGCGCTCTCGTGAGGGGGTGTGCGAGTACCTGTGGAGAGGCGCGGGCGCCACCGGCACGGGCGCCTGCGCGGGCGCCGCCGGCGCGGGCGCCGCCGGCGCGGGCGGGCGGAACACGCGGTGTGGTGCGGCGGGGTCGGATCGGGTGCTGGCGCGAGCGGGCGGAACACGCGACGCGCGCCTCCCGACCTCATCCGGATCCGCCCGCTCGGGGTGCGAGCAGCAACAGACCGGATCCGCCCGCTCCGGGCCGCACGCACCGGTCCTCGGCAAGGCACGAGTCCTGCACACCTCGCTCCGTCCGGCGCCCGTCCACAGCTCGACAGCACCCGCCACGGCCGACCTGGACGATCAGGCACGCTGCCCGCATGTCCCTCGCCGACCACTTCCCGCCGCCGCTCCGCGGACGCCCCTTCCGCGTCCGCGAGGCACTGCACCGCGGTGTCCCGGCAAGCCGACTCCGCTCACGACGGCTCTGCCGCCCCTTCCACGGCACACGGTGCTGGACCCCACCCACCTCCCACGCGGACCGTGCACGCGCGGTCGCTCCACGGCTCCGGTACGACCAGGCGTTCAGTCACACGACCGCAGCGCACCTCCTCGGCATACCGCTCCCACGCAGACTCGAGGCAGACCGACGCATCCACGTGACCACCATCGGCAAGGACCAGGCCATCCGCGTGCGCGGGACCGTCGGACACCGAACCAGGGCACACCTCGCGAACGTCGTCCGTTCCGGGACCACCCCGATCGTGGACCCGGCCACCACCTTCGTCGTGCTGGCAGCGTTCCTCACGGTCGACGAGCTCGTCATCGCCGGCGACGCGTTGGTCGGATGGCTGAACTGGTGCACGGTCGACGAACTCAGGGCCGTCGTCCGCCGCCACCGCGGCGGGCGGCACGTCCGCAAGGCACGCGCCGCGCTCGCCGAGGTGCGCCCGGGCTCGCGGAGCCCGGGCGAGACACGTCTCCGACTGGTCCTGGTCCGGCGCGGACTCCCCCTTCCGTCGCGCAACCACGACGTCGTCGTCGGAGGCAGATGGGTCGCCTGCGTGGACCTGGCCTACCCGGACGCGAGGGTCGCGATCGAGTACGAGAGCGACCTCCACCGATCCGACCCGCGGGTGTTCCGCAAGGACCTGACACGCGGCGAGCGACTGAAGGACGTCGACTGGTGGCTGGTCCGGGCCACAGCGGATGACGTCGGTCCGCTCGCCGACGACTTCGTGGAGCGCATCCGGCGGCTGCTCACGACGGGCACGGCCGGGAGGCACGACACGCGGTCCCGACATCCCGTTGCGACGTTCACGTGAACATTGGTTGACGCTTCAACCAAACAGGTGCACAATGGGCTACAGTTCGAATCGATGCAGGCGCATGAAGATGCTCGCCTGGTCGGGAACCGCAGACCAACGCTCTCGTAAGGAGTCACCATGACGCTCAACGCCTCCGCCATCCCGGGCTACCAGACCGGTACCTGGAAGATCGACCCGACCCACTCCGAGGTCACCTTCTCCGTTCGCCACCTCGCGATCAGCAAGGTCAAGGGCTCCTTCGAGCGCTTCGACGCGACGCTCGTCACCGCCGAGAACCCGCTCGACACGACCCTCGAGGCCTCGATCGATGTCGCGAGCATCAACACGAACCAGGCGCAGCGCGATCAGCACCTCGCCACCGGTGACTTCTTCCTCACCGAGGAGCACCCGCAGATGACCTTCAAGTCGACCGGCATCCGCGAGGACGGCGACGACATGCTCATCGACGGTGAGCTCTCGCTCCGCGGCGTGACCAAGAACGTCACGCTGAAGACCGAGTTCGGTGGCGTGACGACCGACGGCTACGGCCAGGTCAAGCTCGGCGCCGAGGCGACCACGAAGATCGACCGCACCGAGTTCGGCGTGAACTGGAACGCGGCGCTCGAGGCCGGCGGCTTCACGCTCGGCAACGACGTCACCATCAACCTCGACGTGCAGTTCGTCCTCCAGGCGGCCTGACCTCCGGGTCACTGAACCACGGCTGTCGCCCCGCCCGAGCGCGGGGACGACGGCCGCGGACACCGAACGAAGTACCTGCAGTACCCGGCGAACGGCCCGGCTCCTCCCCCACGGAGCCGGGCCGTTCCGCGTTCCCGATGGCCCGGTCCGTGAGCCGTGATCGGTGAGCCGGCCCGACGCCCGCCCGTGAGCTCGAGCGGGCCATTCCCGTGGCAGCCGTTGCCCTGCATGCGCCGATCCCGTCCGCTCGGGCACGCGCGGGCCGTTCCCGCAGCCGTCCCCGCCGCCGCGTACCGATTCCGCCCGCCCGAGCACGAGCGGGTGTTTCCGTCGCTGCCGGCTCGACCTCGACGCCGGATCCGCCCGACCGTCGCGATGACCGACCGCCCTCGGCCCGCAGACGACACCGAGCACTGCCGCGCACGCGCACAGAACTAGCGAGCGGGCGTAGCGTGTCGCCTGTTCAGCGCGGGAATCGCCCGTCCGTCGGTCCCGTTGCACCTCGCACCCGCCCCGACCGAAGAGGAGCACCACCATGGCCACCGACTGGATCGCGCTGCAGTCCCTCGCCGCAGCCGAGTTCGGACGCCGCGTCGCTGCAGTGACCGACTGGGAAGCGTCCACTCCCGACTCGGAGTGGACCACGCGCGACCTGGTGACGCACGTCATCGACGAACAGCGATGGATCCCCAAGCTCCTGACGGGGTGCGACTACGCGCAGGCCGAGGCGGACCTCGAACCCATCGGGCAGGACCTCGTCGACGAGTGGGCGAAGTTCGCGGCGGCAGCTTCGAGCGCATGGCAGAACGCGCCCGCTGACACTCCCGTGCACCTCAGCACCGACGTGGTCCGTGCAGACGAGTACCTGACCGAGCAGACCAGCGACATCACCATCCACACGTGGGACCTCGCGCGCGCGACGGGGACCGACGAAGCGTTGCCCGACGAACTCGTCCGCGCTGTGTGGGAGTACTTCGAGCCGCAGATCCAGGACCTCGCGGCGACCGGGCTGTACGCCGCGCCGGTCGAGGTCGACGACGATGCGCCGCTGCAGGTCCGCCTGCTCGCGGTCACAGGTCGCGATGCCAGGGTGAACGCCTGACGCGTCTTTCCGCCCGTTCGACACCGAGGGACGGAATCGGCGGCAGCACGCCAGTGGGCGGAACCAGCGGCAGCGTGAGCGCACGCGAGGAATATCCGCCCGTTCGTCGTTCGGCAGGCCGGACGCCTGACTGCTGACGGCCCGACACGACGACGATGACGATGACAGCACTCATCCAACAGGAACCGCCCGCCGGACACCCGGCGGGCGGAATCGACGAAGGAGCCATCACGAACGCAGCAGACAACGCCCGCTCGACCGCCTCGACCGACGCCCACGGACGCCACGGAGCCGCCGAAGAGACCGCAACCCCCGGAACGACCGGAACCCCCGGAACCGCCGGAACCACCGCCTCGACCGACGCCCCCGACGCCGCCGGGTCCTCGGTGCGCACGACCCGCCTCGGGCGCACGGGCCTCGAGATCAGCCGCATCGTCCTCGGCATGATGTCCTACGGCAAGCCGGACCAGGGTGCCCACCCGTGGAGCGTCGACATCGACGACGCCCGCCCGTTCGTCCGCCGTGCCTACGAGGCCGGCATCACCTCGTTCGACACCGCCAACGTCTACTCGGCCGGCTCGAGCGAGGAGATCACCGGGCAGCTCCTCAAGGAGATCGCCCCGCGGGAGGAGGTCCAGGTCTTCACCAAGGTCTTCAACCGCATGCGCCCCGGTCCGAACGGCGCCGGGCTCTCCCGAGCCGCGATCATGCACGAGATCGACGCCTCGCTGACCCGGCTCGGCACGGACTACGTGGACCTGTACCAGATCCACCGGTTCGACCCGCACACGCCGATCGAGGAGACCATGGAGGCGCTCCACGACGTCGTCAAGGCCGGCAAGGCGCGCTACATCGGCGCGAGCAGCATGTGGGCGTGGCAGTTCGCGCAGATGCAGCACACCGCCGAGCTGCACGGGTGGACGAAGTTCGTCAGCATGCAGGACCAGTACAACCTCCTCGAGCGTGAGGAGGAGCGCGAGATGCACCCGTTCGCGCAGGCGACCGGCGTCGGCGTCATCCCGTGGAGCCCACTGGCCCGCGGCAAGGTGACCCGCCCGTGGGACGCCCAGGGTTCGGGCAGCCGCTCGGACACGGACGAGTTCGGCAAGACGCTGTACCGCCAGGACGAGGACGCGAACCGTGCCGTCGTCGACGCGGTCCAGCAGGTCGCCGAGGCCCGCGGCGCGAGCATGGCGCAGGTCGCCCTGGCGTGGGTGGCCGGCAAGCCCGCCGTCACCGCGCCGATCATCGGCGCGACGAAGGAGCACCACATCGACGACGCGGTGGCGGCGGCCGCGATGGAGCTGACGCCCGATGAGGTGTCGCGACTCGAGTCCGCCTACACCCCGCGGGTGCCGTCCGGTTTCTGACGCGACCCGACGACGGACGGGAGGCGCGGTGCCAGGTGGCACCGCGCCTCCCGTCCGTCAGGTCAGTCAGTCCGGGAACGCCGCACGGACGGCGCACCGCTCAGGCGGTCGCGTCCTGACGCGACTCCTGCTCCAACCGGGCGATCCGGACGAGCGCCGCGCGCTCGGTGCCCGGGGTCGTCCCCAGCACCGCGCCGATGCCGTCGAGCACCACGCCGGCGACCTGCCGCACCGGCAGCTGCACGGGCCCGACCCCGGGCGTCCGCAGCGCGAGCATCGACCGGTGTCGCGGGTCGAGCGACGCGACCGCTCCGTCGAACAACGCCCGGTAGCCCGGTCGGAGGAGCCTGGCGAGCGGGGGGTCCTTGATGAACCGGACCACGTCGTGCGTCCGGGCGTCGGCCTTGAGCTCGCCGCGGTCGAGGTACCCGTTCATCTGTGCTCGGAGTTCGGCGTCCGACTCCGGAGCGTCCTCCACCCCCATCAGTCGCCCGGCGACCGCCCACTCGCGCACGTAGGCGTCGGCACCACCCGGGATGGGCTTGCCCCACACCTGGGCGCTCCGCAGGAAGGCATCGGTGAAGGCGAGGTGCACCCACCGCGCCAGGTCGGGGTCGTTCGCGGCGTACGGCTTCGTCACGCCGTGGCCGTCCACGTACTCGCCGACCACCCGCTCGTGGAGCTTCCGCACCCACTGGCTGGCGTGCGTGGCCTGCTGCGTGTCGCCGTGCGAGACCGTGTAGATCCACCGGATGGTGCCGGCGAGGCGGCCGAACGGGTCCTCGCGGTAGCGCGAGTGGTCGGCCACCCCGGCGAGGGCCCCCGGGTGCAGCGCCTGCACGAGCAGCGCCCGGACCCCCGCGAGCACGGTGTGGTTGCCGCCGTGCACGGCCCAGGTCGCGGAGCCCGGGCCGAAGAAGCCCGCGTCGGAGCCCTGTTCGAGCTCGTCGATCCAGGCGGGACGCTCGGTCGCGCCGTTGGTGAAGGTGTCGTTGAGGCGGGAGCGGAACGCGTCGGACACGGAAGCCATGCACCCATCGTCCGTCGTGCCCCTGACAACGAGCACGGCTCCGCCGGTAGGTTGGCCGGGTGAGCATCGACACGCCTCGTCCCTGGCTTGCCTCGTACGCCCCGGGGGTCCCGCACGACATCGACGAGCCCACGGGCTCGCTCTCCGACATCGTGGAGCAGTCCGCGGACCGCTTCCCGGGGAAGGTGGCGCTCGAGTTCTTCGGCAGGACGACGTCGTACGCCGACCTGCAGGAGCAGATCCTGCGGGCCGCGAACGGCCTGCGGAAGCTCGGCGTCGGCGCCGGCGACCGGGTGGCGATCGTGCTGCCGAACTGCCCGCAGCACGTGGTGGCGTTCTACGCGGTGCTCCGGCTCGGGGCGATCGTCGTCGAGCACAACCCGCTCTACACGGCGCGCGAGCTCCGGCACCAGTTCGAGGACCACGGCGCGAAGGTCGCGATCGCGTGGGACAAGTCCGTCTCCACGCTCCAAGACTTCCCCGCGGACCTGCGCCTCGACGCGATCGTCTCCGTCGACCTGACGCGCGCGATGCCCCGTGCGACCCGCATCGCCCTGTCGCTGCCGGTGGCCAAGGCCCGCGAGTCGCGCGCGAAGCTCACCACGAGCGTGCGTGGCACGACGAAGTGGGACGACCTCGTCTCGACGCGCAAGCTGTCGAAGCGTCACCCGCGCCCGGCCACCACCGACGTCGCGCTCATCCAGTACACGTCCGGCACCACCGGGGTGCCGAAGGGTGCGGTGCTGAGCCACCGGAACCTGCTCGCCAACGCCGCGCAGGCACGGGCGTGGGTCCCGACGATCCGCCGGGGCGACAACACGGTGTACGCGGTGCTGCCGATGTTCCACGCCTACGGCCTGACGCTGTGCCTGACCTTCGCGATGAGCATGGCCTCGCGGCTGGTGCTCTTCCCGGCGTTCGACCCGGCACTCGTCCTCAAGGCGATGAAGAAGCACCCGCCGACGTTCCTGCCGGCCGTGCCGCCGATCTACACCCGACTGCAGCACGCGGCGGACTCGGCGAAGGTGTCGCTGCAGGGCATCGAGATCGGCATCTCGGGCGCCATGCCGTTGTCGCAGAGCGTCGTCGAGCCGTGGGAGGCCCGGACGGGCGGCTACCTCGTCGAGGGCTACGGCCTGTCCGAGTGCTCCCCCGTCCTCATGGCGAACCCGGTCTCCCCGGAGCGTCGCCTCGGCGCGATCGGACTGCCGCTGTCGTCCACCGAGGCCCGCGTGGTCGACCCGGACGACCAGACGAAGGTGCTCGGCACGGGCGAGGCCGGCGAGCTGCAGGTCAGGGGCCCGCAGGTGTTCCGCGGCTACTGGGGCAAGGCCGAGGCCACCGACGAGGTCTTCACGCCCGACGGCTGGTTCCGCACCGGTGACGTCGTGTCGATCGACGCGGACGGCTTCGTCAGCATCGTCGACCGGCTCAAGGAGCTCATCATCACCGGCGGCTTCAACGTCTCGCCGTCCGAGGTCGAGGACGCCCTGCTCAAGCACCCCAGCGTGCGCGAGGTCGCCGTCGTCGGCATCACGCAGGGCGGCAACGAGCAGGTCGTCGCGGCGGTCGTGCCGAAGGACCGGGCGTCGTTCGACGCCGAGGCGCTCCGTGCGTGGTCGCGCGAGCAGCTCGCGGCCTACAAGGTGCCGCGGCGCATCGTCGTGGTGGAGGACCTGCCGCGCTCGATGATCGGCAAGGTGCTCCGCCGCAAGGTGCGGGACCAGATCACCGCGAAGTAGGCGGGCCGCTCCGTCGCGGGACCGCGAGCAGCGCGAGGCCGGCGACGACGAGCGCGATCCCGAGCCACCCGGCACCGCCGAGGTGTTCGCCGACCACGAGCACGGCGAGCACCGCGGCGACCACGGGCTCGAACAGCGACAGCAGTGTCGCGACCGAGGCGCTGACCCGCCGCAGCCCGACCGCGTACAGCGAGTGTCCGAGCACCGTCGGCACGAGCGCGAGGTACACGAACACGGGCCAGTTCGTCCCGACGACGAGCGCGTCACGTCCCGCGACCGCCGCGAGCACGACGAGCGGGACGGCAGCCAGCCCGAACACGGCGCCGACCACCCCGCGCCCGCCGGCACCGGCCGCACTGCCCGACACGGCGGTCGGCAGTGCCGGCGGCACCGGGGCCGGCCGGGTCGCCGCGTGCATCCCCCGCGCGACCGCCCACGAGTAGGTGGCGTACGTCAGTCCGGCGAGCAGTGCGCTGCCGAGCCCGAGCAGCAGGGACCCGTCGCCCGGCGCCGCCGACCTGGCGAGCGTCACGACGACCATGCCGACCACGCTCACCAGGGTGGCGACGACCCAGCGACCGGTGACGCGCCTCCCGTCCGCCGCCCACTCCACGATGCCCGCGAAGAGCGGCGACGACCCGATGGCCACCGTCGTGCCGAGCGCGACCCCCGCGTCCGCGAGCGCTGCGTAGAACGCGACCGCGTACACGACGAGCGAGACCGCGCCGAGCAGCACCCAGCTCCGTGCACCGGGTCGGACGACCGCGCGCAGCGCGGAGCGACCCGTCGTCGCGGCGAGGACGAGCCCGCCGAGACCGAACGTGACCGCACCGAAGACGAACGCGGGAACGCCGGGCGCGAAGTGGGTCGCGGTCCCCGTCGTCCCCCACACGGCGGCGGCGACGAGGACCGCCACGGGGCCGCCCACCGGACGGGAGGCACGACCCACCGCCGCCGGGTCGGTCACGACACGTGGACCGTCGGCCGCCGCCGGGTCGGTCACGACACGTGGACGGTCGGCCGCCGGTGCACGTCCGGCTCCGCCTCGCGCAGGACCTCGCGCGTCACCGGGGCGACGTCGCCGACCCCGGTGAACACGAAGCGCAGGGCGTTCTGGATCGGACTGCCCTCGTTCCACTCGAAGTAGATGCTCGGCACGACGCCGGCGATGTCCCGCACGGCGAGCAGCGTCGACGCGATGGTGTTCGGCACGTTGCCGGACCGGACGCGCAGGACACGGTGGCCCTGCACGACGTGTCCCTCGACGACCAGGTCCTCCTCGAAGTCGGACGAGTCGGCTGGCAGCACCTCGAGGAACATCGTCGGCACGCGCGCGGGGATGCCCGAGTCGCGGCGTTCCTCGCGCCCCTTCGACCGGTAGGCCTCGGCGGTCCCGGCGCCTGGCTCGTTGGCGATGATGCAGACGGAGCTGAACTGGTCGGCGTCGGCCTCGATGAACTGCCGGGCGGTCGCGTCCAGCTCGATCGACGACGCCCGGAGCTCGAACGACCGCCGCACACGGGACACCAGCGACACGACGACGATGGCGATGATGAAGACCGCGGCGATGCGGACACCGTCCGGACGTTCGATGACGTTCGCGACCGTGGTGTAGACGAACACCACCGCGATGACCCCGAAGCCGATCGTCCGCTTCTTCTGCTGCCGCCGCCGAGCCGACAGCGTCACCGCGACGGCCGCGCTGGTGATGAGCACGAGGACACCCGTGGCGTAGGCGCCGCCCTGCGCGTCGACGTTCGCCTCGAAGATGATCGTGATCGCGAAGGCGATGAGCGTGAAGATGATCACGAGCGGCCGGGTCGCACGCGCCCACTGCGGCGCCATGCCGTAGCGGGGCAGGAAGCGCGGCACGAGGTTGAGCAGACCGGCCATCGCGCTCGCGCCCGCGAACCACAGGATCGCCACCGTCGACACGTCGTAGACCGACCCGAAGACGTTGCCGAGGTACTCGTGCGCCAGGAACGCCAGGGCGCGACCGTTCGCGCCGCCGCCCGGCTGGAACTCCTGCTGCGGGATGAGGAAGGTCGTGGCGATCGAGGACGTGATGAGGAACGTGCTCATGATGATCGCGGCGGTCGTCAGCAGGCGCTTCGTGCCGCGGATCCGTCCCTCGGGGCGGCCGTCCGGGTCGTCACCGGCCCCGCCGCGCACCTGCGGCATCACCGCCACGCCCGTCTCGAAGCCGGAGAGGCCGAGCGCCAGCTTCGGGAACACGACCAGCGCGATCCCGATCATCACGAGCGGGTTGCTGTGCTGCGCGGTGAGGTTCGACCACCAGTCGCTCGCGACGACGGGACGCTCGAACACGTGCCACAGCGCCACGACGACGACGACCGCGTTGAGCAGGAGGAACACCGCGACGAGCCCGACGGCGATGCCGATGGCCTCCTTGAACCCGCGGAGGAACACGACGCCGAGCAGGAGCAGCAGCACGAGCGTGATCGGCACCGGGATCTCGGTGAACCAGTGCGGCGTGAAGGGGTTCTCGGCGATGTGCGCGGTGGCGTCGGCGGCCGAGAGCGTCATCGTGATCATGAAGTCGGTCACGGCGAACCCGAGCAGCACGAGCACGAAGAGCTTCCCGGCCCACCACGGCAGCAGCTTCTCGAGCATCATGATCGAGCCGGCACCCTTGAAGCTGTCCGACGCGACCCGTCGGTACACGGGCAGGGCGCCGAACAGGGTCACGAGCACGAGCACGATCGTCGCGATGGGCGACAGCAGCCCGGCGGCGAGCGCCGCGATGGCGGGCTGGTATCCGAGCGTCGAGAAGTAGTCGACCCCGGTCAGGCACATGACCCGCCACCACGAGTGGGTCTTCTCGACCTCGACCTGGTGAGGGCCCTGGTGCGAGGCACCCTGGTCGGCTCCGTGCAGCATCCAGCGGCGCAGCCGCACGCTGCGGTCGGAGGGTCGCCCGGTGGCGCCGCCCTGGGCGGCACGCTCGGCTTCGGTCGCGGTCACGAGAGTCGATGGTAAGCGGTCCCGACGACCCTCGGGCACCCCACGACCGGGTCTGTGGACGGCGCCTCAGCCCGCGCTGATCCTGGTGTACTTCCGCACCGACAGCGGCACGAACACCACGAGCAGCACCACGATCCCGATCAGCACCGTCACGACCGGGTGCTGCATCGTCCAGACGTCGGGGACGGGAGCCGTGCCGACGTTGCCGAACAGCTCCCGTGCGGCCTGCACGAGCGACGACACGGGGTTCCACTCGGCGAACACCCGCAGCACGAGCGGCATCGTCTCGCTCGGCACGAAGGCGTTCGAGATGAACGTCAGCGGGAACAGCACCATGAAGGACGCGTTGTTGATGACCTCCGGCGTCCGGACGCTCATTCCGAGCAGCGCCATCACCCAGCTGAACGCGTAGCTGAAGAGCAGGAGCAGCCCGACCCCGGCGAGGAACTCGTGCGGTGCGGACCCGACCCGCCACCCGACCGCCAGCCCGGTCAGCATCATGATCACCATCGAGATCGCGTTGAGCACCAGGTCCGAGTTCGTGCGCCCGACGAGCACCGCCGACGCCGACATCGGCAGGGTCCGGAAGCGGTCGATCAGGCCCTCCTTGAGGTCCTGCGCCATCGCCGACCCCGAGAAGGTCGCCCCGAACACGACGGTCTGCGCGAAGATCCCCGCCATCAGGAACTGCGTGTAGTCGGTCCCCCGCACCTGGATCGCCCCGCCGTAGACCTGGCTGAAGAGCAGCACGAACATGATCGGCTGCAGCACCGCGAAGACGAGCATGTCCGGGGACCGCTTGATCTTCGTCAGGTTCCGTCGCGTGACGGTCCAGCCGTCCTCGAACCAGATCGCGACGGGCGAGGTCACGACCACCGGCAGCTGCTGCCGCGACGCGCCGACGGCGGTCACCGGACACGCTCCGGGGTGCTGTCGTTCGTCTCCCCCGTGGCTCCCACCGTGTCGCGTCGCCCCGGCCGGGAGGAACGTCCCGCGCCCGCCCCGCCGCCACCGTCCGGCGCGTCCTCCTCGTCCGCCGTGGCGGCGTGTCCCGTGAGGCGCAGGAAGACGTCGTCCAGCGTCGGGCGTCGCATGCCGGCGTCGTGCAGCCGGATGCCCGCCTCGCCCAGGTCGGCGAGGACCCGCTGGAGCGCCTGCGGTCCGGCCTCGACCGCGATGCCGGAGGTGCGCCCGTCGGCCGACGTCTCCACGTCCCCGACGCCGTGGCGGCGCAGGGCGGTGACCACGGCCTCCCGGTCGTCCTCGTCCACCAGGGTGACCACCACGCGGTGTCCACCGACCTGTGCCTTGAGCTGGTCGGCGGTGCCCTCGGCGATCACCCGTCCGTCGTCGATCACGGCGATGTCGTCGGCGAGCTGGTCGGCCTCCTCGAGGTACTGCGTCGTGAGCAGCACGGTGGCGCCGTCGCCGACCAGGCCCTCGATGATCGCCCAGAGGGCCAGGCGACTCCGGGGATCCAGTCCGGTGGTCGGCTCGTCGAGGAACAGCACGCGCGGGTTCGTGACGAGCGCACCGGCGAGGTCGATGCGCCGACGCATGCCGCCGGAGAAGCCCTTCACGGGTCGGTCTCCGGCCTCGGACAGGTCGAACACCTCGATGAGTTCGCGCGCCCGCTGCCGCGCTGCCCGTCGACCGAGGTGGTACAGCCGGCCGATCATCTCGAGGTTCTCGGCCCCGGTGAGGTTCTCATCGACAGCGGCGTACTGCCCCGAGACACCGATGGACCGGCGGGTGGCCTGCGGGTCGGCGACCACGTCGATGCCGTCGATCGTCGCCCGGCCGGAATCCGGGGTGACGAGCGTCGTGAGGACCTTCACGGTGGTGGTCTTGCCCGCGCCGTTCGGTCCGAGCAGCGCCGTGACGGTGCCCTCGGGGACGGACAGGTCGAGCCCGGCCAGTGCGTGCACCGGACCCGAGCGCGATCGGTAGGTCTTGGTCAGCCCGGAGGCTTCGATGATGGCCATGTCGCTCCCTCGTCGGCCACGTCGGTGTGGTGTGGGGTCGGAGGGAGCGACGACGTCACTCAGACGTCGAAGTCACCACCGAAGTCGCCGAAGCCGCCGCCGCCGAAGTCTCCGCCGCCGTCGTCCCAGCCCGCGTTCTCGTACCCGCCGCCGTCGAACGCGCCCGCATCGGACGCCCCGCCGTCACCGGAGTCGGCACCAGTGTCCTCCGAACCGCCGTCGCCCGCAGCATCGGTACCGCCGTCGAACGATCCGGCGTCGGGCAGGAAGGCGCTCATGATCGCCGAGCCGATGACGTACCCGGCGACCGTGCCGAGGATCGAGGCGCCGATCATCCGGCCGAACGACGGACCACCGCGCTGACCCATCGCTCCCGCGCCGCCGTTCATGCCACCGAGCGAGCGCTCCATGAAGCCGGGCTGCCGGATCTCCGAGCGGGTCGCCGCCTGGGCGAGGGACCGCGGGTCGTCCCCGCGGGGGGCCTCGCCGTCCGGGGCGCTGCGGGTGAACTCGTCGTAGACCATCCGACGCTGCTCGGGCGTCAGGGTCGCGAAGGCCTCGGCGTGGACCTCCTCGATGCGCTCCGGCGGCGCCGTGCGGAGCAGGTAGCGGTAGCGCTCGACGGCGCGCTCGTCGTCGGTGGACGCTGCACCCTGCGGTCCGCCCGGCTGCTGTCCGCCGTACTGCTGGCCGCCGTACTGCTGTCCGCTGGGCTGAGCGGGACCGCCCCACTGCGGGGTCCCGTACTGCTGGCCGCCGTACTGCTGGCCCTGCTGGGTCCCGTACTGCTGGGCTCCGTACTGCTGGTCGCCGTCCTGCTGTCCCTGCTGGACGGGCGGCACCTGGTACGACTGCTGTCCGTACCGGTAGCCCTGCTGCTGCTGCGGCTGCTGCTGCGGCTGGCCCCACCCGCCCTGCTGGTCGCGGTCGCGCTCGGGACGGCCGAGCAGTCGGTCGAGGAATCCCATGTCGTTGCTCCTTCGGTGCGGTCCGCCCCGGTCGGGAGGGTCCGTCGGTGCCACCCTAGGGAGCGCCGGCGACCGCTGACTGTGCGACCGCACAGAACTGGCCGAGAGCGGTGTCGGCGCGCGCCGAGTGCCGTCGACCCGGCACTGGAGCGTTCGTCGGCGGGACTCGGGCGGGCGACGAGGACGGGGCTCCCTCCACGGCGACGAGCGCCGGCGACTGCTCAGGCGCGCCCGCGACCCCGCCGCCCGGTGCGGAGGACGAGCCCGGCGAGCAGCCGCCACCCCAGCAGGAAGACCGCGAGCGAGATCGTCGCGACGATGACGAACGACAGGGGCAGCGGATCCCCCGCGACGTCGCCCTGCCCGGTCAGCACGCGGAGCAGCATCCCGATCGCGACCGTCGCCACCCACACCACCACACCGGTCGGCCACACCCTGAGCGGACGCCGCCAACCGCGCACGACCAGGTACCCGACGAGCCAGCCGGCCAGGAACGGGTACGCCGTCGTCCACAGTCCGGTGAGCGACGAGGCCTCGGCGTGGGAGGACCGCCCGATGAGCGCGAAGGCGACGATGAGGACGATGTCGACGACGGCTGCGAGCCAGCCCCAGGTGCGAGTCACCCGACCATTCTCGCGCGGTCGGAGCGCTGCTCGTGACCCCCGCCCGGTCGTCGCACCCACCCCGTCGTGACCCTGCGCCGTCGTTGCCCTGCCCGTCGTGACCCAGTCCGTCGTGACGCTGCCCGTCGTGACCCAGTCCTGCCGGGGCCCGCGCTCAGAACAGCCCGGGGCGACCGTTCTCCTCCGGCAGGTCGAACCCGCGGAACATGTCGGACACGAGCGCCGCGATCTGCGGTTCGACCAGGCGTTCGACGGCCTCGGCGATCCGCGGACGGTGCTCGACGAGGGCCAGGCACACGGCCGTCCCCGTGGCGCGCGCACACTCGTCGGACAGGGCGATCTCGTGCCGCAGTGCGGCCTTCGCCTCGTCGGACAGCGGTTCGCGCGGCGTCTGTTCCCCCGCCCCCGTGCCGGTCATCTCGTCGAGGGTGAACAGGAACGGCTCCCCGGGCGACGGCTCCGGGTCCACGTCGAGTCCCTGGAACTCCGGCGACAGGCCCTCGGTCGGCTGGTAGCCCGCGTGCCGCTTCCGCGCGGCGGCCCGTTCGAGCTCACGGTGCAGCAGCGGGAGGTTCTTCGCGGTGTACTCGTCGACGGCGTCCTCGACGATGGTCGAGATCCGACCGATCAACGCGTGCTGGACGGCGTGCGGCACGTCCGGGCCGAAGCCCGCTGCCGAGGCGATCGGAGAACCGGTGCACTTCCGGCAGATCCGCGTCCGCGGGCGGGCGGTCCCGATCTGCCAGCGCGGCAGCCAGCGCAACCACACGTCGACCGCGCTCCGCACGCGACCGTCGATGCCGTCCATCCCTCAACAGTAGGCCGCGCGGCGCGGTTGCCCCCGGAGCGCGCCCGAGCGGGCGGAAACGCGCCGCGCTCGCCGAGCGGCCCGCACGTTCCGCCCCCTCGTCGGCCCGGCGCGGTGCGGCGAGCGGCCAGGTGTGCCGCGAGCGGGCGGAAACGCCTGCCGGACCGGTCGCGCAGGTGCGAGTTCCGCCCGCTCGGGTGAGCGTCCGGCACCACCCGGCGAGCGGGCGGAACGGCCGAGCAGCCCTGCGCGGACCTGCGCGTTCCGCCCTCTCGCGCTCGGTACCGGACGCGCGAGCGGACACGTCGCGCGAGCGGGCGGAACCGGCGACCGGACCGGGCGCGGGAGTACGCGTTCCGCCCGCTCGCGATGGTCGCCGGACGCGGGGGCCGGCGAGCGGGCGGAACCGGCGACCGGACCGGGCGCGGGAGTACGCGATCCGCCCGCTCGCGATGGCCGCCAGACGCGGGGGCCGGCGAACGGGCGGAACCGGCGACCGGGCCGGGCGCGGGAGTACGCGATCCGCCCGCTCGCGATGGTCGCCGGACGCGGGGGCCGGCGAGCGGGAAGGAACGGCAGCAGAGGTGGTCCGCCCCCGCCGGTTCCGCCCGCTCGGCGAACGGGACGGACGGGAGGCACGGGTCGGCCCCGCCTCGGTCGATCCGGCCCCGGGTGGTGCCGTGCTCAGGCCCGCGGCTCGGTCACGAAGTCGATGAGCTCCTCGACGCGCCCGAGCAGCTGTGGCTCCAGGTCGTTGAAGGTCCGGACCTGCCCGAGGATCCGCTGCCATGCACGGGCGACGTCGGCCTGCTCCGCCGCGGGCCACCCGAGGTGCTGCAGGATGCCCTTCTTCCACTCGATCGAGCGCGGGATCGTCGGCCACGCCTCGAGCCCGAGGCGCGCCGGCTTCACCGACTGCCAGACGTCGACGAACGGGTGCCCGACGACGAGGACGTGCGCGCCCCACTTCCCGCGCATCACCGCGTCGGCGAACCGGGACTCCTTCGACCCCGGGACGAGGTGGTCGACGAGCACCCCGACGCGACGCTCTCGGGTGGGCCGGAACTCGTCGAGCACGTCGGCCAGGTTGTCGACGCCCTCCAGGTACTCGACGACGACGCCCTCGACACGGAGGTCGGCGCCCCAGACCTTCTCCACGAGCTCGGCGTCGTGCCTGCCCTCGACCATGATCCGCGAGGGCAGCGCCACTCGTGCCCGCTGCTGCTCGACGGCGAACGAACCCGACGCGGTCCGGAGGCGACCACCGTCGGTCGTGTGCCGCACGGCGGGCGCGGCCCCGGGCCTCCCGTCCGCACCGGCGGCGCGAGCCGGGGGTGCAGCCGCGGCGGAACGACCGACCGGCGCCTGCGGACGACCGAGGGTGACGAGTTCGCCCTCGAGCAGGAACTGCCCGGTGAAGGGGAAGGCGCGGGTGCGACCCTTCCAGTCCTCCAGGGCGACGTTGCCCGCCTCGAGCCCGACGACGGCGCCCGCCCACCCGGAGTCGGGGTCCTCGAGCACCATGTCGCGTTCGAGCGGCACCTGCCGCACCTTCTTGACGCCCTTCGAGCGCCAGTCGCCCGAGAGCACGTCACTGCCGTACCGGTCGTCGTCCACCCGGGAAGCGTAGTGTCGACGGGTCCCGCAACGGCGCCGGCACCCTGGCGCGTCACGGTACGCGCCGCGTCCACCCCCGATCGGAAGGCCACACCGTGCGCGCAACCGTCATCCACGCCCCTCGCGACATCCGCGTCGAGGAGCGCGACACCCCCGTCCTCATCGAGCCCACCGACGCCGTCGTCAAGGTGACCGCGTCCTGCGTCTGCGGATCGGACCTCTGGCCGTACCGCGGCGTCCGCGGGACCGAGCAGGCCCACACCATCGGGCACGAGTTCGTGGGCGTCGTCGAGTCCGTCGGCGCCGACGTCACGGGCCTGTCCGCCGGCGACTTCGTCATCGCGCCGTTCACGACGAACGACGGCACCTGCCAGGCGTGCACGCACGGCATGACGAGCGGCTGCGAGCACAGCTCGATCTTCGGCGGCACGACCGACGCCTACGGCCACCCGATCGGCGGCGCCCAGTCGGAGTACGTCCGGGTGCCCGACGCCGCGGCGACGCTCGTGAAGGTCCCGGGCCCGGTGGACGACGACCTCGTGCCGTCGCTCCTCACGCTCTCCGACGTCTTCTCGACGGGACACCACGCCGCCGTGTCGGCCGAGGTCGGCCCGGGGAAGACCGTCGTGGTCGTCGGCGACGGCGCGGTCGGCCTGTCCGCGGTGCTCGCCGCCGCGCGCCTGGGCGCCGAGCGCATCATCGCGATGAGCCGGCACGCGGACCGCCAGGCACTGGCGCGGGAGTTCGGGGCGACCGACGTCGTCGAGACCCGCGGCGAGGAGGGCATCGCCGCCGTGCGCGAACTGCTCGGCGGGGAGCTCGCCGACTGCGCCCTCGAGGCCGTCGGTACCGCGGAGAGCATGGACCAGGCGCTGCGGGTCGTCCGCCCCGGCGGCAACGTCGGCTACGTCGGGGTCCCCGCGGGTGCACCCGAGCTGCCGATGCCCTTCCTGTTCGCGAAGAACATCACCGTGGGTGGCGGGATGGCCCCCGCCCGCGCGTACATCGAGGAGCTGCTGCCCGACGTGCTCTCGCGGACGATCGAGCCGGGCCGGGTGTTCGACCTCGAGCTGCCCCTCGACCAGGCCGCCGAGGCGTACGCGGCGATGGACGAGCGGCGCGCGATCAAGGTGCTGCTGCGTCCGTAGCACCGGCCGCGTCGCAGGTCCGGTCCCGCCGCTCGGTGCTCAGTCGCCGGGCGGCGGGACCGTGATCTGCTGGACGTCCGGCGCGAACTCCCGGAGGCACGCCGATGCCACCTCCGTGAACTCCGGCTCGTCCTCACGGTCGAACCGGCCGCTGCCGTGCTGTCCGGGGAAGTCCGGGTAGCCGCGCTCGCGGATGCAGGCGTCCGCGGCCTCGTACTGGCGATCCCACTCCCGCAGCTGCGCCTCGTCCGCACGCGGGATCCCCACTGCCGTCGAGCAGGCTCCCGCTGCCTCCGAGAACGCCGCTTCGTCGGCTCCCGAGGGTACCTTCGACAGACCGGACTCGGCCTGACGGTCGGTGACGTCCTCGACGTCGTAGCCCTTCCCGCGCATGCAGGCGGACCACCGTTCACCGGCCCCGGCGGTCGCGCGATCGTCCGGCGGCGGGGCAGTGCCCGCACACGCGGTCAGTGCGGCCGACGCCGCGATGATCGAGGTCAGCAGGACGGCGTCGCGCGCAGCGCGGCGGAACAGCGAGGGAGTCACGGGTCGAGCGTCCCGCAGCGGCTGTTTCGCGAGCGTTACGCGTCGCGGACCGCGAGCACACGGTGCGGCGCCGCCCGCTCGGCCCTCCACCCCGCGGGGAGCGCCTCCTGCAGCTCCGGCACGGTGAACGACCGGCGGATGGAGCGGAGTCCGTCCACCCGGACGAACGTCCCGGCGGACACGAGCGGGGATGCCAGCGCGTACGCGCGGTAGGCCTGCCGCGACCGACGGATGTCCGAGTGGAGGCTCCGACCGGTGGCCAGCTGCTCGGAGTCCGACAGGAAGGCCGCTCGGGCGTCGTCGTCCAGGTGGTGCAGCACGTGGTTCGACACGACGACGTCGAACCGCTCCCCCGCGGCGACGAGGTCCGTGCTCGACGCCTGCCGGAAGGTCACCCCGCGCGCTGTCGACCGTCGGGCTGCAGCGATGGCGCGGTCGTCCGGGTCGACCCCGACGACCTCGAGCGAGAGCCCGTCACTGCCCGCCCACCGCACGAGCGAGCGCGCCAGGTCGCCGCCACCGCAGCCGAGGTCGAGCACCCGCGCACGACCGCTCGGTGGCAGCGCGGGGACGACGTGCGTCCGCCAGACCGCCCGCCACCCGCTGACCAGCGCGTTCACCACGGCGAACCGCCGGAACGTCCGGTCGAGCACCCGCGGGTCGCACCCGGGGTCGTCCATCAGCTCCTGCAGGACCGTGTCCCGCTGTCGGAGGTCGACCGCTCGGGCGCCGGGCTCACGTCCGCCGTCCGTGCCGCGCACGGTCCGTGGCCGGTCCGTCACGCCTCGACCGCCGTGAGCCTCGCGCTCTCCACCGTCAGCCCGGGACCGAACGCGACGGCCGCGACCGGCGATCCGGGCGCGAGGCCCTGCTCGACGGCGTCGCGGAGCACGAACAGCACCGTCGCGCTCGACATGTTGCCGTGGTCGCGGAGCACGGCGCGGCTCGACGCGACCGCGCCGTCGGGCAGCTCGAGGGCGTCCTGCGCCCGGTCCAGGATCGCCCGTCCACCGGGGTGCACCGCCCACACCGGCACGTCGGCAAAGGTCTCGCCCTCGCCGAGCAGCGCGGTGACGGCAGCCGGCACGTGCACACCGACGAGCTTCGGGACGGCGGTGGAGAGCACCATCTCGAAGCCCTCGTCACCGATGTTCCACGCCATCTCGGACGCACCCTCGGGCACCGTCGCCGTCGCGAACCGCTCGATGCGCAGGCCCGGCCCGCCCGCCGCGACGACCGCTGCCGCCGCGCCGTCGCCGAAGACGCTGTTCGCGACGATCTGGTCCGGGTCGTCCGACGCGCGGACGTGCAGGGTGCAGAGTTCCGCGCAGACGACGAGCACGACCGCGTCGGGGTCCGCCTCGGCGAAGGCCGCCGCGATCCGCAGCGCCGGGAAGGCGGCGCAGCACCCCATGAAGCCGATGTGGTGTCGGAACACCCCGGCGGGCAGTCCGAGCTGGTCGACGACGTCGATGTCCGGTCCGGGCTGCGTGAACCCCGTGCACGAGACGGTCACCAGGTGGGTGACGTGGTCCGGTGCCACCCCGGCGCGCTCGACGGCGTCACGGGCGGCCGCGACGAAGAGCGCCGGAGCGAGGTCCCGGTAGCGGTCGTTGCGTGTGCCGGTGGACGGTGAGACGAGCGTTCCGGAGTCCTGTCGGAAGAGGCCGCCGGGCCGCGAGGCGTCGAGCTCCTCGATCACCGTGTGCCGGTGCTCCACGGCGGATGCGTCGAACGCCGCGGGCACGATCCGTGCGCCGAGGCGGCCGAGGCCGGGCTGCCCGGCGAACAGGTCACGCACCGAACCCTGGTCGAGGGTGGTGTCGGGGACGGCGGTCCCGATGGCGCGGATCGTTGCGGTCACGACCCATCCTGTCACCGGGTCGCTGACACGTCCCCAGGTTGGTCCGGTCCGGTCGGTGCCGCGACGGACGGGAGGCACGGTGCCAGCCGGCCCCGTGCCTCCCGTCCGTCGCGGCCGGACGCTACGACTGCTGCGCGCGCTCCAGGACCAGCTCGCGGACGCGGGCCGCGTCGGCCTGTCCCTGCATCGCCTTCATGACCGCGCCGATGATCGCGCCGGCTGCCTGGACCTTGCCGTCCTGGATCTTGGCGAGGACGTCCGGCTGGGCGGCGAGCGCCTGGTCGACCGCTGCGGTGAGGGCCGAGTCGTCGGAGACGACCTTGAGCCCACGGGCCTCGACGACCTGCGCCGGCGACCCCTCGCCCGCGATGACCCCCTCGAGCACCTGGCGCGCCAGACGGTCGGTCAGGTCACCGGACTCGACGAGCGCGATCGTCTCGGCGACGTGCTGCGGCGACACGAGGTCACCCGCTGCGGCGTCCTGCGCGTTCGCGACGCGGCTGATCTCGCCCGTCCACCACTTGCGCGCGGCCTGCGGGGAGGCACCGGCGGCGACCGTCGCCTCGACCTCGTCGAGCAGCCCGCCGTTGACGACGTCCTGGAACTCGAGGTCGCTGAAGCCCCAGTCCCCCTTGAGACGGCGGCGACGTGCGACGGGCGCCTCGGGCAGGGATGCCCGGAGTTCCTCGATGACCGCGGGGTCCGGCACGACCGGCAGCAGGTCGGGCTCCGGGAAGTAGCGGTAGTCGTCGGCGTCCGACTTCGGGCGGCCGGCCGAGGTGCGCCCGGTGTCCTCGTGCCAGTGCCGCGTCTCCTGCGTGATCGTGCCACCCGCGGCGAGGATCGCGGCCTGGCGCTGGATCTCGTAGCGGATGGCGCGCTCGACGGCGCGGAACGAGTTGACGTTCTTCGTCTCGGTGCGGGTACCCAGCTTCTCCTGACCCCAGGGGCGCAGCGAGATGTTCGCGTCGCAGCGCAGGTTGCCGCGCTCCATGCGGGCCTCGGAGACGCCGAGCGCGCGGACCAGGTCACGGATGACCTGGACGTACGCGGCGCCGAGCTCGGGAGCACGGTCCTTCGCGCCGAAGATCGGCTTGGTGACGATCTCGACGAGCGGGACGCCGGCGCGGTTGTAGTCGACGAGCGAGTACTCGGCGCCCTGGATGCGACCGGTGGCACCACCGACGTGCGTCAGCTTGCCCGCGTCCTCCTCCATGTGGGCGCGCTCGATCGGCACCTGGAAGATGGTGCCGTCGGCGAGCTCGACCTCGACCTCACCCTCGAACGCGATCGGCTCGTCGTACTGCGAGATCTGGTAGTTCTTCGGGTTGTCCGGGTAGTAGTAGTTCTTCCGGGCGAACCGCGAGGACTCCGCGATCGAGCAGCCGAGCGCGAGCCCGAGCTGGATCGAGTAGCGCACGGCCTGCTCGTTCACGACCGGCAGCGACCCGGGCAGCCCGAGGTCGACCGGGGTCACGTTCGTGTTGGGCTCGCCACCGAAGAAGTTCGGGGCGTCCGAGAACATCTTGGTCTTCGTCGCGAGTTCGACGTGGACCTCGAAGCCGAGCACCGGCTCGAAGCGCTCGAGCGCCTCGTCGAAGTCCATCAGCGCGTCCTTCTGCGCCATCAGATCACACCTTCCTGCGCAGCGGACTGCTGAGACTGGTCGAGGTCCGGGATGCTGTCGATGAGCGGGCGACCCCACTGCTGCTCGAGCAGACGCTCGAGCGCGGCGCCGTACCGGTAGAGGCGGGCGTCCTCGCGCTGCGGCGCCATGAGCTGCACACCGGTCGGCAGCGAGTCCTCGGGCGCGAGGCCGTTCGGGATGCTCATGCCGGGCACGCCGGCGAGGTTCGCCGGGATCGTTGTGAGGTCGTTGAGGTACATCGACAGCGGGTCGTCGAGGCGCTCCCCCAGCGGGAAGGCGGTCGTCGGCGCCGACGGGCTGATGAGCAGGTCGACCTGGTCGAACGCCGCCGCGAAGTCGCGCTGCACCAGGGTGCGGACCTTCTGCGCGGACCCGTAGTAGGCGTCGTAGTAGCCGGCGCTGAGCGCGTAGGTGCCGAGGATGATGCGGCGCTTGACCTCGGGGCCGAAGCCGGCTTCACGCGTCGCGGCCATGACGTCCTCGACGGTCGCACCGTTCTCGGGCGTGACGCGCAGGCCGAAGCGCACCGAGTCGAACTTGGCGAGGTTCGACGACGCCTCGGCCGGCAGGATCAGGTAGTACGCGCTGATCGCGTACGCGAACGACGGCGCGTCGATCTCGACGACCTCGGCGCCCGCCTGCTCGAGGATCGCGACCGTCTCCTGGAAGCGCTGCGTGACGCCGGCCTGGAAGCCCTCGCCCCCCGCGAGCTCCTTGACGACGCCGACCTTGAGCCCGCGGAGCGTGTCGGCCTGCAGGCCCTCGCGCGCAGCGGCGGCCATGGACGGCCAGGCGTCAGGGATCGACGTCGAGTCCTTCGGGTCGTGCCCGCCGATGACGTCGTGCAGCAGCGCGGCGTCGAGGACCGTGCGGGACACCGGACCGATCTGGTCGAGCGACGACGCGAGTGCGATCGCGCCGTACCGGCTGACCCCGCCGTAGGTCGGCTTCACACCGACCGTGCCCGTGACGGCACCCGGCTGGCGGATCGAGCCACCGGTGTCGGAGCCGAGGGCGAAGGGGGCCTCGTGCGCGGCGACCGCTGCCGCCGATCCCCCGCCGGAGCCGCCGGGGATCCGGTCGAGGTCCCACGGGTTGTGCGTGGGACCGTACGCCGAGAACTCGGTCGTCGAGCCCATCGCGAACTCGTCCATGTTGGTCTTGCCGAGCGGCACGAGGCCGGCGCCGCGGAGCTTCGCGACCGGGGTGGCGTCGTAGGGCGGCCGCCAGCCCTCGAGGATCTTCGACCCCGAGGTGGTCGGCATGTCCTGCGTGCACAGGACGTCCTTGATCGCGATCGGCACACCGGCGAGCGCGCCGAGGTCGTCGCCCGCGGCGCGACGCGAGTCGATCGACCGCGCTGCCGCCAGGGCGTTCTCGTTGACGTGCAGGAACGCGTGCACGTCGCCGTCGACCGCTGCGATCCGGTCGAGGTGGGCCTGCGTGGCCTCGACGCTCGAGACGTCGCGCGCCACGAGGGCGTCGGCGAGGGCGGCCGCGCTGAGGCGGGTCAGGTCGTCGGTCACTGCTCTTCTCCCAGGATTGCCGTCACGCGGAACCGTTCGCCGTCGGAGTCGGGCGCGCCGGAGAGCGCCTGCTCCTGGGTCAGCGTCTGCCCCACCACGTCGGGTCGGGTGACGTTCCCGAGCGGCACCGGGTGGCTCGTCGCCGGGACGTCGTCGGTCGCGACCTCGGCGACCTTGGCGACGCTCTCGACGATGTGCGACAGCTCCCCGGTCAGCTTCTCGATCTCGTCGGGCGTGAGTGCGATACGTGCGAGGTTCGCCAGGTGGGCGACCTGCTCGCTCGTGATGTCAGGCATGGTGCTCCGTCGATCGGTTCGTGGAATGCGCACCAGTCTATTGGCCGCGTCCGGCGGCGGCACCACGGTCACCGGGGCTGTGGAGAACCGGTACGCCAGGCCCGGTGCCGGTCCGGCGGACCGGCACCGGGCCTCCAGACCGTCGCGTGCTCGCCGTCGCCGCCTACCCGTGCGACGGTGGCTGCTGGGTCGCCTCGCCCGTTCCGGTGCCCTGCGCGCCGCCGCCGGTGCCCGTCCCGGTCGACGTCGCGTCGGCACCCGCGCCCGGCTGCGAGCCGGCCCCGGCTGCCCCGCCCGGTGCGGGCGCGCCCGTCGTCGTGCCGCCGGTCGTGTCCGCGGTGGACGATCCCGGCGCGGCGGGCGCCTGGGCGCTGGTCCCCGGCGTCGCCTGGTCCCCGCCCGTCGCCGCGTCCGAGGCCGAACCGTCGACGGACCGCGGCGTCGAGCCGATCATCGCCGGGTCGGGCTCGGGCAGCGCTCCCCCGCCGTAGCGCTGGTCGAGCCACGACATCATCGAGCGGCCGACGCCGAACTTCGCGCTGTACCCGGTCGTGCCCTGCGGGAAGGACGTGTTCGCGAGACCGACGAGCCCCCTGACGTTGCCGATCCACGTCGCGTTGGTGTACTTCGTGCTCGACGTGACGAGCCAGTTCTGCGTGTCGGCGTCGGTCGTGCCGGTCTTGGCGAACTTCGGGGTGCTGTCACCGGGGTTCGCCGAGGCCGCGGTGCCGCTGCCGGTCAGGACGCCCTGCAGTGCGTGGTCGACCGTCCCGGCGACCTCGGCGGAGACGCCCCGGGTGCAGCTGGACGGCGTGGGCGTGACCGTCGTGCCGTCGGCCTCGCGCACCGAGTCGATGACGGTCGGCGTGCACACGACGCCGCCGTTCGCGAAGCCGGCGTACGCCTCGGCCAGGTCGATCGGCGAGAGCGGGTTCGTGCCGAGCACGGACGCCGGGTTCGACGCCGGGGCCGAGCCGTCCGCCTGGTGGATGCCCATGGCCTGCGCGAGGTCCTTGATCTTGCAGAGGTCGAGCTGCTTCGCCATCGCGCCGAACGCGGTGTTGATCGACTCCGAGGTCGCCGCCTGGACGCTCATGCTCGCCGGGACGGTCTCGGCGTTCGAGACGGGCCAGGGGGACCCGCCGAGTGCCTCGCACGAGTTCGTGAACTCGGACTGCTGGAACAGGTGCTCGCCAGTCGGCACCGACTCCGACAGCGTGTGCCCGGACGCCAGCCACTCGGCCAGGGTGAAGACCTTGTAGGTCGAGCCGGTCTGGAACCCCCCGGAGTTGCCGTAGGCCGTGTCCGCGTTGTAGTCGATGGCCGTCGCACCGGGGCCGGCGTTGTCGCGCTGCGTGTACGTCGTGTTCTGCACCATCGACAGCACGCGTCCGGTGCCGGGCTGGACGGTGACGTTCGTGCCGCCGAGGTCGACACCGGTCATCGTCGCGGGCACGTAGGACGAGAGTGCGGACTGGGCCTGGGCCTGCAGGTCGAGGTCGAGCGACGTGTGGATCTCGAGGCCCTTCGTGTCGAGGGTCTCGATGCGCTCCGCGGCGGTCTTGCCGAACGCCGGGTCCTGCAGCACCTGGTCGCGGACGTAGTCGCAGAAGTACCCCGCGTCGTACGCACTCGCCGCGGCCGAGCAGCCGTTCGCGGTGTCGGTGATCCGCGGCGTGACCGGGGTGGCCTCCGCCTGGTCGAGCTGCGCCTTCGAGATGTCGTGGTGCACGTACATCCGCTGCAGGACGTAGTCGCGCCGCGTCTTCGTCGCCGCGTAGCCGTTCGCCGCGCCGTTGTCCTCGTCGTCCGGCTCGTCGATGCGCAGGTTCGCCGGGTTGTTGAGGATGGCGACGAGCGTCGCGGACTGCGGGAGCGACAGGTCCTTCGCGTGCACGCCGAAGTAGTACTCGGCACCCGCCTCGGCGCCGTAGACGCGGCCGCCGAGCCCGACGAGGTTCAGGTAGCCGGTGAGGATCTGGTCCTTCGTGTACTTCTTGTCGACCGCGATGGCGTAGCGCATCTCCTGCAGCTTGCGTTGCGGTGTCACCCCGGCGGCGTCCTGGTAGCACGCCGCGACCTTGGCCTGGGTGGCGGCCGCGGTCGCGCCGGTGAGCTGCTCGCACTGCTGCACGAGGACGTTCTTCACGTACTGCTGCGTGATGCTCGAACCGCCCTGCACGTCGCCCCCGACGACGGTCGCCGCGACGCCGCGGACGGTCCCGAGCACGTCGATGCCGCCCTCGTCCTCGAAGCGGGGGTCCTCGGTGTCGATCGCCGCGCGCTTGAGCGACTCCGCCATGGCGTCCGAGGCGACGTCGGTCCGGTTCTCGGCGTAGAACGACGCGATCTTGACCTGCTGGCCGTCCTTCGTGGCGTAGACCGACGACACCTGCTGCGGGGTCTGGATGTCGAGGTAGCTCGGCAGGTCCTCGAAGAACGACACCGCTCCGGACGTCGCCTCGCCCGCCACCGCCACGGCCGGGGTCACCGCGACCGCCACCAGCAGTCCTGCGAGGCCGGACATGGCGAGGAAGGTCGTGAGGGCACCGGACCACCGCATCGCACGCATGGCGGCACGGTACGGGCCCGGACTGGGGTGCTTCTGCCGTGCTGAGGTCAGGGGCTGCGGCGGCGCACAGGATCACCCACAGGGAGGGTCGTGCATCGCCCACGGGGCGGGTCCGCTCAGTCGCGGGGCTGCAGGTCCTGGGGTCGCAGGAGGTACATGTCGGGCACCGGTTGCGCGGTCCCGCCGCCACCCTGGCCGCGCCGGGCCTGGTGCCGGACGAGGTCACCGCGGCCGACCCCGATGAGGGCGACGTCGTGCAGCGATGCCGTCCCCGGCTTGAGGTAGTCGTTGTGACCCACAGGTCGGCGGAACACGCCCGCGTCCGGTTCGACGGTGTCCGTGGAGAGGTCGAGGAGCGTCGACCCGAACCCCGCCGAACCCGGGTCGGTCCCGAAGTACCCGGAGCCGGCGATCGGGTCGCTGTGCGCGTCGCCGACGTAGACCTGCCCGGGTCCCACCGCGAGCTCGGAGGCGGTCTGCACCGCACTGCCCGGCGAGCCGAGCACGGTGAGCGAGTCCGCCTGCATGCGGCCGGACGACAGTGCCATCAGCGCCGTCGTCGACCCGTAGGAGTGCGCGACGACGTTCAACCGGGGCCGGTCGTCGCCGCGGACGGCGTCGAGACCGTCGACCACCCGTTCGAGCCGCTCGGCACCGGTGCGGGCGAGTCCGAGCGACAGGATGTTGGACATGTCGGGCGTCCGGTAGCCCATCCACGCGAGCACGGCGGTGCCGCTCGACGCGTGGTCCGCGACGCCTCGGGCGGTCTGCGTCGTGGCGAGCGCCGACACGGTGGTCTGCTCGTCGTACAGGTCGCTCGCGGTGTCGGTGAAGTCGTGCATCTGCCCGGTCACGGTGAAGAACATCCCCGGGACGACCACCGTCACGTCCCGGGCGGTCGCGAGGTCCCCCACCGCGATCGCCGCGCGGCCCGAGCCCCGGGTGTCGAGGACGATCAGGCGCCGGGGGGCCTGGCCAGACTCGCGGTGCAGGGAGTCCCGGACCTGCGCGAGCAGCGCGGTGCGGGCGGCGGCACGGTCGGACCCGGCGCCGGAGTCCTGGGCATCGGAGTCCTGGTCGTCGGAGTCCTGGTCGTCGGTGCCGACCCCGTCGGCGAGGGTGGTCCGGTTGGCGCGGTCACGGACATCGTACGGCACCCCGTCCAGGTTGCCGACGACCGCGGGGGCGAGGGCGACCAGGCGCTCCTGTGCGCCGGTGCCGAGCGCGTCCCACCACCGTGCGACGGCGACCGCGGTGGGTGGCCGGTCCTGGGCGGTCGCGAGCACCCGATCGTCCTCGTCGGCGCGTGCCAGGTCGCCGGGACCGACCGCGACGAGTGCGTCGAGGAACGCCGTGCCGCGCGCCCGCGCCAACCGCTCGAGGCCGACGTGACCGCCGGCAGCGGTCGTCGAGGCGCCGGGCGGAGCATCGCGTGCCACGGGGTCCCGGACCCCGGACACCTCCGCGACGGGCGCCTCGGCCACGGCCGGGACGCCCACGCCGGACGCTCCCGGGACGGGCACGGCAGGAGCCTCGACCACTCCCAGCGAGTGCATCGAGGCGGTGAGTAGCAGGGCCGCGGCGATGAGCAGCAATCAGGTCTCCCCGGGAAGGCCGTGTCGTCGACCCCCTCAGCCGACGATTGATGCCCTCTCGAGTGTAAGGAGAATGCGCTCACGAGGGGGTGCGCGGTGCAACTTGCCCCTCGAACTGGGTGCGGATCGTCGACGGTCCCCCGCGGACGACGGCGCGTCGCTCACGGCGAGCCGCGCTCCGCCGTGCTGCTCAGCTCCCTGCGTCCGCGTCGTCGGTCGCCTGGCCGTCGGCGCCGTCGGACGGCTCCTGTCCGTCCGCCCGGTCCGGCTCCAGGGCGCCGGGCCCCTCGGTCACGAGCAGGCGGAACTGCTCCGCGTCGATGATGCGGAGCCCGAGCTGCTCGGCCTTCGTGAGCTTCGACCCGGCACCGGGACCGGCGGCGACGAAGTCCGTCTTCTTGCTGACGCTCGACGCAGCCTTGCCGCCGGCGGCGATGATGGCCTCCTGCGCGCCCTCACGGGTGTACCCCTCGAGCGAGCCCGTCGCGACGACGGTGACCCCGCTGAGGACGCCCCCCTCGACGGCAGCGCCGGGACCGGGGTGGTCCGGCGTGGTGAACTGCACCCCCGCGGCCGTCCAGCGGTCGATGATCTCGCGGTGCCAGTCCACGGCGAACCAGTCGAGCAGGGCGTCCGCGATGATCCCGCCGACCCCGTCGACCGCCGCGAGCTCCTCGCGCGACGCCTCCCGGATGCGGTCGAGCGACCCGAAGTGGTTCGCGAGTGCCCGTGCGGCGACCGGGCCGACGTGCCGGATGCTGAGCCCGACCATGATGCGCCAGAGCGGCTTGGTCTTCGCGGCCTCGATGTTCGCCAGCATCTCGAAGGCGTTCTTCGACGGGTAGCGGCTCGGCTCGCCCGTGTGGTCGGCTCCGCGCGCGTCGGGGTCGAACGGCGGATCGGTCTTCTTGCGGGCACGGCTGAACGGCGTGACGCGCTTCGGCGTGCCGTCGTCGTCGGACTTCTCCATGCCGGTCTCGGCGTCGCGGACGATCACCTCGATGGGGACGATGTCCTCCATCGTCAGGTCGAACAGGCCGGCCTCGGTGACGAGCGGCGGCTGCTCGGGGTGCAGCGGCTGCGTGAGCGCCGCGGCGGCGACCTCGCCCAGGCCCTCGATGTCGAGCGAGCCGCGCGAGGCGATGTGCTCGACCCGGCCACGGACCTGGGCGGGGCAGCTCCGGGCGTTCGGGCAGCGGAGGTCCTTGTCGCCCTCCTTCGCCGGTGCGAGGGGCGTCCCGCACTCCGGGCAGGCGGCGGGCATGACGAACTCGCGCTCGGTGCCGTCGCGCAGCTCGACGACCGGGCCGAGCACCTCGGGGATGACGTCGCCGGCCTTGCGGAGCACGACGGTGTCGCCGATCAGGACGCCCTTCGCCTTCACGACGTCCTGGTTGTGCAGGGTCGCCTGCCGCACCACGGACCCCGCGACCTCGGCCGGCTGCATCACCGCGAAGGGCGTCGCACGTCCGGTCCGCCCGACGCTGACCACGACGTCGAGGAGCTTCGTGTGGACCTCCTCCGGCGGGTACTTGTACGCGATGGCCCAGCGCGGTGCACGGGAGGTCGAGCCGAGTTCCTCGTGCAGGGCCAGGTCGTCGACCTTCACCACGACGCCGTCGATCTGGTGCTCGACCGACGCACGACGCTCGCCGGTCGTCCGCACGAAGCCGATGACCTCGTCCACGGTGTCGAACACCCGGTAGTGCGAACTCGTCGGCAGGCCCCAGGTCTGCAGCAGCTCGTAGACCTCGGACTGGGAGTGCACCTCGGTGTCGCGCTCGAGCTCGCGCACCGGCCACGCGCCGATGCCGTGCACGAGCATGCGGAGGCGTCGCAGGCGGTCGACCATGAGCGCGCGCTTCGCCTCGGACTTGCCCTCCTCCTTCTGGCGGAGCGATCCGGCAGCCGCGTTGCGCGGGTTCGCGAACACCCGCTCCCCCGCCTCGCGCTGCCGGGCGTTCAGCTCGTCGAACTGCGCGACGGGGAAGAAGATCTCGCCGCGGACCTCGACGATGGCCGGGTGTCCCTCGCCGGACAACCGGTCGGGGATCGTGCCCATGGTGCGCACGTTGCCGGTGACGTCCTCGCCCACCACGCCGTCACCACGGGTCGCCGCCGACACGAGGCGACCGTGCTCGTACCGCAGGTTGATCGCGAGCCCGTCGATCTTCAGCTCGGTGAGGAACCGGACCCGTTCGGAGCCGGCGTCGCGCTGCACCTTGTCGGCCCACTCGGTCAGCTCCTCGGGGCTGAACACGTTGTCGAGGCTCAGCATGCGCTCGGCGTGCTCGACCGGCGCGAACTGCACCGTCTGCGCCTGGCCGCCGACGGTCTGGGTCGGGCTGTCCGGGGTGCGCAGGTCCGGGAAGCGCTGCTCGATCGCATCGAGGCGACGGACCATCGCATCGTAGTCGCCGTCCGACACCGTCGAGCCGTTGCCCTCGTAGTACTGGTCGCGCAGCTCGCCGATGCGCACCCGGAGACGGTCGACCTCCCGCTGGGCCTGCGCGGCGTCGAGGTCGGCCGGGGCCAGCGTCTCGAACGTCGAGTCGGCCGAGTCGGGGGTCGTGTCGCTCATGCCTCAGTTCTACCGTGCACCGCCGACCCCGGCCGCAGCCGGCTCCCCGGCCCCAGCCGCCCGACCCCCGGCAGCACCCGGCCGCCCGAGGCCGCAGCCGGCTGCCCGACCCCCGGTGGCAAGCTCAGACGGTCGCGGGCACCGCCGAGACGGTGCGGTCGATCGTGCACTGCCCGAGCACCCGGGTGCCGACGTAGACCACGGCCGTCTGACCGGGAGCCACACCGGACAGCGGCTCGTCGACGTCGATCACGAGCTCGCCGTCCGTCACCCGCGCCGTCGCCGGGACCGGATCGGCGTGCGCCCGGATCTGCACGTCGCACGCGAACGGCGTCGCCGGGTCGGCCGGAGCGGTCCCGGCCCAGGTGAACCGCGAGCCGGCCATCGACCGGACGTCGAGCGCCTCCTTCGGACCGACGACGACGGTGTTGTCCTTCGGCCGGATCTCGAGCACGAAGCGTGGCTTGCCGTCCGGTGCCGGTCGTCCGAGGTGCAGTCCGCGGCGCTGCCCGACGGTGTAGCCCGTGGCACCCTCGTGCTCGCCGACCACGGTGCCGTCGCGCTCCACGACCGAGCCCGGCGCGGTCCCCACGCGGTCGGCCAGCCACCCGCGGGTGTCCCCCTCCGGGATGAAGCAGATGTCGTAGGAGTCGGGCTTCTGCGCGACGGTCAGCCCGCGCGCCGCCGCCTCGGCACGGACCTCGTCCTTCGACGGTGTCGCACCGAGCGGGAACATCGCGTGCTCCAGCTGCTCGGCCGTCAGCACGCCGAGCACGTACGACTGGTCCTTCGCCCACGCCGCCGAACGGTGGAGCTCACGGGCGCCGTCCGACCCGGTGACGACCGAGGCGTAGTGGCCGGTGCACACGGCGTCGAAGCCCAGGGCGAGCGCCTTCTCGAGCAGGGCGGCGAACTTGATGCGCTCGTTGCACCGCATGCAGGGGTTCGGGGTGCGGCCGGCCTGGTACTCCGCGACGAAGTCGTCGACGACGTCCTCCTTGAAGCGCGCCGAGAAGTCCCACACGTAGTACGGGATCCCGAGCGCCGAGGCTGCCCGCTGCGCGTCCATCGAGTCCTCGATCGTGCAGCAGCCACGGCTCCCCGTGCGGAGCGTGCCCGGCATCCGGCTCAGCGCCAGGTGCACACCGACCACGTCGTGCCCGGCGTCGACGGCCCGCGCCGCGGCCACCGCCGAGTCGACCCCACCGCTCATCGCCGCAAGTACACGCATGCATCCAGGGTAAGCGCATCTCCCGACGAGTCCAGGCGTACCGTTGCTCGACGATGACCAGCACCACGAACGACGCCTTCGACCGCCGCGGCGTCCTGCTGTCCGGCTTCCTGCCCGCGGCGCTCTTCGCGATCGGCGAGGGAGCGATCATCCCGATCATCCCGATCGCCGCCGACTCCCTCGGCGCGAGCCTCGCGTTCGCCGGGTTCGTCGCCGCGCTCATCCTGGTCGGCGAGCTCATCGGTGACGTGCCCTCCGGCGTCGTGGTCGGGCGGATCGGTGAACGGAACGCGATGATCGGCGCCGCGGTGGTGTCCGTCGTCGGGCTGCTCGTCTGCGTCGTCTCACCGAGCCCCTGGGTGCTCGCCGTCGGGGTGTTCCTGGTCGGTGTCTCGACCGCCGTCTTCGCCCTCGCCCGGCACGCCTACATGACGACCGCGATCCCCCTGCGGATCCGGGCCCGCGCCCTGTCGAGCCTCGGCGGCGTGTTCCGCTTCGGCTACTTCGTCGGTCCCTTCCTCTCGGCCGGCGTCGTCCACCTGACCGGCACGACGCAGAGCGCCTTCTGGATCCACGTGGTGTGCTGCCTCGCGGCGGCGGTCGTGCTCCTCGTCCTGCGCGACCCCGCGACGGGCGCACGCGGTCTGCGGTTGCCGAGCAGGGCCTCCAGGCCGGACACGACGAGCGCGACCGACGGGACGGACGCGACCCGCGGACCGGACGCGGCCGACGCGGCACGGCGCACGGCACCCGCGCGGCACCCCGACGAGCCGCCCACCGACACGGGCGCGCAGTTCGTCGAACGCGAGGCACACGGCCTCTTCCGCACCATCCGCGAGAACCGCGCCGTCCTGGCACGGCTCGGCAGCGGAGCGGCGCTCATCGGCGCGCTCCGCGCCGGACGGCAGGTGATCCTGCCGCTCTGGGCGGTCAGCGTCGGTCTCGACGACGCCTCGGCCGCGCTCGTCATCGGCATCGCCGGCGCCGTCGACTTCGCGCTCTTCTACACGAGCGGGCAGATCATGGACCGCTGGGGCCGACTCGCGAGCGCCCTGCCGTGCATGCTCGGGCTCGCCGTGAGCTACTTCCTGCTCGCCTGGAGCGGGCACCTCGACGCGAGGGTCGGGTGGTTCGTCGGCATCGCGATCGGCATGTCACTCGCCAACGGGGTCGGCAGCGGCATCCTCATGACGCTCGGTGCGGACCTCGCGCCGCGGGGGAACCCGGCACCGTTCCTCGGTGCGTGGCGCTTCACGGGGGACTTCGGGTCGGCTGCGGCGCCACTGCTGATCTCGGGCGTCACCGCGGTCGCCTCGCTGGCGTTGGCGAGCGGGGTGATGGGGGTGCTCGGCCTGGTCGGTGCGGGGGTGCTGCTGCGGTACGTGCCGCGGTACCTGCCTCGTCGGCTGCGCTGAGCGGACGGCCTGGAGGCGCGGCTCCCGCCCGCCCCGCGTCCACGCCTCGGTAGACTGCCGCTGCTCGCGGGAGTGGTGGAATCGGTAGACACGCAGGATT
This sequence comes from Curtobacterium sp. BRD11, assembly GCF_031844345.1. Lineage (NCBI taxonomy): Bacteria > Bacillati > Actinomycetota > Actinomycetes > Micrococcales > Microbacteriaceae > Curtobacterium > Curtobacterium sp. BRD11. The sequence continues at coordinate 261,226 of NZ_JAUZUZ010000003.1, forward strand.
TAGGTTCCTGTGCCCCAGGCGTGAGGGTTCGAGTCCCTCCTTCCGCACGATGGTCGGCTCGCCGGGTGGAGTCACACCACAGGAGGATGGGGCGGTCACCGCCGGGCGGTACCCTCGTCAGGCGGGAGCTTCCCCGTGCCCCGCCCCGACACGACCGGAACAACCATGCACTCCGTCGCACTCGCCCTGATCCCGTGGCTCGACCCGCAGTACATCCTCGACCACTTCGGGGCCATCGCCGTGCTCATCGTCTGCGCCATCGTCTTCGCCGAGACGGGCCTGCTGATCGGCTTCGTCTTCCCCGGCGACAGCCTGCTCGTCATCACGGGGCTCTTCGCCTTCGACCGCGGCGGCCAGATCGGCGGCATCCCCATCTGGGCGGCGGCGCTGATGATCGGCGCGGCGGCGTTCCTGGGCGGTGAGCTCGGGTACTACATCGGCAAGAAGGCCGGGCCCCCGATCTTCGAGCGCAAGGAGAGCGGACTCTTCTCGAAGGAGAACGTCGACCGCACGAACGCGTTCTTCCACCGCTTCGGCCCGCTCGCGGTCATCCTCGCCCGCTTCGTCCCCGTGGTCCGGACCTTCCTGCCGATCGCGGCCGGGGTCGGGCGCATGAACTACAAGAAGTACTCGTTGTACAACGCCGTCGGTGCGGTCGTCTGGGGTGTCGGCGTGACCTTCCTCGGGTACTTCCTCGGGTACATCCCGCCGATCGCGTACGTCGTGCGGAACTACATCGACGTGATCCTCATCCTGGCGGTGCTCGTCACGGTCGTCCCCGCGGGGCTGCACTACTGGCGGACCGCGCGCAAGGCGAAGCACGCCGCCGAGGCCGAGGAGGCAGCGCAGCGCGGTGGCGCCGAGCGGGGTACCGCCGACGGCGCGGGTCGCCCGGCCGAGCAGTAGTCGGCGGGCCGTCGGCGCTGCAGCGGCGGCGTCGCACAACTGAAGACACCTCGCGCCACGGGAACCCGTGGCGCGAGGTGTCGCTCGTTGTGCCTGGGCACGGAACGCCGCCCTGACGCCGGCGTCCCGCGGAGCCCTCCGACCGGTGTGGTCAGACCCCGAAGTACTCGCGGACGATCGGTGCGATCCCCCGGAACGCCTTCGACCGGTGCGACAGTGCGTTCTTCTCGTCGCGCGTCAGCTGTGCTGCCGAACGGTCGGCGTCGTCCGGCTGGAACACCGGGTCGTACCCGTGTCCGCCGTCCCCGACCGGCTCGGTCAGGACCTCGCCGTTCCACACCGCCTCGAACAGGTGCTCCGTGCCGTCCGGGGTGACGAAGGCGGCGGCACACACGAACGCAGCGGTCCGCTCCACGACCCCCTCGAGGTTCCGGAGCAACAGCGCGATGTTGTCCGCGTCCACGCGCGTCCCGGCGTACCGGGCGGAGTGGATGCCGGGTGCCCCGCCGAGCGCGTCGACGGCGATCCCGGAGTCGTCGGCGAGCGCCGGCAGCCCGGTGTGCGCCACCGCCGCACGCGCCTTGATGAGCGCGTTCGCCGCGTACGTGTCGCCGTCCTCGACGGGCTCCGGACCGTCGTACCCGACGAGCTCGACGCCCGCGCCGAGGGCCTCGCCGAGGATCCCGCGCAGCTCGACGACCTTGCCCTGGTTGTGCGTCGCCAGGACGACGGTGTGGCCGGTCACGCGAGGCCCAGCACGTCGCGCTGGATCGCCGCCAGCGACCGGTTGCCCGCGAGGCCGAGGTCGAGCAGCGTGTCCAGCTCGTCGCGGTCGAACGGCGCGTGCTCCGCCGTGCCCTGCACCTCGATGAACTTGCCGGAGCCGGTCGTCACGATGTTCATGTCGGTGTCGGCTGCGGAGTCCTCGGTGTAGGCGAGGTCGAGCATCGGCTCCCCCCCGACGATGCCGACCGAGATCGCCTGCACGCTGTCGGTCAGCGGCGTCGCCTTCTTGGCGATGAAGCCCTTGTCGCGGCCCCACTCGATCGCGTCCACCATCGCCACGTAGGCGCCGGTGATCGACGCGGTGCGGGTCCCGCCGTCGGCCTGGAGCACGTCGCAGTCGAGGACGAGGGTGTTCTCGCCGAGGCCCTTCATGTCCACGACCGCTCGGAGCGACCGCCCGATGAGCCGCGAGATCTCGTGCGTCCGTCCACCGACCTTGCCCTTGATCGACTCGCGCTGCATGCGCTCGTTCGTCGACCGCGGCAGCATCGAGTACTCGGCGGTGACCCAGCCGGTGCCCTTGCCGGCCATCCAGCGCGGCACACCGTTCGTGAAGGACGCCGTGCACAGCACCTTCGTGTTGCCGAACGAGATGAGTGCGCTGCCCTCGGCCTGCGAACTCCACCCCCGCTCGATGCTGACCGGACGGTGGTCGGTGGCACTGCGGCCGTCGATGCGGGTGCTCATGGGGTCCTTTCGGTTCGGGGCAGCGTGATGGCCCCGGTCTGGAGGTGTCCGACGCTCGAGACCTCGGGACCGAGGAAGCGCCGGGCGAGCCGGATGAAGCCGTTCTTGTCGTCGCCGGTGGCCTCGAACGCGTAGGTCGGCGGTTCCGGGGTGGTGCGTTCGAGCCCGTGCTCGACGAGCCGACGGTAGACGTCGTTCGCGGTCTCCTCGGCGCTCGACACGAGCGTGACGTCCGGGCCCATCACGTACTGGATCGCCGCGGACATCAGCGGGTAGTGGGTGCACCCGAGCACGAGCGTGTCGACGTCGGCGGCGCGGATCGGCGCGAGGTACTGCGCCGCCACCTCACGGAGCGCCGGCGACGAGGTGTCCCCGGCCTCGACGAACTCGACGAAGCGCGGGCACGCCGCGAGGGACAGGGTGACGTCGGCAGCCACGGCGAACGCGTCCTCGTACGCCCGCGAGGCGATGGTCCCCACCGTCCCGATCACCCCGACCCGACCGGTCCGGGTCTGCTTCACGGCGGCACGGGCGGCCGGCTGGATCACCTCGACGACGGGGATGCCGTACGCCTGCTCGTAGCGTTCCCGAGCATCGCGGAGCACGGCGGAGGACGCGGTGTTGCACGCGATCACCAGCGCCTTCACGCCCTGGTCGACGAGGTCGTCCATCACCTCGAGCGCGTACCGCCGGACGTCGGCGATCGGCTTCGGGCCGTAGGGCGAGTGCACGGTGTCCCCGACGTAGCGGATGCTCTCGCGCGGCAGCTGGTCGATGATCGCCCGCGCGACCGTCAGTCCACCGACCCCGCTGTCGAAGACTCCGATCGGTGCATCCGTCACGCGCCCAGCGTACCGAGCCGCACCCGCCCGGCGCCCGACCACGCGCGCCCCGCGCCTCGGCACCGCGACGTCGCCCCGGCTCCGCGACGTCGCCCCGGCTCCGCGACGTCACCGTGGCACACCGACGTCACCTCGGCACCGGGAGGTCACTAGTGTCGGACGCGTGACCAGCGCGCTCCTCACGGACCAGTACGAACTCACCATGGTGGACGCCGCCCTCAAGGACGGCACCGCCGATCGACGCTGCGTGTTCGAGGTGTTCGCCCGCCGCCTCCCCGACGGCCGCCGCTACGGTGTCGCCGCCGGTCTCGGGCGCTTCCTCACGGCGCTCACGGAGTTCCGTTTCGGCGACGAGGAGATCGGTTTCCTCCGCGACCGCGGCGTGATCGACGAGGGGACGGCTCGGTGGCTCGCGGACTACCGGTTCACCGGGGACGTCCGCGCCTACCGCGAGGGCGAGGTCTTCTTCCCCGACTCCCCCGTGCTGCAGGTCGAGGGGACGTTCGCCGAGTCGGTGGTCCTCGAGACCCTCGCGCTCAGCATCTTCAACGCCGACTCCGCCATCGCCGGCGCAGCCGCCCGCATGGTGTCCGCCGCCGACGGCCGTCCGCTCGCCGAGATGGGCTCGCGACGCACCGGCGAGTGGAACGCCGTCGCCGCCGCCCGCGCCGCGTACATCGCGGGCTTCGGCGCGACGAGCAACCTCGAGGCCGGCCGCACCTGGGGCATCCCGACGATGGGCACCGCCGCGCACGCGTTCACGCTCCTGCACGACTCCGAGGAGGCCGCGTTCCGCTCGCAGCTCGACGCCCTCGGCGACGGCACCACGCTGCTCGTCGACACGTACGACATCGAGGCAGCGGTGGAGACCGCCGTCCGGCTCACCGACGGCCGGCTCGGCGCGGTCCGCATCGACAGTGGTGACCTGCCGAGCGTCGTCGCCGCGGTCCGCGCGCAGCTCGACCGGCTCGGTGCCCCGGCGACGAAGATCACCGTGACGAACGACCTGGACGAGTACACGATCGCCGCGCTCCGGGCCGCGCCGGTCGACTCCTACGGTGTCGGCACGAGCGTCGTGTCCGGTTCGGGCCACCCGGCGGCCGGCATGGTGTTCAAGCTCGTCGCGCACCAGACCCCGGCGGGCGACGAGTGGGTCCCCGTCGCGAAGAAGTCCGCGGACAAGGCCTCGACCGGTGGCCGCAAGGAGGCCGGCCGACGCCTCCGCAACGGCATCGCCACCGCCGAGGTCGTCCTGACCTCCGGTCGCCTCGGCCCCGACGAGCGACCCCTGCTCGTCCCCGTGGTGGACCACGGCGAGGTCGACCCGGCGTTCCTCGGGGTCGCCGGCGTCGAGGCGGCTCGGGCGCACCACGAGCGCGCCAAGGCGGAGCTCCCGGTGGACGCGTCCCGCATCGGACGCGGCGACCCGGCGATCCCCACCCTGGTGGTCTAGCGGACTACTCGGACTTCATCTTCTCGTAGATGGCCTTGCAGTCCGGGCACACCGGGAACTTCTCCGGGTCGCGGCCCGGCACCCACTTCTTGCCGCAGAGCGCCTTGACCGGCTTGCCGGAGAGTGCGGACTGCAGGATCTTGTCCTTCTTCACGTAGTGCGAGAACCGCTCGTGGTCGCCGGGCTCGATCGCCTCTTCCTCGAGGAGCTTCTCGAGCTCGCGGTCCATCACGTCGAGGCCGCCGCCGGGTTCCGTCATGCTCATGGGTCCAGGGTACGACGATGCAGCCGACGCCGCGACGGACCGGAGGCACGGGTCCGCCCCGCCACGCGGCTCACCTGCACCGAGGACGGACGGGAGGCACGGGACGGTCCCGCCACGCGCCTCCCGTCCGACGGTGCGTGCCGACGGGAGGCACGGCGTCGGGCCACAGCGTGCCTCCCGGCCGGCAGTCGCTCAGTTCCGCTGCGCCGCAGCGAGCAGGTCGGGACCGCGCCGGTCGAAGAGCCGACCGCCGACGGCCACGCCGGTCACGAGCACGACGACACCGACGGCGATGCCGACGAGGAGCGTCGCGAGTGCCCAGGGTTCCGGACCCTCGACCGCGGTGAGCACCGCCAGCCAGCCCGCGGGGACGAGCGACGCCAGGATGCCGACGATCATCGTCGTCTGCGCGACCGCGGCCGTCGTCCCGGCGGCCTGCGGCTGCTGGAACGGGTGGTCGCCGGGGCGGACGGTCGGGTACGGCAGCAGGACGGAGACGACGCTCGACAGCCCGAGCCCGGCGAGCAGTGCACCCACTGCGATGCCGGTGAGCACCGGGAAGGCCGTGGGGTCCCCGAAGAGCGCGGCGGACACGGCGGCGCCCGCCACGACGAGCGGCAGTCCGACGACGAGCAGGGGCACGAGTCGCCCGAGCCGGTCGGTCCAACCGGGAGCGCCCGACGCCACGTGCAGCCAGACCGCGGTGTTGTCGTAGGAGACGTCGTTGTGGGGCAGGAACCCGGCGATGAGTGCCATGAGCGGCAGCGGGACCAGCGCGGTCCAGTGCCACGGCACGCCGGCGACCCCGAGCGGGAGCACCACGAGCGGCACGAACAGGATGACCAGGTAGGACATCCGGTAGCGCGGGTCACGGCCCCAGTACGTCAGCGCCCGGGCGGCGACCGCGCCGACCGGCGTCGAGCCCAGGCCGGCGAACCAGCCGAGCCCGCGGTAGCGGCGGGTGCCGGCGCGTCCGTCCGCGGCCTCGAGTGCGACGCCGACCAGCGCCCACCAGGCCCACGCGAGCAGTGCGACGGTGACCAGGGCGACCAGCAGCTTCAGGAGCCCCTCGCCGACGCGACCGCTCGCCACGTCCGCCGGCACCGCCCAGGCGGCACCCCACGGCGTCCACCCGGCGACGTCGGCGATCCGCTGGAGCTCGGTGCTGGCGGGGTCGAGCCAGTCGCTGCGGAACAGCAGCGACGCCACCGGCAGTCCCAGCACGACGATCACGAGGGCGGCGAGCCAGCCGGCGTCGCGCGACCGGTGCGGTCCGACGAAGGTCGCACCGACGGCGCTGCCGACCCGCAGCAGCAGGGCGCAGGTCAGGGTGCCGAGCAGTGCGGCGACGACGGCCAGCACCGCGGTGCCGCCGCTGCGCGACCACGCGCCGACCTGCCCGACCGCGACGACCGCGACGGCGAGCACCGGGACGCCCACGAGTCCGGCGACGCCGAGACCGACGGCGAGGTGACGGCGGTCGATCCCGTACACGGCGAAGCGGCGCGGGTCGAACTGGTCGCTGCGACCGACGACGAGCGGCACCAGCGTGAGTGCGAGGGCGACGAACGTGCCGACGGGGACCGCGACCGACCGCGCGACCTCGACGGGTGCCTGCCGCAGCGCGAGGAGCTCGCCGGCCACCACCACGGCGGCGACCAGGCCGAGCAGGGACCCGAGCACCACGAGGACCGACCGTCGGGCTCCCCCACGGACCTCGCCCGCGAGCAGGTCGACCCTCAGTCGGAGAAGCTGTGCAACCATTCCATGCTCTCTGCCACGACGCGGCCGCCCGCGAGTTCGACGAACTTGTCCTCGAGGCTCTTGCGCCCGCGGACCTGCGCCATCGTGCCGGAGGCGAGGACCTTGCCGCCGACGATGATCGCGACGGAGTCGCACGTGCGCTGCACGAGCTCCATGGAGTGGCTGGAGAGCACCACGGTGCCGCCGCCGCGGGTGTACCGCCGCAGGATGTCCGTGATCGTCGCCGCGCTCACCGGGTCGACCGACTCGAACGGCTCGTCGAGCACGAGGACGCGCGGCGAGTGGATCAGGGTCGCGGCGAGCGCGATCTTCTTCGCCATGCCGACCGAGTAGTCGGCGACCTGGCGCCCGAGCGCCTCGCCGAGACCGAACGCCTCGGCCAGGTCGGTGCTGCGCTTCCGTGCGGTCGCACCGTCGAGCCCACGGAGCGTGGCCGAGTAGTGCAGCAGCTGCGCGCCGGTGAGCCGGTCGAACAGCCGGAGCCGGTCGGGCAGCACACCGAGGGCGCGCTTGGCCGCCGTCGGGTCGGACCAGACGTCGTGGTCGAGGACGGTCACGGTGCCCGCGTCGGGCCGGAGGAGACCGGTGACCATCGAGAGCGTGGTGGTCTTGCCGGCGCCGTTCGGTCCGACGACGCCGAAGATCGAACCCTGGCGGATCTCGAGGTCGACCTCGTCCGCGGCGAGGGTCTGGCCGTACCGCTTCACGAGGCCGCTCGCGCGGAGCACGACGGGCTGCTGCGCCTGTGCGGTCTGCGTCGCGGCGGCGGTGGCGGTCGGCTGGCGTCCGGGAGCGCGCTTCTCCTTCGCCGTGGAGCCGGCCGCAGCGGTCTTCGGCGTGCCCGCACGCTGGGTCGTCCCCGTGCTCGACGCGTCGTCCCCGGCCGCGCCGGAGCCGGTGGCGGTCGTGTCGGTGGGCTGTGCGGGCGTCGCGGGGCCCGAGGGTCGTGCGGCACGCCCCTTGCCCTTGCCCTTGCCCTTGCGGGGAGTGCGGTCCGACGCGGCGGCCGTGGCCGTCGGTGCGCCGGTCGCCGCAGCAGCGGTGGCGGGTGCGCTCGTCGCAGCAGCTGCCGGTCGCGCGGCGACGGCGGTCTCCGGGTCGGCGCCCTGGTCGGGTGCACCTTCGTCGTGGCCGACCGCGACGGCCGCACCCGTCGTGTCGTCGGTCATCTCGTCATCATCGGAGGCGTCGTCGCGCGCATCCTCGTCCCCCGTGTCGTCGTCGGCCGCGTCACCGGACGGTCCGTCCGCGTCCGCCAGCCAGGCGGCGTCGGACGTCGCGTACACGTCGTCGTCATCAGCTGCAGCCACCGCCCCACCGTACCAACGCGCCGGACGCGGCCGACCCCGACCGGCGGCGCGTCCGCGAGGGCCTCGGTACCGAACCGGTCACAGGATCACGAAATGAGCACGAAGCACGCGGGGGTGTACCCCGGAGCGCACTCGTTCCGTATCATTCACCAGGGCACGACGGAGTGTTCACCACATGGAAACCTGCCCGGACGGGCGCCCGTGGCCGCTCGTCCCCCGCACGAAGGTGCAGGAAGCGCACGCTCACGGCGAACTCGGACCCGGAGCGGGCACACTCGACGAGGCCCGCCCGTGCCCCACGCGGCGCGCGGGCGGACACCAGAAGGGACCAGCATGACCACGCAGATCGTCATCCTCGCAGCGGGGATGGGCAGCCGACTCGGTCGGAGCCTGCCGAAGCCGCTGACCGAACTCAGCGACGGCCGCACCATCATGCAGCAGCAGTTCGACAACATCCGAGCCGCCTTCGGCTCGAGCGCCCGCGTCACGATCGTCGTCGGCTACAAGTCCGAGTACATCGTCGAGGCGTTCCCCGAGGCGAACTTCGTCTACAACGAGTCCTACGACTCGACGAACACGTCGAAGAGCCTGCTGCGCGCGCTCAAGGCGACCGGCAAGAGCGGCGTCCTGTGGATGAACGGCGACGTCGTCTTCGACCCGCGCGCCCTCGTCCGTGCCGCGGACATGATGGACCAGGACCGCTCGTTCGTCAGCGTCAACACCGAGAAGGTCTCCGACGAGGAGGTCAAGTACACGGTCGACGCCGACGGCTGCATCAAGGAACTCTCGAAGCGGGTCGTGGGCGGACTGGGCGAGGCCGTCGGCATCAACTACGTCTCCTCGCGCGACAAGCAGGCACTCATCCGCCAGCTCGGCCGCGTCGACGACCAGGAGTACTTCGAGGGCGGCATCGAGGCTGCCATCGCCGAGGACGGGCTACGCTGGTCGCCGATCGACATCTCCGACCTGTACGCGGTCGAGATCGACTTCGCCGAGGACCTCCAGCGCGCGAACGACCTGTTCGCCTGAACCACCGTCAGGACCCCCTCGGCGGTTCCGCCCGGAGGGAAGCCGCGTGACCACAGCGAGTGCGCCGACCGCGCCCGCGACGACTGCATCGACGTCGTCCCGGAGCGCCGGTCGGCGGTACCGCCAGGCACTCTGGCTGCTGACCGTGCGGGACCTGCGCGTCCGGTACTCGACGTCCGCGCTCGGGTACCTGTGGTCGATCCTCGACCCGCTGGTGATGTCGGCGATCTACTGGTTCGTCTTCACCCAGGTCTTCCACCGGGGATCGGTGGGCGAGGAACCGTACATCGTCTTCCTGCTGTCGGCGTTGCTGCCGTGGATGTGGTTCACCGGAGCGGTGTCGGACTCGACGCGGGCCTTCACGAAGGAGGCGAAGCTGATCCGGTCGACGACGATCCCCCGGAGCATCTGGGTCGCCCGGGTGAACGCCTCGAAGGGCATCGAGTTCCTGCTGAGCCTGCCGGTGCTCGCGGTCTTCGCGATCGCCGCCGGTGCGCACCTGCACTGGGAACTGGCGCTGTACCCGCTGGCCATCGTGCTGCAGTGCGCCCTGGTCTACGGGATCGGGCTGATCGTCGCACCCCTGGTCGTCTTCTTCCGTGACCTGGAACGCGCCGTGAAGCTCGTCCTGCGGTTCCTGTTCTACGCATCGCCGATCATCTACGGCACGCAGGCCCTGCCCGACCGGCTGCACGACATCGCCGCACTGAACCCGCTCAGCGGTATCTTCGGCCTGTACCGCTCCGCGTTCTTCCCCGGCCAGCTCGACTGGCTCGAGGTCGGCGTGTCGGTGGTGGTCACAGCCGTGGTCCTCGCCGTCGGTCTCGTCGTGTTCCGCCGGAGCGAGCACCGCGTCCTGAAGGAGCTGTGATGACCGCGACCGACCGGACCGCGCCGTCCACGAGCGTGGCGCCCGTGATCTCCGTGCGCGACGCCGGGATCCGGTTCAAGCGCAACCGCCGCGCGAGCCGGAGCTTCAAGGACCTGTTCGCCGGGAGCAACCGCCGCAAGCGCGCGGACGAGTTCTGGGCGCTCCGCAACGTGTCGTTCGACGTCCGACCGGGCGAGGCCATCGGCGTCGTCGGACGCAACGGTCAGGGGAAGTCCACCCTGCTCAAGCTCGTCGCGCAGGTCATGCTGCCGGACGAGGGACGGATCCGTGTCGATGCGGGTGTCGCTCCGCTCATCGAGATCACCGGCGGCTTCGTCGGCGACCTCACCGTCCGGGACAACGTGTACCTGACAGCGGGTCTGCACGGGATGTCCCGGGCCGAGATCCGCGACGCCTTCGACGAGATCATCGACTTCGCCGAGATCGGCGACTTCGTCGACACCCCCTACAAGCACCTGTCGAGCGGCATGAAGGTGCGCATCGCGTTCGCGGTGATCTCGCGGTTGGACGAACCGGTGATCCTGGTGGACGAGGTCCTGGCGGTGGGTGACAAGAGCTTCCGCGAGAAGTGCTACAAGCGCATCGAGGAGCTGCTGTCCGGTGGCCGGACGCTGTTCTTCGTCTCGCACAACGACAAGGACCTGCGTCGCTTCTGCGACCGGGGGCTCTACCTCGACAAGGGGCGTCTGCAGCTCGACGACACGATCGAGGCAGCCCTGGCGCGGTACGCGGCCGACCACGGGGCCTGAGCTCCGCTCCTCCACACCCGGGCCCCGCCGTCCCCTCGTCCACAAGCCGAGGCACCAGCGCACTCCCCCGGGCTCCCGACGTCGGCCCCTCCCCCTACCGTGGCCCGCATGCACCACCCACCCACGGCCTACGCAGTCCCGTTCACCGTCGACCGATCCTGGGCACCACGTCGCTACGACCTGGTGAACACCGGGCCGGAGCCGCTCCACGCGATCTCCCTCACGCACCTCGGCAGCGGGTACTGCCCGCCGCTGGCGGTCAACCGTCTCGACCCGGGTCGATCCCTGTCGATCGCGGTGTTCGGCGCCGACCCCGAGCAGACCGGCATCGTGGTCGTCCGGTGGCGGCGCCCGGACCGTTCCGAGTACCTGTGGCGGATGTCACTCGTGGGCGACCGTCTGGTCGGCCTCGCGTCGTGACGACCGCAGGGTCAGCCCTCGCCGCGCTCCCGGGCGACCTCGTGCCAGCGCGCCACGAGACGGTCGACGGCAGCGTGCAGCCGGCGCGTCGCGACGCCGGGTGTGGTGTCGCCGAAGTACCGCTCGACCCAGTGCTGCAGCGTCGCGAGCTCCTCGGCGTCGTTCGCGGCGGCGTCCACCCGCGCGACCACGTCGGCGGCGTCCTCGGCGAGCAGCCAGTTCGCGGCGCCGAGGTACCCGCGCTCGTCCACGTCGGCCTCGGGTGCCGCAGGACGCGTCACGAGCAGCGGCTTGCCGACGGCCAGTCGGTCGTAGATCATCGCGCTGATGTCGGTCACGGCGACGTCCGCGTCCGCGAGCTGCCACCCGAGCTGCGGGCCGTCGTCGTACACGTGGTGCGCAGACGGGTCGGCGGCGTTCGCGGCGGTGATCGCGGCGACGATGCGCTCGTGGGCAGCACGGTAGTCCTGGTCGAGCACGCCGCTGCGCGGGTGCGGCCGGTACACCAGCCGGTGTCGACCGGTCGCGAGCAGGCGCTCGGCGAGCTCGACCCCGTGCGACGCGATCGAGCCGTACGCGGCGGCGGCGCGGTCGCCCTCCCACGTGGGCGCGTAGAGCACCACGGTCCGGTCGTCGTGGGGGTACGGCACCGCGCCGGCGAAGTGGTCGGCCTGCGGGCGTCCGATGGCGATGGTGCGGCGGTCCACGTCGTAGTCCCACAGGGCGGCACGCAGGCGGTCCCGGGCGGCGTCTCCCGCGATCAGGGCGTAGTCGTACGCCTTGAACTGGTTGGTGGTCATGTACATCTTGTCGCTCTCGCCGTGGTTGACGAAGACGTGCCACATGCGCCCGTACCGCATCATCTGGAAGTTGCGGGCGTTCTGGTTGACGTACAGGACGATCTTCGGTGCCTGCTCCTCGACGAACCGTTCGAGGTCGACGACCTGGCGGGCGTACACCGCCGGGACGGGCGACTCGTCGAGCAGGGTCGTCATCGTGCCGGGGCTGCGGGAGATGATCGCGACGGGGTGCTCGCGGGCGAGTTCCGCCAACGGCGCGTACCACTGCCGGAGCTGGTACATGTTCACCTTGCCGTCGGCGAAGTAGACCGCGACCTCGATCGAGCGCGGTGCGAGCTCCGGGACCTCCGGGAGCCGGCGGTCGAGCTCCCGCCGGTTCTGACGGGCACGCAGCAGGCGGCGGGCGAGACGGATCGCGGTCCGGACGTCCTTGGTGATCGGCATGGTGGTCCTCAGGCTACGGGCGGTTGCTGGGCGGTGTGCTCGGCGACGACGGCAGTGACGAAGGGTGTGGTGCGGGCAGCGACGGGGTGCTCGACCGCGGACGCCCGGTCGGGGCGCCGGGACGTCCGGGCGGCGGAGTCAGACGACGGGTGGCCGACCGGCCAGCGTCATCCGGGCGATGGTCAGCCACCCCATGGGCCGCGACGGTCCGCAGTCCGCCGTCCAGCCCTCCCGGATCCCCGCGAACCACGTCCGCAGGCGCACCGGGTGTCGCCACCAGCGAGCGATCTGGATCGCGGCCCACGACCCGACGTAGACGGGTCGCAGTGCCACCGGCAGGTTGCGGCGTGCCAGGAACACGCGGTTGCGGGCGTTCAGCCGGACGTACTCGGCGTGCCGGGCGGGGTCGATCGCCGGGTGGTGCGCGACCAGGTCGCCGGCGTACCAGGCGCGTCGACCGGCGTCCCACACACGCCACGCCAGCTCGATGCCCTCGTGCGCGTAGAAGTACGGTGCACCCCACCCGCCGACGGCGCGGTGGACGTCCATCGGCAGGAGCACGGCCCCCTCCCACACCGAGAAGACCGGCGACGAGTCGGTCGCAGCGCCCTTGCGGATGCGCGGCACCCAGCGACGGGGGTTCGCCGATCCGGTCGGATCGACCACCCGCGGCTGCACCAGGCCGAGCGACGGGTCGCGTTCGAGCAGTGCCACGGCGTCACGCAGGAAGGTCGGCGACGGGATCGACGCGTCGTCGTCGAGGAAGAACACGTAGTCGCCGTCGACGACTGCTGCTCCGGCGTTGCGACCGGCGGGGATCCCGACGTTCTCGGGCAGCGCGAGCGCACGGACGCCCTCGGGCAACCCCGTCGGCTCCCAGCCGTTGCCGACGCACACGACGTCGAGCTCGACGTCCTGCTGCGCGAGCACGCTCGTCAGCCCACGGCGGAGGTCGTCCGGACGGGTGCCCTGGGACAGGCTCACGACGGCGATGCGCGGGCGCTGCCGGTGCGGGACGGCGTTCCGACGGTGGGTCCCGGGCAACGCCTCCGGTGTGGCGCCCGTCGTCGCTCCCGAGGTCATGCCCGCACCCGCTTCGACGAGATGATGGCGACGAAGTGACCGGCCGTGGCGAGGACGGCGAGCGGCAACAGCGCCCCGACCAGGACCCGGTCGACCAGCGGGCTGCCGACGACGAGCCCGAGCAGTGCGAACACGAACGCCAGGATGGTCAGCTCGACCGAGTGGTACAGGCGGTGGAAGGGCAGGAAGCGTGCGAAGCGACGCAGCGTCGCCAAGCGCCGCCCGGACGGGGCCGTGCCGGCGTCCCGGCGGTCGACGAGCTTCTCGAGCCCGGCGTTCGCGCGGGCGACGTGGACCATGTCGTTGAGCGCCTTGTTGAGCACGATCACCAGGCCGAGCGCGCACCCGATCGTCGTCCACATCCAGTCCGCGCCGTGGACCGGCCAGGTCGCGGCGCGGACGCCGAGCGCGATCGGGATGAGTCCCTCGGTCGTGTAGTGCCCGACCTTGTCGAGGAACACCCCGGCGGGCGACCGGGTGCCGCGCCACCGGGCGACCTCACCGTCACAGCAGTCCACGAGCATCTGCAGCTGACCGAGCACGAGTGCGAGCAGTGCACCCCAGATGCCCGGGATCAGCAGCGCGGCGGCGACGCTCCACCCCACCAGGATCATCAGGCCGGTCACCTGGTTCGCCGAGACCCGCGTCCTGAGCAGCACCCAGGTCAGGTACGGCGACACGTCGCGCAGGTAGAGCGACGCCGTCCAGTGCTCGGCGTTCGCCCGCGAGCGGACCTCGTCGGGTTGGGCGACCGCACGGAGTTCGGCGATCGAGGTCGGGCGGGCGCTGCCGCGGCCGGTGGTGTCGTCGGTCAAGGGGTCAGGTCACCGTCCCGTGTGCGTGGTCAGCTCGGAGGTCCGGGTCAGGAACCCGATGATGAAACCGATGCCCCAACCGACGTGGATGCAGGGCAGCACGACGATCAGCCAGAGCATCGTGGGCAGCCCGGAACGCCGCGCCACGAGGACGGCGCCGAGCACGACGAAGAGCAGGTAGACGGCGGGGACGACGAAGCCCAGCGCCGCCCAGGCGACGGGCGACCCGAGCACGGCACCGACGATGCCGACGAGTCCGGCCACGATCCCGAGCGCCATCGCCACGACCATCGCCGGGGGCGCGAAGTACCGCAGGCCGTTGTTCGCCGGGAAGCGTCGGGCGAGCTCACCGCGCCACAGGCCCGTCGCGACGAACTGGCGCACCAGTCGTCGGAGGCTCGGCCGCGGCCGGTAGGTCACCACGAGTTCCGGGGTGAACCACACCGTGCCACCGGTCTGGCGCAACCGCCGGTTGAGTTCCCAGTCCTGGCCGCGCTTGATGCCCTCGTCGAAGAGTCCGACCTCGAACAGCCGGTCGCGTCGGAACACCCCGAGGTAGGCGGTCTCGGCCGGACCGGCCTTGCCACCGACGTGGTGCGGTGTCCCACCGAGGCCGACCCGGCTGCCGTAGGCGAGGGCGACAGCACGCTCGAACGGCGTGCGGCCCTCGGCGTGCATGATGCCACCGACGTTGTCCGCACCCGACTCGAGCAGCACGCGGACCGCGATCCGGGTGTAGTCCGACGGCAGCACCGAGTGGGCGTCGACCCGGATCACGATCGGGTGCACCGATGCTCGGATGGCGACGTTGAGCCCGGCGGGTGTGGAGCCGACGGGGTTCTCGATGGCCCGGACACGAGGATCGGCGGCGCTCATCTCGGCGACGAGTTCGTTCGTCCCGTCGATTGACGGTCCGAGCGCGAGGATCACCTCGAACGGACCCTCGTAGTCCTGCTCCAGCAGGCTCCCGACCGCCGCACGGACCTCGGTGACCTCGTTGAGCACCGGCATCACGTACGAGACCCCCGGCAGGGGCTGTCCGTCTGTCTGCATGCGGTCCTCGGGGTCGTGGCTGACGCGCGGAGCGCACCGTGGACCGGTACCGCCCCGGAGAGCAGCCATGAGCCTATCAAGCGGCCGGAGCACCCACCTGCGTCGGACCCGCCAGGGCGCCGACCGGCGGACCGCACCACGAGCCGCGGCGTGGCCGGACGACGGACGGGAGGCGCGGTGCCAGCCGGCACCGCGCCTCCCGTCCGTCGCTGGTCGCGTCAGCTCTTGTAGGTCCCGAGCGTGACGTCGGCCTCGCGCGTCTGACCGTCGCGGACGTAGGTGATCGTCGTCTTCGCACCGCCGGCGAAGAAGCGGACCTGCGCGGTCAGGTCGGTGGCGTCCGCCACCGATGCCGAGCCGATCTTCGTCACGACGTCGCCCTTCTGCAGACCGGCGTCCGCCGCCGCTCCGCCGGACGACACCGACTTGATGAGCGCACCCATCTGGGTGGCGTTCGCGTCCTCGGAGGCGTCGCCGACCGTCGCGCCGAGCAGACCGTGCGTCGCCGACCCGTTCTCACGGATCTCGTTCGCGACGCGCTGGACCAGGTTCGCCGGGATGGCGAAGCCGACACCGATGCTGCCCGACTGCGCGTCGGAGGACTGGGAGCTGCCCGCGCTCGCGATCGCGACGTTGATGCCGATCAGCTTGCCCTTCGAGTCGAGCAGGGCGCCGCCCGAGTTGCCGGGGTTGATCGACGCGTCGGTCTGGATGACCGGCAGCGAGACGGTCGTCTTGGTGGAGGATCCGCCGTTGCCCGGGAACTCGAACGGGCTGTCGCCGTTGCCGCCCTCGTTCGAGTCGCCGCCCTGGCTGGGGGCGCTCGAGGCGACCTGGATGCTGCGGTTCAGGGTCGAGACGATGCCGTCGGTGACGGTGTTCGACAGGCCGAGCGGCGCGCCGATCGCGACGGCGGTGTCACCGACGTTGAGCTCGGAGGAGTTCGCGAAGGAGATCGGCTTGGTGCCGGTCGCGTCGATCTTGATGACCGCGAGGTCGACCGTCGGGTCGGTGCCGACGAGCTTCGCCGGGTAGATCCTGCCGTCGGACGTCGTGACCGTGATCGTGCCGTTCGAGCTGTCACCGTCGAGGGTCACCACGTGGGTGTTCGTGACGATGTACCCGTCCTTCGTGAAGAAGACACCGGAGCCGGTGCCGCCCGCGGAGCCCGAGGAGACGTTGATCGTGACGACGGACGGCGTCGCCTGCGCGGCGACCGCGGTCACGACGGTGGCGTTGTTGTAGTCGTTGACCGTGAGGTTGCCGCCGTTCTGCGACGAGCCGGAGCCGATCACGGTGGTGCCGCCGCCCTGGGCTGCACCGGCCGCCCAACCGGCGCCGCCGCCGACCAGGCCGGCGAGCACCAGACCCGCGACGATCGGCAGGACGAGCTTGTTGCGGCCGCCCTTCCCGTTCGCGGTCGTGCCCACTGCGGCACCCGTGGCGGTCCCGGTCGCCGCACCCGCGGCAGCGCCGCCGAAGTAGTGGCCGTTGCGCTGGTTCGAGCCGTCCACGTCGCCGAAGGCGCTGGCGGACGAGGGGGCCTGGGCGGAGCCGGGGTACGAGGCGCTCTGCGGTGCGCCGTACTGCGAGCCGACCTGCGGCGTGCCCTGGGCGTACTCGCCGTAGCGGGGCTGGCCCTGGGACCGGCCGTACTGGTCCTGACCGTACGGGGTCGGGTTCTGGGTCTGGCCGTACTGGCTCTGGCCGTCCTGGCCGTACTGGCTCTGGTCGTACTGGTTCTGGCTCTGGCCGTACTGGTTCTGGCTCTGGCCGTACTGGTTCTGGCTCTGGCCGTACTGGTTCTGGTCCTGGCCGTACTGGCTCTGGCCGTACTGGCTCTGGTCCTGGCCGTACTGGCCCTGGCCGTACTGGCTCTGTCCGTACTGGCCCTGGCCGTACTGGCCCTGGTCCTGGCCGTACTGGCCCTGGCCGTACTGGCTCTGACCCTGGCCGTACTGGCTGTGCCCGTACCGGTCGTCGTCCTGGCCGTGGGCGCTCTGGCCGGACGCGCTCTGTCCGTCGCCCCGCCCGTGGTGAGCGTTGTCGGAGCCGTAGGGGCTGGCCTGCTGCCCGGCATCGCTGCCGTCGCGGTCGCGGTCGATGGTCGGGTAGGGCGCGGTGTAGCGGTCCGTCGTGGTGTCGGTCCCCGCAGCGATGACGTCGGTCTCGGCCCCGTGGGCGTCGTCGATGACGTCGGTGTGGTCGTGGTCCGTACGGCGGTCGGCGGGCTGTCCGGAGACGTCCTGCGTCGACGTGCCCTCGCCGGAGGTGGCGCGCGAGGCGTCCTCGGCTGCGGCCCGGTGGTCGGTTTCCTCGGGGCGGTTGTCGTCGCCCTGGCCGTGTGGCGTGGTGTCGGTCATGCTGGACGTGCTCCTTTCAAGCTCGTGCAGTCTTCCGGACCCACCTGAGCGGTGCTCCTGCTGGCGCTGCAAGCGACCTATGGCGATCTTATGCGTGGGCTGTGGACGCGTTCCCGGTCTCGCGGCGCCGGGTGACCCGCAGGACGCGCACTGCCGATCCGTCCGACTAGGTTGGGGCCTCCAGGCCGTCGACCCGCGCCGCGCGCACCGGAGGGACCACCATGCACCGCAACGGACCCTGGCTCCGAGCTGCCGAGGGAGCGATGCTGCTCGGTCCCGACGGTGTCCCTGCGCCGACCGTCTTCGCCGAGATGAGCGCGCTCGCTGCCGCCACCGGCGCCGTCAACCTCGGCCAGGGCTTCCCCGACCAGGACGGCCCGGTCGAGGTGCTCGACGCCGCGGTCGACGCGATCCGCCGCGGTGTGAACCAGTACCCGCCCGGCCGCGGGGTGCCGGAGCTCCGGGAAGCGATCGCCGAGCACCAGGCGCACTGGTACGGGCTGACGGTCGACCCGGACCGCGAGGTCCTCGTCACCGCCGGCGCGACCGAGGCCCTCGCCGCGACGCTGCTCGCGTTCGTCGAGCCGGGCGACGAGGTCGTCACCTTCGAGCCCTTCTACGACGCGTACGGGGCGCTGATCCGTCTCGCCGGCGGCACCCACGTCACGGTTCCCCTGACGGCACCGGACTTCCTGCCGGACGAGGACACCCTGCGTGCCGCGTTCACCGACCGCACGCGGGTCGTGCTGGTGAACACACCGCACAACCCGACCGGGCGGGTCCTCCCCCGCGAGGTCCTGGCCACCGTCCTCGAGCTCGCCGAGCGGCACGACGCCCTGGTCGTCACCGACGAGGTGTACGAGCACCTCACCTTCGGCGCACCGCACGTCCCCGTCGCGACCCTGCCCGGTGCAGCGGACCGGACGATCACGATCTCCAGCGCTGGCAAGACCTTCAGCACCACCGGCTGGAAGATCGGCTGGCTCACGGCGGCACCCGCACTCGTCGAGGCCGTCGTCTCGGTCAAGCAGTACCTGACGTTCGTGAACGGGGCTCCCTTCCAGCCCGCGGTCGCAGCCGGGCTCCGTCTGCCCGACGAGGTGTTCCACGGGATCGCGCGCGAGCTGTCCGAGAAGCACGAACTGCTCGCGGGCGGACTCCGCGCGTCGGGCTTCGAGGTGATGCACCCGGACGGTGGGTACTTCGTCCTCGCGGACACCGCACCGCTCGGGTACGACGACGCCCGGGAGTTCTGCCTGCGGCTCCCCGGACTCGCCGGGGTCGTCGGCGTCCCCGTGTCGGCGTTCGTCCGACCGGAGCGCGCGGCGGGCTACCGGTCGCTCGTGCGCTTCGCGTTCTGCAAGCGCCGCGACGTCCTGTCCGAGGCGGTCAGCCGCCTCGCAGCCCTCGCCCCGACCCACTGACCGGGAGTCGGGCCCGCAACCGCCCCCACGGCGCACTCCGTGCTCCGGTGCGCCGCACCCGACGTGCACGTCCGCCACCGTCCCGCGCGGACCAGCCGAGCGGGCCTCTTCTGCACTTCTCGCCGCACCGAGCCGCCGTTTCCGCCCGATCGGCGAGCGCTGATCGCCCGGTCACCGCGAGCGGGCCTTCTCTGCACGTCTCGCCGCACAGAGCCGCCGTTTCCGCCCGTCCGGCGAGCGCCGGCCACCCGGTCCCCCAGCCACCGCGAGCGGGCCTCTTCTGCACGTCTCGGCGCACCGAGCCACCGTTTCCGCCCGTTCGACGAGCGCCGGTCACCCGGCCACCCGGTCTCCCGGCTTCCGATCACCGGGTCATCGCGAGCGGGCCTCTTCTGCACATCTCGGCGCACCCAGCCGCCGTTTCCGCCCGTTCGACGAGCGCCGGTCACCCGGCCACCCGGTCCCTTAGCCACCGCGAGCGGGCCTTCTCTGCACGTCTCGCCGCTCCCAGCCGCCGTTTCCGCCCGTTCGGGGAGCCCCGGTCCCCCAGCCACCGCGAGCGGGCCTTCTCTGCACGTCCCGCCGCACTGAGCCGCCGTTTCCGCCCGTCCGGGGAGCGCAGCTCGTCGTGCCGACACCGGCCGACGCCGGCTGTCCCCGCGAGCGGGTCGTTCCTGCACCCTCCGCACGCGGCTCTCCCGGTTCCGCCCGTTCGCCGTCGTGCGCTGGTCCGCGCGGCTCGTCTGGTTGCAGCAGAGGACGAACACGACCGCACCAGGGCCCGCGAGCGGGCGGAATCGAGGGCGGAGCTCGCGCCGCGATGCCGGTTCCGCCCGCTCGGGGAGACAGACCGTGCGGTAGAGGCCCGGGCGGGCGCAGCCTGTGCGGCGCGGGCGCGGGCACAGTCCGTGCCCGTGCGGGGCGTGCGCTCAGCGCGGGTGCACGTCGAACCGACGGAGCGCGAGCGAGGGGTTGACCGCACGGACCGCCTCGGTGGTCGCGGTGTCGATCGTCGCGACGACGGTGCCGGGCTGGGCTCCGCCGGCGGCGACCGCGACACCGGCGGGGTCGATCACCACGGAGTCGCCGATACCGATCGGCCCGGTCTGACCGACCCCGACGACCCAGACCGTGTTCTCGATCGCACGGGCGGTCAGCAGTGTGCGCCAGTGGTGTTCCTTCCCGGGGCCGCGCACCCACTCGGCCGGCAGGACCACCGCATCGGCTGCGCCGACCTCGGGTGCGGCCAGGCGCCGGGTGACCTCGGGGAAACGCAGGTCGTAGCAGGTCTCGAGGCCGATGCGGACCCCGCCGAGCTCGAACACCGGCAGCTGGTCGGCATCACCCGACTCGATGCGGTCGGACTCCTTCGACCCGAACGCGTCGTACAGGTGCACCTTGCGGTACGTCGCCGCGATCGATCCGTCGGGCAGCACCGCGACCAGGGTGTTCCGGAACCGTCCCGGCGTCCCCGCGGTCTCGGCCACACCCACGACGAGCGCGATGGCGTGCTGTCGCGCGATCGCCCGGAGCCCGGTCACGAAGGGCCCGTCGAGCGGCTCGGCGGCGGCGACGAACCGGTCGTCGATCTCCGCGCTGAAGTACGACGTGTACTCGGGCGTCACGAGCAGGTCGACCCCGCGCGCGGCGGCGTCCTCGGCAGCGGCCTGCACGGTGCGGAGGTTGGCTGCCGTGTCGTCGACGGGAGCGAACTGCGCGGCGGCGACGGTGAGGGTTGCCATGGCCCGAGCGTAGCCGCGGCACGTCCTCGCTGAACGCAGCGGCGAGGACGACCGGCGCGACGAGCACGACCAGCACGACCAGCACGACCAGCACGACCAGCACGACCAGCACGACCAGCAGCCCTCGCACGTCCGGGTGGAACGACGAAGGCCCCGGTCCGAGTGGACCGGGGCCTTCTTGTGACGCTTGGTTGCGGGGGCAGGATTTGAACCTACGACCTCTGGGTTATGAGCCCAGCGAGCTACCGAACTGCTCCACCCCGCGGCACATCCAATAGCCTACACACCCCGGTGGCGGGGCACAAATCGAGTGCCCCGCCACGGCGTGTCAGTTGCCGTTCTCGGCTTCGGTCGCGGCCTCGATGGCGTCCTGCAGGCGCTTGTCCGCCTCGGCCGCAGCGACCAGGTCGTTGTCGGCGTAGGCCTTCTGGCGGTCCTGCAGCGCGCTGCGCGCGTCGGCCAGGGCCCGGTCGAGCGCCTGGTTGCCGGTGTTGCTCGACGAGCTGCCCGAGCCGCCGGAGGAGGACCCTCCGGACGACGAACCGGAGTCACCCGAGGAGTCGGACGATCCCGAACCCGAGTCGGACGAGCCCGAGCCCGACGAGCCCGAGCCCGACGAACCCGAGTCCGACGAACCGGTCGAACCCGACCCGTTCGCCGCGCCCTGGTCACCGGCGGCAGCACCGGAGTCACCGTCGAACAGCTCGTTGAGCGCCTGGTCGAGGGTGTCCTCGAACGCGATCTTGTCGCCGAAGGCCACGAGCACCTTCTGCAGCAGCGGGTACGAGCCACTCGAGGTCGACTGGACGTAGACGGGCTGGACGTAGAGGAACCCACCGCCGACCGGCAGCGTCAGCAGGTTGCCCTGCTTCACGGTCGAGTTGCCCCGCTTCAGGATGTTCAGCTCCTGCGACACGGTGGTGTCACCGTTGAAGAGGCTCTGCACCTGCGCCGGACCCGGGATGTTGTCCGTCTTCGGCATCGTCAGCAGCGTGAGCTTGCCGTAGTTCGACGCCTTCTCGCCCTTGCCGGCACCACCCGCGTCGGAGTCCACCGCCAGGTACCCGGTCAGCACGTTGCGGTTGTTCGCTCCGGCCGACTGCTGCGGGATGTAGGTCGTGTACAGCGAGTAGGCGGTGTCCTGCCCCGGCACCTTCATCGTCAGGTAGTACGGGTCCTGCAGGTTGCCCTGCGACGCCGTGGTCCTGGTACCGAGGGCGTTCGTCGTCGTCTGCGACACCGTGTCCGAGTTGGCCTCGGAGTCGGTCGTGCCCGTGGTGGTCTCCTGCGGAGTGTTCCACGCGTCGTCACCCGAGTAGAACGAGTTCGCGTTCGTCACGTGGTACGTGCCGAGGATCGAGCGCTGCACCTTGAACAGGTCGGTCGGGTAGCGCACGTGGTCGAGGAGTTCCGCGCTCATCTGCGAGACCGGCTGCGTCGACGTGGGGAAGATCTTCTGCCACGTCTTGAGCACCGGGTCCTCGGTGTCCCACGCGTAGAGCGTCACCTTGCCGGTGTACGCGTCGACGGTGGCCTTCACCGAGTTGCGGATGTAGTTCACCTGGTCCGTGCGGAACGCCGACGAGTCGGTCCCGGCGACCGTGTCCGACAGGCTCTGGCTCTGGGAGTACGGGTAGGCGTCGCTCGTCGTGTAGCCGTCGACGATCCACTGGATGCGGTGGTCGACGATCGCCGGGTACGCGTCACTGTCGAGCTTCAGGTACGGAGCGACCTTCTGCACGCGCTGGATCGGGTCGCGGTCGTACAGGATCTGCGAGTCGCGGTTCACCGCGTCCGACAGCAGGATCTGCTCCGACTGGAACTTCGCCGCGTAGACGAGGCGGTTGAAGAACCCGCCGAGGCTTGGTCCGCCGTCGCCCTGGTACGTCGTCGTGGCGTTGCCGCCGTCGCTGTCGTCGGAGCCGGCCGGGTAGTCGAGCTCGATGTTCTTCGAGCCCTCGGGTCCGCCCACGATGGAGTACGGCGGCGAGGTCTCACCGAAGTAGACACGCTCCTGGTAGTTGCCGAGCTGCCCGTTCGACGGGATGCCGGACTCGAGGAACACCGGCTTGCCGTCGCTCGCGCGCTGGTTGCCGTAGGCCGCGGTGACACCGAAGCCGTGGGTGTAGACGAACGTCCGGTTGTACTGGGTGTTCGCCTGCGAGCTGAGCCCGTCGAGGTCGATGTCGCGGACCGCGATGACGGTGTCCTCGGTCTGGCCGTCGATGTCGTAGCGGTCGACGTCCAGCTGGTCGGGGAACTGGTAGTACTGCCGGTACTGCTGCAGCTGGCTGAACGTGTCCGAGACGATCTTCGGGTCGATCAGACGGATGTTCGCCGTGGTCTGGGCGTCCTGCGCCAGCGCGCCGGAGCTCGCCTCGGTCGTGGCGTCGTAGTTCTGCTCCTGCACCCCGCTCACGCCGTACGCGTCGCGGGTGGCCTTGATGTTGCGCTCGATGAAGGCCGACTCGTAGGTCCGCTCCGACGGCTTCACCTGGATGCGCTGGACGATCCAGGGGTAGATGCCGCCGATGACGATCGCCGCGACGAGCAGCAGCCCGGTGCCGACGATCGAGATGCGCCAGCGGCCGATGACGGCGGTGACGATGAAGAGGATCGCGACGATCGCCGCGATGCCCGCCATGATCTCACGCCCCGGGATGACGGCGTTGACGTCGGTGTACTGCGCACCCGTGATGAGCGGGTTGTCCTTCGTCAGCGCGGCGTACTGGTCGAGCCACAGGCTGACGGCCTGCAGCGCCACGTAGACCGCTGCGGTGACGGCGAGCTGGACGCGTGCGGCCTTCGAGATGCGGACCTCGCGCCCGCCGAAGCGCAGCGCGCCGTAGAGGTAGGTCGCGGCGAGCGCGGCGATGCCGGCGATGAGGACGACGGCCGACGAGTACGCCACGATCGAGCGCCAGAACGGCAGCTCGAACACGTAGAACCCGATGTCCAGCCCGAACTGCGGGTCCTTCTGGCCGAACGGGGTCCGGTTGAAGTACTCGAGCACCATGCTCCAGCGACCGGCGGTCGCGAGCCCGGCGAACAGGCCGAGGACGACCGGGATGCCGATCATGACCGCGCGGCGCAGGGGCTCGATGACCTGCTGGTAGCGGTCGAGCTGCGAGTTGAGCTTGGCGTAGACCGGGCGGAAGCGGAAGGCGAGCGCGATGCTCACGTAGACCGGGACCGCCATGCCGAGGAACCCGGCCACGAACATGAGCGTGCCCGCGATCCAGCGCGTGGTGAGGACCTGCTGGAACCCGAGCTGCGCGAACCACGCGTAGTCGGTGTACAGGCTGGCGAAGATGAAGAAGCCGATCACCAGTGCGGCCAGCACGATGATCGTGACCACGATCGGGACCCGCGGCGAACGC
Organism: Curtobacterium sp. BRD11; assembly: GCF_031844345.1. Classification (NCBI taxonomy): domain Bacteria; kingdom Bacillati; phylum Actinomycetota; class Actinomycetes; order Micrococcales; family Microbacteriaceae; genus Curtobacterium; species Curtobacterium sp. BRD11. The sequence goes on from NZ_JAUZUZ010000003.1 coordinate 285,433, forward strand.
CGCCCAGCAGTGCCCGAGGTGGACGAGGTTGTCGTCACTTGATGTGCTCCAGACGTGTCGGACCGGCGGGCCCGGCGCGCCGGGCCGTCAGTGCTCCGATCCTATTGGTCCGGACCGACAGTGAAACTGTACGGGGACTCAGGAAGGCGAGCCGAGCCTCCAGGCCGGTCGGCCGGGAGGCGCGGATCGCGTCGAGCGCACACGTCGCGCCGTGCGGGTGGCCGGGTCAGGAGCCGCAGCGTGCGAGCCCGGCGGTGCTCTTCCCCGCGGCGATCGTCTCGAGGTCGGTGACCGCCTGGTCGAGCGTGGCGACCTTGTAGACGTCGAGTCCGTCCGGCACGTGGCCGACGACCTCGTCGCAGTTGTCGGCCGGCGCCAGGAACACGGTCGCACCGGCGTCCTTCGCGCCGTAGAGCTTCTGCCGGATGCCACCGATCGGGCCGACCTCGCCGTCCGCGGTGATCGTGCCGGTGCCCGCGACGTGCTTCCCGCCGTTGAGCTCGCCCGGCGTCAGCTCGTCGATGATCCCGAGCGCGAACATCATGCCGGCGGACGGGCCGCCGACGTCCTGCAGCGCGATCTTCACGTCGAAGGGGAAGTCGTACCGTTCGGTGACGCCGACCCCGAGGAGCGGGGTCCCCTGCTCCTCGCGGGGGGTGACCTCGACCTGCTCGCGCTTCCCGTCGCGCAGCAGCGTCACCGTCGCCGGCGACGAGGTCCCGTGCTCCGCGACCGCCGCACGGAGCGACGCGGCGTCGACGTTCTCGGTCAGCTGCTCCCCGTCGAAGGCCGTGATGACGTCGCCCTCGCGGATGCTGCCGTCCGCAGCGGAGCCCTCCTGCACCGTCCCGACCCGGAGCTCGGTCGGCAGGTCGTGGCCCTGGTGGATGAGCGCGGCGGCGACGGCGGACTGCTGCGACGACCGCATGTCGGCCTCGTCCTGCTGGTTCACCTGCTCGGTGGTGGTGCCCTCCGGGTAGACGGCGCTCGCGGGGATGACCGCCTCGGAGCGCGAGAACAGCGCGCGGATCACGCTCGTCCACGACGGGCGGTTCGTGGCGTCACCCTGGATGCCCACGGTGAGCATGTCGAGCGCGCCACCCGTCGGGTACGTCTCCGCCCCGTCGATCTGGATGAGCTCGACGTCCTTCGCGTCCTTGCCCTGCCCCTGCCGCTGCGTGCCGATCGTGTTGTAGACCGGCCCGGGCACCTCGATCAGGTAGGGGCTCGGCAGGAAGCTCGCCAGGAGTCCGAGCACGACCGCGCCGATGACGAACGCCCAGCCGACGGTGCGTGCACGGGAACGGCGACGGGGCGCGGGGGCGAAGAGGGTCACGGACGTCCTTCCACGGGCGGGGCGCCCGCGGGTGCGGGCGGTGCACCCGCGCGCTGGCGGGTCGGTCGCCCGCGTGCTCGCAGGCTGTTCGCCCTCGGCGCAGCGGTCCGGGCGTCCCCTCGGGAGCATCCCGGGCGCGGCCCCGTGAGCAGCGGTTAGCGTAGTCGTCATGCCTGATCAACCGCAGCCGGGGCCGGACGACGACTTCCAGGAGATGCTGCGCAAGCTGCTCTCCGGAGAGGGGCAGATCGACCCGTCGCAGCTCGCGGGCGCGGCCGGACTGCCGAACGACCCGGCGTTCGTGGCGAACCTGATGAGCCAGCTCCAGCGCGCGGCGCAGTCGGGCGGGGACGGCATCGACTTCTCGGTCGCGTCCGAGCGTGCGACCGCGATCGCGCGTGACGGCGGACACCCGGTCGACCCGGCGACCGCCCAGGCCTCGGACCAGGCGTTCCAGGTCGCCGCGCTCTGGCTGGACGAGGCCACGAGCGTCCCCGAGCTCACCGCGACGCCGAGCCTGTACACGCGGGAGCAGTGGGCGAAGGCCACGACCCCGGTCTGGGCGCAGATCGCCGAGCCGGTGGCGCTGAGCATCGCGAACGCGCTCACCGAGGCGATCGACCAGCGCGCGCCCGAGCAGCTCAAGGCCATGCTCGGCGACGTCTCGAAGGCGATGCGCGGCGTCGGCGGCGCCCTGTTCGCGATCCAGCTCGGCCAGGTCGTCGGGCAGCTGTCGAAGGAGGTCGTCTCCGGCGGCGACGTCGGCGTGCCGCTCCTGGACGAGCAGGTCGCCGCACTGCTGCCGCAGAACGTCGCCGAGTTCGCCGAGGGCCTCGACGTGCCCGAGGACGAGGTCCGGATCTACCTGGCCGTCCGTGAGCTCGCGCACGCCCGGCTCTTCCGCTCCGCCCGCTGGCTCCGGCTGCACATCATCTCGTCGATCACCGACTACGCACGGGGCATCCACATCCCGTTCGACCGGGTCGAGGAACTGGCCTCGGAGATCGACCCGACCAACCAGGAGCAGCTGCGCGACGCACTCGCGTCCGGGGCGCTCATCCCGCCGCGCACGCCCGAGCAGGAAGCCGCGCTCGGCCGGCTCGAGACGATGCTCGCGCTCGTCGAGGGCTGGGTCGACACGGTCACCGCCGCCGCGACGGTCCGGCTGCCGAAGTCCGACGCGATCGCGGAGATGGTCCGCCGTCGCCGTGCCGCCGGTGGTCCCGCCGAGTCGGCCTTCGCCACGCTCGTCGGCCTCGAGCTGCGCCCCCGCCGACTGCGCGAGGCCGCTGCGCTCTGGCAGCGCGTCACCGAGGAGTTCGGGGCCGAGGAGCGCGACGCCCTGTGGTCGCACTTCGACGCCGTGCCGACGTCCGAGGACGTGGACGACCCGGACGCCTTCGTGCTGCGGCTGCGGAACCCGGGTCGCTCCGCCGAGGACGACGCGTTCGACAAGGCGCTCGAGGACCTGCTCAACGACGCCTCCGGCGACCGCCCGCGCGAGGACGAGAGCGGCGGCATCGAGGACGAGGGCGGCCCCGCGGACGACCGCGCTGCGGGCGACGACACCCCCGGCGCCGGACCCCGCTAGTTCTCCACAGATCGTGACGGCCGGTCCCCACGGGGCCGGCCGTTCCGCCAGCGTGGGTGCATGGGCATCCGCATCGACCCCACGCTCGAGTTCGTCTGGCGCGACCCGGGGACCGTGCAGCTCGGCGTCGACCCGCCGCGCGCCGTCGTCCCCGTCCCGACCGTGGCCGAGGAGCGCTTCCTCTGCGCGCTCCGGCGGGAGACGAGCCGCGACGCCCTGACCGCCCTCGCCGGGACTACGGGGTGCAGGCCCGAGGTGGCGGCCCGCGTGCTCGGTGACGCCTCCCCCGCCGTCGTCGACGTCCTGCCCGAGCCGCTCGCCCGGGTCGAGGTCCACGGGGACGGCGTCCTCGCCGACACCGTCGCTGAGATGCTCTCCGGCGAGGGCGTGACGGTGGCCCGGACGGCCGCGCCCCGCGGTGGGCCGGTCGTGCTGCCGGACCCGACCCCCGCACTCGCGGTGGTCGTCGTCGACCACGTCGTCGACCCGGCGCTCCGGTCGGCGTGGGCGCGGCGCGGGACCCCGCACCTGTCGCTCGTGGTCGGCGACGGACGGATCCGGCTCGGGCCGGTGGTCGTCCCGGGCGACGGCCCGTGCCTGCAGTGTGTCGAGTACGCCCGCGTGGACGAGGACCCGGCGTGGCCCGCGCTGGCCGCCCAGGTGTGGGGTCGGCCGGCAGCACCGCTGTCGCCCTGGCGACGCGCAGCGGTCGCGTCGGCCGCGGTGCGGTTGCTCGTGCAGCGCCTGCCCCTGCGGACCCAGGTCCCCACGACGGAGCAGGTCGTCTTCGACCGCGACGACCTGACGGTCAGCCTGCTGCCGGTGGCACAGCACCCTCGGTGCGCCTGTCGAGCGCTGCCAGGAACCGACTCGGCGCCCGGGCGCCCCCGCGCGTGGAACCCTGCCGTGACCACGTGACGGTGACCGAGCGACGCGCGCGGGTCAGCCCGACGTAGAACAGCCGGCGCTCCTCGTCGACCTCGGCGTCGGTCGTGGCGTGGGAGATGGGCAGCAGCCCCTCGGCGGCGCCCACGACCACGACGTGGGGCCACTCCAGACCCTTCGAGGAGTGCATGGTGGCGAGGGTCACGGCGTCGAGCTCCGGCTCGTGGTGGGTCGCCGCACGGTCGACCAGGTCCTGCGTGAACTGCTGCATCGTCGTGCCGGCGGGCGCGGCCTCGGCCAGGCCCATGACCGCCTGCAACGCCTCCCACTGGTCACGGACCGCGCCGGTGCCGTCCGGCGGCGTCGGGGTCCAGCCGCTCAGCTGCAGCACGAGCCCGACCCGGCGGGTGAGCTCGTCGTCGGTCTGCCGGACGGCCTCGCCGCGCATGTGGTGCACCGCGAGCTTCACCTCGGGCCGGTCGAAGAACCGCGTGCCGCCCTGCACCCGGTACGGGATGCCGGCGCGACCGAGGGCGGACTCGAGCGCGGCGGACTGCGCGCCGACGCGGAAGAGCACCGCGCAGTCGCCGAACGCCGCTCCCGACGCCACGAGCTCGCCGATGCGACGGGCGACGGTCTGCGCCTCGTCGCCGTCGTGCACGCAGGGCAGCACCTCCGGCTCCGGGCCCCGCTCGGCGGACTGCGCGACGAGGTCGAGCGCACCGGGCTGCCCGCGCATCAGGGTGTTCGCGGCGTGCACCACCTCGGGCGTCGACCGGTAGTTCCGTTCGAGGCGCACGACCGACCCGCGGGGGAACTCCGACCCGAAGCCCAGCAGGTACCGGCTCGACGCGCCCGCGAACGAGTAGATCGTCTGGCTGGCGTCACCGACCACGCACACGTCGTCGCGGCCGCCGAGCCACGCGCGCAGCAGGTCGTGCTGCACGGGCGAGACGTCCTGGTACTCGTCCACGACGAAGAACCGGTACTGCTGTCGGACGTACGAGGCCACCCGCGGCTCCGACTCGACCATGCCGAGCGTCGCGAGCAGGACGTCCTCGAAGTCGAGTTGCCGACGGTCGTCCTTGAGCTGCTCGTACGCCTTCATGAGGTCGATCACCCGCCGGGGCGGGGTGTCCCGCGGCATCACCCGGTCGGCCGCAGCGGCCTCGTACTCGTCGTAGGTGAGCATCTGCACCTTGCGCCACTCGACCTCGGCCGCGAGGTCGCGGAGCACCGGGGTGTCCACGTGGATCCCGACCGTGTCGGCGGCGTGCGCGATGACCCGACCCTTGGACTCCACGATGCGCGGGGCGTGCCCGCCGACGGTGTCCGGCCAGAAGTAGCTGAGCTGTGCCATCGCCGCGGCGTGGAAGGTCCGCGCCTGGACCGTCCCGGCGCCGAGCGCGCGCAGCCGCGACCGGAGTTCCCCGGCCGCCCGTGTCGTGAAGGTGAGCGCGAGGACGTGGTTCGGCGAGTACGTGCCGGTCGCGACCCCGTACGCGATCCGGTGGGTGATCGCCCGGGTCTTGCCGGTCCCTGCGCCGGCGAGCACGGCGACGGGGCCGAGCAACGTCCGGGCCACGGTCTGCTGCTCGGCGTCGAGCGCCGCGAGCAGTTCGTCCGGCGACGGCGGGCGCACCGGTGCGGCACCGGTCGCCGCGCGGGGATCGGTCACGGCACGTCCAGCGGCCCGCCGTACCACTCCTCGATGATCGCGCGGGCGATCGACGTGCGGCCGGGCAGCAGCAGGGTGTCGCCGGCACGCTCGCGGACCTCGTCGCGCGAGAACCACCGGACGTCGAGGATCTCGACGCCGTCCGGTCGAGCGGTCGAGGGATCGCCGTCCACGGCGCGTGCGCGGAAGCCGACCATGAGCGACGCGGGGAACGGCCAGGGCTGCGACCCGAGGTACTCGGGCTCCTCGACGCGCACGCCGGACTCCTCCCAGACCTCGCGGCGGACGGCGTCCTCGAGGGACTCCCCCGGTTCGACGAAGCCGGCGAGCAGCGAGTAGCGGTCGGCGTCCCACGCGGCGTTCGACCCGAGCAGGATGCGGTCGTCGGCGTCGGTGACCCCGACGATGATCGCCGCGTCGGTCCGCGGGAAGAGCTCGTGCCCCTCGGGGTCGCGGCGGACCCACCCGCCGCTGACGACGTCGGACGGCGAGCCGGTGCGCGGGGAGAACCCGTGCACGGCGTGCCAGTTCGCCATCGCGACGGCCTCGACCGCGAGGCCCTGGTCGCGGGCGGACAGCTCGGTGCCGAACATGCGCAGGCTCGACCACGCCTCGTCGTCGGGCTCGATCGCGGCGGCGGCCGTCGCGTCGAGCAGCGCGGCGGCGAAGCGCGTGCCGGCAGGAGCGTCGGCGGCGTCGGTGACCGCTCGGCCGAGGTAGAGCGTCACCGCGTGCTCGGGCACCGCGTCGGCGCCCACGAACCGGAGCGCGCCGTCGGCGTCACGGAGCAGCTCGGCACCGCGGACGGGCAGCCACCGGGTGTCCGGGTCGGCCCGCAGGACGCGGTCGAGGTCGGGGGTGGTCCGGAACTCCGCGTCGCGGTCGAGTTCGTTGCGGGACAGCGGGAGTCTGGCGGCGAACTCGACGGTCACGGCGGGGTGCTCCTCGATCGGGACGGGCTTCTCAACGGGACCCTGTGCACGGTGCCCGGGCTTGCACAGGCCAGCGTGGCGTGCGCTCCGGCACCGGACGCGGACCTACCCTGAGGGGCATGGCGGGATCCCAGTTCACTCTAGCCGCGTTGGCGACCACGGCCGTTCCCGGTCTGGTCGTCACGGGCACGCGCACACTCGGCTCGGCCGCCTCCGGTGACTACGAGTCGGCCGTCCTCCGCGACGCGGACGGCGCGCTCAGTGCGATCCGTCGCCCGCGCAACCAGCGGGCCGAGGCCCGGCAGTCCGCGGACCTCGTCGCGATCCGTGCCCTGAGCGCCGGCATCCGTTCGCGTCTGCCGTTCGCCGTCGCCGAGTACCGCGGTCAGGCGCCGATCGGTTCGACCCGGGCGATCGTCACGACCTACGTTCCGGGCACCCACCCGACGCTGCGCGACCTGACCGAGCGTCCCGACCTCGCGACCGCCGTCGGCCGTGCCGTCGCGGCCGTCCACCAGCTGCCGACGAGCTTCGTGACGGACGCGGGACTGCCGTCGCTCACCCCGTTCGAGGTCCTGCGCTCCGCCGTCTCCGTGATGGACCGCGCGGTCGCCACGAAGCTCGTGCCCGCCGCACTCGTCGAACGGTGGGAGGGCGCTGCGCGCGACCAGCAGCTCTGGCAGTTCACCCCGACGGTCGTGCACGGCGCGCTGGGCACCGGGGTCGTCCTGGTCGACGGCGACTCGGTCACCGGCGTCCTCGACTGGGGCGAGCTCCGACTCGGCGACCCCGCGAAGGACCTGGCATGGGTGCTCGCCGGTCACCGCGACGCCTTCGACACCGTGATCAGTGCGTACGAGGCGAACGGCGGGGGTCGGGACCGCCAGCTCGCCCAGCGCGCCCGCGTCCACCACGAGCTCGAGACCGCCCAGTGGCTGCTGCACGGCGTGCAGGCGAAGAGCACCGAGGTGGTCGACGACGCGGTCGCGATGATGCACCGACTGGTCGACGCCGTGCAGACCCCGAGCGCGGCGCCGCTGCAGTCGGTCTCCCCCGAGACGATGGAGATCGGCGAGGTCGAGCAGTTGCTGTCGTCGACCGAGCGTCGACACGGCTGACCCGGCCACCGCCCCGTCCGTCGCGACCACCCACCGGACGGGAGGCTCCCCGCGGCCCCGCCCCGCGCCTCCCGTCCGACACGGCGTCGGTCCACGTGCCGCAGCGGCCCAGCCCTGATCCGGCCGGCCGACGCACCGGGCCCGGCCGGTCGACGCACCCGGCCGGTCGACGCACCCGGCCGGTCGACGCACCGGATCAGCCGAGTGCCTCCTGCCAGGCGCGCTCGAGACCGGCACGGTCGAGCAGCGCCGTGGGCCGTACCTCGAGGTCGTCCGCGACGAAGTAGAAGACGGCGTCCACCTCGTCGACCGGTCGCCCGGTGAACTCGGCGTACGCCACCCGGTACAGCGCGAGCTGCAGCTGCCGCGCGGCCAGGTCCGCCGTGCCGGTCGGTGCCTTGCCGGTCTTCCAGTCCACCACCTCGGCGCGACCGTCGATCTCGTACACCGCGTCGAGCTTGCACACGACGCTGTGCCCGAGGAACGGGATGTGGATCTCGCGCTCGACCTCCACCGGGGTCAGGTCGGCCCAGCGTGACCGGGCGAAGGTCGCCTGGAACGCCGCCAGTCGTCGTGCATCGTCGTCGGTGACCGCGGCGTCGGTCGAGGCGTCCACGGCCTCGTCCGCGTCGAGGTCGCGTTCGTCGTCCCACAGGTCGAGGGTCTCGAGCGAGCCACCGCTGCGCGCGCGCTGCTCGACCCACTGGTGGAAGAGCGTGCCGAGCCTGGTCGCACGGTACGGCCGCTCCGGCATGGGCCGGCGCAGGCGCTCGGCGACCGCGTCCGGCTGGCCGATGTAGTCCTTGAACCCCGAGGCCGGGACACGGTGCGGGATCGCGACGCGGCGCCGGTCCGACCGTGCAGCCTGCCGCTCGGCGAGCAACAGGTCGATGTCCGCCGCGAAGCGCCCGGCCGCACCGGGGTTCGCGTTCCGGACGCGCTCGGCTGCCGCGAGGACCCGGGCACCCCGCTGCCCGAACGGCACGTGCGGCCAGGCCTGGGTCGCCCCGTCCCCGCCGAGGGGGTTCTCCTCGTGCACGGTGCCGTCGGGGACGGCGTCGGCAGCGACGACCCCTGCCGCGACGAGGTCCCGGAGGTACCGACTCGGCGGCGTCGGCTTGACCCCGCCGGCCCACGACGACCCGGACACGAGCAGGTCGTGCCGTGCCCGCGTCAGCGCCACGTAGGTCAGCCGACGCTCCTCGTCCTCGTTCCGGGCCTTCACCTGCTCCTTGTAGGCCTCGATGGCGTCGACGACGCCCTTCTGGTCCGCGTGCCCCCGCCACTCGAGCCGCGGGAGCTCGTCGGCGTCCCCGCGGAACTCGTACGGCAGGCGGCCGAAGCCGAGCCACCCCGAGGATCCTTCCTGCGGTCGGGCGGGGAGCCCGCCCTCGACGAGCCGCGGCACCGCGACCGCGTCCCACTCCAGGCCCTTCGACCCGTGGATCGTCAGGATCTGCACCGTGCCGGCCTCCGGCTCCTCCGACCGCGGGCCCATGTCGTCGCGGCGGGCGGCGGCGTCGATCCAGCCGAGGAAGGCACCGAGGTCGGCGCGGTCGTCGGTCGTCACGAACCCGGCGAGCTCGTCGACGAACGCGTCGAGGAAGGCGGCGCTCCCCTGCTCGTGGGCGGCGACCTCGACGTCGAGCCGCATCTCCTGCACGACCAGGGTCACGAAGTCGACCAGGTCCCCGGCCGCCCGGGCCCGGAGCGCGGCGAGCTGCTGCCCGAGCTCGCGCATCCGCTGGCGGCCGGCGGGACTGATGCCCTCGAGGGCGCCGTGCTCGTCGGGGGCGCTCGCGACGAAGTCGAGCGCGTCGACGATCGATCCGTGCTCCCCGGCGGCGACGGACGCGCGGAACGCCGCGGTCAGCTCGTCGTCGAGGCGCTGCTGCGTGTGGTCGCGGCGGAACAGCCAGCGGGCGAGTGCGTGCAGCGCGGCGACGTCGGCGGCACCGACCCGCCACCGTGCGCCGGCGAGCAGGCGGATGAGGTCGTTGCCGGCCGCCGGGTCGTGGAGCACCCGGAGACACGCCACCAGGTCGACGATCTCGGGTCGCTGCAGGAGGCCGCCGGTGCCGAGCACGTGGAACGGCACCCGGTGTGCACCGAGCGCGGCGGTGAACGCCGACAGGTCCTTCCGCGAGCGCAGCAGCAGCGCCATCGAGCCCTCCGGCGAGGCACTCCGGCGGTCCGCGAACCAGCGGGCGACCGCGTCCGCCTCCTCGGGCAGGGTCTCGGGGAAGACGGCCGTCACCGTGCCGGCGTCCGCACCGGGTCGCGGCGCGAGTCGCTCCACGGCGACCTCCGACGCAGCCGACAGCGGGTCGACGACGGCGTTCGCGCCGGCGAGCACGTCGACCGGGTTGCGCCAGCTCGTGGACAGGGCGAAGGTCACCGGCGCCGGCGTTCCGGCACCGTCCGTCCCCGCGACCGGTGCGTCCGGTGCGACCGGTGCGTCCGGTGCGTCCGGTGCGACCGGTGCGACCGGTGCGACCGGTGCGACCGGTGCGACCGGTGCGACCGCGAAGTCGCGCGGGAAGCGGGCCAGGTTCGCCGCGCTCGCCCCGCGGAAGCCGTAGATCGACTGGTGCGGATCGCCGACCGCCATCACCGGGTGTCCGCGGAAGAGCCGGGCGAGGAAGCGTGTCTGCACCACGGAGGTGTCCTGGTACTCGTCGAGGAGCACCACACGGAACCGGCTCCGCAGGTCGTCGACCACCCGCGGGGCGGACTCGGCCGCGGCGAGCGCGAGGGCGATCTGGTCCGAGAACTCCACGAAGCCGCGGTCGACCTTCTGCCGTCGGAACTCCTCGACGAGGTCGACGAGCGGCTCCAGCGCTCCGATCGCTGCGACGGTGTCGGTCACGGCCTTGTAGGGGTTGCCCCTGGCGTTCCCGGGCAGCTCGAGCAGCGCGCCGAAGTCGATCGCGAAGCGACGCAGGTCGGCCGGGTCGACGAGGTGCTCGGACACCGCCCCGGCGAGGGCCACGACGGCAGCGGTCACGGTGTCGACGTCGCGGTCGAGCCCGGCGAGCCGGTCGTCCCGCGCACCGACGACCACCCGACGGGCGAGCTGCCAGGCGGAGGGCTCGGTGAGCACCTGGGACTCGCCGTCGCGTCCGACCAGCAGGGCGTTCTCGCGGAACACGGCGTTGGCGAACGCGTTGTAGGTGGAGACCGTCGGGGCCTCGAAGGCGTCGCCGGCGGTCAGGAGCCCGACGTCCTCGAGCGCACGGATCCGGTCGTTGATGCGCACGGACAGCTCACCGGCCGCCTTGCGGGTGAACGTCAGCCCGAGCACCTCGGCGGGACGGACGAACCCGTTCGCGAGCAACCACACCACCCGCGACGCCATCGTCTCCGTCTTGCCGCTGCCGGCTCCCGCGACGACGAGCGCGGGAGCGAGCGGCGACTCGATGACCGCACGCTGCTGGTCGGTCGGGCGCGGTCGGCCGAGGGCGTCGGCGATCGCGTCGGCGTCGTGGGCCGCCAGGGGCGCGTCGGCGTCGTGGGCCGCCGGGGGCGCGTCGGCGTCGTGGGCCGCCGGGGGTGCGGCGGTGTCGACACCTGCGTCGGCCCCGGGCTGCGTGTCGGTACCGGTCGTCACCAGGTCACCTCCCCCACCACGTGGATGCGGCACTCGACGCCGGTCCGCGCCCGGTCGCAGTGGTCGTCGACGTTCGCCAGGAAGGTCCGGCCGGCCATCCCCCGCGCGACGGCGTGCAACCGTTCCCGGTAGGCCTCGCGCGCCTCGTCGTCGAAGGCGTGCTGCGTGCGCTCCGAGTACGCCTGTCCCGAGCGGGGGTTCTGCACGAAGACGAGTCGGGCGTCGGCCATCGGCGCGCCCGCCGGGACCCCCTCGACCGCGCCGTCCTCGACCGCGAGCTGGTACGCGCCGAGCTGGGGGTGCTCCGGCATGTCGTTCTTCTCGCTCGGCATGGAGCGGCCGGTCTTCAGGTCGACGACGCTGACCCGCCCGTCGGGGTCGACCTCGATGCGGTCGATGCTGCCGCGCATCCGCGCCGGCCCGGTCACGAGTGCGAACGACGTCTCCGCGCCGAGCAGCCGTCGACCGGCGCTCGCGAACGTGCGCAGGTAGTCGCTGAGCCCCTCGATCATCCGCCGGGTCCGCGCGCGTTCGCGGTCGGCGACCCACGGCGACTCGAAGGTCAGCTCGTCCCAGCGCCCCTCCACGTGGTCCCACAGCGACTCGACGTCGACCGCGGTGGCCTGCTCCATCGCCTCGTGGACGATCGTCCCGATGCCCATCGCCGGGCTCGGCGCGCTGCCACCGAAGGTCTGCACGAACCAGTGCACCGGGCACTCCTCGAAGGTGCCGATGCGCGAGGGCGACACCGCGACCGTCGGGGCGACCGGCTCACCGTCCTCGTGCTCGGGCGCCGGCGGGGCGTCCAGGTCGACCAGCGGGTCCTCCGTCGTCGGCTCGGCCGTCCCGTACCACTCGTCCGGTGACGCACCGGCGACCCCGGCCTCGGCGAGCCGTGCGAGGGCGGATGCGGCCTCGTGGTCGCCCGAGGCGACGACGCGGCGCCGCAGCGAACCCGCCATGCCCCGGAGCGACAGCGGGTGCACGGTCGGTTGCCGGTCCGGCGGCACCGGGACGAGCCGGACGAAGGGCGACGGTGCCTCGTCGTCGTTGGCGACCGTGCCGATGACGACCTGGGTGGTGGCGCGGGAGACGGCGCGGGCGAACAACCGGAGCTCGTCCGCGATGACGGCTGCCCGGTCGTCGACGGTCTGGTCGTCGATGCCGGCGGCTGCGCGGACCAGCCCGTCCGGGTCGAGCAGGCTCCCCCGCACCCGGGTGTTCGGCCAGACACCGTCCTGGAGCCCGAGCACGACGACCACGTCGCACTCGAGCCCGATCGTGGCCGAGGGGGTGAGCACGCGCACGCGTCCGGCCGTGCGGTCGGGGCCGATGGAGTCCTCGGGCAGGTCGGCGCCGAGCAGGTCGTCGACGAACACCCGCGCGGGCGCGTCCGGGGTGCGCTCGACGAAGCGCTTCGCCGCGGTGAAGAGCCCGACGACGGCGTCGAGGTGCCGGTCGGCCTCGGCGGCCCCGACACCTCCTGCCGCGGACTGCCCGCCCCAGGCCGTCGCGAGGCCGCTGCGCTCCCACAGTCCCCACAGGATCTCCTCGATGCTGGCGTCCGCGGCGGCGTCCGCCCGCGCCTGCACGAGGCTGCGGGCGAGTCGGGTCGCGCGTCTGGCGAAGCCGGCGTCGACGGTGGCGAGCCGTTCGGGGGCACCGAGCGCCTCGACGAGCAGCTCGTCGGCGGTACGGGTCCCGCCGCCCGCGAGTTCCTCGCGACGCAGGGCGAGCCGGAGACGTCGCATCGCCAGGGTGTCCAGGCCCCCGAGGGGTCCGGTCGCGAACGACGTCGCCAGGTCGGCACCGAGCGGGAGCACCCCGAGCGCGACCGCGGCGGCGTCGAGCAGCGCCCGGGCAGCGCTGTCGTCACGCGGGCGCACCGGGGCGGCGCCGGCCGTCGCGGGCACCTCGGCGACGGACAGGGCACGCACGAGCTCCGGGATGGCCGCTCCGCTGCGGGTGACGACGGCCATCCGGTGCCACGGCACGCCGTCCAGCAGCCGGTGTTCACGGAGGCGCCGGGCGACGGCGACGACGAGCGCCGAACGGCTGCCGGCCTCGAGGTGCAGCACGGCGTCGCTCCGGGCACCGGTCGTCGACGCGACGGCGGTGCGCTGGCGTCCGGCCGCGGCGGCCCCGATGCGCGCCGTCACCGCGCCGACGAGCTCCCGGACCGGTGCCGCGTGCCGGTGCACCGTGCCGAGCACGACCTCGTCGACGCGCGCCACACCGAGCCGGGTGGCCAGGCGTCCGAGCACGTCCGGCTCCGCACCGCGGAACGCCGAGGCCGCGATGTCCGGGTCCCCGAACGCCACGACCTGCACCCCGGAGCGGGCGAGCGCCCCGAGCAGGGCGACCTCGCCCTCGACGAGTTCCTGCGTGTCGTCCACGACGACCAGGCGCAGCGCGGCGACACTCGCCGGGACCTCGTGTCGCAGCACCGCGGCGGTCGCGAACGCCACGAGCTCCGCAGCGTCGAGACTGCTGCCACGGAAGGCCGTCACCGCTGCGCGGTACTCGTCCACGAAGTCACCGACCGCGCGCCACTCGGGGCGACCGCGCTCGACGGCGAGCTCCCGCATGTCCTCGGGCTCCACCCCGGCGGCCACGGCGCGCATCATCACGTCGCGGAGTGCCGTGCGGAAGCCGGCCCGTTCCCGTACGACGGCGGTGATCGGCGCCGGCCACTCCGGTCCGACCCCGTCGGTCTCGTGCCCCGCGAGCAGGTCGGCGATGATGCGGTCCTGCTCGCCACCCGTGAGCAGCGTCGGCGGCTCCTGCCCCTGCAGCGCGGCGGCGTGCGCGACGACCTGGAAGGCCAGGGAGTTGACCGTCCGGGCGAGCGCGCCCGGGACCGCCCGGTCGACCGCGGCCGCCAGGCGATCGCGGAGCGCCGTGGCTGCGGTGCGGGCCGAGGTCAGCGCGAGCACCGTGGCGTGACCGTCCGGCGAGACCGCGTCCGGGCGGGACAGCCGGTCGGCGACGAGCCGCGCGAGCGTGGTGGTCTTGCCCGTGCCCGGCGCGCCGAGCACGGCGGCGTGCCGGCCCTCCGGCAGCGCGAGCACGGCGTCCTGCGCGGGGTCGGCGACGAGCGGGCGGACGACCCCGACGTCCTCGGGGAGGGTCGTCAGCGTGGTCCTGGGCACGCGGACACGGTACCGAGGACGGCCGACAGCAACGCTCGACGCACCGGGACCGCCGCTGGCGGTGCGCCCCCGGCGAACGCCCGGGCCGACGGGGTACCGCTCGGATACGCTGTGCTCGTGGACATCAAGATCGGCATCATCAACAGCCCGCGCGAGATCGCCTTCGAGACCGCCCAGAGCGCCGAGGAGATTGAGCAGGCCGTGGCAGCGGCCCTCGAGTCGCAGTCGACCCACCTCTCCCTCAAGGACGAGAAGGGCCGCCGGTTCATCGTGCCCGTCGCCTCGCTCGCCTACGTCGAGGTCGGCGCAGAGGAGTCCCGCCGCATCGGCTTCGTCGCCTGACGTGGAGCTGCTCTTCGCCGTGCTCGGCGGCCTCATCGCGGGGGCCGTCGCGCACGTCGTGGTGCCGTGGCGCTCGACGCGCGGCGCACTGCTCGGACCCGTCGTCGGCGGCGTCGTTGCGGCCGTCGTGTGGGAGGCCCTGACCTGGGCCGGTTGGCCGTACGACGGCGGATGGATCTGGGTCGTGGCCCTGGTGGGTGCCGGGGTCGTCGCCGTCGTGACCGAGTGGGTCCTGGGTCGTCGTCGCACGGCCGCGGACGAGCACGCCTTCGAGCGCGCACGCACCGAGCGCGTCTGACCGAGCAGGCCCGAGCGAGCGCGCCCCGCGCCCCGGGCCGTCGACGCGGCCCGCGCCTCAGGCGGTCAGGCCGAGTGCGTCCATCCGCCGTGTGTGCGCAGCGATGAGCTCCGTCCACACCGGCTCGAGCTTCTCCTGGTCCTCACGGGCGTGGACCGCCAGCGCCGACCGTGCCACGAGCAGCGTGTCCCCCACGAGCCGCCGGCCCCACATCGCCAGGCGCGACCCGACGCGCGGGTCCTGCTCGATGTGCGCTGCCAGCTCCTCGACGACAGCCGGTTCCTCGCGCGCGTCGAACACCGTCCGCAACCGCTGCCGGACGTCGAGCGGCAGCGACCGGAGCAGGTTGCCGAAGAGGTCGTTGAGGATCCCTGCCGTCACGTAGCCCGTGAGCATCGACTCGTACCAGTCAGCGCCGCTCGTGCGCAGCAGGAAGCGGTCGATCGCCTCGCGGTGGGGCTCCATGAGCTCCGCGGGCGCCCATCCGCCTCGTTCGATCTCGGCGACGATCGTCCGGTGCCGCTCGAGCGCGGTCGTCGCGAGCACGCCCGTGACGAGCCGCCCGGCCATCGTCGGCGCCGCGGCACCGGCTCGACCCATCGTCTCGTAGAGCGACAGCTGCAGGTAGGCCGCCTGCCCCAGGTACACGTCGAGCTCGGGACTCACGTCGTCCAGCTGCAGGCGCTCCACGGGCTTGGCGTTCCGCGGGTTCCGCGACGCCAGCCACGCGGCGGCGAGCTGCGCAGCGCGCTTCCGGTTCCACCACGACACCACGCCCCAAGCATACGGGCCGCGGGCACCACTCCCGCCCGGCGGGCGCTGTCCTCGCCCGCCGTCGGTAGACTGGCCTGGACTTCCACCAGGACTAAGGTGATTCTTTGACTTTCGCAGACCTCAACATCGAGCAGGACATCGTCGACGCGCTCGCGACGAAGGGCATCGCCGAGCCCTTCCCGATCCAGCAGCAGACGATCCCGCTCGCCCTCACCGGCCAGGACATCATCGGCCAGGCCAAGACGGGTACCGGCAAGACCTTCGGCTTCGGCCTGCCGCTGATCCAGCGTCTCGGCGCCGACCCGGAGCACGGCGTGAAGGCGCTCGTCGTCGTCCCGACCCGCGAGCTCGCGGTCCAGGTGACCGAGGACCTCGAGCTCGCCACCTCGAACCGGTCGACCACGATCGTGTCGATCTACGGCGGCAAGGCGTACGAGGGCCAGATCGAGCAGCTCAAGGCCGGCGCGCAGATCGTCGTCGGCACGCCCGGTCGCCTCATCGACCTGCAGCGCCAGCGCCTGCTCGACCTGTCGAAGGTGCAGGAGGTCGTGCTCGACGAAGCAGACCGCATGCTCGACCTCGGCTTCCTGTCGGACATCGAGCGCATCTTCCAGGCCGTCCCCGCGGTGCGCCACACCATGCTCTTCTCGGCGACGATGCCGGCTCCGATCGTGGCGCTGGCCCGCCGGTTCATGACGCGCCCGGTGCACATCCGCGCGACGGACCCCGACGAGGGCCTGACGCAGGCGAACATCAAGCACGTCATCTACCGCGCGCACTCGCTCGACAAGGACGAGGTCATCGCCCGCATCCTGCAGGCCGAGGGCCGCGGCAAGACCGTGATCTTCACGCGCACGAAGCGCGCCGCCGCGAAGCTCGTCGAGGAACTGAAGGACCGTGGCTTCAACGCTGCCGCCGTCCACGGCGACCTCAACCAGGAGCAGCGCGAGCGCGCGATGGCGGCGTTCAAGGCCGGCAAGCGCGACGTGCTGATCGCGACCGACGTCGCGGCGCGCGGCATCGACGTGGACGACGTCACGCACGTCATCAACCACACGATCCCGGACGACCCGGACACCTACCTGCACCGCGCCGGCCGCACCGGTCGTGCCGGCAAGACGGGCATCGCGGTCACCTTCGTGGACTGGGACGACCTGCACAAGTGGACGCTCATCGACAAGGCCCTCGAGTTCGGCATCCCCGAGCCCGTCGAGACCTACTCGTCGTCGCCGCACCTGTTCGCCGACCTCGACATCCCCGCCGGGACGAAGGGCCGCCTGCCCGGTGCGCCCTCGCACGCGGCCGAGGCAGGTTCCTCCGCCGGCCGTGGCGCGCAGCGGACCGGTGACCGTCGCGGCTCCGAGCGCAGCGGTGACCGCCAGGGCGGCTCGCGTCCGCGCTCGCGCACCCGGTCGGGAGGCTCGTCCGACGCCGTCACGTCGGCTCCGGCCGCCGAGTCCACGGGTCCCGACGCCGCGCAGCCCGCCGGCGAGGGCTCGACCCCCGACGGGGCCGCGAAGCGCCGTCGCCGTCGTCGTCGTCGCAGTGGTTCCGCCGAGGCGACCACCTCGGCACCGCAGGGCACCGGCGAGGGCGAGTAGCGCCTCCCGTCCGCAGGCCCCGTCACCCACGTGACGGGGCCTGTGTCACGTCCGCGCGCCTCCGCCCCGCCCACCTGGCATCGCGGATGCGACAGTGGACGATCTGATATGTCACACTGGAGATGTGTCGTCCTCATCTCTCCGTCGATCCGTCCGCGACTTCGGGCCCAGCGCGTCGGTCGGGTTGTTCGCATTCCTCCTGGCGGTGTCCACGATCGACGTCCCGAGCATCTGGGTCGACGAGACCGCGACCCGCATCGCCGTCGAGCTCGACGGTGACCGGTTCAGCGACATGCTCCGCGAGATCGACCTCGTGCACGGCGCGTACTACAGCGTCCTTCGAGCGTGGGCGACGGTCGCGGGCACGTCGATCGCGGCACTCCGCCTGCCCTCCGCCGTCGCGATCGGACTCACCGCGTCGATGGTGGTGGTCCTCGGTCGCCGGGTGCGGTCCACCAGGGTCGGTGTCCTCGGCGGGATCGTCCTGACGCTGCTCCCACCGGTCCTCTACACGGGTGGCGACGCCCGGCCCCGCGCCCTCGCCTGCGCTGCCGTCACGGCCGCCTGCCTCGCGTTCGTCATCGCGACGCAGGAGTCCGGTGGCCGCGCCCGGCTCGCCTGGACGGCCCACGCAGCGCTGGGGTCCCTCGCGGTGGTCCTCAACGTGCACGACGTGCTGGTGATCGCCGCACTCGGGGTCACGGTCCTCGTGTCCGCTGCGCGCCGTTCGGTGGGACGATCCACGCTCGTCGGCTGGACGACCGCGACGGCTGCGAGTGCTGCGATCGTGGTGCCCTTCATGTGTGCAGCAGCGGGACAGGTGCACCAGGTGGGGTGGATCGAACGCCCCGAGCCGGTCCGACTCATCGCCGAGGTCGGCGTCTTCCAGTGGTTCTTCACGTCGATCCCGGCGGCGATCGTCGGGTGGGGGTGCGTCCTGGTGGCGTTGACCTCGCCTCGACGCCGTGGACCCGGATCCGTCGGTGCGCGGACACTCCTCGTCCCGTGGCTCCTCCTGCCGACCGCGGTCCTGGTGGCCACGCTCCTCACCGCGCACCCCATGTACCACTGGAGGTACCCGTCGATGTCCCTGCCGGCACTGGCGCTGCTGATCGCGCTCGGCCTCGACCGACTGCGCCCACTCGTGCGCTGGGCGGTCGCAGCCGTCCTCGTCGTGGCCTGCGTCGTGAGCTGGACCACCGAGCGGTTCGACGCGCCACGACCGGATCTCCGACGAGCCGCGCAGGTCATCGTCGCGGAACGCTCGGTCCGTCCGGGCCCGGCCGGCATCGTCTACGGTCCCTCCGTGAACCGGTCGGAGGACATCCGTCACGATCGCCCCGAGGCGGTGCGGGGTCTCCGTGACCTGACCCTGCTGCCGGCCCGGCAGCACGGGGCCGGGTGGTTCAAGGACCAGCGGGCCCAGCCCGATGTCATCCCGCGGCGGTCGGACGGGCTCCGGACGGTCTTCTACGTGGGGATGGCCGGGAGCGAAGAAGAAGCCGAGGTCCGAGCGGCACTCGACGAATCAGGGTTCGACGAGGTCTCCACCCGGACGTTCCGAGGAGGACGGGTCGGCACGGGGGTCGTGACGACGTTCGTCCGCTGACCGGTCCTCAGGCCAGGCGGGAGCCCGCTCCGTGCACCGGGTCGCTGCCGGTGGCCTGGTCGACGATGGCGTCGAAGGAGTGCCGCGCGGTCCGGTGCTCGCCGAACCGGTTCGGCTTGCCGGTGCCGTGGTAGTCGCTCGAGCCGGTGACGAACAGGTCGTAGCGACCGGCCCAGTCGAGCAGCGTCCGCTTGCCGTGGGCGAGGTTCTCGCGGTGGTCGACCTCGAGCCCGCCGAGGCCGGCGTCGACGAGGTCACGCAGCATGGGCTCGTCGATCACGATCCCGCGCGAGGACGCCGCCGGGTGCGCGATCACCGGCACGCCACCGGCGCCGCGGATGAGCTCGACGCCGCGCAGGGGCGTCGGCGCCTCGTGCGGTTCGTAGTAGCCGGAGGCCGGGTGCAGGATCCCGCGGAACGCCGCGCTGCGATCCGGCTCGAGCCCCCGGGCGACCAGGGCGTCGGCGATGTGCGGGCGACCGATGGTGGCGCCGTCGCGCGCCTGCGCGAGGACGTCGTCCCACGTGATCGGGTGGTCGCGACCGATGCGCTCGACCATGCGCCGTGCCCGCGCGAACCGGCCGTCGCGGATCCGGGCGGTCTCTGCGACCAGGGCCTCGTCGGTCGGGTCGACCAGGTAGCCGAGCACGTGCACGCTCCGGTGGCCGACGCGGGTGCTCAGCTCGAGGCCGGGGAGCAGCGACATCGGCCGGTCGCGGACGGCGGCGGTCGCCTCGTCCCAGCCGGCCGTCGTGTCGTGGTCCGTCAGGGCGACGCCGTCGAGGCCGGCAGCGGCGGCGGCAGCGACGAGCTCCGCCGGCCGCTCGGTGCCGTCGGACACGCTCGAGTGGGCGTGCAGGTCGATGAACGGATCGGGCACGTCACCATGCTACCGACAGGTGAACAGCCGCTCAGGCCGGAGGGTCAGCTCGGTGCGATGATGGGTGACATGGCCGACACCACTCCTCGCGCGACGAGCAACCGATCCACCACCCCCGGGTCCTCGACCTTCAAGGACCACATCGCGTCGCAGTGGGCGGACCGGGAGCGTCCCACCCCCGAGCCGCGCGAGCAGTCGCCCTTCGCGGCGGAGCGACGTGCTCGCATCTCGGAGCTGCACCCCGGACGCACGATCGTCGTCCCCGCGGGTCAGGCGAAGGTGCGGTCGAACGACTGCGACTACCCGTTCCGTCCGCACTCGACCTTCGCGCACCTGACCGGCTGGGGCACCGACACGGTCGTCGGCTCCGTCCTGGTGATGACCCCGAACGGGTCCGGTCACGACGCCACGCTGTACTTCCGCGCCACGGCCGGCCGTGACTCCGAGGAGTTCTACGCGAACCCCGAGATCGGTGAGTTCTGGGTCGGGCCCCGCCCCTCGCTCGACGAGGTCGCCGCCGACCTGGGTCTCGCGACGGCCGACCTCGGCGCCTTCGCCGGGGTGGCCGACGGCCTCGACGCATCCGTCCTGCTCGTCCGCGATGCCGACGCCGAGCTGACGCGCGCCCTCGACACCCGACTCGGCACGACGGTCGGCGGTGCGGACGCCGTGGACGGGGCCCCGGCGACCGAGGACGTGCTCTCCCGTGACCTGTCCGAGCTCCGGCTGGTCAAGGACGCGTACGAGGTGCGCGAGCTCCGGAAGGCCGTCGAGGCCACGGGGTCGGGCTTCGACGACGTCATCGCCGACTTCGACGCCGTGCTCGCGCACCCTCGCGGCGAGCGCATCGTCGAGGGCACGTTCAACCGTCGCGCACGGGCCGACGGCAACACGGTCGGCTACGACACGATCGCCGCGTCCGGCCACCACGCGTGCATCCTGCACTGGACCCGCAACGACGGCGCGGTGCAGCCGGGCGACCTGATCCTGATCGACGCCGGCGTCGAGGTCGACTCGTTCTACACCGCCGACATCACCCGAACGCTCCCCGTGTCGGGCACCTTCACCGACGTGCAGCGCATGGTCTACGAGGCCGTGCTCGAAGCCGCCGACGCCGCGTTCGCGATCGTGAAGCCGGGCATCACCTTCCGCGAGGTGCACGCCACCGCGATGGAGGTCATCGCGAAGAAGACCGCCGAGTGGGGCTTCCTGCCCGGTACGGCCGAGGAGTCGCTGCAGCCGGACAACCAGTTCCACCGCCGCTACATGGTGCACGGGACGAGCCACCACCTCGGGCTCGACGTCCACGACTGCGCGAAGGCCCGTCGCGAGATGTACATCGACGGCGTCGTGCAGGCGGGCATGGTGTTCACGATCGAGCCCGGCCTGTACTTCCAGCAGGACGACCTGACCGTGCCCGAGGAGTTCCGCGGCATCGGCGTCCGGATCGAGGACGACGTCCTGGTGACCGAGGACGGCGCCGAGAACCTGTCGGTCGGCATCCCCCGGACCCCCTCGGAAGTGGAGGGGTGGATCGCCCGCACCGGCCGCTAGCCTGAGCGGGTGACGATGCCCGACGCCTCCCCCAGCACGACGTCCGCCCCGACCGACGGCCCGATCGCGCCGCGCGGGCTGGTGATCGACGTCGAGCACTTCGACTCGCCCGACGCACAGCGGCTCCGCGCCGCCCAGCGTCTCGAGATCGACCGGGCCTACGGCGGGGACACCGAACCGGGCGAGAAGCCGACGGCCGACTCGATCGCGGTCTTCTTCCTGGCCCGCGACGAGGACGGCACGCCCCTCGGCTGCGGTGGCCTGCGCCTGGTGCAGGACGGCATCGCCGAGGTGAAGCGGATGTACGTGCGGCCGGAGTCCCGCGGGGCCGGGGTGTCGAGCGCGATCCTCCGTCGCCTCGAGGAGGCCGCGATCGACCTGGGTTCCCCGGCGCTCGTGCTCGAGACCGGCGACGAGCAGAAGCGCGCGATCGGGTTCTACGAGCGCGAGGGCTTCCGCCGCATCGCGCAGTTCGGGCCGTACGTCGGAGCGGCGCGGTCGATGTGCTACTCGAAGGTGCTCTGACCACCGAGCCCTGACCGGCGACCCGTGACCGGAGCCCTGACCGGTCACGCGCCGCAACGGAGGACGCCCGCGTCGACGATCGTCGACGCGGGCGTCCTCCGGTTCGGTCCCTCCGTCAGCCGCGCTCGCCGTCGCGGCGGTCGTCGGGTGCCGAGCCGGGTCGCTGGTCCGCACCGGCGGAGCGCTCGTCGGCTCCGTCGACGCGCTCCCCGTACTGCGGGGGCTGGCCCGGTCGTGACTGCGGGACACGCGGGTCCGACGTCGGCGCCGGCTGCTGCGCCGTCTGCGGGGTCTCGCCGTACCGGGGGCCGTCGTTCGTCCCGTACCGCGGGCCGTCGTCGGTCCCGTACCGCGGACCGGCGGCCGACGGGCCGGACTGCTGCGGGCCTCCAGGCCGGTGCTGCTGCGGCTGGTGCGGCGTCGCGTGCCCACCGTAGGGCGAGCTCTGCTGGGGGCCCGGACGCCACGGCTCCTGGCCCTGGGACGGTCGGGCCTGCGAACCCGGCGCGCCCGGCTGCGGAGCGTCGTTCCAGTGCGTCGACGGCGTCGCGCCGTGCTGGCCGAGGATCCGCTGCGCCTGGCCGGTGAGCTGCGGGTCGACGACGATCTGGTAGTTCGTGGCGAGCACCTGGTGCACGCTCGTGAAGTCCCGCTGCCGCTTCGTGATCGCGAACGAGACGATGCCGTACAGCATGCCGAACGCGGCACCGATGATCGCCGCGGCGATGATCAGCCCGCCCGCCGTCGGTGAGAACAGCGTCAGGACGATGCCGAAGAAGATGCCGAGCCAGAGACCGGAGAGCGCGCCCGCGATGGCCGCACGGCCGTATGTCATCTTCCCGGTGACGCGCTCGACGGTCTTCAGGTCGTTGCCGACGATCGAGATCTTGGCGACGGGGAAGTCCGCCTCGGCGAGCTTCGCGACGACGCGCTGGGCATCGGGGTAGCTGTCGTAGGTGCCGAGGACGTCCCCACGCGGCAGCGTCGGGAAGGCCTGGGCGGTGCGTCCGGCGAACGGGCTCTGGTTGCTCACCCAGCCATCATCCACCGGGCACCTTGCGATCACACGTGCGCCTCCCGGGAACCTCCGGGGCAGGGGCGCAGCGGCTGATGCACCGAGCCGCGCGTCCCCTCGGTGTGCGCAGGGTGCGCTCGTCCCCGGCCCGCGCGGCAGCGACTACGCTGGACGGGTGAGCGCCACGAAGGTCTTCGTCGCCCGCCTCGCCGGGTGCTCCGTCTTCGACCCCGCGGGCGACCGCGTCGGTCGCGTCCGGGACGTCCTGGTCGTGTACCGCCGCGTCGACGCCCCGCACGTCGTCGGGCTCATCGTCGAGGTGCCCGGCAAGCGCCGCATCTTCCTCAGCATCGGCCGCGTCACGTCGATCGGCGCCGGTCAGGTCATCACCACCGGCATCGTCAACATGCGTCGCTTCGAGCAGCGCGGGGGTGAGGTGCGCGTCATCGCGGAGATGCTCGGCCGCAAGGTCCTGCTGACGCGCGACCGCATCCGCGCCACGATCGAGGACGTCGCGATCGAGGACCGCGGACAGGGCGACTGGGAGGTGTCGCAGCTCTTCCTCCGCAAGCCGAAGACGACGCCGTCGCCGTTCGGCAAGGGCCCGACGACGTTCGCCACGTGGAACGAGGTCACCGAGGACGAGCTCCCCGGCGAGGCCCAGTCCGCCGAGCACGTGATCGCCGCCTACTCCGACCTGGTCCCGGCCGACCTGGCGTCGACGCTCCTCGACCTGCCCGAGGAGCGCCGGTTCGAGGTCGCCGAGGAGCTCCCCGACGACCGGCTCGCCGACGTGCTCGAGGAGATGCCCGACCAGGAGCGCATCGAGATCCTGACCCGGCTCGAGGACGCCCGCGCAGCCGACGTCCTCGACCAGATGCAGCCCGACGACGCCGCCGACGTGCTCGCGCAGTTCCCCGACGACCGGAGCGAGGCGCTGCTGCAGCTCATGGAGCCGGAGGAGGCGCAGGACGTCCGCATGCTCCTCGAGTACGAGCCGGACACCGCGGGTGGTCTCATGACCACCGAACCCGTCATCGTCTCCGCGGACGCGACCGTGGCCGAGG
Source organism: Curtobacterium sp. BRD11 (assembly GCF_031844345.1). NCBI lineage: Bacteria > Bacillati > Actinomycetota > Actinomycetes > Micrococcales > Microbacteriaceae > Curtobacterium > Curtobacterium sp. BRD11. The sequence continues at coordinate 309,400 of NZ_JAUZUZ010000003.1, forward strand.
GGCTGGCGCTCATCCGCCGGCACGAGCTCGCCCCGGCGCTCGGCGCGAGCGTGTGCGTGGTGCTGCCGCCGTACGAGCCGCCGACCGGTCGGTTCCTCGGGCTCGTGCACTTCCAGCGCATGCTCCGGTACCCGCCGAACGAGCGCCTCGGCACGCTCATCGACCAGCAGACCGAGCCGGTCCGCGTCGACGCGAGCGCTGCCGAGGTCACGCGCGTGATGGCGACCTACAACCTCGTGTCCGTCCCCGTGGTCGACGACGCCCACCGTCTGGTCGGGGTGGTGACGATCGACGATGTCCTCGACCACGTCCTGCCGGACGACTGGCGAAGTCACGGCGAGGGGGATGCCCCCTCGCGACTCCGCCAACGCCAGCGCAAGACGCCCGTGACGACGGGGAGGAGGACCACCCGTGGCCCGAACGGATGACAACCGCCAGGAGCGACTCGACTCGCCCAAGGGCATGCGCACGCGTGTGCTCCCGACCCGCCGCCGTGGCCGCGGGGACACCTTCGGTCGGGCGACCGAGGGCATCGCGCGGGCGATGGGAACGCCCTGGTTCCTGGTCGGCCTGACCCTCTTCTGTGCCCTGTGGATGGGCTACAACACCCTCGCTCCGAAGCCGTGGCAGTTCGACTCGGCTGCGATCGGCTTCACCGCGCTCACCCTGGTGCTCTCACTGCAGGCCTCGTACGCGGCGCCGCTCATCCTGCTCGCGCAGAACCGGCAGGACGACCGCGACCGCGTGCAGTTCGAGCAGGACCGCCAGCGCGCCGAGCGCAACCTCGCCGACACCGAGTACCTGGCCCGCGAGGTCGTCGCCCTCCGTCTGGCGATGCGGGAGATGGCGTCGAAGGACTTCATCCGCGCCGAGATCCGGTCACTGCTCGAGGAGCTCGACCGGCGGGACGCCGAGGAGGCAGCGCTGCGCGCCGACTCCGTCGACGACGGTGAGGGAGCGACGAGCACGCGTGGCTGACGGCACCGCAGCGACGCCCGACGAGCAGCTCGGCGCCGCGGTCCTCGCTGCGCTCGGTCGCGTGATCGACCCCGAGATCCGCCGCCCCGTCACCGAGCTCGACATGATCCGCGGGGTCGACGTCCGGCCGGGAGGCTCGGTTCGGGTCGACCTGCAGCTCACGATCGTCGGCTGCCCCGCCGCCGACACCATCGAGCACGACGTGCGGTCGGCCGCCGGTTCCGTGGACGGCGTGCACCACGTCGAGGTCGACGTCGACGTGATGAGCCCGGCGACCCGCGCCGCCCTCACCGAACGCCTCCGTGCCGGCCGGCCGCGCGGCGTGCAGTTCACCCCGGACTCCCTGACCCGAGTGATCGCCGTCACGAGCGGCAAGGGCGGGGTCGGGAAGTCGACGGTCACCGTCAACCTGGCCGTCGCGCTCGCAGCGGCCGGTCAGCGGGTCGGCATCGTCGACGTCGACGTGCACGGCTTCAGCGTGCCCGGCCTGATGGGGTTGACCGACGAGCACGGCGTCGCACCACGACCGACCCGTGTGGACAGCATGATCCTGCCGCCGGTCGCCCACGAGGTGAAGGTCGTCTCGATCGGCATGTTCGTCGACGACGTCTCGACCGCGGTGTCCTGGCGTGGACCGATGCTGCACCGCACGGTCTCGCAGTTCCTGACCGACGTGTGGTTCGGCGACCTCGACGTGCTCCTGCTCGACCTGCCGCCCGGCACCGGCGACGTGGCGATCTCGGTCGGGCAGCTGCTCCCCCACGCCGAGGTGCTCGTCGTCACGACGCCCCAGGCCGCGGCCGCCGACGTCGCCGAGCGGAGCGGGGTCGTCGCACGGCAGACCGGGCAGAAGGTCATCGGTGTGGTCGAGAACATGGCCGGGCTCGTGCAGCCCGACGGCAGCGTCCTGCACCTGTTCGGCGAGGGCGGCGGCGACGAGACCGCCGCTCGGCTCTCCCGGGGGCAGGACGTCCCCGTGCCGGTCCTCGGCCGCGTCCCCCTGTCGGTCCCGCTCCGGGAGGGCGGCGACGGCGGCGTCCCGGTCGTGCTCGGCGCCCCGGAGGACCCCGCCGCGGTCGCCCTGCGGTCCGTCGCCGAGACCATCACCACGATGGGACGGGGCCTGGCCGGACGGAAGCTCGGGCTCAGCCTGTCCTGAGCGATCGTCGCGCACGGGCGGATGCGCCCGCTAGCGTGGCCGCATGGACAGCTCCGACCACGTCAGCGTCGACTGGGACGCCGCCCGCGCGACGAACCGCGCGAACTGGGACGACCGGGTCCCCATCCACGAGGGCGCGTACGACGTCGCCGCGCTCGACGACCCGGCACACCGGTCGGACGTCGTGCGCGACGACCTGCCCGCGCTCACGCCGTGGCTGCCCGGCGGCACGCTCACGGGGCTCGACGTCTGCCACCTGCAGTGCCACATCGGCACCGACACGGTCTCGCTGGCCCGCGAGGGTGCACGCCTCACCGGGGTCGACTTCTCGGCACCGGCGCTCGCGGCGGCAGCGGCCCTGGCCGACCGGCTCGGCCTCGACGTCACGTGGGTGGAGACCGACGTCCTCGACGCCCGCGCGGCCGTCACGGGCGACTTCGACGTCGTCTACACGAGCATCGGCACGATCTGCTGGCTCCCGGACCTCGACCGCTGGGCCGCGCAGGTCGCGGGACTCCTCAGGCCGGGCGGGGTGTTCTTCATCCGCGACGGACACCCCGCGCTGTACGCCCTGGACGAGGACGCGCCGGAGCTCGTGACGCGGCACCGGTACTTCCCCGACGGCACGGCCCAGCAGTGGGAGGACGCGGGCACCTACGTCGGCGAGGGCACCGTCGCGAACACCCGGACGTACGAGTGGCCGCACCCGCTGTCCGAGGTCGTCAACGCCCTGCTCGGCGCCGGACTGCGTCTCCGCCGACTGGACGAGGGGCGCACCCTGCCGTGGCGGTTCAGCCCGCGCATGGAGGAGGACGGCCACGGTTCGTGGGTGTGGCCCGCCCCGGACCGCGACCGGATCCCGACGACGTTCACGATCGTCGCGACGCGTGATTGAGAACGGACGGGAGGCCCGGTGCCAGCTGGCACCGGGCCTCCCGTCCGTCGTGTCGTGACGGGAGCCGCGTCAGGTCGCCTCGGTGTCGAAGGGGGCCGGCTCGCCCTCGGCGAGCGGCACCACCGGCGCCGTCGCACGCACCTTCGACGCGGTGACCTGCGCGGTCTCCACCGCGGCCGTGCTGCCGGCGGCGGTGCCCCCGGAGTCGAGCAGGGCGTCGCGGATGATGCGACGGGGGTCGTACTGCCGGGGGTCGAGCTTCTGCCAGTCGACGTCGTCGAACTCGGGGCCCATCTCCTCGCGCATGCGGTCCTTCGCGGTGTCCGCGAACCGGCGGATCGCCTTGACGAACTCGGCGAGCTTCTGCGCGTACATCGGCAGGCGCTGCGGCCCGAGCAGCAGCACCGCGATGATCCCGATGATCAGGATCTTGTTGAAGTCGATGGACACGGCAACGAGCGTAACCCGTCCCACTGCGCCGCACCCGTAGAGTTGTCTCCCGAACGGAGTGTGCGTGTCAGAGAAAGAGTCGAACTGGAAGTTCGCCGAGGACATCGTCTCGGAGCCCGAGGTGATCGCCCGAGCGCGAGAGCACTCCCTCGAACTCGGGGTCGAAGCCGTCTCCCCCGCGATCGGCGCCCAGATCGCCGTGGTCGCAGCGGCATCGCGCGCGACGAGCATGATCGAGATCGGCACCGGGCTCGGCGTCTCGGGGCTCTACCTGCTGCGCGGCGCGCCCGATGCGACCCTCACGACGATCGACGTCGAGGTCGACCACCAGCAGTACGCCCGTGACGCCTACGTCGCCGCCGGCACGGCGCCCTCGCGCGTCCGGCTCATCCCGGGTCGGGCGAACCAGGTGCTGCCCCGGATGAACGAGGCGTCGTACGACGTCGTCCTCGTCGACGCCGACCCCGAGCACGTGATCGAGTACGTGGAGCACGGACTCCGCCTCGCGCGCGTCGGGGGCACCGTGCTCGTGCCGCACGCGCTCTGGCGCGGTCGCGTCGCGGACCCGGTGCGTCGGGACCGCGCGACGACGGACTTCCGACTGCTGCTCACCGAGGTCTCGACCTCGGGCGCGGTGCGGAGTGCGCTCTCCCCCGCCGGGGACGGGCTGCTGCAGATGACGAAGGTCTCGGCCTGACCCGCCGGACGTCCTGACCCGACGGACGTCCTGGACCGACGGACATCCTGATCCGATGGACGTCCTGGATCGACGGACGTCGCGGCCCGGTCTGCCGGTTCCGTCGGCCACGACGCACACGAGAGGCCCGGAGCGTACGCGCTCCGGGCCTCTCGTCGTGGTGCGTCGACGGACTAGGCGGAGACGACCTCTGCCAGTGCGTCGTGGAGTTCCTTGGCCTCGGCGTCGTTGACCGAGACCACCAGGCGGCCTCCACCTTCGAGCGGAACCCGCACGATGATGAGTCGACCCTCCTTGACAGCCTCCATCGGCCCGTCACCGGTCCTCGGCTTCATCGCTGCCATCAGATGTCCCCTTTCGTGCAGAAGATGCAGGCCCATTATCCCGTACCGAGGGGGCAACTGCGAAACCGCCCAGGTTGGGGGTGTCGGAATGCGACGTTCTCGCGGCTCCGGGTGGTCACCTTGGCGTGTGCCGAACATCCGCTCCATGCTGCGTCCACAGGTCGATCCGGTCGTCGAGGCGGTGCCGAGGGGCATGCGCATCGCCGGAGCGTTCTCGTGGCGCTTCCTCGTGGTGGTGGCTGCCCTCGCCGTCGTCGTCGCCCTCGTGGTCCTGCTGCAGGACATCCTCGTGCCGTTCCTGGTCGGGCTGCTCGTCTGCGCACTGCTCGCCCCCTTCTCGGCGTTCCTGCAACGTCACCGGTGGCCGAAGTGGCTCGCCGTGCTCACGGCCTGCATCTCGGTCGTGGTCGTCCTCGGTGTCCTGGCGCTCGTCGTGACGGCGCAGATCCGCTACGACCTGCCGACGCTCGAGCGTCGACTGACGAGCAACGTGCAGACCTTCCAGACCCTGCTCGCGTCCGAGCCGTTCGGCATCACCTCGGCGCAGGTCACGAAGTACCTGGCGGAGGCGACGAAGTTCCTGCAGACCCACGTCGCGTCGATCCTGTCCGGGGCCGCCGAGGCGGGCAGCGGGCTGGTGCACGCGCTCGAGGGGCTGTTCATCGTGGTGTTCACGACGATCTTCGTGCTCATCGACGGCCGCCGGATCTGGTCGTGGGTGGTGCGGATCTTCCCGCGACGCTCGCGCGGACGCATCGACGCCGCGGGTCAGGCGGGGTGGAAGACCCTCACCAGCTTCATCCGCGTGCAGCTCGTCGTCGCGGTGACGGACGCACTCGGCATCGTCATCGGCGCGCTCGCGCTCGGCCTCCCGCTCGCCGTCCCGATCGGCGTGATCGTGTTCTTCGGCGCGTTCGTCCCGGTGGTCGGGGCGATCGTCGCCGGCATCGTCGCCGTGCTCATCGCGCTGGTCTTCAACGGACTGGTGCCGGCGCTGGTCATGCTCGCCGTGGTGGTGGTGGTCCAGCAGCTCGAGAGCCACGTGCTGCACCCGTTCCTGACCGGCTCGGCCGTCCGGGTGCACCCGCTCGGCGTCGTGCTCGGTGTGACCGCGGGCACCACGATCGCCGGCGTCGTCGGAGCCTTCTTCGCCGTGCCGTTCATCGCGACGGTGAACGCGATGGTGCACGCCGCGGCCGACTGGCGCCCGGGCGAGGACCCCTCGGCGACACCGGCCGCCGAGGACTCAGACGACCGCGAGGTCGATCACGGCGGCGTCCAGTCGTAGCCGTCGACCCACCAGCAGGTGTACAGCCAGACGAACTGCAGACCGAGACAGACCGCGACCACCAGCACCCGGTAGCCCGACGACCGCGGGAGGGCCACGATGCCGAGGAGCGGCGCGATCGGCAGCAGGATGCGCCAGGTGCTCGACTGCGGGAAGAACACGGCGAGCAGGTAGACGACGTAGGCCACGCCCCACAACCGCAGCTCGAGGCCGACGCGCCGCACAGCGGGGTGCGCGACGAACACCGCGAACCCGACGAGCGCCACGGCGAGCAGGATCGCCCCCGCCGGCTGCCCGAACCACCAGCCGGCGCCCTGGATCCACGGCGCGAACGGGACGAGTTCCCGCCACCCGATGTACGACGACCGCCAGGCGAGCTCGGTGTCGGTGTACGCCTTCGGGACCCCGGTCACCGCCCACGCGATCGCCGGCCAGGCGAGTCCGACGAGCCCCGAGACCGAACCCACGACGAGTGGCGGCAGAGCGGTGCGCAGGGTCGGCCGCTCCACCTCGCGCACCCATGACGGCCGGATCGTCCAGGCGGCCAGGAACAGCACCACGAGGAACGCGAACGCGAGCCCGGTCGGTCGGGTCATCCCGAGCAGCAGCACGACCGGCAGCATCGTCCACCAGCGGCGGTCGACCATCAGCAGCAGGGCGACCAGGAGCAGGAAGAGCCCCATCGCCTCGGCGTAGGCGACCTGGAACACGGCGGACACCGGCGCGACGCAGAACAGCACCGTGGCGAACGTCGCCCGGCCGTCGTCGAGGAAGCGGCCCATCAGCCGTCGGAACACCAGCGCAGCGCCCCACCCGGCGACCAGCGACACGGTGACCGCGACGGCCTCGAACGACGCCCCGGTCAGCACCATCAGCCCTCGGACGAGGAACGGGTACGCGGGCATGAACGCCCACGCGTTCTCGGTGACGTGACCCGCGGCGTCCACCGGCAGGGTCGACGGGTACCCGTTCGACGCGATCACCCGGTACCAGGCGCCGTCCCAGATGGATGCGAAGGACAGGTACGACGGACGCGCACCGGTGAACGAGTTGGCGGTCTGCACACCGGCGAAGGCCAGGAGCATCGCCCCCGTCACGAGCCGCGCGACCACGTAGACGACGGTGACCCGGACCCACCAGGGCACGAGCCGGTAGCGCGCGCGCCAGCGGCCGGCGCCGTGGAGCCCCGCGACGGTGCGCGCGGGGCCGGTGGTCACGCCGTCAGCCACCGACGCAGGCCGTCCTCGACCGCGGTGATCTGGTCGACGGGGACCTGCTCGTCGTCGTGGTGGGCGAAGACCGGCTCGCCGGGACCGTAGTTGACCGCCGGGACCCCGAGCGCCGAGAAGCGGGCGACGTCGGTCCACCCGTACTTCGGACGCGGGGCCGGGCCGCCGACCGCTGCGACGAACTGCTGCGCGAGCGGCGCGTCGAGCCCGGGGCGGGCGCCGGCGGCGAGGTCGACGATCTGCACGTCGTACCCGGCGAACAGCTCTCGGATGTGCGCGACCGCCTCGTCCGCGCTGCGCGACGGCGCGAAGCGGTAGTTCACGTGCACCATGGCCTCGTCCGGGATGACGTTGCCGGCGATGCCGCCGGTGATGCCCACGGCGTTGAGCCCCTCACGGTACTCGAGCCCGTCGACCGTCACGGTGCGCGGCTCGTACGCCGCGAGCGTCGCCAGGATCGGTGCGGTCTTGTGGATCGCGTTGTCGCCGATCCAGCTGCGTGCGCTGTGGGAGCGCTTGCCGGAGGTCCGGACCTCGGCGCGGAGGTTGCCGTTGCACCCACCCTCGATCTGGGCGCCCGACGGCTCGCCGAGGATCGCGAAGTCGCCCGCGAGCAGCTCGGGACGGGTCCGCGCCAGCCGACCGAGGCCGTTCAGGGAGTCGCTGACCTCCTCGTGGTCGTAGAACACCCACGTGACGTCGACGTTCGGCTCGGTCAGGTCGTGCGCGAGCTTCAGCTGCACGGCGCACCCGGCCTTCATGTCGACCGTGCCGCGACCCCAGAGGATCTCGGTGCCGTCGTCCGCGGTCCGGAACTCGGTCGGCAGGTTGCCGTTGAGCGGCACCGTGTCGATGTGCCCGGCGATCACGACCCGGCGCTCGCGACCGAGCTGCGTGCGTGCCACGATCGCATCGCCGTCGCGCACGACGTCGAGGTGGGGCAGCGACGACAGCGCCGCCTCGATCGCGTCGGCGAGGGGTCCTTCGTTCCCCGACACCGACTCGATGTCGCAGACGGCGCGCGTGATGTCGATGGACGAGGCGGTGAGGTCGAGCTGCTCCGGCATGCGGTCAGCGTACCGGCCGCTTCCCTCAGCGGACGGTGAGGCGACCACCGGTGGACGGTGCCGATCCGTCCACAGCACCTTTGCCTCCAGGCCGGCCTGGTCGCGTCACCGACGTTCTCCACAGACCGTCTCCCCGGACGGGTCGCCGACCGGCCCGCTCGCTACCCTGGTGGCGTGACCGACGCGACCGCTGCCACCGACCGACCCACGCACGCCTGGGGCCACGGCCTCGCGACGATCGCCGCCGACGGCGCCGTCCTCGACACCTGGTACCCCGAGACGCACCTCGGTGCGCGTCCGGCCGACGCGGTGTTCCCGCCCGAGCTCGAGGCGCACGTCGGCGACGACCCCCGGCGCGAGGTCCGGATCGAGGCGGTGACGACCGAGATCGTCATCGACGACGCACCGACCAGCACGCCCGATGCGTACCTGCGGCTGCACCTGCTCAGCCACCTGCACGTCCGGCCGAACACCGTCTCGCTCGACGGCGTCTTCGGTCACCTGCCGATCGTCGCCTGGACCAACGCCGGCCCGGTGCACCCGGACGCCCTCGTCCGCCTTCGTCCGGTCCTGCAGCGTGCGGGCATCGCGGTGCACGCGGTCGACAAGTTCCCCCGCCTGCTCGACTACGTCGTGCCGGACCGGGTGCGCATCGGCGACGCCAACCGGGTGCGGCTGGGCGCACACCTGGCTCCCGGCACGACCGTCATGCACGAGGGCTTCGTGAACTTCAACGCCGGCACGCTCGGTGACGCCATGATCGAGGGTCGGGTGTCGCAGGGGGTCGTCGTCGGAGACGGCACCGACATCGGTGGGGGTGCGTCGATCATGGGGACCCTGTCCGGCGGCGGGACGCACCGGGTGTCGCTGGGCGAGCGGGCGCTCCTCGGGGCGAACGCCGGCCTCGGCATCTCGCTCGGGGACGACTCCGTGATCGAGGCCGGACTCTACGTGACGGCCGGCACCAAGGTCGTCCTGGTGGGTGTCGCACCGAACCCGGACGGCACGCCGCGCACCGTGAAGGCCGCAGAGCTGTCGGGCGTGCCGAACGTGCTGTTCCGGCGCAACTCGCTCTCCGGTGCGGTCGAGGCCCTGCAGCGCCAGGGCCAGGGCATCCAGCTCAACACGGCGCTGCACGCGTAGCGCGGCTCCCGACGAGAGACGGCATGGGGGCGACGATCGCGGGGCCGCACGGACCGGTGCCCGTCCGGCGGTACGGACGCCCGGGCGGACCCACCCTGGTCTGGTTGCACGGGGGCGGGTTCTTCCGCGGTGGCCTCGACCAACCGGAGTCGCACGCCGTCGCCACCGCGCTGGCCGCCCACGGGCTCGCCGTCGTGACCGTCGACTACCGCCTCGCTCCGCTGCCCGGGCTGCCCTGGGTCGGACGCCGCGGAGCTCGGCCCCGGGCGCGGTGGCCCCACGCGCACGACGAGGTGCTCGCGGTGGTCCGACACACGAGGGCGCACACCGACGGGCCGCTGCTGCTCGGTGGGGCGAGCGCGGGGGCGTGCCTCGCGTCCGCCGCGACGCTCGGCCTGCTCGATGCCGGCGACCCGCCGGAGGGCGTCGTCCTCGCGTACGGCTTCCACCACGCCCGACTCCCCCGCGACCGCGCCGTGCAGCGCACCGTCCGCGGACACCGCCGTGTGACGCACGCCCCGTGGGCCCTCGACGTCGCGAACCGGAACGCGGTGCCCCGGACGGCACTCGGGCAGCGGACCGCGTTCGCCGGCGGACAGGACCTGACCGGCTTCCCGCCCGCCTTCGTCGTCGACGCCGCGTCCGACGCGATGCGGGCGTCGGGCGAGCGGTTCGCTGCCGAGCTCGTCTCGGCGGGCACGTCGGTGGAGCGACACGTCCTGCCCGATCGGCACGCCTTCCTGAACCGACCGGGCACGCCCGCGTTCCGTGCTGCCGTCGACCTGCTCGGGACCTGGGCGACGGGCCGATTCCCGGCGGCGGCGCACCGCGCCTGCTGAACGCCGCTCCCGAGCGCCGCTCCTGAGCGCCGCGAGGAGTTCGCCGCGAGCCGGGTGACGCCGCCGGGGACCGACGGACCCCGGGCGCACTCACGGAACCGGGCGCACCCAGCAGAACCGGGCGTACCCAGCAGAACCGGGCGCACCCAGCAGAACCGGGCGCACCCAGCAGAACCGGGCGCACCCAGCAGAACCGGGCGCACCCAGCAGAACCGGGCGCACCCAGCAGAACCGGGCGCACCCAGCAGAACCGGGCGTACCTGATCCGCAGGATCGACCAGGTACGCCCGGTTCCGCCTGCCATGGCACGCGTGTTGGGAAGGAACGGGTGCGCCGGACGGAAGGCGCGGTGCCAGCCCACACCGCGCCTCCCGTCCGGCGCGCGCGCACTTGCCCTCAGGTCACCGAGCGGGCAGGACACGCCGCGCGTCTCCTGCCGAGCGGGCAGGAACCGTCGCCGGACGACGTCGCGCGTGACAGGAATGGTCCGCTCGCGGGCCCCGCCCGTCGAGCGTGACGGAGAAGGCCCGCTCGCGGGACGCGAGCGGGCCTCTCGGACCGTGTCAAGTGGACCGGGGCCGGACGTCAGCGAGCGGGCAGGTCCCGCTCCGGGTGCCCCACGTAGAGCTGCTGCGGGCGACCGATCTTGTTGAGCGGGTCGTTGTTGAGCTCACGCCACTGGGCGATCCACCCCGGCAGACGCCCGATGGCGAACAACACCGTGAACATGCGCGGCGGGAAGCCCATCGCCCGGTAGATGATGCCCGTGTAGAAGTCGACGTTCGGGTAGAGCTTGCGGCTGACGAAGTACTCGTCCTCGAGCGCGATCTGCTCGAGCTCCATCGCGATGTCGAGCAGGTCGTCCTGCACCCCGAGCGACTGCAGCACCTCGTGCGCGGACTCCTTCACGAGCTTCGCGCGCGGGTCGTAGTTCTTGTAGACGCGGTGCCCGAAGCCCATGAGCTTCACCCCGCGCTCCTTGTTCTTCACCCGCTCGACGAAGCGCGACACCGGCTCACCGGAGTCCTTGATCTGCTGCAGCATCTCGAGCACGGCCTCGTTCGCGCCACCGTGCAGCGGCCCGTACAGCGCGTTGATGCCGGCGGAGATCGACGCGAACATGTTCGCCTTCGTCGAGCCGACCAGGCGCACGGTCGAGGTGGAGGCGTTCTGCTCGTGGTCCTCGTGCAGGATGAGGAGCCGCTCGAGCGCCTTCGACAGCACCGGGTTCGGCTCGTACGGCTCGGCCATCGTGCCGAAGTTCAGCCGGAGGAAGTTGTCGACGAACGACAGCTTGTTGTCCGGGTAGAGGAACGCCTGCCCGATCGCCTTCTTGTGCGCGTAGGCGGCGATGACCGGGAGCTTCGCGAGGAGCCGGACGGTCTGCAGCTCGACCTTCTCGGGGTCGTCGACGTCCATGTCGTCCTCGTAGTACGTGGACAGTGCGCTCACGGCGCTCGACAGCACCGACATCGGGTGCGCCGAGTGCGGCAGTGCGTCGAAGAGGCGGCGGAGGTCCTCGTGCAGCAGCGTGTGCCGACGGATGCGGGCGTCGAAGTCGTCGAGCTCGTCCTTCGTGGGGAGCTCGCCGTAGATGAGGAGCCACGCGACCTCGAGGTACGTGCACCCCGATGCGACCTGGTCGATCGGGTACCCGCGGTAGCGCAGGATCCCCTGGTCGCCGTCGATGTACGTGATGGCGCTCTTGGTCGCGCCGGTGTTGACGAAGCCGTAGTCGAGCGTGTTCAGCCCGGTCTGCTTCTTCAGCGAGGAGATGTCGATGGCGGACGCGCCGTCGACGCTCGGCAGGATCGGGAACTCCGCCGTGCCACCCGGGAACGTCAGTGTCGCCGTCTCCGTCGACTCCGCGGCGGCGGGGCTCACGGGGACGGGCGTGGTGGGCGGTGTGGCCGTCTTCTGAGCGTCGTTGGCAGTGTCAGTCACGACGACAGCCTAACTGCGCCGACTGTCGGTCGTGCACCACCGGAAGGCGGAGATCTGGTGGATTCCACGGATTGTGCGGGGAGCGCACAGCGGTCCCAACCCTCGTCACGACCGGGAGGCGCGGCCCACCTCGATCAGGACGCGGCCAGTCTCCGGGTGCTCGCCAGCCGCTGCGCCGCGGCCGCGATCCGGTCGTCGGTCGCGGTGAGCGCCACCCGGACGTGCTCCGCCCCGGCGGGCCCGTAGAAGGTGCCTGGTGCGACGAGGATGCCCCGTTCCGCCAGCCAGCCGACCGTGTCGAGCGCGGGCTCGCCGCGGGTCGCCCAGAGGTAGAGCCCGGCCTCGCTGTTGTCGATCCGGAAGCCCGCCCCTTCGAGTGCCCGTCGGAGCATGTTCCGACGGGCCCGGTAGCGGGCCTTCTGCTGCTGCACGTGCGTGTCGTCGGCGAGGGCCACGATCATCGCGTCCTGGACCGGCAGCGGCGGCATCATGCCGGTGTGCTTCCGGACCGCCAGCACGTCGGCCAGGATCGCGGCGTCCCCCGCGACGAAGGCAGCACGGTACCCGGCGAGGTTCGACTGCTTCGACAGCGAGTACACGCTGAGCACGCCGTCCACCCGATCGCCCACGACCTGCGGGTCGAGGATCGAGGGTGTCGGCGACGCGTCGTACGGCGGCTCCCACCCGAGCTCGGCGTAGCACTCGTCACCGACGATCACGGCGCCGAGCTCCCGCGCCCGTGCGACCGCGGCGCGCAGCTGTTCGACGGACAGCACGCGACCGTCCGGGTTGCCGGGCGAGTTCAGCCACACGAGCTTCGTGCTCTCCGGCCATGCGGCGGGGTCGTCCGATGCCAGCGCGTCGGCCCGAACGAGCGCGGCTCCGAGCTCGTAGGTCGGGTACGCGGCCTCCGGGAACACGACGGTGTCCCCCGGGCCGATCCCGAGCCAGAGCGCGAGCCCGGCGATGAACTCCTTCGAGCCGATGGTCGGGAGCACCTGCTCGGGCGTCAGCGTGATGCCCTGCCGACGGCCGTACCAGTCGGCGATCGCCTCGCGCAGCGCGGGCGTGCCGGCGACCTGCGGGTAGGCGTGCGCGTCGGTCGCACCCGCCAGGGCCCGTCGGACGACCTCGGGGGTCGGGTCGACGGGCGAACCGACGCTGAGGTCGACGATGCCGCCCTCGTACGCCGCTGCGCGCTGCTTGAACGGGACGAGCTGGTCCCAGGGGAAGTCGGGGAGGTCGAGCGCCACGGAGCGGTCCGGGGTCAGCCGCGCGGGGGCTGGGCCGTGATGACGGGGTGGTCCTTGTGGATCACACCGACCTTGGCAGCACCGCCGGGCGAACCGACCTCGTCGAAGAACTCGACGTTGGCCTTGTAGTAGTCGGCCCACTCGTCCGGCAGGTCGTCCTCGTAGTAGATCGCCTCGACCGGGCAGACCGGCTCGCACGCACCACAGTCGACGCACTCGTCGGGGTGGATGTACAGCGACCGGTCACCCTCGTAGATGCAGTCGACCGGGCATTCGTCGATGCAGGCGCGGTCCTTGACGTCGACACAGGGCTGGGCGATCACGTAGGTCACGGTGCGGGTGCTCCCTTCGGACTGAGCGTGGTCGAGTCTACTCGCGGCGCCCGGGAGCCCCGGACCGCGCGGTGTCCGTGGACGATGCGGCAGCCGTCCCGGCCCCGGCTCCGGACGCCGACGCCGCCGCGGCGCGGGCTCGCAGCCCCGACAGGTCGGGCCAGGCGAGGGCGAACGCCGCGATCGCCGCCGGCGCGAAGGTCCAGACGTAGCCGGCGAGGTTCGCGAGCACCAGCGGGGACGACTGCCCGCCGACGCTCACGAGCACCTGCGTCGCGACGATGATCCCGATGCCGGCCGCTGCGACCATCGCCCGCGAGCGGTACAGGAGGCGCAGTCCCACCACGAGTCCGAGCACGATGAGCGTCGTCAGGACCATGCCGACCGGGAAGCCCGCGAGCCGCTGCTGGTGCGTGACGGTCCCGAGTGCTCCGACGACGAGCCCGGCGACCGCCGCGACGACGACCGCCGTCACCTTCCCCTGACGGGTGAGCTCGGCGAAGGTCTCGGGAGCGTGGGGCACCGGGTCGGCGTCGTGCCGGAACGCCTCGACCGCGGGGGCCTCCTGCCGGACGCCGTGGGGCATCACCCAGGTCAGGCGCTGCGGGTCCGTCGGGTCCACGGGGTCGATGGCGACCTGCGACCGGTACTGCTCGACGGCGGCGCGGACCTTCGCCCGGACGGGGACGACGTCGACGGTCAGGTCGACCTCGTCCGACGTCGGGTCGACGATCATCGAGAAGGGGACCTCCTCTGCCCGGGCCGCGTACCGGGCAGCGTGGTGCACCCGCACGTGGTCCGGGTGGCCGTACCCGCCGTCGTCGGCGTAGCTGACCACCGCGTCGGCGCCGGTGGAGCGGATCGCCGCGCGCACGTCGTCGACGACCTCGCCCAGGTCCGCCGCGGTGAGCGAGTCGGCCGGGGCGTCGTCGGCGGCCGTCGCGCGTCCGTCCGGTCCCCACTGCATGCCGGAGTCGCTGTACCGCCGCTCGGGCAGGTCGGTGGGACGTGCTCCCCGGCCGCCGAGCCACAGGTGTGCCGGACCGCCGAGCGCGGCCAGCGCGGCGGCGATCTCGGTCTCGCGGTGTGCCGCGACACGGGGGCCGTCACCGAAGAGCGGCGCCAGGGCCTCGGTGAGCATCTCGCCGCGCTCGCCCCGCGTGGCGGTGAGCACCGTCACCTCGGCGCCGAGCTCGAGCAGGGTGGCGATGGTGCCGCCGGACGACAGGGTCTCGTCGTCGGGATGGGCGTGCACGAACAGGACGCGCTCGGGACGCGGTGCGGGAGCCTTGGACATCGCGTCCCAGGGTACTTCGCTAGCGGGGCGTGACGATGTACGTCGCGGTGACGCCGTCCGACGACTCGGACACCGTCAGCACCACGCGGTACGCGTCGCTGCGGAACATCCCGAACGCGCTCGACGTGTCCGCACGCTTCGCGGACTCGGTGTACCCGGCGGCAGCGAGCTGCTCGGCGGCCGCCGCGAAGTCGTCGACCGAGGCCACGCGGACCTGCACCACCCAGCCGGAACCGTTCGGCCCGGCCCCACCGCCGAGCACGGTGCCGTCGACGAGCGGGACGTCGGGGGTCGGGAAGCCGTCCGGCACCCTGCCGTCGCTCGTCACGCCCGTGCCCGACAGTGCCGCGTCGAGGGCGCCGTCGATGCCGCCCGCGACCGAGGCCATGCCGTCCCGCACAGCCTTGCCGTCGATGCCCTGCACGGTCTCGCTGACGTTCGAGGCGACCGACGAGCCGAGGTCGGTCGCCTGGCGCACCGCGTCGGCGGAGCAGCCGGTCAGGCCCGCGAGGGCGATCCCCGCGGTCACGGCGGCGATGAGGGTCCGGGTCGTGCGCATGCGGACACCCTAGGTGGACTGCCGGGAGGCGCGGCGTGCGTTCCCTGGGAAGTCTCCCGTCCGCCGCGCCGCCGGTCAGGACAGGTAGGTGCGGGCGGCTGCCGTCAGGGCGTCGACGCCGACCGGGATCGCCGTCTCGGCCTGCGGCGCGTAGAACGGCGAGTGGTTGCTCGGGATCTCCTCGCCGCGGCGGAACAGCTCCGGATCGGTGATGCCGGTGAACCAGTACACGAGCGGCACCCCCGCCGCGGTGGCGAGCTGGCCGACGTCCTCCGACGCCATCGCCAGCCCGATCTCCAGGTCGCGCGCACCGGGCACGACGGGACGGATCGCCTCGAGCACGCGCTTCGCCGCCTCGGGGTCGTTCACGGTCACCTCGGCACCCGGGGCACGCTCGATGGTCGGCGCGGCGAGGCCGCCCGCCTCGCTCTCGGCCCGCACGATGCGCTCGATCGAGGCGATGATCCGCTCGCGGGTCTCCTCGTTCCGAGCGCGCGTCGAGATCTCGATGACGGCCTGGTCCGGGATAATGTTCGGCCGGGTCCCGGCGTGGAAGGCGCCGACGGTGACGACGCCGGCGTCGGACGGCGAGACCTCGCGGGAGACGACCGTCTGCAACCGCACGACGGCGCTCGCGGCGGTGACGATCGGGTCGAGCGAGGCCTGCGGCGCCGAACCGTGCGCGCCGCGGCCGTTGAACGTGACCGTCAGCCGGTCGCTCGACGCCATGACCGGTCCGCTGCCGACCGCGACGATCCCGACCGGCGCGGGGGCGGAGTGCTGCCCCAGCACGACCTCCGGCTGCGGGAAGCGCTCGACCAGGCCGTCCTCGATCATCGCGCGGGCACCGGAGATCACCTCTTCTGCGGGCTGGAAGACGGCGACCACCGTGCCGTGCCACGCGTCACGGGTGTCGACGAGGCGCTCGAGGGTCCCGAGCAGCCACGTGACGTGGATGTCGTGTCCGCAGGCGTGCATCGTCGGGACCTCGACGCCCTCGTCGTCGCGGCCGGTGTGGGTGCTCGCGTAGGACAGCCCCGTGCGCTCCTGCACGGGCAGGCCGTCGATGTCGGCGCGGAGCCACACGACCGGCCCGTCGCCGTTCGCCAGGACGCCCACGACGCCCGTGCCGCCGACGCCCGTGGTGACCTCGATCCCACCGATCTCGGCCAGTCGGTCGGCGATCACACCGGCGGTGCGGTGCTCCTGGAAGCCGAGCTCCGGGTGGGCGTGCAGGTCCTGGTACAGGGAGAGGAGATCGAGGGTCACCCGTCCACCGTAACCCCGGAGCCGGAGGGCGCGGACGCCGACGGCCCGGCCACCTCGACGAGGTGACCGGGCCGTCGGACGGAGGCAGTGCCTCCAGGCTGTCGCGGAGTTACGCGTCCTGGCGCTTCAGGCGGGCGTACGCGCGCTGACGGGCCTGCGCGTCGAGCTCGACCTTGCGGATGCGCACGTTGTCGGGGGTGACCTCGACGCACTCGTCCTCGCGCGCGAACTCCAGGCACTCCTCGAGGGAGAGCTGGCGCGACGGCGTCATCGACTCGAAGGAGTCGGCGTTCGCCGAACGCATGTTCGTGAGCTTCTTCTCCTTCGTGATGTTCACGTCCATGTCGTCGGCGCGCGAGTTCTCGCCGATGACCATGCCCTCGTAGACCTCCTCCGTCGGGTTGACGAAGAACGTCATGCGCTCCTGCAGGTTCGTGATGGCGAACGGCGTCACGACACCGGCGCGGTCGGAGACGATCGAGCCGTTGATGCGGGTCTGGATCGGGCCCGCCCAGTCGTCGTAGCCGTGCGAGATCGCGTTCGCGATGCCCGTGCCACGGGTCTCGGTGAGGAACGACGTGCGGAAGCCGATGAGGCCACGCGACGGCACGATGAACTCCATGCGGATCCAGCCGGTGCCGTGGTTCGTCATGTTCTCCATGCGACCCTTGCGCGCGGCCATGAGCTGCGTGATCGCGCCGAGGTGCTCCTCCGGCGTGTCGATCGTCATGTGCTCGTAGGGCTCCTGGAGCTTGCCGTTCTCGTCACGCTTCGTGACGACCTGCGGCTTGCCCACGGTGAGCTCGAAGCCCTCGCGGCGCATCTGCTCGACCAGGATGGCGAGCGCCAGCTCACCACGACCCTGGACCTCCCAGGTGTCCGGACGGCCGATGTCCTGCACCTTGAGCGACACGTTGCCGATGAGCTCGCGGTCCAGGCGGTCCTTGACCATGCGCGCGGTCAGCTTGTGGCCCTTGACCTTGCCGACGAGCGGGCTCGTGTTGGTCCCGATGGTCATCGAGATGGCGGGGTCGTCGACCGTGATGGTCGGCAGCGGGCGGACGTCCTCGGGGTCGGACAGCGTCTCACCGATGGTGATGGTGTCGAAGCCGGCGACGGCGACGATGTCACCGGGGCCCGCGGACTCGGCCGGGAAGCGGTCGAGTGCCTTCGTGATGAGCAGCTCGGTGATGCGGGCGTTCGCGACGGTGCCGTCGTGCTTGACCCACGCGACCGTCTGCCCCTTCTTCATCGTGCCGTGGAAGATGCGGAGCAGCGCGAGGCGGCCGAGGAACGGCGAGGCGTCGAGGTTGGTGACGTGCGCCTGCAGCGGGTGCTCGTCGTCGTACGTCGGCGCCGGGACGTGCTGCAGGATCGCCTCGAACAGCGGCTCGAGGTCGTCGTTGTCGGGCAGCTCGCCGTCGTTCGGCTTGTTGCGGCTCGCGGCGCCGGCACGACCGGACGCGTAGACGACCGGGACGTCGAGGATCGCGTCGAGGTCGAGGTCGTCGACCTCGTCCGACAGGTCCGAGGCCAGGCCGAGGAGCAGGTCCTGCGACTCGGAGACGACCTCGTCGATGCGGGAGTCCGGGCGGTCCGTCTTGTTGACGAGCAGGATCACCGGGAGCTTCGCGGCGAGCGCCTTGCGCAGCACGAAGCGGGTCTGGGGCAGCGGGCCCTCGGACGCGTCGACGAGCAGCACGACACCGTCGACCATGGAGAGGCCGCGCTCGACCTCACCACCGAAGTCGGCGTGGCCGGGGGTGTCGATCACGTTGATCGTGATGCGGCCACCCGGGTTGAACTGCTCGGCGTGCTCCCCGTTGTAGAGCACCGAGGTGTTCTTCGCGAGGATGGTGATGCCCTTCTCGCGCTCGAGGTCGTTCGAGTCCATCATCCGGTCTTCGCCCTCGAAGTGGGCGTCGAACGAGTTGGTCTGCGTGAGCATCGCGTCGACGAGGGTGGTCTTGCCGTGGTCGACGTGTGCCACGATGGCGACGTTGCGCAGGTCGGACCGGGTGGCGAGCGCCATACAGGACATCCTTCAAGTGTTCGGAGAAGATCGGGCGGCCGACGGCGGCTCTCGCGCCGTGGTGGCACTGCCCGGGGGTGGGCTGGAACGCCCGACACGCCAGTCTACCGGTAGTTCGCAACCCTGAGGAGTACAGCGCATGACCCGACGGCGGACGTGGACCGAGATCACGATCGTCCTCATGCTCTCACTGGGCGGCAGCGCGCTGTACTCGGTGCTGCAGATCATCGACGACCTGTCCCAGACGACCCCGCTCGGGCAGCAGTCCACCGCGCTCAACACTTCGACGACGACCGTGCAGTACGTCGACCTCGCGCGGCAGCTCGTCGGCATCGCGGTCGACCTGGCCCCGGTCGCGCTGGTCTGCTACCTCCTCTGGAGCGCGAGGCGCCCGCACCTCCACCGGCTCGGCATCGACCGCTTCCGGGCGCGGCCGGACCTCGGCGGTGCAGCCCTCATCGCGCTCGGCATCGGCGTCCCCGGACTCGCGCTCTACTTCGCCGGTCGCGCACTCGGCTTCACGGTGGACGTCGACCCGGCGGCGCTGAACACCTACTGGTGGACGATCCCCGTCCTGCTGCTCTCGGCCGTCCGGTCCGGGCTGCAGGAGGAGGTCATCGTCATCGGGTACCTGTACGAGCGGCTCGGCGGGCTCGGGTGGGGGCGGTGGCAGGTCATCCTGTCGACCGCGGTCCTGCGCGGGAGCTACCACCTGTACCAGGGGTTCGGGGCGTTCGTGGGGAACGCGATGATGGGCATCGTGTTCGGGTGGATCTACACGAGGTGGGGGCGGCTGCTCCCGCTCGTCATCACGCACTGCCTGCTCGACGCCGTCGTCTTCGTGGGCTACCCCTTCGTCGCCCAGGCGTTCCCGGGACTGTTCCGGTGAGCGGGTGCGTCGCCGAAGCGAGACGCCGGCGTGCCCGTCAGACGGAGGCATCGACGCGAGACGCCGCAGGATCCTGCGGCGTCTCGACGTGACGAGACCGTCTCACGGCAGGACGGGCCCGACGTGGGCCGGTGACGGACGGGAGGCGCGGTACCGACCGGCACCGCGCCTTCCGTCCGTCGGCTGGTCACGCGACCAGCTGCGGCACCTGCTCCGGGTAGTGGCACGCCGCACGGTGGTCGCGCTCCGCGCCGGCGCGCGGCGCCTTCTCGGGCACCTCGTCGCGGCACCGCGCCTGCTGCGCCTCGGGCAGCATCGCGTAGAGCGGGCAGCGCGAGCGGAACCGGCAGCCGGTCGGGCGCTCGGTCGGGCTGGGCGGGTCCCCCGGCAGCAGGATCGTCCGCCGTGCGCGCTCCACGACGGGATCCGGCACCGGGACCGCCGACATGAGCGCAGCCGTGTACGGGTGCATCGGGCGCTCGAAGACCTCGTCGACCGCACCCTCCTCGACGGTGCGGCCCAGGTACATCACGCTCACCCGGTCCGCGACGTGCCGGATCACCGACAGGTCGTGCGACACGAACAGGTACGACAACCCGAGTCGTGCCTTGAGGTCGGCGAGCAGGTTGAGCACCCCGGCCTGGATCGACACGTCGAGCGCGGAGACCGGCTCGTCGAGCACGATGAGCTCCGGCTCGGTCGCGAGCGCCCGAGCGATCGAGATGCGCTGCCGCTGCCCGCCGGAGAACTCGTGCGGGTAGCGGTCGGCCTCGGCGGCACGGAGCCCCACGAGCCCGAGGAGCTCCGGCACCCGCTCGGCGATGCGGTCCGACGCGGCGCCGATGGCCCGGAGCGGTTCGGCGACGACGTCGTACACGGACATGCGCGGGTCGAGGCTCGCTGCGGGGTCCTGGAACACCATCGAGATGCGCTGCCGCAGCTGCTTCGACGCCGTGACCGGCTGTCCGAAGAGCTCGACCGTGCCGTGCTCGGGCCGCTCGAGGTCCATCAGCTGGTGCAGGGTCGTCGACTTGCCGGACCCCGACTCCCCGACCAGCCCGAGCGTCTCGCCCGTGCGGATGTCGAGGTCGACGCCGTCCACCGCGTAGACCTCGCCGACCTTGCGCTTGAACACCGATCCCTTGACGAGCGGGAACGTCTTCGTCAGCCCCTCGACCTGGACGACGGCGGGGCGCTGCTCGCGGGCGGCGGGTGTGGTGACCGCGACGCCGGTGTCCGGGATCTCGGGCAGCCGGAAGATCGCGCCGGCGTCGGCGTGGGCCTCGGCGACCTCCTCGTACCGGTGGCAGGCGACCGCGTGCGGCACCGAGGTGTCGACCGGCCCTTCTCCGGGGACACCGGCCGCCACGTCGACCGCGGCGAGCGGCGGTTCCGACCCACGGCAGACGGCGGCGGCGAGCGGGCACCGGTCGGCGAACGGGCAGGCGTCGGGCAGCCCGATGAGCGACGGCGGCGACCCGGGGATCGGGACCAGCGGCTCGCCGCTCGACTCGTCGAGCCGGGGCAGCGCGCCGATGAGGCCGATCGTGTAGGGCATGCGTGGTCGGGCGAACAGCTCGTCCGCACTCGCGGTCTCGACGATCCGCCCGGCGTACATCACGGCGATGCGGTCGGCGATGCCGGCGATCACCCCGAGGTCGTGGCTGACGAACACCAGGGCGGCACCGGTCTCGCGCTGCGCGGTGCGGAGCACGTCGATGATCTGGGCCTGGATCGTCACGTCCAGTGCCGTGGTCGGTTCGTCGGCCAGGATCACGTCCGGGTCGTTCGCCATGGCCATCGCGATCATCGCGCGCTGCCGCATGCCACCGGAGAACTCGTGCGGGAAGGCGTCCACGCGCTGCGCGGCCTGCGGGATGCCGACGAGCTCGAGCAGCTCGATCGCCCGGGCGCGTGCGTCCTGCTTCGAGGCACCCCGGTGCACGCGGACGGTCTCGGCGATCTGCTCACCGATCGTGTACACGGGCGTGAAGGCGGACAGCGGGTCCTGGAAGACCATGGCGACCTTGGCTCCGCGCAGCTTGCTCAGCTGCTTGTCGCTGCGGCCGAGGAGCTCCTGCCCCTCGAGCGCGATCGACCCCGTGACCTTCGTGGTCTCCGGCAGCAGTCCGAGGATCGCCATGCTCGTGACGGACTTGCCCGAACCGGACTCGCCGACGATGCCGAGGACCTCGCCCCGCCGGAGCTCGAGGTCGACCCCCCGAACGGCGTGCACGACGCCGCGCGGGGTCGGGAACCGGACGTCGAGGTCGCGGACGCGGAGCAGCGGTTCGGTCGTGGTGGTCGTCGTGGTGGTGGTGCTCATGCGCCGGCCCCTGCCTGCGTGGTGATGGTCGCGGCGTCGACCGCGGCCTGGTTCTGGTCGCGCTTCCGACCGCTCCGCTTCTGCTTCTTGCCCGTCGCCGACGTCGGGTCGAGCGCGTCGCGCAGCCCGTCGCCGAGCAGGTTCGCCGCGATGGCGAAGACCACGAGCGCACCGGCCGCGAAGAAGAACAGCCACGGGCTGGTGAGCGCGGCGTCCTGGTTCTGCGCGATGAGCGTGCCCAGCGAGACGTCCGGTGCCTGCACGCCGAAGCCGAAGTAGCTGAGACTCGTCTCGGACAACACCGCGGCGCCGACCTGGATCGTGCCGTCGATGATGAGGAAGGACGCCACGTTCGGCAGGATGTGCCGGACGATGATCCGGAACGGTCCGATGCCCATGTACCGGGCGGCGCGCACGAACTCGCGCTCCTTCACCGACAGCGTCATCGAGCGGACGACCCTGGCGGTGATCATCCAGCCGAAGCCCGCGATGAGGGCGACCAGGACGATCCAGCCCGAGTTCTGGATGCGTGGGCTGATGATCGCGATGATGAGGAACGACGGCAGCACGAGCAGCATGTCGACGAAGAACATCACGATCCGGTCGACCCAGCCGCCGAAGTACCCGGCCGCGGCACCCGTCAGGGCAGCGATCGCCGTCGAGAACACCGCGACGAGCAGGCCGATGAGCAGGCTCTTCTGCATCCCCCGCGCGGTCTGCGCGAAGACGTCCTGCCCGATGCCGTTCGTGCCGAACCAGTGCGTCCCGCTCGGCGGCTGCGAGAACGCGGTGTAGTCGATCTGCGAGTAGCCGTACGGGCTCACGAGCGGCCCGATGAACGCGAAGGCGAAGAGCAGCACGATCACGACGAGGCCGATCCCGGCCCCGCGGTTCATGAAGGTGCGGACGACGGTCTGCACGAAGCGGTTGCGCTGCTTCCCGCCGGGCTTCGGGCTGCCGGGCAACGGTGTGTCGGACCGACCGACGGTCGTGCCGTCGACGGGTTCGATCCGGGTGTCGGTCATGTCAGTTCCTCCGCACGCGGGGATCGAGGACGGCGGTGAGGGTGTCCGCGAGGAACCCGGCGATGAGCACCATCACCGACGCGAACAGCGAGTACGCCGTGACCGCGTTCACGTCGTTGTTGTTCACCGAGTCGATGAACCACGCACCGAGGCCGTTCCACCCGAAGATCTTCTCGGTGAAGATCGCCCCGGTCAGGATGCCCAGGAAGCCGTAGGCGAAGAGGGTCGTCATCGGGAGGAGCGCCGTCCGGAGCCCGTGCTTGAACGTCGCCTGCCGTTTCGTCAGGCCCTTCGCGCGCGCGGTCCGCAGGAAGTCCGAACCGAGCACGTCGAGCATCGTCGCCCGCTGGTACCGGCTGTAGATCGCGATGAGCCCGAGTGCGATCGAGATCGTCGGCAGGAGCAGGTGCACGCCGCGGTCGAAGAACAGGTCGATCCAGCTCCCGCTGAGCCCCGGGGTGGCCTCACCGGTGAAGTTGATGAGCTGGGTCCCGGTGTCCTGGTTGAGCTTCGTCGCCCCGATCTTCAGGAACACGGCCGTCAGGAACACCGGTGTCGAGATGAGCACGATCGAGATGATCGCGCTCACCCGGTCCGAGATCCGGTACTGCCGGACGGCGTTCCAGACGCCGAGCAGCACCCCGAGCAGGATGCCGACGATCGTGCCCACCAGCAGCAGGCGGAGACTCACCCCCAGGCGCGGCCAGAACTGGTCGGTCACGGGGCGGTCCTGGATCGTCCGCCCCATGTCTCCCTGCACGACGTCGCCGAGCCAGTGCCCGTACCGCACGACGATCGGCGTCTTGTCGTTGACACCGATGTCGTCGAGCTTCTTGTCGATGGTGGCCGCAGGCGGGGCCGGGTTGCGCTCTGCGTAGACGGATCGGGGGCTGAACGTCGCCGAGGCCAGGAAGTACGTCAGCGAGGTGGCGAGGAACACGAGCACGACGTAGTACACGAGTCGACGCGCCAGGAAGCGGGTCATGCGGAACACCATACGACCCGATTTGTTTCCGGGAGATCACATCCCGCCACTCCCCGCGTAACGAATTGGTGTTTGCAACAGAACGGGTCGACTGCCCCCGCGCGGGGGCCGTATGGTGATCCACAACTTCACGAGGGGAAGACCATGAAGCACAGGAAAGTCCTGGCGTTGACGGCGGCACTCGCCGGCTTCGCTCTCGTCGCCACCGGCTGCTCGAACGGATCCAACGGTGGGTCCGGCAGCGGCTCCGACGACTCGGGCAAGAAGACCCTGCCCACCTCGGCCCAGATCAACGAGCAGCCCGTCTCGGACCTGCAGGACGGCGGCACGCTCCGCCTGCCGATCTCGCAGTGGATCACCCAGTGGAACTACAACCAGGTCGACGGCGCCCTGGTCGACGCCTCCACGATCGAACAGGCGACGATGCCGTTCATCTACGTGATCGACGGCAAGGGCGCCCCGCAGCTCGACACCGACTACGTCTCCAAGGCCGAGGCGACGAGCGACGACCCGCTCACGATCGAGTACGAGATCAACCCGAAGGCGAAGTGGAACGACGGGTCCCCCATCACGTGGAAGGACTTCGAGAACGAGTGGAAGGCCCTGAACGGGACGAACCCGGACTACCTGGTCGGGTCGACCACCGGGTACGAGGACATCGCCTCGGTGACGAAGGGGTCGTCCGACCAGGACGTCAAGGTCGTCTTCGACAAGCCGTTCTCCGACTGGAAGTCGCTCTTCACCCCGCTCTACCCGGCCAGCCAGACCGGAACCCCCGAGCAGTTCAACGAGGCGTACAAGGGCAAGGTCCCGGTCTCCTCGGGCCCGTACAAGGTGTCCGAGCTCGACGAGACCGCCGGCACCGTGACGATCGTCCCCGACGAGAACTGGTGGGGTGACAAGCCGAAGCTCGACCAGGTCATCTTCCGGTCGCTCGACGGCAACGCGGACGTCGACGCCTACCTCAACAAGGAGATCGACTCGGTCCTGACGACGACCTCGGAACGGTTCGACCGCGTCAAGGACGCCAAGAACTCGAAGGTCTACGCCTCGACCTCGGCGCAGTACACGCACGTCGACTTCTCGTCCAAGGGCATCCTCAAGGACAAGCAGCTCCGACTCGCGATCCAGCACGCGGTGAACCGGGAAGCGCTGGCGCAGGTCATCGGCGGGACCCTGCCGTACAAGCTCGGCACGCTCGACAACCACGTCTTCCTGTCGACCGACGACGGCTACGAGGCGAACACCGACCCGAACGGCACCTTCGACGTCGAGAAGGCGAAGAAGATCCTCGACGACGACGGCTGGAAGACCGACGGCCAATACCGCAAGAAGGGCGGAAAGACGCTCTCGCTGTCCATCACGATCCCGTCGGGTGCGACCTCGTCGCAGAAGCTCTCCGAGGTGATGCAGCAGCAGCTCAAGGACGTCGGCATCGAGCTGAAGCTCAAGTCCGTCGCGGTGGACGACTTCTTCGAGCAGTACGTCACGCCGGGCAACTACGACATGACGATCTTCGTCTGGGGCGGCACCGGTTTCCACTCCAGCAGCGCGTCGATCTACCAAACCGGCGACACCGGTCAGAACTACGGCCGCATCGGTGACGACGCGATCGACAAGCTCATCGCGCAGGCGGTCGCCGAGCCGGACACCGAGAAGGCGAACGCGATCTGGAACAAGGTCGACAAGCAGGTCTGGGCGATCGGGCACTCGATGCCGATCACCGCGAAGCCTGCCCTCGTCGCGCAGAACCCGAAGCTCGCCAACTACGGCGCGTTCGCGGGCGCGCAGAACATCGACTGGACCAAGGTCGGGTTCACCAAGTAGCAGCACGACACCAGGACGGGCCCGGTCGCACCACGCGACCGGGCCCGTTCCCTGTCCTACTGTGAGGGCATGAGCATCCCCGAGCCGGGCGACACCGCGCCCGACTTCTCCCTGCCCGGACTCGTCGTCCGGAACGGCACCCGCACGGACGACGAGTACGCCCTGTCCGCGGTCATCGGCCGTCCGCTCGTCCTCGCCTTCTACCCCGGCGACGCCACGCCCGTGTGCACGGCCCAGCTCTGCAGCTACCAGGAGGAGCTCGACGAGTTCACCGACCTCGGGGCCGTCGTCTGGGGTGTCAGCCCGCAGGCACTGGACTCGCACGAGGACTTCGCCCGCGGTGCGTCCCTCACCTTCCCGCTGCTGAGCGACACCGGCGGCGACGTCGCGCGGGCCTACGGCGTCCGTGCGCCGGGCATCGGCCTCCGCCGCTCGGTCTTCGTCATCGATGCCGACGGCATCGTCCGCTGGCGCCACGTCGGGCTCGTCGGCCTGCGCTTCCCGAAGGCCGACACCATCCGCGAGCAGGTCGAACGACTCGTCTGACCGCGCGGGACGGACCAGCGTTCCTGAAGATCGGGCACCGGGTGTTGACACCCGGGTGTGGCGGTGCTGACCATGGACGGACGAGGTCCGCAACGGACCCGCCTCTCCGGGGAACCGGGTCGTCCGGCGGTACGCGCAGGTGTGTCACACCCGCTCCCGGACGTCCCCGGGGAGGCGCTCTCGACCCCGCCCACTCCCCTACGATGGCCTGGATGAGCACCGTCGTCGCGCCCCGGATGCGCCTGTTCGCCGTCGTCCTGTGGGTCGTCGCGGTCGTGCTGGTGCCGCTCGCGCTCCTGACCGGCGGCAACCCGTTGCTCGTCCCCGTCCCGAGCATCTTCACCGCGTTCATCGCGTGGGCCGTGCTCTGGCGCCCGCGGTTCGAGCTCACGGAGGAGACGCTGACGATCGTCGACGTCCGCCGCACGAGCACCTACCCCTGGCGCCGCGTGCAGGAGGTCCGCACGAAGTACGGCATCGAGGTGGTCACGACCGAGGGCGTCCGCCGCACCTGGCTCGCGACGCGGCCGACCGCCGCGCTCGGGATCCGTCGGCCGGGCGACGGCGCGACGACGGCCGCCGACGTCCGGGAGGTCGCGGACGTCCTCCGCGCGCACGTGCCGGCGCCGGTCGTGCAGGACGGACCGCCGCCGGCGACCGTCGAGGCCGCGACCATCGTCCACCGCGTGCACGGGTGGACGGTCACGGCGATGATCGTGCTCGGTGTCGCCGCGTCGATGGCGGGCGCACAGCTCTAGACGAGCACGCAACGGCCCGGAGGCGCGTGGCGGGACCGCGTCGAGCCTCCGGATCATCCCGTCGGCGGACGGGAGGCGCGTGGCGGGACCGCGCAGAGCCTCCCGACCGCCCCGTGGTGCGTCAGACCGCCAGCGCGCCCGCGGAGACCAGCAGCAGGACCGCGACCGCCGCCCCGGTCACGACGGCGGGACGGTCCCACCCGCGGCGGACGTCGCTGTCGGGTGCCCCGGCCGCGCGGCGTGCGCGCCAGCGCTGGCGGATCGTCCGCAGCTCCTCCGGCTCCTGCGGCACGGACAGCTGCCCACGACGGACCGGACGCGACCCGCGGATCGACGGCCCGCCGCGGCAGGTGACGGAGCGCCCGTCGGCGGTCTGCACCACGATCTGCCAGCGCAGCCGGACGTCGGTGACGGCAGCCCACGGGACGCGGGTGGTGCGCATCGGGTTCACGACCGTGAGCGCGTCGTCGTCGAGCCGCACCGACGGCCGGACGGTGAGCAGCCAGAGCGCCCACACGATCGCGGCGACCGGGCCGACCGCGACCCAGACGACGTCCCAACTCCCC
Organism: Curtobacterium sp. BRD11; assembly: GCF_031844345.1. Classification (NCBI taxonomy): domain Bacteria; kingdom Bacillati; phylum Actinomycetota; class Actinomycetes; order Micrococcales; family Microbacteriaceae; genus Curtobacterium; species Curtobacterium sp. BRD11. The sequence continues at coordinate 337,097 of NZ_JAUZUZ010000003.1, forward strand.
CGTACCGCGGCGTCGGCGAGCAGGAACACCCCCAGGACGACGACGAGGCCGGACGCCACCGCCCCTCCGCGACCTGCGCGGAGGTTGACGGGACGTCCGGCCTCGGGGTGGTGCAGCGGGATCAGCGCCCGAACTCGAACCCGGCACCCGGGATCGCGGCGAGCAGGTCCTTCGTGTACTGCTCCTTCGGGTTCGCGAAGACCTCGTCGGTCGTCGCCTTCTCGACGATCTGCCCCTTCCGCATGACGCAGACGTTGTCCGCGACGAGGCGGACGACGGCGAGGTCGTGCGTGATGAAGAGGTACGTCAGGTCGAGCTCGGTCTGCAGCTCGGTGAGCAGGTCGAGGATCTGTCCCTGGACGAGCACGTCGAGCGCCGAGACCGCCTCGTCGAGCACGATGACCTCGGGCTTGAGCGCCAGCGCACGCGCGACCGCGATGCGCTGCCGCTGCCCGCCGGAGAGCTCGTTCGGGTAGCGGTTCACCATCGACTTCGGCAGCGCGACCTGGTCGAGCAGCTCGAGCACGCGGGCCCGGCGGCTCGCCTTGTCGCCCACCTTGTGCGTGGCAAGGGGCTCGGCGATCGTGTTCCCGACGTTGTACATCGGGTCCAGCGAGCCGTACGGGTCCTGGAAGACCGGCTGCACCCGGCGACGGAAGTCGAACAGGTCCTTGCCCTTGAGGGCGCCGATGTCGATGCCGTCGAACGTGACCGAACCACCGCTGATCGACTCGAGCTGCAGCACGAGCTTCGCGACGGTCGACTTGCCCGAGCCCGACTCGCCGACGAGCGCCGTGGTGGTGCCCTTCGGGATCGCGAACGAGACGTCGTCGACGGCCTTGAGCTCGCGGGACTGCAGGTTCTTCCCTCGGAGCTTGTAGACCTTCTGCAGGTTCTTCACCACGATGAGGTCCTGCGCCGGACGGTGCTCGCGCTCCTGGGCGCGGGCGATCAGCTCGTCGTCCTCGCTGCCCGCGTCGGCGATGTCGACCCGCGCGTGCTGCACCTTCGACTGGATGCGACGGCTCGCGAGCGAGGGCGCCGCGGCGACGAGGCGCTGCGTGTACGGGTGCTGCGGGTTGGCCAGGATCTCCTTGGACGGACCCGACTCGACGACCTGGCCCTTGTACATCACGACGAGCTTCTCGGCACGCTCGGCGGCGAGGCCGAGGTCGTGCGTGATGAACAGGACCGAGGTGCCGAAGTCACGGGTCAGCGTCTCGAGGTGGTCGAGGATGATCCGCTGGACGGTGACGTCGAGCGCCGAGGTCGGCTCGTCCGCGATGAGCAGCTGCGGGCGGCTGGACAGACCGATGCCGATGAGCACGCGCTGGCGCATGCCGCCGGAGAACTCGTGCGGGAACTGCTTGAGCCGGGTGGCGGCGTCGCCGAGGCCGGCCTCCTGCAGCACCTCGACCGCGCGGGCGCGGATCGCGTGCTTGCCGGTGGCCATGCCGTTGGCCTTGATGGCCTCTTCCACCTGGAAGCCGATCGACCACAGCGGGTTGAGGTTCGACATCGGGTCCTGCGGGACGTAGCCGATCTCCTTCCCGCGGATGCCGGCCATCTCCTTGTCGGACAGCCCGACGAGCTCACGCCCGTTGAACTTGATCGACCCGCCGGTGACCTCGCCGGTGCCGGCGAGCAGCTTGATGATCGCCTGGGCGCTGGTCGACTTGCCCGAACCGGACTCGCCGACGATCGCCAGACGCTCGCCCTGCTCGAGGGTGAAGTCGACGCCGCGTACGGCCTGCACGAGACCGCTCTGCGTGCGGAACCCGACCTGCAGGCCGGAGACCTCGAGCAGCGGGGCGCCGGAACCGGCCGGACGACGGGTGGTGGGATCGGTGAGCGTCTCGGTCATCGACGGGCCCTCGCCTTCGGGTCGAGCGCGTCGCGGACCACGTCGCCGAGGAGCAGGAACGCGAGCACGGTGATGGACAGGGCGGCGGACGGCCAGAAGATCGTCGACGGGTTGGTGCGGATCGACGTCTGCGCGGTCCCGATGTCGAGGCCCCAGCTGAGCGCCGACGGGGGCAGCCCGATGCCGAGGAACGACAGGGTGGCCTCGGCGACGATGAACGACCCGAGCGACACCGTGGCGATGACGATGACCGGGGCGATCGCGTTCGGGATCACGTGGCGGACGAGCGTGGTGAAGCGGCTGACGCCGAGCGCCGCCGAGGCGGTGACGTAGTCGGACTGCTTCGCACTGAGCACCGCACCGCGCATGATGCGGGCGATCTGCGGCCACGCGAACGCGGCGAGCACGAGGGCCACCGTGATCGCGTTGCGGGCCGGGATGACCGACATGATCACGATCGCGCCGAGGATGGTCGGGATCGAGAAGAAGATGTCGCCGATGCGGGAGACGATCGTGTCGAGCCAGCCGCCGTAGAAGCCGGCGAGGGCACCGATGATGATGCCGACGAGCGACACCAGGATCGTGGCCACCAGGCCGACGATGACCGAGCTGCGTGCGCCCCAGATGACACGGGCGTACACGTCGTAGCCCTGGCGGTTGTACCCGAGCGGGTGACCCGGGCGGGCGCCCTCGTCACTGAAGTCGAGGTTCGCGGCGCGCGGGTCCACGTGCGTGAACAGGCCGGGGAAGACCGCGACGACCAGCACGAGCAGGATCAGGACCGAGGAGATCCAGAAGGTCGGGCGGACACGCATGGAGTCCCACGCGTCGGTCCAGGTCGAGCGCGTCTTCTCCGTCTCGTCGACCTGGTCGACGGCCTGGAGCGGCGTCTCCTCGATCGGCGCCACGTAGTGCGTCGCGGAGCGGGGTTCGGCGTTACTTGGCATAGCGGATCCTCGGGTCCAGGACGGCGTAGAGCAGGTCGACCAGGAGGTTGGCGAGCATGAAGATGATGACCATCACGGCGACGAACGACACGACCGTGGGGCCCTCGCCGAGCTTGACGGCGCGGAACACCGTGCCGCCGACACCGTTGATGTTGAAGATGCCCTCGGTCACGACCGCGCCGACCATCAGGTTGCCGATGTCGACACCGAGGTAGGTCACCACGGGGATGAGCGAGTTGCGGAAGATGTGCACCCCGACCACGCGACGACGGGGCAGGCCCTTCGCGGTGGCGGTCCGGACGAAGTCGGCGTTCATGTTCTCGGCGACGCTGGCGCGCGTGAGCCGCACGATGTACGCGAACGACACGGTCGCGAGCACGACGGCCGGGAGCACGAGCTCCGACCACGGTGCCTGACCCGACACGGTCACGCGGAACAGACCGAGCTGGATGCCGAAGACGTACTGCAGCAGGAAGCCGACGACGAAGGTCGGCACCGAGATGAGCAGCAGCGAGACGACGAGCGCGGAGGTGTCGAACCACTTGCCCTTCTTGAGACCCGCGATGACACCGACGACGATGCCCGCGACGGCCTCGAAGAGCAGGGACAGGAGCGCCAGACGCGCGGTGATCGGGAACGCCGACGCGAGCTGCTGCGACACCGGCAGGCCCGAGTAGGTCAGTCCGAGGTCGCCGCGGAAGACGCCACCGATCCACAGGAAGTACTGGACGAGGAACGGCTTGTCCAGGTTGTACTGCTGCCGGAGCTGCTCGATCACCTGCGGCGACGGCTGACGGTCGCCGAACAGCGCGGCGATCGGGTCGCCGGGCAGCGAGAAGACCATGAAGTAGATGAGGAACGTGGCCCCGAAGAAGACGGGGATGAGTTGCAGGAGGCGCTTGCCGAGGTACCAGAGCATCAGATCGCTCGGCCCTGCGCAGCGGCGCGCGTGTCGTTCAGGTTCATGTCGTGAGGGGTGGACGGCTCGCGGGTCGGCACGGGTGTCCGGTGCGGGCGGCGGCGCCCGCGGTGGTGGGGGTTGTGTTGCCGCCGAGGTACGGGGGCCCGGAGACCGTGTGGTCTCCGGACCCCCGTCCGGTGGCCGCGGAGCAGGATACCTGCTCGCGATGTGTCTCCGCGGTGCTCGACCGCGGTGACACCGGTGTTACTTGGTGACCTCGATGTCGTAGTACAGCGGCACGGAGTCCCAACCGAACTTGACGTTCTTCACGTTGTCGGCCGACCAGACGCCGGTCACGTTGGAGTACCACAGCGGGATCTCCGGCAGGTCCTGGAACAGGAGCTCCTGGGCCTGGTCGAAGTACTTGTTGCCCTCTTCGACGGTCGAGGCGGAACGGCCCTTGGCGAGCAGCTCGTTGTACTCGGCCGAGTCGTAGCGCGCGTAGTTGCTGGACGAGCCCTCACCCATGGTCGGGCCGAGGAAGTTGTACAGCGACGGGTAGTCGGCCTGCCAACCGGTGCGGCTACCGCCCGTGAGCTTGTCCTGCGTCTGGGCGTCGAGCGCCTCCTGGAACGTCGGGATCGCCTTGCCCTCGGCCTTGATGTCGAGCGTGTTCGAGATCGAGTTGGTGACCGCGGTCACCCATGCCTCGTGTCCGCCGTCGGCGTTGTAGGCGATGGTGAGCGTCTCGTCGTACGGCGACATCTCGTTGGCCTGCGCCCAGAGCTTCTTGGCCTCGGACGGGTTGTAGTCGAGGACGTCGGAGCCCTTGAGGTCACCGTTCCAGCCGGCGATGACCGGGGAGGTGAAGTCCTTGGCCGGGGTGCGGGTGCCGTCGAAGATCTTGTCGGTGATCTGCTTGCGGTTGACCGCCATCGACAGGGCCTCGCGACGGAGCTTGCCCTCCTCGCCCTTCCAGTGGTCGAGGTAGTAGGGCAGGTAGAAGCCCTGGAAGATCGCCGCGGCCTGGTTCGCGTTCGAGTCGGGGAAGTCCGACTTGTACGTCGCGAAGGCAGCGTCCGGGATGGCGTCGAGCACGTCGAGGTTGCCACCCTGCACGTCCGCGTAGGCGGTGTCCTGCGAGGTGTAGAACGTGATCGTCAGACCACCGTTCTTCGGCTTGCGCTTGCCGGCGTAGTCCTCGTTGGTGACGAGCTTGATCGACTGGTTGTGCGTCCACGCACCCTTGCCGTCGAGCTTGTACGGGCCGTTGCCGATCGGGTTCTCACCGAACGCCTTGGTGTCGTCGTAGAACGCCGAGGGGAGCGGCATGAAGGCCGAGTAGCCGAGCGACAGCGGGAAGTCCGACTGCGCCGACTTCAGCGTGACGGTGAACTCGTCGTCACTCTTGACCTTGAGCCCGGTGAGCTCCGAGTCCTTGTCGGCGTCGTAGCCCTCGATGTTCTCGAAGAAGTAGCTCGCGCCCTGCGCGTTCGACTTCTGGGCAGCCCAGTTCCACGCCTTCGTGAACGACTCGGCCGTGACCTTCTCGCCGTTGGTGAAGGTGTAGCCCGTGTTGAGCGTGATGTCGTAGGTCTTGGAGTCATCGGTGTCGATGCTCTTCGCGACCTCGTTCACCGGCTTGCCGTCGGCGTCGTACGAGACGAGGCCCTCGAAGATCGACGTGATGATCTTGCCGCCACCGGTCTCGGTGGAGTTCGAGGGGATGAGCGGGTTCTGGGGCTCGGAGCCGTTCGTGGTGACGATCCCGGACGCGTTCGTCGAGCCCGAGTCACCGCCGTTGCCGCTTCCGTTGCTGGAGCAGCCGGTCAGGGCGATTGCTGTGGCCCCGAGCACGGCGAGGGCAGAGAGCCCAGCGCGCTTCTTGATCAAGGTTCCTCCTGGTGCATGGGACGCGCCAGGCACAGAGGTGCTGCCGGGCGCGTTTGTCCTTGCACTGTAGGCAGTGCTCGGACCGCCGACCAAACCCTGCGGCCATCGGTTACAAACCGGAAACCAAGTTGCAGGATCGTTGCGGGAGGATGCAAGATTCGGTCGCCCTGACGAGGCGCGAGCGGGTTTGTTGCTTCTGCAACGAAGTTGTTGCACGAGCGCACAGCGATGGGCTAGCCGAGCAGCCCTCGGACGGAGGTGGAGCGCTCCGACATCCCGCTGTCCGGAACCGTCGGCGCACACCCCCTGGCGCACGTGTGCCCTGCCCGGATCTCCGGACAGGGCACACGCTACGCGCTCAGGGGTGGGATCGCCGCCGTGTGACACGGGCGGCGGGCCCGATCAGGCGAACGCCTCGATCGGCGGGCACGCGCAGACCAGGTTCCGGTCGCCGTACGCCTGGTCGATCCGGCGGACCGGTGGCCAGTACTTCCGCGCACTGATCCCGGGGACGGGGTAGACGGCCTGCTCCCGCGTGTACGGGTGCGTCCACTCCCCCGAGATCGCGGACGCCGCGGTGTGCGGGGCGTGCACGAGCGGGTTGTCGTCCGCCGGCCACTCCCCCCGCTCGACGGCTGCCGCTTCGGCACGGATGGCCAGCATCGCGTCGACGAAGCGGTCGAGCTCGGCGAGGTCCTCGCTCTCGGTCGGTTCGACCATGAGCGTCCCGACGACCGGGAACGACATCGTCGGGGCGTGGAAGCCGTAGTCCACCAGGCGCTTCGCGACGTCGTCGACCGTGATGCCGGACGACTCGCGCAGGGGGCGCAGGTCGAGGATGCACTCGTGGGCGACGAGCCCCGACTCCCCCGTGTAGAGCACGGGGAACGCGTCACGGAGCCGCGCGGCGATGTAGTTCGCACCGAGGACCGCGGCCTCGGTCGCCCGGGTGAGGCCCTCGAGTCCCATCATCCGGACGTAGGTCCAGGTGATCGGCAGGATGCTCGGGCTGCCGTAGGGCGCTGCTGAGACCGGCCCACCGGCGTGGGCGAGTCGCCCGTCCGAGGTCGATCCGGGTCGCCGGTCCGGGTCCTGGGCGAAGGCGTGCGCCGGCAGGAAGGGCGCGAGGTGCGCCTTCGCCGCGACCGGGCCGACGCCGGGGCCGCCGCCGCCGTGCGGGATGCAGAACGTCTTGTGCAGGTTGAGGTGCGAGACGTCGCCGCCGAAGTCGCCGAACCGGGCGTGCCCGAGCAGTGCGTTGAGGTTGGCACCGTCGACGTACACCTGGCCACCGGCCTCGTGCACGGCGTCGCAGACCTCGCGGACGTCGTGCTCGTACACGCCGTGCGTCGAGGGGTAGGTGATCATCAGCGCGGCGAGGGTGTCGGCGTGCTGCGCGGTCTTGGCACGGAGGTCGGCGAGGTCGACGTTGCCGTCCTCGTCGCAGGCCACGACGACGACCTTCATGCCGGCGAGGACGGCGGACGCGGCGTTCGTGCCGTGGGCGCTCGACGGGATGAGGCACACCGTGCGGTCGACGTCACCACGGGACCGGTGGTAGCCCCGGATCGCGAGCAGCCCCGCGAGCTCGCCCTGGCTGCCGGCGTTCGGCTGCAACGAGACCGTGTCGTACCCGGTGACCTCGGCCAGCCAGGTCTCCAGGTCGCCGATCATGTCGAGGTACCCATCGACGTCCTCGCGCGGGGCGAACGGGTGCACGTTCGCGAACTCGGGCCAGGTGACCGCCGCCATCTCGGTCGCCGCGTTGAGCTTCATGGTGCAGCTGCCGAGCGGGATCATGCCGCGGTCGAGCGCGTAGTCCTTGTCGGCCAGGTGCTTGAGGTACCGCATCATGCGGGTCTCGCTGCGGTGCGCGCTGAACACGGGGTGCGTCAGGTACTCGCTGCTGCGCAGCAGGTCGGACGGGAGGCCCGTGGCCGCGTCGCGCACGGCGCCCTCGGTCGACGGGACGGTCACGTCCACCGCCCCGAACACGTCGGCGAGCGCCGTCACGTCCTCGGGTGTGGTCGTCTCGTCCACCGACAACTGGAGGGTGTCGGCGTCGATCAGGTGGAGCAGGCGGTCGGCGTCGCGCGCGGCGTCGACGATCGCTGCCGCGCGCCCGCGAGCCCGCAGGGTCAGGGTGTCGAACCAGTGCTCGTGCACGACCTCGAGCCCCGCCGCACGGGCGACGTCGGCGAGCGCCGAGGTCGTCCGGGCCACGCGGTCCGCGATGAAGCGCAGCCCCTCGGGGCCGTGGTAGACCGCGTACATCGAGGCCATCACGGCGAGCAGGACCTGCGCGGTGCAGATGTTGCTCGTGGCCTTCTCGCGACGGATGTGCTGCTCACGCGTCTGCAGGCTCAGCCGGTAGGCCATCTGTCCGTCGGCGTCGAAGGAGACGCCGACGAGCCGGCCGGGCAGCTGCCGCTCGAGTCCGGCACGGACCGCGAGGTACCCGGCGTGCGGGCCGCCGAAGCCGAGCGGGACGCCGAAGCGCTGGCTCGTGCCCACGGCGACGTCGGCACCCAGGTCGCCCGGGCTCGCCAGGAGCGTCATCGCGAGCAGGTCGGCCGCGACCACGGCGATGCCGCCACCGGCGTGCACGCGCTCGATGGTCGTCGAGGGGTCGACCACGCGCCCGGAGGCACCGGGGTACTGCACGATCACGCCGAAGGCGCCGTCCAGGTCGTCGTCGCTGGGCCCGGTCGCCGCGTCGAACTCGCGCAGGGCGATCCCGACCGCGTCGGCACGGTGGTCGAGCAGCGCGCGGGTCTGCGGCAGCAGGTCGGCGTCCACCAGGAACGCGTCGCCCTTCACCTTCGACGCACGACGGGCCAGGAGCATGCCCTCGACCACGGCCGTGCCCTCGTCGAGCATCGACGCGCCGGCGGTGGCCATGCCGGTCAGGTCGGACACCATCGTCTGGAAGTTGATGAGCGCCTCGAGTCGGCCCTGCGAGATCTCCGGCTGGTAGGGCGTGTAAGCCGTGTACCAGCTCGGGTTCTCGAGCACGTTCCGCTGGATCACCGCGGGCGTGTGGGTGCCGTGGTAGCCGAGGCCGATCATGGCGCGACGGACGGTGTTCCGCCCGGCCTTCGCGCGGAGCTCGGCGAGCGCCTCGGTCTCACCGACGGCCGCGGGGACGACCGTGTCGGTGGTGGGCGCGGCGTGGATCGACTCCGGGATCGCCGCGCGGACGAGGGCGTCGAGGGACGGCTGCCCGACCACGTCGAGCATGACCTGCTGGTCGGCGCTCGTCGTGCCGATGTGCCGGTCGGCGAAGGACGTCTGGAGGTTCTGCTGCGCGCCGGTCATGCGAGGGACGCCCGGTACGCGTCGTGGTCCATCAGGTCCTCGGGGAAGGAGGTGCCCTCGACCTTGAGCTTCACGAGCCAGCCCGCGCCGAACGGGTCCTGGTTGACCGTGTCGGGGGCGTCGACCACGGCGTCGTTGATCGCGACGACCTCGCCCTCGATCGGGGCGAAGAGCTCGCCGACGCTCTTGGTCGACTCGATCTCGCCCATCTGCTCGCCGGCGGTCGTGGTGGTACCGACGGCGGGGAGCTCGACGTAGACGACGTCCCCGAGCTGCTCGGCGGCGTGGTCGGTGATGCCGACGGTCACGGTGTCGCCCTCGACGAGGATCCACTCGTGGTCGGCGGTGTACTGCAGTGCGGTCTGGTCGGTCACGGGATCAGCCTCTCGGAGTGCGGCGGTAGAAGGGGAAGGGGGTGACGGTGCTGGGGATCGCGGTCCCGCGCACGTCGATGTGCAGGAGCTGTCCCTCGCCGGCCACGGTCGGATCGACGAAGGCCATGGCGACGGGGTGTCCCAACGTCGGCGAGAGCGCCCCGGACGTGACGGTGCCGACGACCTGCCCGTCGTGCACGACGTCGTACCCGGCGCGCGGCGCACGGCGTCCCTCGGTCACGAGGCCGACGAGCACGCGGGCGCCGGGGGCGGGCACCACGCCGGCGTCCCCCACGAACGAGCCCGAGGTCGCGACGACACGACCGAGACCGGCCTGGGCGGGTCGCACCTCGGTCGACAGTTCGTGCCCGTAGAGCGGCATGCCGGCCTCGAGCCGCAGGGTGTCCCGCGCGGCGAGCCCGGCGGGCACGACGCCGCGGTCGGCGCCGGTCTCGAGCAGGGCGTCCCAGATCGACGACGCGACGTCGGTGTCGCTGTAGATCTCGAAGCCGTCCTCGCCGGTGTAGCCGGTCCGGGCGACGAGGACCTCGGCGCCGTCGAACAGCGCGTGCAGCACGCGGTAGTACCGGAGTTCGTCGAGCGGGGTCTCCGGCTGCAGGCGGTCCGCCACGACCAGGGCGTCGAGCGTCCCCGCCGCGGCCGGACCCTGGATCGCCACGAGGGCGGTGGTGTCCGAGTCGTCGGTGACCTCGACGTCGTGGCCGCCCGAGCGCGCGACGAGCGCATCGACCGCGACGGAGCGGTTCGCGGCGTTCGCCACGACGAGGAAGACGTCCTCGCCGGTGCGGTAGACCACGAGGTCGTCGAGGATCCCGCCGTCCTCGGCGAGGAGCAGCGAGTACTTCGCGCGACCGACGGGCATCGCGCCGAAGGACCCGGCGAGCGCGTGGTCGAGGAACGGCACGGCGTCGGGGCCGACGACGCCGACCTCGGCCATGTGCGACAGGTCGAAGACGCCCGCGGCTTGACGCACGGCGTGGTGCTCGGCGAGGTCGGACGAGTACCGCACGGGCATCCGGTACCCGGCGAAGTCGGTGAAGGTGGCGCCCGCAGCCTCGTGCGCGGACTCGAGTGGGGAGGAACGCATGACGGAGTTCTCCTGGCATCGGCAGGACCCGACGGCCGTCGTCGGGTGGGAACTCCCCCTCTGTCATGGGCCTGAGAGTTTCACCGCGGCCCGTGAGGTCCGGCGGCTTTCACCGTGGGCGAGACGCCGCGCGGGCCCGGCGGGGACGCGTGTCTGCTTTTCAGAGTGGCCTGTCCGCTGCGGTGTGGGACCTGAGAGATTGACGGGGAGGTTGCTCCTTCGGTGCCGTGCGCGTGCGCTCGGCTCTCCCGCGGCGGGTGTGCGGCCGGTGTTGAGTTGTGCAGGCCCGAGCATACCGACCCCGCGTTTCCGGCATGTGTCGTGGTCGCCCCTTCGACGTCTCGTAGAATGCGGGGATGGCAGGACAGCGATCGCGCCCCCGTGGGCAGCTCGAGCAGGCGGTCCTCGAGACCCTGCGCGCTGCGGCCGACCGCGGCGTCGTGGACGGGTGCACGGCACGGCAGGTGCTGGACGCCTTCCCGGAGCCGCGTCCGGCGCTCACCACGGTGCTGACCGTGCTCGACCGCCTGGGACGCAAGGGCCAGGTCGAGCGGCAGGAGCACGCCGAGGCCCCGCTGACCTTCCGCGCCGTGCACAGCCGTGAGCAGCAGACGGCATCGCTGATGTCGAACGCGCTGGCCGCCGCGTCGGACCGCGAGGCCGCGCTGCTCCAGTTCACCGGATCGCTCGCCTCGGACGACCTCGACGTCCTGCGCCGCGCCCTCGACGCCCGAGCCCGCTCCTGACCGGAACCGAGCAGTGGTCGTCGTCGGAGTCGCCCTCATCGCCCTCGCCCTCGTCGTCGTGGTGGTCGCCCCGCGCGTCCTGACCCGGTCCGCCTGGACGATCGACCACCCACGCACGGCGCTGGTCTCGTGGTCCGTCGCGGTCCTGCTCGGCGTGGTCGGCTTCGTCGTCGGGGTCGCCCTCGTCGTCGCGGCCGACCGGCCGCTCGACCCCTTCCGGCTCACCGAGTCCCCGACGCACGGCCTGAACCTCGGCGTCGCACTCCTCGGCGTGGCAGCGTTCGTCGTCGCGGTCCGCGTTCGTCCCGGCGCCGAGCACGAGGCCGTGCGGCAGGCCATGCGGTCGGGCACCGCTCCGCACCGACAGATCGACGGTACCACCGTCGCCCTGGTCGAGGCGGACCACGCGCTCGCCTGCGCGGTCCCCGGTCGGTCCGGCGGCGTGCTCGTGAGCACCGGGCTCGCCGACCTGCTGCGGACCGACGAACTGGAGGCCGTGGTCGCCCACGAGCGGGCCCACCTGACGCAGCGCCACGCCGTGGCCGTCGCGGTCGCCGAGTCCATCGAGCGTGCGGTCCCGTGGGTTCCCGGGGCGCGCGCCATGGCGCGCTCGACGCGCGTCCTCGTCGAGTTCGCGGCCGACGACGCGGCGGCCCGACGCGTCGGACGCGACGCCCTGCGCCGGGCGGTGCTCGTGGCGGACGGGACGAGCGCGCTCGGGGCGGTCCGTGCCTCCCGGCTGCGCTGAGCCCACCGGTCACGCCTGTCGGGGGCGAGGCATAGGGTGGCAGGCACCGTGAAGCCACTGACCGAAGCAGACATCCGTTCGTCGTTCGTGAACGCCACCCCGGACGAGCTCGAGCAGCTCCCCATCCCGGGGTTGCACGAGATGCTGTGGGACGAGCGCGAGTTCCTCGGCTGGCGCGACCCGCAGGCCGCCCGACGCGGCTACATCGTGTCGTGGATCGACGATCGCCCGGTCGGCATCGTCGTCCGCTCCGCCGGCGGTTCGCTCCGCCCGGGCATCGCCGCGATGTGCTCGTTCTGCCACTCCCCGCAGCCGGCGACGCAGGTCCGCCTGTTCTCCGCCGCCCGCGCCGGTGAGTCCGGCCGGAACGGCAACACCATCGGGTCCTACATCTGCGAGGACCTCGGCTGCTCGATGCTCATCCGGACGGCGCCGCCGCACCTCAACCCGCCCGCGACGATCGCGATGCGCGGCGAGGCCCTGCTCGGGCGCGTGCGGAACTTCACCGAGGACGTGGCGAAGACCGCGTGAGCCGGTTCGCCACCGCGCGGTGGGCCGTCGTCGAGGAACAGGGCGACGGGCGCTGGCGCCTCAGCATCCGCGACGAGGCGGACGACGAGCTCGGCGCGCTCGGCCTCGGGGTCGAGGGGCCGTGGGACCCGGACGTCGAGCCGCACGTGGCGTTCGTCCTGGTGCAGCTCGGACTGACGCTCCGCGGTGCGCGGCCGTGGCGCGAGGACGAACTCGGCGACCAGCGCGCACCGGTGCTGCCGCTCGGGTGAGCGACCGTGTGTCCTCGGGCACACCACGTCGCGGCTGAGCGCTGCCGTCGGCCCGGCGTTCCTAGGGTCGGTGCCGTGACCACCGCACCACCGACCGCACTCGCCGTCCTCCTCGCTCTGCTGACGACGATCCTGCTCGGCGGGTGCACCAGGGGGTTCCTCGAGACCCCGCCCCCGAAGGGGTCCGAGGATGCCCTCGGCGCGCTGCTCGACGACCTCCGGACGCTGCCCGACGTGGCCGGTGCAGAAGGCGACGTGCGCCAGGTCGACGAGAAGGACCACCCGACCGACTGGCTCGCCGACGTCACCGTGCAGGCGCGGTCGAGCGACCTCGGTGTGGCGGCTGCGGTGCGGAGCACGGCGTCTGCTCGAGGGGCCCGCCCCGTGCCCGGCACGACACTCGTCATCGACCTCTCGGTACCGGCCGGCGACGACCGGGCGGCGGGGGTCGTCGACCCGCTCGACGCGGGACTGGTCGACGTGGCGGACCGCCTGCGGACCGAGTCGTTCGTCCGCGCTGTCCGTGCTGATCGGTACGCGACGCGGGTGACCGCGGTGGACCTGCCGTCCTGGACCGACACCGTGCGCCGGGTCCGCGCGGATGCCGGTGGACGCTCCGTGACCGTGGAGTCGGGCGACTCCTCCGTCGAGGTCGACGCGCTGCAGCCCGGACAGGCCGTGCTGGGCGTGCTCGACCGGGTCGGTGCCCGGGACGTCCGCTCCGAGGCCGGGACGCGCTACGACCGCAGCGTGGGCGGCGGACCGGCACGGCCTTCGCTGCACGCGACCGTACCGGACCCGGCCGCCACCGCCGCGGTGCTCGCCACGACACCCGACGAGGCCGCCGAGGCCGGGATCGCCCCGCGCACCGCGTTCTCGCTGACGGGCCCGGGCGGTGCCGAGGCCACGACCGAGGGACTGCTCGGACTCCCCCTCGGGTCCGCGGAGCCGCAGGACCTCGAGGCGCCGGCCCTGCCGTGGGCACCGGTCGACGTCACCGCCGAGACCGAGGCCGTGCGGTCCTTCGCGGCGCAGTCCGTGGAGCGCACCGGTGTCGCCGCCGAGGTGACGACGACGATCGAACCGTGCGCGGTGGGCCGGGAGGCACTCGGGAACGAGCAGGGGACGCGGGCCGTCGCGTCCGCCGTCGTCCCGGTCTTCACCCGCTACCGGGACGCGCAGGTGCCGTTCGACCGGGTCACGGCGACCTGGACGGCCGCGGGACTGACGATGGGCGGCCGGGCGTCGGGACTCGACCTGTGGACCGCCGACGACCCGACACCGCACGGCGTCGCGAGCGCGGACATCCGCGGCACGACCGAGGGCATCAGCCTGCACGTCCGGTCCGTCTGCGCTCGCTGACGCCACCCCGGAGCGGGCTCGATGCTGCGGCGGGGAACAGCTCAGGGCTCGGTGGCCGCGATGAAGTTGCGGAGGATCTCGCGGTCGTCGTCGACGCGGACGGCCCAGACCAGCTCGCTGCGGTGCGGGTCGTCCTGCAGCGGGAGCAGGACGACGGTGTCGGGTGCCGCGAGGGTCGCGCTCTCCGGGGCGATCGTCACACCGAGCCCCGCTCCGACCAGGTGGAGCACGGTGGCCCACGTCGTGGCCTCCTGCACGACCTCGGGTCGCCGTCCTTCGACGACCACGGGCGCGAGGTTGCGTTCGGTCGCGACCGCACCGGCGATCGCCGGGAAGAACACGAACGGATCGTCGACCAGTTCGATGCCGCGGATCGACACCCGCTCCGCGAGCCGGTGCCCGTGCGGGACCGCCGCGACGAAGGGCTCGGAGCGGAACGGCAGGAACCGCACGGCGGGGTCCGGGTCGGGGTCGCGCAGGACCGCCAGGTCGAGCTCGCCGCGGACGATGCGGGCGAGCAGCGTCGACGAGTAGCCCTCGGTGAGTTCGACGCGGACGAGCGGGTACCGCTGCCGGAAGGCCTGCACGCGCTCGATCGGACCGAGGGGCAACGCCGAGACGACGAACCCGACGTCCAGCCGTCCGGCCTCACCGCGTCCGACCCGCACGACCTCGTCCACGTCGCGCGCTGCCTGGTCGAGCAGCGAGCGTGCACGGCCCTGCAGCACCCGACCGGCGGCGGTGAGCGCGACGCTGCGCGAGGTGCGGACGAACAGGTCCACCCCGAGGTCACGCTCGGTCCGTCGGATCTGCTGCGAGAGCGCGGGCTGGGCGATGCGCAGCCGTTCGGCGGCCCGCCCGAAGTGCAGCTCGTCGGCGACGGCGAGGAACGCCCGGAGCTGCCGCAGGTCGACATCCATGCACGCAGCCTATCGATGAGCGGGAACGAGTATTGGACGCGATCAGATCCCTGGTCGAGGATGGATCCGTGCCCGAGACGCCCACGCTGACCATCGCCGAGTTCGAGACCGCCGCCGACGCCACGGCGTTCCGCACCCTCAACGAGGCGTGGATCGAGCAGTACTTCACGCTCGAGGACGAGGACCGCGCGATCCTCGGCGATCCGGTCGGCCGCATCATCGAGCCCGGCGGTGCGGTGTTCGTCGCGCGGCTCGACCACGAGGTCATCGGCTGCATCGGGATCATGCCCGTGGGCGAGCGCGTGTTCGAACTCGTCAAGATGGCGGTCTCGCCGGTGCACCAGGGGCACGGCACCGGACGGAAGCTCATCGCCGCAGCACTCGACCGCGCCCGGTCCCTCGGCGCGCAGCGGGTCGCGCTCGAGAGCAACAGTGCCCTGGCGAGCGCCGTGCACCTGTACGAGGCGTTCGGCTTCCGGCACCTCGCACACGACGAGATCGCGCCGAGCCCGTACGCCCGCGCGGACGTCCACATGGTGCTCGACCTGGTCTGACCCCGACCCGGTAGCGTCACGTTCGTGCACATCCGACCGCGCCGCGACGACGAGCTGGAGCACCTGGTCCGGGTGCTCCGGCGCACGCACGACGAGGACGGCTTCCCGGCGCACTGGCCCGACGATCCGGTCGCGTGGCTGACCCCGCCCGGGCACCGCTCGGCGTGGACCGCGTGGTCGTCGGGCAGCGTGGTCGGTCACGTCGGACTGGCCGCTCCCGCCGCGGCCGCGGCACCGCTGGTCACCCGACTCGTCGTCCACCCGGACCACCGTGGGCAGGGCGTCGCCGACGCCCTGCTGGCGGCGGCCGAGGCCTCCGCGGCGTCACCGGTCCTGCGGCTCGACGTGACCGAGGAGACCCCCGGCGCGTGGCGGCTGTACGAACGCCGCGGCTGGCGGCTGACCCACCGGTCTCCCGCGGACTGGGCGAAGCCGGACGGGACCGTCCCGACCATGCGGTGGTACGAGAAGCGCCTGCAGTGAGCCGGTACGCTCGCCGCATGGCGACGTACGAGGTGCAGGCCGTCCGTGAGCGCGGCGTGTGGCAGGTGTTCATCGAGGGGACCCCGATCACCGAGGTGCTCCGCTGGTCCTCCGTCGGTCCGGTCGCACGGGAGTTCCTCGCGATGGACCGCGACGACGACCTGCGCATCCGCGTCGTCGGCCGCAACCAGTACGTCGACGAGCTGTCCGACTGACGCCGTCGCGGCGCTCCTCCGCGAGCGTCCTCCCGCGGTGAGGCTCGAGCTGCGCGACGTCCCTCGCGCGCCCGGGCCCGGGACGGGTCGCTGGGCGCGAGACTCGTCCGAGCGCGACCGACCGCTCAGGCGACGTGCCAGACCAGTCCCTCCTGCGCGCTCGACGGGTAGGCCGCCGCGATGCGGTGCACGGCCTCGCGCAGGGTCTCCGGCGAGCACGCCAGGTTGAGCCGCGCGAACCCCCGCCCCTGGGCGCCGAAGCCGAGCCCGGAGTTCAGCGCCACGTACGCGTGCTCACGGAGCGGCACCGCGGGGTCGTCGCCGAGGCCGATCCCCCGGAAGTCGAGCCATGCGAGGTAGCCGGCCCGCGGCCGCGTGTAGACCACCCCGGGCAGGTGCTCGGCGAGCAGGGCGCCGAGCAGCCGCTCGTTCGCGACGATGCGGGCGACGACGTCGTCGAGCCAGTCCGTCGCGAGGGTGAACGCGGCGAGGTTCGCGTGCAGCCCGAGGATGCTCGTGCGGCAGGCGACCTCCTCCCACAGCGTGTCGAGGAGCGCCGCGGTCCGGTCGTCCCCCGCGACCATGACGGAGCACTTCACGCCGGCGAGGTTCCAGCCCTTGCTCGCGCTCGTCACGCAGACGCTGCGGGCGCCGTGCTGCTCGGCGACCATCGCGAACGGGGTGAAGCGGACGCCCGGGTGCGTGAGCGGCGCGTGGATCTCGTCGCTGACGACGAGCACGTCGTACCGTGCCGCCAGCTCGGCGAGCGCCTCGAGGTCGGCCCGGTCGTGCACGAGTCCCATCGGGTTGTGCGGGTTGCAGAGCAGGAACACCCGGACGCCGTCGGCGAAGGCGCGCTCGAGCCCGGCGAGGTCGAGCCGGTAGACGCCCCACTGCTCGGTCAGCGGAACCTCCTCGACCTGACATCGTGCTTCCTCGACGAGCTCGAAGAACGGCGGGTACACCGGCGGGGTGATCGCGACGCGTCCGCCCTCGGGCAGCGCGAGCCGGAGCGACTCGACGATCCCCACGCTGACGTCCGTCGCCAGGTGCACACGCTCCGGGTCGACCGCCCAGCCCCACCGGTCGCGCGCGAACTGCGCGAACGCCGGCGCGAGCGGCCCGGGGCCGTCCAGGTACCCGAGGTCGGACTGCTGCACCCGCTCGACCAGTGCCTGCCGGATCGCCGGCGCCACGTCGTGGTCCATCTCGGCGACGAACAGGGGCAGCACGTCGGGCGCGTAGCGCGTCCACTTGATGCTCGTGCGGACCCCGCGGAGCGTGCCGACCGGGTCCTGTTCGTCGTCAGCCATGCGTCCCAGCATGCATCGACCGGGAGGCCCGGTGCGAGTCCGGCCGTCATCCCGCGTCGTCCAGCGATCACCTCCCGGGCACTTCACCAGCACGAATCGACTGCCGTAGCGCAGAACGCGTCGGGTTACTCCGGCGGATCCGACACGTTCTACTCCACCGACGAGCCGATCACGTCAACTCCGGTGATCGGCAGCCAGCACCACCACCCTTTGCACGCGAGAACTGGCAGGACGTCAGACTGGTTCAGGCAGACAGCGCAGCGCGGTCCGGCCAAGCGCCGACCGACTGTAGGTATTCGGTTGCCTCGGCATCTTCGCGGAACTCTAGGAGCGCCCCCACCTTCTCCGCGAGGACCTCTCGCACCTCTGCCGGGCTGGCGAAGAAAAACTCCTTCCGTGGGTTCGCCTGGTTGAGTGCGCGCGCCGCGAAGTGCCGATGAAGTTCGGTCTCCAAGGAGACTGCGTCCTCGGAGAAGTAGATCGTGTGCACGTCGAATCGGAACGGTACAGAAGCTCCGCCGAGCTCATGCACCCGGTCAGCCGGTTCCAGGCGGCGCGTCAGCCCGATCTTCACGACGTCCGGCCCGAACGCCCCCCGGTTCGAAATGACGTACACGTACCCAGCTCGGATGTTCGCAGCTCGGAAGTCGTTCTGCTCGATTGCCACGTCGATCTGGCCCAACCGCGCCTCAAGGACGGGGTCGGATTCGCCGTTCGCCCGTAGCCGCTCGAGCGTCTGCTCGATGAGGGCACGCTCCTTGTCGAGCCGTTCGCGTTCCGCCTCGAGCTCTTGCTGTACCCGCTTCTCTTCGCGCAGTCGAGCACGTTCGTCCCGCTCTCGCTCCCGCTCTTCCTGCTTCCGCATCAGCCAGTCCGACGTCAGCTCAACCTCCTCGATGCGAAGGTCGTGATACTCCTGAGCGATCTGCATTTCCATCATCGCGCCCAGGCGAGCAATGGCATCCCGCGACTTCTCCAGGCGACGCTTTGCCGTTTCGACGTTACCTGCACGGAGCGCCCGGACAGCACTGTCCGCCTCGGCGTTGTACGCGCGCAACATCAATTTCGACAGGTCGTCGCTCATCTTGCGTCCCTTGGCGAGCGAGTTGTCGAACGTGAACATGTTGGAACGGTGAATCGCTCGGCCGTCGCGGACGAGCGCGGCGACGGTTGCCTCGATCACCGCCAGCCGCTCCTTGTACGCGGCTGCGTTCTCGAGCGGATGGTGGTAGCGGTATATCCCGACTGACTGCAGGACCTGTTGGTCGTCGAGGGGGACAGCGACGTTCACTCCAGCGGAGGTGTCAGCCCGAAGACTACGCACTTCCGCCTCCAGCTGAGCGATGCGAGCGTCTCGGGGGTCGTCGAAGCTGCTGAGTGCCGAATCCTTCACCGGCAGGAGGACCATCAGTTCCTCACCACTGATCCCGTCATCCTCGACCCGCGATGGAACGTCCATGGTGATTCCCGCCACGTCGTTGTGCGGCGCTGGCAGCGTCGGGCCCCCACGTCGACGTTCAGGGTTCGACTGCTGGTCTTCGATCCAGAGTGACCAACCTTCCGGAAGCGCCGGCCAATCGGCGGGCGGGCTCCAGGAGGTCGGGGGTTGCCAGCCCGCGGGAACCGGCGGCCAGGACGGAGGTGGGTTGAAGCGGCGGTTGCTCACGACCGTCGCACTCCACCGGGATCGACAACGGTGAGCGCGATCGGGTTCTTTGAGATAGCTGCACCAAGGTGCTGGAGCGTTGCGGTCGGTACGACAGATGCCAGGTCGAACTCGACGAAGTGATCGCGCGATGCGCCCACCGCGACGAGGGGGAAGAACCGGTCGAGTCCGGTCGCTGGATCCTTCGTCGCGGGCCCGACCTCGAGCGCTATCGACCGAACGACCCCTCGGCGATCGGCTTCGAAGACTTCGTGCAGCGTTCGGAGCGCAACCTGCGCGAGAGCGTCCCCGTACCGTTCGTTCTGGTCCTTCTTTGTCAGCGCGGCGCCGACGATCTCGTCCGATGCCTTCACCCACCGGTAGGCCTTCACCGCAGGGAGGAGCTCCGGCGCGGGCACGACTGCGCGGATGGCCGCCTCACCGGACGCTGCGTCGAAGGTTGCTTCGTGCCGAACCTCGAAGTCCTCCGGATAGACGGAGTTTGCAAGAACGATGTCCAGGTACTCCTGGACAGCTTCAGGGACTCCGTAACCAAGACCCGCGATCAAGGCATCGATCTCAGCGTTGTGCTCGTCGACCTCACGTTGACGGGCTTCGCAAGTGGCTTGGTACCGGCCTCGTTCCACTTCCAGTTGCTCTCGACGGCGGTGCTCAAGCGCATCGTGCTGGCGATCGGCGTCGGCCTGGCGAGCTGGGAGGGAGTCACGAAGCCTCTCCCATTCAGCACCATGGGCTTGGAACGCGGCCCACGCCTCCTGCTTCAGCTCCTCGTGCTTCTTGCGCTTTCCGAACAGTCCCTTCGGCGCCGCCGGCTCCTGCCAGATCGGCGCGGGCGGCAACGCCAGCGGCATCGGCCGCGGGATCGGAACCTCGAGGTCCGGGTGCGGGAAGGGCGGATGGTGAGCCGTCCGCTTGAGCTGCTCCAGATCGACGTGATCGTCGACGTTCAGGGTCGCCCCGAGAAGGCTTCCGACGGCCGCGTTCGTGAGACGAAGTACCTCGTTCTGGTCGTCGGCCTCAGCCTTGCGCGCCTCGGCGTAGGCAGCCTGTGCCTCGCGCTCCGCCCGCTTCCGCTCGGCCTCGGAGGCGCGCTCGGAAGCCGCTGCCGCTCGTACCGCTTGCGCCCGAGCCCGTTCGGCCTGCGCTCGCGAGCGCTCGATGGCAGCCTGGGCAGCCGCGCGCTCACGACGCGCTCGTGCGGCTCGCTGATCTGCGAGCCGCTGCTGATGTTGAATCTCCGCGAAGAAACCGCGTCTGCGTGCCAAGTTCTTCCCCTCGTTCGACGCCCATTGCGTCACTCACCACTGCCCGGAGGGCGAGCGATCCTCGAAGCAGCGTAGACGTTCTGACGACTCGTGAGCACCGCCGCGTAGCCGCAGCGACGGCGCACGGACGCGTCAGCACGGGTGCCCGTAGATTCGGCACCATGAGCACGAGCACCGCCGACAAGGCGACCACCCTCAAGCAGCTGCACGAAGCCCCCGAGATCCTGCGCGTCGTCAACGTGTGGGACGCGATCAGCGCGAAGGTCGTGAGCGACCTGCCGGAGACGAAGGCGATCGCGACCGCCGGGCACTCCATCGCCGCGAGCCACGGCTACGACGACGGCGGGATGCCGCTCGACGTGGCCCTCGCGGGCGCCGCGACCGTCGCCGCCGCGACGGACCTGCCCGTCACGGCGGACCTCGACGGCGGGTACGCGGACCCGGCCGAGACGATCCGTCGCGCGATCGCCGCCGGGATCGTCGGCGCGAACGTCGAGGACCGCCTCCGTCCCTTCGACGAGGCCGTCGCCCGCGTCGCCGCGATCACCGCCGCAGCCGAGGCCGAGGGCGTCGCCTTCCAGCTCAACGCCCGCACCGACGCGATCGCCCGGGGTGGCGACCGCCCGATCGACGAGAGCATCGAGGACGCCATCGCCCGCGGGAAGGCGTTCCTCGACAACGGCGCCGCACTCGTCTTCGTGCCGGGTGCGATCCAGCGCGACGTGGTCGAACGACTCGTCGACGGGCTCGGTCGCGGCAAGCTCTCGGTGATCGGACTGCCGGGCGCCCTGCCGGCTGCCGAGTACGAGGCCCTCGGCGTCGCCCGCATCTCCTACGGTCCGCTGACGCAGCGCGTCGCGCTGCGCGCGCTCCGCGACCTGGCGACCGACTTGTACGGCGACGGCGTCGTGCCGGAGGACACCCCCGCTCTGAACTGACGGCCCACCGGACGGGAGGCGCGGTGCACGCTCGCACCGCGCCTCCCGTCCGTCTTGCTGGACGTTCCGGACGAAGCGACGTATAGTGTCTCATTGGTGCACTGCAGCGAACCCATCTGACTCGCGCACACCAGCACGTCTCGTACCGACCCGCCGGGTCGCATTCCACCGAGACCACCGCTCGATCCGAACGGACGAGCAGCACGTCGAGACACGACGTGCGCACCCGCAGCCGATGCGTCGTGCCGGACCACGGAGTCCGCCGACCAGAGCACGGCCGGGTGCCGAACGACCAGGAAGTACCGCACCACCATGACCAGCAACGACCGCATCACCATCTCCGGGACCGCACTCGCGGCCCCCACCGTCTCCCCCGACCGCATCGCCGAGTTCCCGGTCCGCGACGACCGCTCGCAGCGCGAGTACCTCGTCCGCATCGCGGCCGACGACCTGCGCCTGTTCGTCACGCGTGACGCACGCGTGGACATCGACGGCGAGGCCGGCTGGACCGTACCCGGCCGCTCCTGGCGGGGCGAGTCGAGCCGGACCATCCTGCTCGCGCGCCGCGTCGGCAAGGGCGAGCTCGCCCTGGCCGCCTAGGTCGGACCCGCCGGAACCGCTCACACGGTTCCCGGTCCACACACGACGAACGCCGCCGGCTCAGCGCCGGCGGCGTTCGTCGTCTGTGCCTTCGGGGTGTCAGGCCGGCCCGTACGACGACGGCCCCTCGGCTCCGCGGAAGCGCGTGCCACCGTCCGCGTTCACCGGGAGCGCCGGACCCGCACGCCGTGCCGCGTCGCGCAGGCGACGGATGAACGCCGGGTCCTCGGGCTCGAGCTCGTCGTCCGGGGCGACCGTCACGCAGAGCTCGCTCGCCGGGCCGACGAGCAGGATCGACGTCGACACCGAGCCGTCGTCACCGACGCTCGGCACCGTGATCGTGTCGGTGCGCGAGTTCGCTCCGAGGACGGCCGCGTAGTCGGCGACCGCGTCCGCGATCAGGTCCCCGGTGAGGATCTGGCTCGCGTCGTAGTTGATGTACTTCACGTCTGCTCCTCATCTCTCCCTCGACGGTAGGTACCGCGTGTGCGAGGAGGTCTGGAGTGTGCGTTCCGTGGCCAGTCCACTCCTCGGGGCGTGCGGCGGTCAGACCTCAGGCGGGTCCGTCCGGAGGCGCTTGGCCTCCGGCTCGTCGGAGTGCGACGACGCGGCGTCCGTGAACCGTCCGCCGCCCACCACCGCGATGCGGCGCCCGAGCTCGTTGACCAGGTCCTCGTCCTCGGGCTCCAGCTCGTCGTCCGGCGCCGCCTCGACCATGATCTGGGAAGCCGGGCCGAGCAGGACCTCCGCCGTGGTGCCGTAGCCCTCGGCGTCCGCGGTCGGGATCTCGACGATGTCCGTCGTGCCGTTCTCGCCGAGCGCAGCGGCGTAGGCGAGCACCGCCTCGGCGATCGCGTCGCCGGTCATCACTCGGTTCTCTCCGTAGACCACGTACTTCATCGGTCCAGTCAACGCTGCATCCTCGGTGGGCACTCAGCTCGGACGGGCCTCGGGGGACGCGCTGCTCCTCCGCCACGCCGGGACTGCGCGGCTGCGGAGATCGGCTCTTCCCAGTTCTGGGGACTGGTCAGGGCAGCACGCACCCGGTGGACTGGACCCATGCGATCGTTCCACCCCCTCGACACGTCAGCGCTGCTCCGGGTCGAGATCGTCGACGCGATGATCCGTGTGCTCCGTGCGAACGCCCTGCACGAGGTGTCGTACGAGCACGTGGCCACCGAGGCGTCGCAGCCGCTCGACGTCGTCACCGAGGTGTTCCCGACCTGGGACGGACTCCTGCTCGCCACCATCGACCAGTGGAACGACCAGCGGACCACCGCGCTGCTGCCGATCGCCGAGCGCAGCGGCACGATCGTGTTCCTCCGCGCCATCGTCCGCGCGAACGTCGCCGACCCGTCGCTCATGCGCTTCCTGACCTCGACGCTCAACATCGCCGCGACGCCGCACCACCCGCTCGCACCGATGCTCCACCTGCGCTGGCGTCGCTTCCACGGGTTCGTGCTGGCGGCCCTGCAGCGGGACGTCGAGCTCGGCCGGGAGCCGCGCACCATGGAGCCGGCTCGTGGCGCCGAGCAGCTCCTCGCGACGTACGAGGGGCTGCAGCTGCAGTCGATGGTGCGGCCGGAGATGGACCTGCTCGAGTCGTTCGACCGCGCGGTCACCCGACTCCGCGAGGGCTGGTCGCGCGAGTACGTGCCGCCGGTGTGGGACCTCGAGACGGCCTGACCGGACTTCCGAGCGCGGCGGCCGACAGCCGTCGGCCGCCGCGTACCGGTCAGTTGTTGAAGCGGAACTCCACCACGTCGCCGTCCTGCATGACGTAGTCCTTGCCCTCGATGCGGGCCTTGCCGTGCGCACGGGCCTCCGCGATCGAGCCCGCCGCCATGAGGTCCTCGAACGAGATGACCTCGGCCTTGATGAAGCCCTTCTCGAAGTCGGTGTGGATCACGCCGGCAGCCTGGGGAGCCTTCCACCCCTTGCCGATCGTCCACGCCCGGGCTTCCTTCGGCCCGGCGGTCAGGTAGGTCTGCAGCCCGAGGGTGTCGAACCCGATGCGGGCGAGCTGGTCGAGGCCGGACTCGGTCTGCCCGGTCGACTCGAGCAGTTCGGCGGCGTCCTCGGGGTCGAGCTCGATGAGCTCCGACTCGACCTGGGCGTCGAGGAACACGGCTTGCGCCGGTGCCACGAGCGCGGCCAGCTCGGCCTTGCGGGACTCGTCGGTCAGGATCGCCTCGTCGACGTTGAAGACGAAGATGAACGGCTTGGCCGACAGGAGGCCGAGCTCGGCGATCGGCGCGAGGTCGATCGAGGTCGCGGAGAGCAGCGTGCCCTGCTCGAGCGCCGCCCTCGCCTCGTTCGCGGTCTCGAGCACGATCGGCTCGGCCTGCTTGAGCTTCACGGTCTTCTCGTACCGGGGCAGCGCCTTCTCGATGGTCTCGAGGTCCGCGAGGATGAGCTCGGTGTTGATGACCTCGAGGTCGTCCTTCGGCGAGACCTTGTTCGCCACGTGCACGACGTCGTCGTCGGTGAAGCCACGGACGACCTGCGCGATGGCGTCGGCCTCGCGGATGTTCGCGAGGAACTTGTTGCCGAGGCCCTCGCCCTCGCTCGCACCCTTCACGATGCCGGCGATGTCGACGAACGACACGGGCGCGGGCACGGTCTTCTCGGAGCTGAAGAGCGTCGCGAGCTGGTCGAGCCGCGGGTCGGGCAGGTTCACCACGCCGACGTTCGGCTCGATCGTCGCGAACGGGTAGTTCGCGGCGAGGACCTGGTTCTTGGTCAGGGCGTTGAACAGGGTCGACTTGCCGACGTTCGGGAGACCGACGATTCCGATGGTGAGAGCCACGGGAGCACAGCCTACCGGCGGCGGCCCGCCGGAGCCGACCCGGTCCTCCAGGCCGGTGCCGTCAGGACGGCCAGATGCCGGACAGGAAGCTCACGAACGTGAGCAGCAGGCCGTGCGCGATCCCGAGCACGATGCCGGCGACCAGCACCGCGGTCACGAGCAGGGTGGTCCCGAGACCGATCCCACGCCGCACCGTGTGCGGCCGCGCGTCCACGCGGTGTGCGCCCGCCAACAGCTCGTCCAGGTCCCGCGGCTCCCCCATGCGCCGACTGTACGTCGCGGCGGGTCAGGACACCAGCGCTCCGATGCGCTCGTCGACCAGGGCGAGCACCTCGGCCTGGAGGCGCTGGGAACCGCGCCAGTCACCGCGCACCTCGAGCGCGTGGTCCGCACCGTCCACCGTGTGCAGTCCGGCGCGTGTCGTCCCGACCGCGGAGGGCAGCCACATCGGGTCGGCGGAGCCGCCGACGGCGAGCGAACCGGTGCCCGCCGCGGCGAGCGCGGCGACGACGGCCGGATCGGTGAGGACCGGCGTGAGCCAGACCCCGTCGACGTCGTGGCGGACCGCCCAGGGCAGGGCGGAGCAGCCGAACGACTTCGCGACGACGAGGTCCGGGCGGCGGCCGTCGAGTGCGCCTGCCACCTGGCGCTCGACGAAGGCCACCGGGTCGTCCTTCGCTGCGGCGTCGACCGTCCACGCCGGCGCGACGACCTCGACGCCGTGCTGCGCGGCGATCGCGCGCGTCCACCAGAGCAGGGGCGCCTGCTGCCCGTACCCGGCACCGAGCAGGACGAGGACGAGCGGGGTCGTGGTGGCGGTGGCGGTCACGCCTCGGACGCTACCGCGCCGGGCCGCAACGCCGAGGCCGCGCGCGGGTGATGTCGGAACCCCGTGCGACCATCGAGGGCGTGCCGTTGAACTTCACCGCGATCGACTTCGAGACCGCGAACAGCTCCCCCGCGAGCGCCTGCTCCGTCGGACTCGTCAAGGTCCGCGGCGGCCGCGTGGTCGAGCGGGCCTCCTGGTTCATCCAGCCACCGCTGGGCCACGACGCGTTCCTCGAGTGGAACACCCGCATCCACGGCATCGTCGCGACGGACGTGGTCGGGGCGAAGGGGTGGGCCGAGCAGTACCGGGACATCGTGGCGTTCGCCGAGGGGGACGTCCTGGTCGCGCACAACGCCCGGTTCGACATGGGTGTGATCGCTGGCGGCTGCTCGGCGACCGGCACGGAACTGGCGGAGCACCACTCGCTGTGCTCGCTCCAGGTGGCGCGCAAGACCTACACGCTCGACTCCTACCGACTCCCGATGGCGGCCCGCGCGGCCGGGTACGAGGGCTTCCAGCACCACGACGCCGCTGCCGACGCCGAGGCCTGCGCCGCGATCGTGGTGCACGCAGCGGCGCAGCACGGGTGCGACACGGTCGAGGCACTCGGTGCGGCGACCCGGGTGCACATCGCGCCGGTGCGACCGCGGACGGAGCAGCCCCGCGCGGCAGCCCAGCCGCGGCTGTCGAACCGTCCGATGATCTTCGCCGACTGACGATCCCGGGGGGCCGGGCCGCGCGGAGTCCGGTGCTATTGTCACGACATAGCCGTGGGGTGCCGTCGCCGGTGCCCTCCCCACCCGGAGGACCGCGATGACCAACGAGGGCCAGCTGCCGTCCGACTTCTCCACGGACCTGGACCGCTCCGGGCCGGTGCCGCTGTACTTCCAGGTCGCATCGCGGCTCGAGGAGGCGATCCGCTCCGGCGCGATGCCGCCCGGCGCACGGCTCGAGAACGAGATCGCCCTCGGCGAGCGACTCGGGCTCTCGCGCCCGACGATCCGCCGAGCCATCCAGGACCTGGTCGACAAGGGGCTGCTCGTCCGTCGTCGAGGGATCGGCACGCAGGTCGTGCACGGCCCCGTGACGCGCAAGGTGGAGCTGACGAGCCTGTACGACGACCTCGCGCAGGGCTCGCAGGCACCGGCGACCACGCTGCTCGAGCGCACGGACCTGCCGGCGAGCGACGTCGTCGCCGAGGCCCTCGGCACCGCCCCGGGCACGCCGGTCGTCCACATCCGCCGCGTCCGCTTCGCCGAGGACGTCCCGATGGCGATCCTCGAGAACTTCCTGCCGCCCGAGTTCACGGCGATCACCGACGAGGACCTGCGGACGCACGGGCTGTACCAGCTGCTCCGCGGCCGGGGTGTCACGATGCGGGTCGCGAAGCAACGGATCGGGGCACGGGCGGCCACCGACGACGAGGCCTCGCTGCTCGAGATCGAGGACGGTGACCCGGTCCTGACGATGAGCCGCACGGCGTACGACGCGTCGGGCCGGGCGGTGGAGTACGGGGTGCACTGCTACCGCCCGGACCGCTACTCGTTCGAGGTCACCCTCGTCGACAAGTAGGCCGGCGGACCCGCTGCCTCAGCCGGCGGAGGGGACGCCGAGCTCGCCGGTCACGTACTGGGCGCGGCCGAACCCGAACGACCAGTCCTGCGGGCCGTTCTCGACGTAGCCGATGAAGACGTCCTCGCTCGCGACGCCGACCTCGGCGAGCCGGTCGTGCACGGCGCGGTAGAGACCCTGCTTCGCCTCGTCGCTCCGACCACCCTGGGTGAAGACCTGGACCATGACGACGCCCTCGGTCCGCTCGAAGCCGAGACCGGCGTCCTGCGCGATGATCTGCTGCGCCGGGTGCTCGGTGATCACCTGGAACCGGTCGCGCTCGGGGATGCCGTACTCGGCGACGATGGCGGTGTGGATCGCGTCGGCGACGGCACGCACCTGCTCCGGGGTGCGACCGGTGACGAGATCGATGCGGACGAGCGGCATGGTGCCTCCTGGGGGTGCGTGGGGGTGGCGGTGCGCCGTCGCGGACGGGAGGCGCGGTGCCAGCATGCACCGCGCCTCCCGTCCGGTACACGGCCCGTCTCCAGCACCGGTGCCGGCACCTCCGTCGCCGGGCGCCCGCCGCCGGGCGCCGCCGTCGGGCGCCGCCGTCGGGCGTCCTTCGTCAGGGTGCGTCCTCAGGCGTCAGGCGTCGTCTCGTAGAACGCGGGCTTCGCGGTGGCGTAGGTCACGTGCTCGAGGGCGCCGGTCTGCTGCGCCCGCACGGCGACCTCGGCGACGACCGACGCCGTGTAGCCGTCCCAGGCGCTCGGCCCGTCGATGCCCCCGGTGCGGGCAGCGTCCACCCAGCGCTGGACCTCCTCGTCGTACGCGGCGCCGAAGCGCTCGACGAAGGACGGGGTGACGCCCTGGCCCGAGACACCGGCCGACACGACGTTCATCGTCGTCTCGCGCCCGATGTACGCGACGCCGGACTCGAACACGGCGTCGGTCGTCACCTGGTACCCGAACTGCGCGTTGACGTTGATCTCGACGATCGCCATGGTGCCCGACGCGGTGGTGAACAGCACGAACTGCGGCTCCGGCAGGTCGACCGGTCCGAGCGAGTTCCTGCGGGGCTTCTTCACCTCGACCGCGACGATCGGCTCGCCCGTGAGGAACGGGATGATGTCGATCTCGTGGATGACCGAGTCGTGGATGAGCATCGACTCGCTGAAGTTCGGCGGCGTCGTCGGGTTGCGGTGCGCGTGGTGCAGGGCGAGCAGCGCGCCGTTCGTGCCGGACTCGCGGAGTGCCCGGAGCTCCTGGTACCCCTTGTCGAAGCGACGCATGAAGCCGACCTGGATCCGCGGGCGGTCGGACCTCGCCTGCTCGAGCTCGACGATGCGCAGGGAGTCCTCCGCGCTCGTGGTGAGGGGTTTCTCGCACAGGACGGCGAGACCGCGCTCGATCGCCGGCACGAGGACGGGCTCGTGCAGGAACCCGGGCGTCGCGACGAGCACGGCATCGATCGGCGTCGCGTCGAGGGCGTCCTCGAACGACGCTGCGGTGAGCGCCCCCGGTGCCCGCTCGGCGGTGGCGGTGGCCCGGGCGGTGTCCGGGTCGACGACGGCGACGACGTCTGCGCCGGCGATCGTGGACGTGATGCGACGGACGTGGTCGCTGCCCATCGCGCCGGCTCCGACGACGGCGACGCGGAGGTTCTCGGTGGTGCTCACGGGGTTCTCCTGGGGGGTCAGCGGACGCGCGCCGAGGCGGTCGAGCCGAGGATGTGCTGGACGGTGCGCTCGGCGATCGGGCCGGGGGCGTCGACCGAGCAGCCGTACATGTCCTGCTCGACGATGCCGAAGACGTCCGGGTCGATCCGGGCGACGGCCTCGATGACCGGGGCGAGCTCGGGGGTGCCGCGCGGCGGCTCGGTCATGATGCCCTGCGCCACGGCCGTCGCGAAGGGCACGTCGTTCTTGAGCACGTCGAACAGCAGCTCGGTGTCGACCTGCTTGAGGTGGAGGTAGCCGATGCGCTCCGGGTGTTCGGCGATCATGCGGAGGTTGTCGCCGCCGTAGTAGGCGAAGTGCCCGGTGTCCAGGCACAGGTTCGTGTACCGCGGGTCGGTCTCCTCGAGGAAGCGCACGGTCTCGCGGTACGTGCCGACGTGGCTGTCGGCGTGCGTGTGGAACTGCTGGCGGACGCCGAACTCCTCGAGCAGCGCCTTGCCCAGCTGGTCGTGTCCCCTGCCGAGGCGCTCCCACTGCTCGTCGGTCAGGGTCCGCGACTCGAGCACCGCACCGGTCGCGTCCGAGCGCCAGAGGTCCGGGATCGTCACGAGGTGCCGGGCACCGAGCGCCGACGCGAGCCCGGCGACCGCGACCGCCTGGTCCCACGCCCGCTGGAACTGGTCGTCACCCTTGTGGAACCCGGTGAAGACCGTGCCGGCGGACAGCCGGAGGCCGCGGGACTCGAGCTCGTCGGACAGCTGCGCCGGATCGGTGGGCAGGTACCCGTACGGACCGAGCTCGATCCACGTGTAGCCGGCTGCTGCGGCCTCGTCGAGGAAGCGCTGCCACGGCACCTGGCCCGGGTCGTCCGGGAACCAGACGCCCCAGGAGTCGGGGGCGGTACCGATGCGGATCGCGGCGGGGGCGGCCGCTGCGTCGGTGGCAGCGGTGTCGGCGGTGTCGGTCATGACGTCGTCGTCCTTCGTGGGATGGGTTCGTTCAGCCGAGCAGGGGGCGCTGCGACGCGACCTGCTGCTCGTACTCGGCGCGGGCCTGCCGGGTGCTCGGCAGGGTCGAGGTCTCGGCGACGGGGACGTCCCACCAGCCGTCACCCTCGGGGGCGGGCGCGAGCGGGTCGGCGTGCACGTGCACCAGCGTGGTGTGGTCGTTCGCCTTGGCCTGCCGCACGGCCGCGGTCAGGTCGGCGATCACGTCCGGGCCGGGGCGGACCTCGATCACGTCGACGCCGTAGGAGCGCGCGTTCGCGGCGAGGTCGACGGGCAGCACCTCGTCGTTCTCGAACGACCCGGTGTCGTCCCGGTAGCGGTACTCCGTGCCGTAGCGCTCGGAACCGACGGTCTCGGACAGGCGGCCGATCGACGCGTAGCCGTCGTTCTGCACGAGCACGACGACGATCTTGATGCCCTCGGCGACCGCCGTCACCAGCTCGGTGTGCAGCATCAGGTACGAACCGTCGCCGACGAGGACGATCGCGTCGCGGTCCGGGGCGCCGCGTCGCACACCGATGCCGCCGGCGATCTCGTAGCCCATGCACGAGAAGGCGTACTCGACGTGGTACCCGAGCGGGTCGCGGACCCGCCAGAGCTTGTGCAGGTCGCCGGGCAGCGAGCCGGCCGCCTGGACCACGACGTCGCGCGGGTCCGTCGCCGCCCGGACCGCGCCGATGATCTCCGACTGGCCCGGGACCGCGCGTCCGGACGGCACGGACGCGGCGTCGACGACGGCGTCCCACTCCTGCTTCCGCGACGCGACCTCGGCGGCGTACCCGGCGGAGACGGCGTACGACGGGGCGTCCGACGAACCTGCCGTGAGCATCTCGGTCAGCGCGACCAGCGCCTCCCGGGCGTCCGCGACCAGCGGCAGCTGCGAGCCGTGCTTGTGGGCGTCGAACGCGGCGACGTTCACGTTGACGAAGGTCACGTCGGGGTCCTGGAACGCCGTCCGGGACGCCGTGGTGAAGTCGCTGTACCGCGTGCCGATGCCGATCACGACGTCGGCCCGTGCGGCGATCGCGTTCGCCGCAGCCGTCCCCGTCGCCCCGATGCCGCCGAGGTACTGCGGGTGGTCCCAGACGAGCGAGCCGCCGCCCGCCTGCGAGGTGCCGACGGGGATGCCCGTCGTCTCGACGAAGGCCGCGAGTTCGTCCTCGGCACCCGAGTAGAGCACGCCACCACCGGCCACGACCACGGGACGCTCGGCGCTCCGGATCGCCTCGACCGCACGGGCCAGCGGTCCGCGTTCCGGCAGCGGACGCCGGACGTGCCACTCGCGCGGTTGCAGGAACGTCACCGGCACGTCGAGCGCTTCGGCCTGGACGTCCTCGGGCAGGGCGATCGTCACGGCGCCGGTCTCGGCCGGGTCGGTGAGCACCCGCATCGCGGCGAGCGCGATCGGGAACAGCTGCTCGGGCCGTTCGACGCGGTCGAAGAACCGCGACAGCGGCCGGAACGCGTCCGTCACCTGCAGCGACGGGTCGTGGGGCATCTCGATCTGCTGCAGCACCGGATCGGTCCTGCGGGTGGCGAAGGTGTCCGACGGCAGCAGGAGCGCGGGCAGCCGGTTCGTCGTCGCGAGCGCGGCGCCGGTGAGCATGTTCGCCGCGCCGGGGCCGACCGAGGCCGTCGACGCGAAGGTCGCCCGGCGGCGGTGCATCCGGGCGAACCCGACGGCCTGGTGCACCATCGCCTGCTCGTTGCGGGCCTGGTGGTACGGCAGCAGGCCGGGCTGGTCGACGTGGAGCTGCTTGATCGCCTGCCCGAGACCGGCGACGTTGCCGTGCCCGAAGATGCCGAAGATCCCCGGGATCGTGCGCTCGCGGTGATCACCGTCGACGGTCCACTGGTTCGCCAGGAACGCGACGAGCGCCTGACCGACGGTCATCCGACGGGTCTGCTCCGGGCCGGCGTGCTGGCTCATCGGGAGGGCTCCTTCTCGTAGGGCAGTCGCGGGTCGATCGGTTCCGAGGTCCACGTCTGCCGGACCCACCCGTGGGCGGGGTCGTCGGTGATGTTCCAGACGCGCTCCGGGTCCGGTCCGGCCATGACGTTGAGGTAGTACATGTCGTAGCCCGGTGCCGCGACGGCCGGTCCGTGCCAGCCGTACGGCACGAGGGCGATGTCCCCGGTCCGCACCTGGCGGAACTCGTCGATGGGCCGGTCGTCCGAGGCGTACGTGCGGTGCAGGGCGAAGGGGTCGGCCTGCTCGGGAGCCTGCACACCACGGGCCACGGCGGCTTCGTAGTAGTAGATCTCCTCGAGGTCCGACTCCTCGCCCGGGCGGTTCGTGTCGTGCTTGTGCGGCGGGTACGACGACCAGTTGCCGGCCGGCGTGATCACCTCGCAGACGATGAACCGCACCGCGTCGAGGGCGGCCGGGGTCCCGAAGTTGTGCACCTGCCGGCTCGACTGCCCCGTGCCGCGGAGTTCCACGGGGACGTCGACGCGGGCGATGTACGTGCTCGGCCGGACCGTCGCCGTGGGCGCCTCGGCCACGGCGACACGACCGGAGCCGGTGATCGTCGCGGCGGTGCCGGACCCCAGGTAGAGGACGTCGGTCGGCCCCTCGAAGACGCCGGTGCGTCCCTCGAGCGCCTGCTCGGTGTCGTCGTACGCCACGGTGAAGCTGCCGGCGAGCGGGACGACGAGGCGCTCGACCGCGTCGGCCGGGAGGCGCAGCTCGCCCCCGTCCTGCAGGGCGCCGGTCCGCAGACCGGTGTGCGTCCACCCCTCGACGCGGCCGTCGACCACGTCGGTCCAGCCCGCCTCGGGGCGGGAGCCCGCCGGGATGAACCAGCGGTCGCGCTGCTGCTGTTCGTTCGCCATGCTGCGCGTCAGCCGTTCGACGGGAAGCCGAGGTCGACACCGCCGTGCACTGCCGGGTCGAGCCAGCGGGAGGTGATCGCCTTCTGCCTGGTGAAGAAGGCCACCCCGTCGGCGCCGTACGCCTTGTGGTCGCCGAACAGCGAGTTCTTCCAGCCGCCGAACGAGTAGTACGCCACCGGCACCGGGATCGGCACGTTGATGCCGATCATGCCGACCTGCACGTCGCGCTGGAATCGTCGAGCGGCTCCACCGTCGTTCGTGAAGATCGCGGTGCCGTTGCCGAAGGCGCCGGAGTTGATCAGCTCGAGCCCCTCGTCGTAGGACTGCACCCGAACGACCGAGAGCACCGGACCGAAGATCTCCTCGGTGTAGACGCGACTCGACGTCGGCACCCGGTCGATCAGCGTCGGGCCGAGCCAGAAGCCGTTCTCGTCGCCGTCGGGTCGCACGGTGCGGCCGTCCACCACGACCTCGGCTCCGTCCTGCTCGGCGACCTCGATGTACGAAGCGACCCTGTCGCGGTGCTGCTCGGTGACGAGCGGGCCCATGTCGCAGCCCCGACGTCCGTCGCCGACGCGCAGCGTCGCCGCGCGCTCGCTGATCTTCGCGATCAGCTCGTCGGCGACCGGCTCGACCGCCACCACCACCGAGATCGCCATGCAGCGCTCACCGGCCGAGCCGAAGCCCGCGTTGACCGCGTTGTCCGCGACGAGGTCGAGGTCCGCGTCCGGCAGCACCAGCATGTGGTTCTTCGCCCCGCCGAGCGCCTGGACGCGCTTGCCGTGCTTCGTGCCCGTCTCGGACACGTACCGGGCGATCGGCGTGGACCCGACGAACGAGATCGACTCGACGTCGGGGCTGGTGAGGAGCCCGTCGACCGCTGCCTTGTCGCCGTTGAGCACCGTGAACACGCCGTCGGGCAGACCGGCCTCCCGGAACTTCCGCGCGAGCCACATCGCGGCGGACGGGTCCTTCTCGCTGGGCTTGAGCACGACGGTGTTGCCGGCGGCGATCGCGATCGGCAGGAACCAGAGCGGCACCATCGCCGGGAAGTTGAAGGGCGAGATGATGCCCACGACGCCGAGCGGTTGACGGATCGAGTACACGTCGATGCCGGTCGACACCTGGTCCGAGAACTCGCCCTTCATCAGCGACGGGATGTTCGTCGCCAGCTCGACCACCTCCTGCCCGCGGGCGATCTCCCCCAGGGCGTCGTCGATGACCTTGCCGTGCTCGCTCGTGATGATCTCGGCGAGCTCGGCCTTGTCCCGGTTGAGGACCTCACGGAACGCGAACATGATCTGCTGGCGCTTCGCGAGCGACAGGTCCGACCACGCCGGGAACGCCGCCTTGGCACTCGCGATCGCCCGCTGGACCTCGGCCTCGTCGGCCAGGGCGACCCGCTTCGTCACGACGCCGAGCGCCGGGTCGTGGACCGGGGCGGTCCGACCGGAGGCCGAGGCGACGTGCTCGCCGTCGATCCAGTGCCCGACCGTCGTGCTGCCGGCGCTGGTCTCGGTGCTGGTGGTCATGCGGTGCTTCCTTCCGGGACCGACGGGTCCAGGGCGGCGGACGGGGCAGGCGAGTCGGCGCGACGGCGAGCCGGTGTGGAGCGATCGCCCCGTGCCTCCCGGCTGTGGACGAGGGCGGCGGCGACGTCGACGGCGGCGGCGACGTCGCCGTCCTGCGGGTAGAGCAGGGTGCGACCGACGACGAGCCCGCGGACGCCCGGCAGGGCGAGCGCGTCGTCCCAGGCGGCGTACGTCTCGTCCGGACTGCCCGACGGGTCGCCGCCGAGCAGCAGCGTCGGCAGGGTGGTCGCAGCCATCACGCGTGCCATGTCGTCGACGACCGGGACCTTGAGCCAGCTGTAGGCGCTCGACTCGCCCAGGCCGGCGGCGATCGCCATCGACCTGATGACGGCGTCGGCGCTCAGGTCGTTGACGACCCTGCCGCCCCGCCACGAGGACATGAACGGCTCGAGCATGATCGGCAGCTGCAGGGCCGCGGCCTCGGTCACCGCCCGCGCCGTCGCCTCGAGCGTCGAGGCGGTGCCGGGATCGTCGAGCGCGATCCGGACGAGCAGCTTCGCGACGTCGAGCCCGGCGTCCGTGATCGCCTGCGCCGAGTACGCGGTGTAGCGGTCGTCGAGCTCGAACGATGCTCCGCGCAGGCCGCCGCGGTTCATCGAGCCGACGACGACCTTGCCGTCGAGCGCCCCGAGGAGCGCCAGGTCCTCGAGGACGTCCGGCGTGCCGAGGACCCCGTCGACGCCCGGGCGGCCGAGGGCCACGACGAGCCGTCCGAGCAGGTCGTACCGGTCGGCCATCGCCGAGGCGTCGTCGCGGACCGCGAGCGCACCGCGCGCGGGGTGGTCCGCGGCGACGATGAGGAGCCTGCCGTCCTCGGCGAGCAGCGGACGGCGGATCCGGGTCCGCAGGACCTCCGCGACGCGTTCCGGTGACCCGGCGCGCAGGTCGCGCAACCGGGCGAAGTCGGCCGGGCTGACCTCAGGCACCGACGCCCTCCTCCGCGGTCGCCGGCGCGGGGTTCGTGCGCAGGAAGCCCTCGACCTCGTCGCTCGTCGGCATCGCGGTCGAGCACTCGAACCGGGTGGCGACGATCGCCCCGGCCGCGTTCGCGAAGGCGAGGGTGCGGTCGAGGCTCCAGCCCTGCAGCAGCCCGTGCACGAGTGCTCCGCCGAACCCGTCGCCGGACCCGAGGCCGTTGACGACGTCGACGGCGTGCGGTCGGTACGCGACGGTCTCGTCGCGGGTCTTCGCCAGCACGCCCCTCGGGCCCTGCTTCACGATCGCGAGCTCGACGCCGCGCTCGAGCAGGGCGTCGGCGGCGCGCAGGGGGTCGGTCTCCCCCACGGCGATCTCGCACTCCTCACGGTTGCCGACGGCGACGGTGGCGTGGTCGAGAGCGACGGCGACCTCGCGCGTCGCGGCCGCCGGCTCGGGCCAGAACACCGCTCGGTAGTCGAGGTCGAGCACGGTGTGCCGCCCGGTGGCGCCCGGCGCCCGCAGTGCCGCGCTCCGTGCCGCGGCGGCCGCGTCGTGCGCGCTGCGGCTCGGCTCCTCGCTGAGTCCCGTCACGGTCGTCCAGAACACCCGCGTCCGTTCGATCGCGTGCAGCGGCAGGGACTCCGACGTGATCATCAGGTCCGGCGCCTTCGGCGCGCGGTAGAAGTAGAGCGGGAAGTCGTCCGGCGGGAAGATCTCACAGAACGCCACGGGCGTGTTGAGGCCCTCGACCGGCTCGACGAAGTCGTTCGCGACGCCGAACTCGGGCAGGGTGCGGGCGATGTAGCGGCCGAAGGGGTCGTTGCCGGTGCGGGTGATCACCGCTGCGTCCGCGCCGTGCCGGGCGGCGGCGACGGCGACGTTGGTCGCGCTCCCACCGACGGACTTCGAGAAGGTGGTGACGTCCTCGAGCGGTCCGGTCTGCTGCGGGTAGACGTCGACACTGACGCGTCCCATCGTGATCACGTCGTGGACGTGCGGGGCTTCGTCGGTCATGCGACGCGGGACCTTCCGGGCGGCTTCATCGGCGGACGAGCACGACTGTACACGGACTTTGCGCTGATGTCAGTACATGGACCGGGCTGCTGTCGGGCGCCTCTCCGGCCCGGAGGCGCGTGTCGGTGGGACCTGCCAGGGTCACGACATGCAGATCCTCGCCCTGGTCATCGGCCTCGTCCTCGGTACGGCCGTCGGTGCCGTCGTCGCGTGGTCGCTCGCCCGCTCGCGCGCCGGGGTGGACGCGGCAGCCGCACGGGCGACGGCCGACGTGCTGCGTGCGCAGCTCGACTCGGTGCGCGCCGACGCCGAGGAGCGCCTCGACGCCCAGGACGCCCAGTACCGCCGGCAGGTCGACTCCCTCGAACGCCGTGCCGCCGAGCTCGAGCACCTCGTGCAGCGCATGCACGGCGCCGACGCGGCGCGGAACCAGGGCGAGTCGAAGGTGCTGTCGGCGCTGAGCCCGGTCGCGCAGACGCTCGACGTCATGCGCGCGAAGATCGCCGAACTCGAGCAGTCCCGCAGCGAGCAGTACGGTGCCCTCTCCGCGCAGCTGCGATCCGCCGCCGAGTCCGAGGAACGGCTCCGCGCGACGGCGGACACCCTCGCGAGCGCCCTGTCCTCGAACAGCACCCGCGGCGTGTGGGGCGAGACACAGCTCCGGAACGTCGTCGAGGCCGCGGGGCTCCTCGAACGCGTGGACTTCGACGTGCAGTCCTCCGTCACGACGACCGCGGGGACCGCCCGACCCGACATGGTCGTGCACCTGCCCGGCGGCAAGACGATCGCCGTCGACGCGAAGGTGCCGTTCAGCGCCTACCTGCAGGCGGCCGAGATCCCGGCGAGCGCGACGGGTGCCGAGGGTGCCCGGCGCGAGCAGCTCATCGCGCAGCACGTCAAGGCGCTCCGGGCGCACGTCGACGCCCTCGCCGCCCGCGAGTACTGGACGGGCTACGACGCGTCGCCCGAGTTGACGATCGCGTTCATCCCGTCCGAGTCGCTGGTCTCGAGCGCGCTGGCCGCCGACCCCGGACTGCTCGACCACGCCTTCCGCAAGCGCATCGCACTGGCGTCACCCGTCACGCTGTGGTCGGTGCTGAAGACGGTGGCGTTCTCGTGGCAGCAGGACGTCGTCACCGCCGAGGCACGCGAGCTCTTCCGGGTGTCCCGCGAGCTGTACGGCCGCCTGGCCACCATGGGCGGGCACGTCGACAAGCTCGGCCGGGCGATCCGGGGGTCCGTCGTCGACTACAACCGCTTCGTGGGGTCGCTCGAGCGCCAGGTGCTGCCGAGCGCCCGGCGGCTGTCGCTGCTCGACGAGTCGAAGGTGCTCGCCGACCCGGCGACGATCGACGACGAGCCGCGGCTGCTCACCGCGCCGGAGCTCGTCGGCGCCCTCGACGAGGACTGACCGCGCGGCGCCACGGCACGAGGCGCCACGGCGCGAGGTGCTCCGGCACGACGAGAAGCACCCCGAACCACGTGATCGCGTGGTTCGGGGTGCTTCTCGTCGTGCGAGCGGTCAGGCGTCCCGACGGCCGTCAGCGGCCGGGACGGATCAGAACCACTTCTCGGCGCGGTGGTCGGCCTGGATGCGGCGGATCGTGTTCGAGCGCGAGCGGAGCACGAGCGAGTCGGTGTGGATGACACCGCGCGACCGGCGGACGCCGTCCACGAGGACACCGTCGGTGACGCCCGTCGCGACGAAGAACGTGTTGTCGCCCGTCACGAGGTCGTCCTGGTCGAGGACCTTGTCCAGGTCGTGCCCGGCGTCGAGTGCCTTCTGGCGCTCCTCGTCGTCCTTGGGCTGGAGCTTGCCGAGGATCACGCCGCCGAGCGCCTTGATCGCGCACGCGGTGATGATGCCCTCGGGCGTACCGCCGACACCGACGCACATGTCGATCTTCGAACCGGGCAGTGCCGCCGAGATGCCACCGGCGACGTCGCCGTCGAGCAGCAGGCGCGTGCCGGCGCCCGTTGCGCGGATCGCGCGGATGAGCTCGTCGTGGCGCGGACGGTCGAGGACGGCGATCTGCATGTCCTCGATGTCCTTGTGCTTCGCCTTCGCGAGCGCGCGGATGTTCTCGCCGATCGGCTTCTCGAGGTCGAGGACGCCACGACCCTCGGGGCCCGCGGCGATCTTGTCCATGTAGAACACCGCCGACGGGTCGTACATCGAGCCGCGGTCGGAGACGGCCATCACGGAGATGGCGTTCTGCCGGCCGGCGGCGGTGAGCGAGGTGCCGTCGATCGGGTCGACCGCGATGTCGCAGGCCGGGCCGTGGCCGTTGCCGACGTGCTCGCCGTTGAAGAGCATCGGGGCGTCGTCCTTCTCGCCCTCGCCGATGACGACCACGCCGTCGAAGTTCACCGTGCCGAGGAACTTCCGCATCGCGTCGACGGCTGCGCCGTCCGCGAGGTTCTTCTCGCCCCGGCCGACCCACGGCTGCGCACGGATCGCGGCGGCCTCCGTCGCACGCACGAGCTCGAGCGCCAGGTTGCGGTCGGGCTGGAGGAACAGGGAGCCGGTCTCAGTCGTGGGAGTCACGACCAGAGCCTACCGACCGGGCTCCGGGGCGGCCGCACGGGTGCACGGACGTGCACGCTGTAACCCGTTGAGGAGCCCTGACTAGGCTCGGCGGGGAACCACCAGTCGAAGGAGATCGCAGTGCCCATCGCAACGCCGGAACAGTACGCCGAGATGCTCGAACGAGCGAAGGCCGGCAAGTTCGCCTACCCCGCGGTGAACGTGTCCTCCTCCCAGACGATCAACGCGGTCCTCCAGGGCCTGCAGGAGGCCGGCTCGGACGGCATCCTCCAGGTCACGACCGGTGGCGCCGACTACTTCGCCGGGCACACCGTGAAGAACCGCGCCGCCGGCGCCCTCGCGATGGCCCGCTTCGCCCACGAGGTCGCGAAGAACTACGACGTCACGGTCGCGCTGCACACGGACCACTGCCCGAAGGACGCCCTCGACGGCTTCGTCATGCCCCTCATCGCCGCGAGCGAGGAGGAGGTCCGCCAGGGCCGCAACCCGATCTTCCAGTCGCACATGTGGGACGGGTCGGCCGTGCCGCTCGACGAGAACATCGAGATCGCGCGCACGATGATCGAGAAGACGCGCAACATCAACGCGATCCTCGAGGTCGAGATCGGCGTCGTCGGCGGAGAAGAGGACGGCGTCCAGCACGAGGGCACCAACGACGCGCTCTACACGACCCCGAACGACGTCGAGAAGGTCGTCGACGCGCTCGGGCTCGGCGACCGGGGTCGCTGGATCGCCGCGCTCACGTTCGGCAACGTGCACGGCGTCTACAAGCCGGGCAACGTCAAGCTGCGCCCGGAGCTCCTCGGCGAGATCCAGGCCTCGGTCGCGCAGAAGCACGGCACCGGTGAGAACCCGCTCGACCTCGTCTTCCACGGCGGCTCCGGCTCGACCGACGACGAGATCCACGAGGCCGTGCGCAACGGTGTCATCAAGATGAACATCGACACGGACACGCAGTACGCGTTCACGCGCTCGATCGCCGACTCGATGTTCCGGAAC
Organism: Curtobacterium sp. BRD11; assembly: GCF_031844345.1. NCBI lineage: Bacteria > Bacillati > Actinomycetota > Actinomycetes > Micrococcales > Microbacteriaceae > Curtobacterium > Curtobacterium sp. BRD11. Next base: position 376,878 of record NZ_JAUZUZ010000003.1, read on the forward strand.
TACGAGGGCGTGCTGAAGATCGACGGCGAGGTCGGCAACAAGAAGCAGTACGACCCGCGTGCCTGGGGCAAGGTCGCCGAGACCGCCATGGCGGCCCGCGTCGTCGAGGCGGCGAAGGTCCTCGGCTCGGCCGGCAACAGCAAGGGCTGATCGGCACCACCAGCCGGGAGGAACGGGGCGCGTCCGCAAGGACGCGCCCCGTTCCGCGTCCGGTCACCGCCACCGCCCGTGCCACGATGGGCGGGTGACCTCCGACGCCATCGCCTCCTCGTTCGCCCAGTACGTCACCGAGTCCCCCACCGCGTTCCACGCGGCCGCGGTCGCGCGGGACCAGCTCGTCGCAGCGGGGTTCACCGAGCTGTCGGAACTCGACGCCTGGCCGACCGAGGCGGGCGCCTACGTCGTCGTCCGCGACGGCGCGGTCATCGCCTGGCGTCTGCCGGAGTCGGCGACGCCCACCACCCCCTTCCGGATCCTCGGTGCCCACACCGACTCCCCCGGCTTCCGCATCAAGCCGAACCCGGCCGTGCGCGTGGGCGGGTGGGAGCAGCTCAACGTCGAGGTCTACGGCGGCGCGCTCCTGTCGACCTGGTTCGACCGCGACCTCCGCATCGCCGGACGTGTGGTCGACGCCGACGGATCGGTGCGGCTCGTGTCGACCGACGCGGTCGCGCGGATCCCGAACCTCGCGATCCACCTCGACCGCGGGGTGAACGACGGCAAGGAGATCGACCGGCAGCGCCACACCCTGCCGGTCGTCGGCACGGACGGCACCACCGGTGGCACCGACGTGCTCGGGTGGCTGCGCGGCCGGCTCGGGGAGGACGCGGTCTCGTGGGACCTCTTCCTCGCGGACACGCAGCCCCCGGCGCGCATCGGCATCGATCGGGAGTTCCTCGCGTCCGGCCGCATGGACAACCTGACGAGCGTGCACGCCGGGCTCCGCGGGGTCGTCGACGCGCCGACCGACGGCGACCACATCCCGGTGTTCGCGGCGTTCGACCACGAGGAGATCGGTTCCTCGACCCCGTCCGGTGCCGGGGGCCCGTTCCTCGAGGACGTGCTCGGCCGCGTGCAGGAGGGGCTCGGTGCCACCCGCTCCGAGGCCGCCCGGGCGTTCCGGGCGTCCTGGCTCCTGTCGAGCGACGCCGGACACCTCGTCCACCCGAACCAGCCGGAGAAGCACGACCCGACGAACCGTCCGCGTCCGGGAGCGGGCCCGCTCCTGAAGATCAGCGCGAACCAGCGTTACATGACCGAGGCGAAGGGCGAGGCCGTGTGGGCGACCGCCTGTGATGCCGCCGGCGTCTCCTGGCAGCCCTTCGTCAACGTGAACACCATCCCCGGTGGCTCGACCATCGGCCCGATCGCGGCGACGCGGCTCGGCATCCCGACGATCGACATCGGCGTCGGCCTGCTGTCGATGCACTCGGTCCGTGAGCTCGTGCACGTGGACGACCTCGCGGCACTGCACGGCGCCGTCGCCGCCTTCCTCGCCGGGTAGGCGGGTCACGGCCTGCCCGGCCGGACAGCGCCGGCTGGCCCGCTGGTCAGAGCGTCACGACCACCTTGCGCGCGGACACCCCTGCGCGCTGCCGGTCGATCGCGCCCTGCACCGCGCCCGGCCCGTGCCCGACGACGAGCGGCTCCGGCATCGGTCGGATCGAGCCGTCGGCGAGCCCCTCGGGCAGGACCCGGCCCCACAGCTCCGCGCCCAGGTCGTCGTCGCGCAGGCTGCTCCCCCACACGAACGCGGCCCGGATCCCCGCACGACGGGCACGCAGCGTGAGCGCCAGCGTGGCGAGTCCGAGGCGGGTGAACACCGGGAGCATCGCCGGGAAGAGTCGCCGACGGCCGGCGATCCGGTCGAGGGAGACCGGCGTGCTCGCCATCGCCAGCGCGGTGCCACCCGTCCGGCGGAGCACCTCGATGCACGCGGCCGTCGAGGTCGTCCCGAGCGCGACGGCACCGACGACGGGGCGTCCGGCGACGCCGGCGACGAGGTCGTCCACCGCCGTCGGCGAACCGTGGTCGACGACGACCTCGGCCCCGAGCGACCGGACGGTCGCGGCGTTCCGGGGCGACGCGGTGCTCACGACCGCGTACCCGGCGGCACGGGCGAGCTGCACCGCGTTCATCCCGACGCTCGTCGAACCACCCCAGACCACGACGACGCCGGAGCGGTCCGACGGCGCGTCGGCGGCCCCGGGGAGCGGGAGCCCGAGGTGCTTCGGCTGGAACAGCGCGCAGGCGGCGGTCGAGGCCCCGAGCGGCAGGACCGCGGCCTGTTCGAGGGGCACGTCGTCCGGCACCGCGGCGGTCAGGCGTTCGAGCAGCGCGGTGTGTTCCTGGAACGCGCCCTCGTGCACCGGGTCGCGGCCACGGTCGGTCCCGGTCGCGAGTCCGACGACGCGGTCGCCGACCGCGAAGCGGGTGACGCCGGAGCCGACGGCGACGACCTCGCCGGCGACGTCCGAGCCGAGCACCGCCGGCGTCCGGAGCCAGCGGTAGGTCACCGGCCCCGTGCCCTGGATCACCCAGTCCACGGGGTTGACGGCAGCGGCGCGGACGCGCACGACCACCTCGTCCTCGGCGGGGACGGGGACCGGTACCCGGTCGACGACGAGTGCGCCCCGGGGTTCACGGAGCAGAGCGGCGGAGTTGTCGGGCACGGCGGGCCTTTCGTCACGAGCGATGACACCTGGTGTCGTCACTCTACCCGCCCTCGGCACCGAGTGTCATCACTAGGGTGTCCCCATGGCGAGATGGGCACCGGACACCCGTGAGCGACTGCGGACGGCCGCGATGGAGCTCTTCGCGGAACGCGGCTTCCATGCGACGACGGTCCCCGACATCGTCGCGCGGGCGGGCGTCACCCGGCGCACGTTCTTCCGCCACTTCAGCGACAAGCGCGAGGTCTTCTTCGGCGATGACGAGATCCCCGCGATCGCGACCCGGATGATCGAGACCGCGCCGGCCGAGGAGGCACCGATGCGCGTGGTCCTCGACGGGCTCCGACGGCTCGCGGCCGAGCGGTTCGACCCCCGCCGCGACCAGGTGCTCGCCGCACGACGGATCATCAGCGAGGAGCCCGACCTGCGGGAGCGGGACCTGCGGAAGCAGGAGGACCTGCGGGCGGCGGTCCGGGACGGCTTCCGTCGCCGCGGCGAGGACGACCGGACCGCCCGCTCCGTCGCCGGGCTCACGGTCCTCGTCCTGCAGACCGCGCTCGAGACGTGGCTCGAGGACGCGGACGGAACACCGCTGCAGGACCACATCGACGCCACGGTCGACCGGGTCACCGGACTGCTCGACACCGGTCGCTGACGGGCGCACGGCCCGCACACGACAGGAGGGCCCGAGGGTCAGGCCCCGGACTGCTGCATCAGCACCTGCACGAAGCCCGGGTCCTGGAACATCACCACGGCGAAGGCGACCAGGCTGACGAGCGACGCCACGGCCCCGCCGAGCAGCGGGACCCAGAACGTCCACCTCCGAGCGGCCAGCCGACGCAGGGACCACCACGCGACGAGGGCGAACACGACCACGTTGCCGATGGCTCCGACGGCAGCGGCGGTCGACAGCGCCGTGGGGTCGGAGAGCTCCAGGCCCTGCTGTTCGAACGCCCTGCGCACGGCGGAGGCGACGTCGCTCACGGCGAGCGACTGCACGACCGACAGCAGACCGAACGCCAACAGGGCGACCGTCACCACGAAGTCGAACTGCGACGCCCCGAAGCGGCTCGAGAGCGTCGGCCGCTCCTGACCGGCCGCGGCACCCCGCGACGGCCCGGCGCCGGTGCCACCGGGCGTGCGGCGGTCCGTCGGACGGGTCGTGCGTGCCGTGCCACGGTCGGTCGGCCCCTGGGTCGCCGCGCGGGCACGGTCGTCGGCCTCGCGCCGCTGCCGGTCGCGCCGTTCCTGCTCGACCAGGACCGGGTTCACCCAGCCCTCCGGCGCGTACTCGCCGTACTCGGGAGCGGGCGTGCCGTGGACCCGGCCGTCCCGTCGACCGGAGGCCGGTGCGGCGGAGGCGGGACGGGCCTCCAGGCCGAGGGCGGTCTCGTCCACATGCCCCGGTTCACGGGCCGGTGCCGACGACCAGTCGCCGCGGAGGCCGCTCACGAGCGACGCCCGCCGAGGGCGCGGGTGGGGTTGCCCGCGGCGTCCGTGCGGAGCTCCTTGGGGAGCGAGAACATGAGGTCCTCGTGCGCCGTCACGACCTCTTCCACGGTGCCGTAGCCGGCGTCCGCGAGCTGCTCGAGCACCTCGGTGACGAGTTCCTCGGGCACCGAGGCACCGCTGGTCACACCCACCGTGCGGACACCGTCGAGCCAGTCCTGGCGGATCTCCTCGGCGTAGTCGACCCGGTGGGCGGACGCCGCACCGTACTCGAGGGCGACGTCGACGAGGCGCACGCTGTTCGAGGAGTTCGCCGAACCGACGACGATGACGAGGTCGGCGTCGGGCGCCACCTTCTTCACCGCGACCTGGCGGTTCTGCGTGGCGTAGCAGATGTCGTCCGACGGCGGGTTCTCGATGGACGGGAACCGCTCACGGAGCAGGCGGACGGTCTCCATCGTCTCGTCGACGCTCAGGGTGGTCTGCGACAGCCAGACGAGGTTGTCGGGGTCGGGCACCTCGAGCGCGGCGACGTCCTCGGGTCCGTTGACCAGGATCGTGCGCTCGGGCGCGTGGCCCATGGTGCCCTCGACCTCCTCGTGACCGGCGTGGCCGATCAGGACGATCGTGCGGTCCGCCTTCGCGAAGCGGGTGGCCTCGCGGTGGACCTTGGTGACGAGGGGGCAGGTCGCGTCGATCGCGTGCAGGTCGCGTTCTGCGGCACCGGCCACGACGGCGGGTGCGACGCCGTGCGCGCTGAAGACGACGTGTGCGCCGCGCGGGACCTCGGCGACGTCGTCGACGAACACCGCGCCGCGCTGCTCGAGCGTGGAGACGACGTGGACGTTGTGGACGATCTGCTTCCGCACGTAGACCGGCTCGCCGTACTGCTCGAGCGCCTTCTCGACGGCGACCACGGCACGGTCGACACCCGCGCAGTACCCGCGGGGCGCGGCGAGCAGGACCTTCTTCGTGCCGGCGACCGGCTCGTCCCGCAGCCGACCACGCGCTGCGTGCACCCGCGGCGGGGCGAGCGGGACCGTGCGGCCGTTGGTGATCGTCACGTCCCCGATGATAGGTGCCGGGCACGCGCGGGGCCTGGGTGCGTCCGGGGCCGAGCCGGGCCGTGACGACGTGGTGGAGCACCGGCGTGCGGCGCCGCGGGCCGGCGCTGTCGCCGGGATGCGGCACGATGGTGGGCATGGCGATCGAACAGGGCCCGCCGACGGCCGACAACCCGTGGCCCGTCGCCCTGCTCGGGGCGAAGCTCCGCGACTGGATCGACCGACTCGGCACCGCCTGGGTCGAGGGCGAGATCACGCAGTGGAACGTCGCCGGCGGCAACGTCTACGGCAAGCTCAAGGACGTCGAGGTCGACGCGACCGTGTCCTTCTCGATCTGGTCGAGCGTGCGTTCCCGGGTGCCCGCGGACCTGGGGCAGGGCGCTCGCGTCGTCGCCGCGGTGAAGCCGAACTACTGGGTCAAGGGCGGCTCGCTCACCATGCAGGTGGTCGAGATGAAGCACGTCGGCCTCGGTGACCTGCTCGAGCGGCTCGAACGGCTCCGGCGCACCCTGGCGGCGGAGGGCCTGTTCGACCCGTCCCGCAAGAAGCGTCTGCCGTTCCTGCCGCACCGGATCGGCCTGATCACCGGCAAGGACTCCGACGCCGAGAAGGACGTCAAGCGGAACGCGCAGCTCCGCTGGCCGCAGGTCGAGTTCCGCACGGTGCACACGGCGGTGCAGGGCGAGCGGGCCGTGGGCGAGGTCACGGCCGCGATCGTCGAGCTCGACGCCGACCCGACCGTCGACGTCATCATCGTCGCCCGGGGTGGCGGCGACTTCCAGAACCTGCTCGGCTTCAGCGACGAGGGACTCGTCCGGACCGCCGCTGCCGCCACCACCCCCATCGTCTCCGCCATCGGGCACGAGGCGGACCGTCCGATCCTCGACGAGGTCGCCGACCTGCGCGCCTCCACCCCCACGGACGCCGCGAAGCGCGTGGTGCCCGACGTGGCCGAGGAGCTCGCGAACGTCCGCCAGGCCCGGGCCCGGCTCGGGCTGCGGCTCTCGCACACCCTGTCGGTCGAGGCCGACCGGATCGCCGCCCTCCGGTCGCGCCCGGCGCTGGCGTCGACCGCCTGGCTCGTCGACACCCGGGCCGAGGAGGTCGCACGCGACCTGTCCCGTGCCCGTGAGCTGCTCGACCGACGCCTCGAGCGCTCGCACAGCGACGTCGGGCACCTGACCGGGCGGCTGCGCGCGCTCTCGCCCCGCGACACCCTGCGGCGCGGCTACGCCATCGTGCAGCGGAGTGACGGAGGGGTCGTGCGCGGCACCGAGGACCTCGACGGCGCGACGCCGGTCCACGTCACCCTCGGCGCGGGCACGGCGACGGGGACACTCGAGCCGGAGGGACCGGGGCCGGACGGTTCCGGGGCGTAGCCCGGTCTCCACGGGCTCCGTCGGCGGTGCACCGCCGACGGAGGGTGCTCGGTAGGATCGGCGTGTGTCATCCCAGCAGGAACCCGTGCCGTCCGACGTGCAGTCGCTGAGCTACGAGGCAGCGCGCGACGAACTCGTGCGCGTCGTCGGTGAGCTGGAGCAGGGGTCCGCGACGCTCGAGCGTTCGCTCGCGCTCTGGGAGCGTGGCGAAGCCCTCGCGGCCCGGTGCGAGGAGTGGCTCGTCGGTGCGCGCGCCCGGCTGGACGCCGCCCGTGCCGCGTCGGCCGGTGACGGCACCGCGGACACCGCAGGCGACCCGGACGGAGCAGCACGGTGACCGACCCCGACGGACGGCCGATCGTCGCCGAGCTCGGCCGCCCGGAGACCCCGGAGGAGACCTGGGCCCGCAAGGACGCCGCGCGACGCTCCCGCCGCGAGCACCAGACCGCCTTCAACCTCGTGCTGGCGCTCATCGCATCGCTGGGCATCGTGCTCTTCCTGGTCGCCGTCGTCGTGCGGCCGGACCAGACCGTCGACCGGTCCGTGGACTACCAGCAGGTCGCCGCCGGTGCCGACGTGCCCGGCGTGACGCTCGCGGCACCGGACCTGCCCGACGGTTTCACCTCGAACCGCGCCGACTTCCAGGACAAGACGTCGGACGGCGTGCGGGTCTGGACGGTCGGCCTCGTGACCCCGGACCGCCAGTACATCGGCCTCCAGCAGGGCATCGATGCGAACGCGTCGTGGGTGGCCAACCAGCTCGACCAGGAGCCCGCCACCGGTGACCGCACCATCGACGGCACGAAGTGGACGGTGTACGACCGTCGTGACGAGGGCAAGGACGCCGGGAACCACGCGTACTCGCTCGTGCACACCTTCGGCCGCGACACCATCGTCCTGTCCGGCACGGCCGACGACTCGTCGTTCACGACCGTCGCGAAGGCCGTCACCGAGCAGCTCGCGAACTGACCCCGCCCGACCGAACCCGAAGCACGAGGAAGACCATGCCCGACCGCGCCGCCTCCACCCCGTCCGACGCCCTCCGCCTGCTCGTCGAGGGCAACGCCCGCTTCGCCGCCGACAAGCGCCGCACCGGCCGGATCGACCCGGACCGCCGTGGCGAGCTCACGGGCTCGCAGGCGCCCTTCGCGACCGTGCTCGGCTGCTCCGACTCACGCGTGCCGTTCGAGCACGTCTTCGACGCGGGCATCGGTGACCTGTTCGCGATCCGCAACGCCGGTCAGATCGTCGACGACGTCGTGCTCGGCTCCATCGAGTTCGCGGTCGTCGCCCTCGGCACCCCGCTCGTCGTCGTCCTCCGCCACACCGCGTGCGGGGCCGTCGCCGCAGCGCGCTCGGGCGAGCCCGTGCCCGCGCCGCACCTGCAGTCGCTCGTCGACGCGATCGCTCCGAGCGTCGAGCGGGTCCGCGCGACCGACGCCGAGCTCCCGCAGGAGGCCGTCGGTGCCGCGCACCTCGAGGCCACGCTCCGCCAGGTGATCGAGCGGTCCGGTGTCGTCTCCGACGCGGTCGCCGACGGTAGGTTGGCCGTCGTCGGGGCGACCTACGACCTCTCCACGGGCGAGGTCGCCATCGACACCGTCGTGGGCCAGGCCTGACCGGCCGCCACGACGCGACGCCCGGACACCACCGGGCCGCCGAAGACACCGGGGCGACCGCTCCGGCCGTGCACCACAGGAAGGACCACGACGACGTGACCCACACCAGCGAGCCCGACCAGACCGCGACCGACCGGACCGCGACGGGCGGTGACGGCTTCCGCATCGAGCACGACACGATGGGCGAGGTCCGGGTCCCGGTGGACGCCCTCTACCGTGCCCAGACACAGCGCGCGGTCGAGAACTTCCCGATCTCGGGCAGCGGTCTCGAGCCGGCACAGATCGTCGCCCTCGCCCGGATCAAGCGCGCCGCGGCGGTCGTCAACGGGTCCCTCGGCATCGTCGACCCGACGGTGGCCGAGGCGATCGCACAGGCGGCCGACGCGATCATCGGCGGCGAGCACCACGACCAGTTCCCGGTGGACGTCTACCAGACGGGCAGCGGCACCTCGTCGAACATGAACATGAACGAGGTCCTCGCGACCCTGGCGACCCGCGTCGCCGGCACGGACGTCCACCCGAACGACCACGTGAACGCGTCCCAGTCGTCGAACGACGTCTTCCCGACCTCCGTGCACGTCGCCGTGACCGAGGCCCTCATCCGCACGCTCGTCCCCGCGCTCGAGCACCTGGCGGAGTCGCTCGAGGCCAAGGCGACGCTCTGGGCCGACGCCGTGAAGTCCGGACGCACCCACCTGATGGACGCCACCCCGGTCACCCTCGGACAGGAGTTCGGCGGCTACGCCCGCCAGGTCCGGCTCGGCATCGAGCGCGTGCAGGCCACGCTCCCCCGCGTCGCCGAGGTCCCGCTCGGCGGCACCGCGGTGGGCACCGGCATCAACACGCCGAAGGGCTTCCCGCAGCAGGTCATCGCCCGCCTGGCCTCGGACACCGGCCTGCCGATCACCGAGGCGCTCGACCACTTCGAGGCGCAGGGTGCCCGGGACGCACTGGTCGAGGCGTCGGGCGCCCTCAAGGTCATCGCGGTCAGCCTGACGAAGATCAACAACGACCTGCGCTGGATGGGCTCGGGGCCGAACACGGGCCTCGGCGAGCTGCACATCCCGGACCTGCAGCCCGGCTCGTCGATCATGCCCGGCAAGGTGAACCCGGTCATCCCCGAGGCCACCCTGATGGTCGCTGCACGCGTCATCGGCAACGACGCGACGGTCGCCTGGGCCGGCGCCTCGGGTGCCTTCGAGCTCAACGTCGCGATCCCGGTGATGGGCACGGCCCTGCTCGAGTCGATCCGCCTGCTCGCGAACAGCTCGCGGGTGCTCGCCGACAAGACCATCGACGGGCTGCAGGCGAACCTCGAGCGCGCCCGCGCGTTCGCGGAGTCGTCCCCGTCGATCGTCACGCCGCTCAACCGCGTCATCGGGTACGAGGCCGCGGCCAAGGTCGCCAAGTACGCCGTCGCCGAGGGCATCACCGTGCGCGAGGCGGTCGTCGCCCTGGGCCACGTCGAGCGCGGCGAGGTCACCGAGGAGCAGCTCGACAGCGCGCTGGACGTGCTGTCGATGACGCACCCGAACTGACCCACGGGACCCACTGCCGGACGGGAGGCACGGTGCCGGCTGGCACCGCGCCTCCCGTCCGTCGTCGGCTCACCCCCGAGACTCGCGCCTGCGGACACGTTCGCAGTCCTGCGGCCACGAACGTGTCCGCCCAGGCGAGTCCCGCCGGCGGCCGACCAGCCGCGCTACCCGAGGTCGGGCGAGTCGAGCAGCTCCGTCACGAGCGCCGCGATCGCCGACCGCTCGGAGCGGGTCAGCGTCACGTGCGCGAACAGCGGGTGCCCCTTCAGGCGCTCGATCACGCTCGCGACACCGTCGTGCCGGCCGACCCGCAGGTTGTCCCGCTGGGCGACGTCGTGCGTGAGCACCACGCGCGAGTTCTGCCCGATGCGCGACAGCATGGTCAGCAGGACGTTCCGCTCGAGCGACTGCGCCTCGTCCACGATCACGAACGCGTCGTGCAGGGACCGCCCGCGGATGTGCGTGAGCGGCAGCACCTCGAGCATCCCGCGCTCGACGACCTCGTCGAGGACGTTGTCGGACACCAGCGCGCCGAGGGTGTCGAACACGGCCTGCGCCCAGGGGTTCATCTTCTCGGAGGCGTCGCCGGGCAGGTACCCGAGCTCCTGCCCACCCACGGCGTAGAGCGGCCGGAACACCATGATCTTCTTGTGCTGCTGTCGTTCGAGCACCGCCTCGAGCCCGGCGCAGAGCGCGAGCGCCGACTTGCCGGTGCCGGCCGATCCCCCGAGCGAGACGATGCCGATCTCCGGGTCGAGCAGGGCGTCGATCGCGAGCCGCTGCTCGGCGGAGCGCCCGCGCAGCCCGAAGACCTCGCGGTCGCCGCGGACGAGCGACACCGCGCCGGCCTCGTGCACGCGGCCGAGGGCCGACCCGCGCTCCGAGTGGATGACGACGCCGGTGTTCACCGGGACGCCGTCGAGCCGCGAGGACCGGATCTCCTCGTGCTCGTACAGGTCGCTCATCTGCTCGCCGGACACCTGCAGGTCGGTGATGCCCGTGTAGCCGGAGTCGACGGCGAGCTCGGCGCGGTACTCCTCGGCGGCCATGCCGATCGACGACGCCTTCACGCGGAGCGGCAGGTCCTTCGACACGACGACGACGTCCAGCCCGTCGTTCGCCAGGTTCGACGCGACCGCGAGGATCCGCGAGTCGTTGTCCCCGAGCCGGAGCCCGGACGGGAGCACGGACTGCTCGGAGTGGTTCAGCTCGACGCGGAAGGAACCGCCGTCGTCGAGTGCGACGGGGAAGTCGAGCCGCTCGTGCTCGACCCGTAGTTCGTCGAGCAGCCGCAGGGCCTGGCGCGCGAAGTACCCGATCTCCGGGTCGTCGCGCTTGGACTCGAGCTCGCTGACGACGACCACGGGCAGCACCACGGCGTGCTCGGCGAAGCGGAACAGCGCCCGCGGATCGCTGAGGAGCACCGACGTGTCGAGCACGTACGTGCGCTGGGCGACCGACGTGGACGAGTCCGCGGTGGACCGCTGGGCGGGTTCGCGAGCGACGTTGCGAGAGGTCACGACCACTCCATCCCCGGGCCGCGCTCGGCCCGGTCAGTGTCCTCGACGCGGCCGGAGAGCGGTCCCGAAGCACCGTTGCCTGGCCGCTCCGACCGGGCACCGTGCCCGGTGGGGCCAAGCTACGACCGGCCCCCGACAGCCGGACCGCGACACGCGGTCCCCGAGGTTACGGTCACGTGAACGCGCACCACGACGGCCGGGAGGCGCGGGGCGGGCCCGCCACGGGCCTCCCGGCCGCCTCGGGCGCAGGCGCGCAGCGGCGAGACTCGCGGACGCGGACGGATTCGCGGGCTGGGAGGCGCGAACACGTCCGCCCGGCCGAGTCTCGCGGACCGCGGCCAGGCCGGCGGGCCGGCGGGCGGCCGGCGGCGCGCGGGCGCGCTACTGCATCGTGGCGTAGGACAGGCACGCGTCGCGGAACATGTCGAGCGTCGCGTCCGTGGTGGACGCGAACACCGACACCCGCGCGACCCCGAGCCGCGTCGTCGCCGTGACCCCGTGGTTGTGCAGCGCCGCGGACAGCGCCGTGAGCCGACCCTGCGGCGGACGCAGCACGACGATGCCGGCACGCTCGCGCGGGTCACGGCTGGACTCGACCGACAGGCCGAACTCGTCGGCGATGTCGAGCACCCGCTCGACCCGGTCGGCCACGCGCTCCTGCACGGCCCCGACCCCGACGGAGACCAGCCGCTCGAGGGACACCGCCATCCGGGCCTGGGCGACCGGGTCGACGCGCGTCATCTGGTACCCCGCGGCGCCCGGCTTCACCGAGGGGACCTCGGTCGGCCAGCCGGTCGTGCCGTGCGGCCCGGACAGCGCCGGGCGCAGGCGGTTCAGGGCGCGGTCGCTGAACGCGAGGAAACCCGTGCCCCACCCGGCGTGCAGCCACTTCTGCCCGCCGGTGGCGACGACGTCGGCGACCTCGTACGGGGCGTCGACGACGCCGAAGCCCTGGATCGCGTCGACGATGAGCAGGCGGTCCCCGATGACCTCCCGGATCGCAGCGAGGTCGGCGAGGTACCCGGTCTGCCAGTCGACGAGCGACACGGCGACGGCGGCGACGTCGTCGGTCAGGCGCTCCCGGACCAGCGTCGGGGTCATCCAGCCGGCACCGGACTCGACGACGACGGGCTGCACGCGGCCACCCGTCGCCGAGGCGGCGCTCGCCAGTGCGAGCGGCAGCGACGGGTACTCGTCGGCGGCCACCAGGACACCGCCGGTCAGGCCGAACGCCGTGTGCAGCAGCCCCGGCGTCGTGGCGGTCTGCGAGACCACCTGGTCCTCGCGACGGCCGACGAGCCGGGCAGCGACGGTGCGCACCCGGGCGTCCTGCTCGTCGAGGGTCTCCACGGCGCCGAAGCGCATGCGCTCCTGGATCGTCCCGAGCACCCGCTGCTCCTCGAGCACGGCGGTCTGCACCGGCCCGAAGGCGGCGTGGTCGAGGTACCCGGGCTCCTCGTCGAAGCCGGCCGCGTACTCGGCGATGTTCACAGGGGCAACCTTCCGTGGGACGAAAACCCTGTGAGTCTACTGGGACGCACGGAGGCCGCGCGAACCTGAGCCGCCCGACGCACTCGCCACCGCCGTCGGGAGCCTCCCGCGATCAGCCGCCGAAACGACGGGAGCGCAGGCCGAAGTCGCGCACGGCCCGCAGGAAGTCGACCTCGCGCAGGTCCGGGTAGAGGGCCTCGACGAAGTAGAACTCGCTGTGCGCGCTCTGCCACAGCATGAAGTCCGACAACCGCTGCTCACCCGAGGTGCGGATCACCAGGTCGGGATCGGGCTGGCCCTGCGTGTACAGGTGGTCGCCGATGAGCTCGGGCGTCAGCACCTCGGCCAGGGTGTCGAGCGTGCCGCCGCCCTCGCCGTGCGCCCGGACGATGCTCCGCATGGCGTCGGCGATCTCCCGGCGTCCGCCGTAGCCCACCGCGAGGTTGACGTGCAGGCCGGTGTGGGCTGCGCTCCGGGCCTCGGCGTCCGCGAGCGCCCCGAGGAGACCCGCGGGCAGCCCCTCGTCGGAACCGACGTGCTGCACGCGCCAGTCGCGGTGCACGGCGAGCGTCCCGGCCAGGTCGCCGATGATGCCGACGAGCTGCTCGAGCTCCTCGCCGCCCCGACCGGTCAGGTTGTCGGCGGACAGCAGGTAGAGCGTGACGACCTCGATGCCGAGCTCGTCGCACCAGTCGAGGAACTCGGGGATCTTGGCGGCGCCGGCACGGTGCCCGTGGGCGGCCGACTCGAGGCCGAGCTGCTTGGCCCAGCGACGGTTGCCGTCGACGATCATGGCGACGTGCTTCGGCATCGCCTGGCCGTCGATCTGGCGGCGGATACGACGCTGGTAGGCACGGTAGAGGACGCCGCGCCCTGCCCATCCCACCCTGCCGGTCACGCCACGACTGTAGTGCACCGTGGCGCCGGTCGTGCGGGGCTGTGCATTCCCTGCTGCCGTTCGGCCGGGGGCCCTACTGTCGCCCCATGCAGGACGAGACCGCCACGCTCCCCCACGTCCCGTTCACCGAGGAAGCGGACACCACCGAGCCGCCGCGCCCCGCCTGGCGCGGCTGGATCCACCTCGGCACGTTCCCGTTCGCCATCGCGATGGGCATCGTGCTCATCTCGCTGGCCGACAGCGGGGCCGCGAAGGCCGGCAGCGCGGTGTTCATGGCGACGTCGCTGCTCATGTTCGGCGTCTCCGCGACCTACCACCGCTTCCCGTGGGGCCCGACGGTGAAGAAGGTCCTCAAGCGGATCGACCACACGAACATCCTGCTGCTCATCGCCGGCACCTACACGCCGATCGCGATCTGCGCGCTGCCGCACACGCTCATGGTGGTCGTGCTCTGGGTGATGTGGTCCGGAGCCGCGCTGGGCATCGCCTTCCGCGTCCTGTGGATCGGCGCCCCGCGCTGGCTGTACGTGCCGATCTACCTCGTGCTCGGGTGCGCCGCGCTCGGTCTGCTCCCGCAGTTCTTCGCCGCGAGCGTCCCCATGACGGTCCTCGTGCTCTCCGGCGGCCTGGCGTACGTCATCGGTGCCCTCGTCTACGGCTTCAAGCGCCCCGACCCCGCCCCGACCGTGTTCGGCTTCCACGAGGTCTTCCACGCACTGACCGTCGTCGCGTTCGCCGCGCAGTGGGTCGGCGTGCTCATCGTGGCCCTCGACCCGGTGCGCTGACCGCAGCCGCTGCGGACCGCGGCACCGGCCGGCAGGGGCGACCGGACGACGGACGGGAGGCCCGTGGCACGCTCGCCACGGGCCTCCCGTCCGTCTGCTGGGGACGTCGCTGCTGCCGACGTCGCCGCTGCTGGTGTCGCCGCTGCCGACGTCGCGGGCTCAGCCGCGTTCGGTGTCGTCGCCCACGTCGGTCCGGCCGTCCTCGTCGGCGCGACGCACCGGCTCGTCCGTCGACGTGCCGTCGCCCGCGTCGGACTCGAGCCGCTGGCGGATCTCCGCGCGGTAGCGGGTCCGACGGATCCGGCGGGTCATGTCGACCACGAGCAGGATCGTGACGACCGCGACGACCGCGATCGCGACGAAGCCGGCGACCCCGGGGGTGACGTCGACGTCGGGCACGACCGACGGGCTCGGGCTGGGGGCGGCGGCGATGGCCGTCAGGATGGTGCTCACGCGGTGGTGTCCTCGTCGTCAGGGAGCCCCGCGAACAGGTCGGACTCCGGCAGGTCGGTGGGCACGCGGGCCTCGACGAGCTGGTAGTCCTCGGTGGGCCACACCGTCGCGAGGAGGTCGTTCGGCCACGAGAAGAAGACGCTGTCCGGCGGCACCTGGCTGGCGTGCGCGTGCAGGGCGGCGTCGCGGGCGTCGAAGTGGTCGCGGACGTCGACGTGGGTCGTCGCCAGGTCCGGCCGGTCGGCGAACCGCTCCACCCACTCGCGCAGCTGCTCGACGGCGGCGCTGTCCGGGTCGCGCTCGCGCAGTGCCTCGTAGATCGTGCGGAAGCGGCGCGGGTTCATGGTGCGCTCGTAGTAGAGCTTGCTGATCGACCACGGCTCCCCGGCGTCCGGGTACTCCGCGGGGTCGGCGGCGGCGCGCCAGGCGGCGACCGAGACCTCGTGCGTGCGGATGTGGTCGGGGTGCGGGTAGCCGCCGTTCTCGTCGTAGGTGACGAGCACGTGCGGACGGAAGCGGCGGACGACGCGGACGAGTGCCTCGGTCGAGTACTCGAGGGGCACCGTCGAGAACGTGCCCGGACGGACCGTCTCGCCCTTCTCGGCGTCCGGCAGCCCGGAGTCGTGGTAGCCGAGCCAGACGTGGTCGATGCCGAGCGCTGCCTGCGCAGCCGCCATCTCGGTGCGCCGGTAGCCCGCCATGTCGCGGTGGGCGCGGCTCGTCGCCGGCTCACCGAGCTGGTCGTTGAGGATGTCCCCGGCCTCGCCGCCGGTGCAGGAGACGACCATCACCTGGTGCCCCTCGGCGACGTACTTCGCGGCCGTCGCGGCACCCTTGCTCGACTCGTCGTCGGGGTGGGCGTGGACGGCCAGCAGGCGGTACGGCACGGAGGATCCTCACGGGTGACGGAGCGGGCGGAACGCGCACGGATCGACCCGGGCGTGGGGGCAGCGCACAGCGGGGCGTGAACTACCCTGGGACCAGGATAATCACCCCAGGAGCCCCGAACTGTCCGAACCGCTGCACCCCACCCCCACCGCTGCGTCGGCCACGGCCACGGCCACCGCCGCGTCGCTGGACGACCGGTACGGGCGCACGCCGGATCGTCGGCGCCGCGGGAAGCTGTTCGGGGTCGCCGCGGCGATCGCCGTCGTGCTCGTGTTCGTCGCGTGGGTGGTCTGGGCCGGCCTCGACCAGGAGTCACACGGGCTCGACAACACCGAGCTCGGGTACACCGTCGTCTCCGACCACCGCACCGTCGTGCACTCACAGGTGTCGGCCGACCCGGGCACCGAGGTCCGGTGCGCCGTGCAGGTGCTCGACAAGTCGTACTCGATCGTCGGGTGGAAGGAGGTGACGCTGCCGGCATCCGAGCAGCGCACCCGCTCGATCTCGACCGAGGTGAACACCACGACCCGCGGCGTGACCGGCTTGATCCACGACTGCTGGGTTCCCTAGACTCGACTGATTCGCGGACGAGACCGGCCACACCGGCCGGTCTCGTCCTTTGTCGAAAGGGAGACCGATGAGCAACGACACGCAGACCACCTGGCTGACCCAGGAGGCGCACGACCGTCTCACGGCCGAGCTCGAACAGCTGTCGGGCCCGGCCCGCAAGGAGATCGCGGACCGCATCGAGGCGGCGCGTGAAGAGGGCGACCTCAAGGAGAACGGCGGCTACCACGCCGCGAAGGACGAGCAGGGCAAGATCGAGGCCCGCATCCGGCAGCTCACCGAGCTGCTCAAGCACGCCACCGTGGGCGAGGCCGACTTCGACGGCACCGTCGAGCCGGGGACCGTCGTCACGGCGGTCATCGCCGGCGACGAGTCGACCTTCCTCGTGGGCAACCGCGAGATCGTGGCCGAGGGGTCCGACCTGACCGTGTACAGCCCGGTGAGCCCGGTCGGTGCCGCGATCCTCGGGCTGCGCGCGGGCGACGAGACGACCTACACCGCGCCGAACGGCAAGGAGATCAGCGCCAAGGTGACGAAGGTCGAGCGCTACGAGCCGTAGGCGCCCGGCGCCGCAGTGCGCCCGGCGCGACGGCCGGGGCGGGCGGCGCAGAGCGCGCGGCGGGCCAGCAGGCGGCGCGACGTGCCAGTGCACAACGAGGAGCAGCTCGCACCACGGAACCACGTGGCGCGAGCTGCTCTTCGTTGTGCAGGGGCCGACTGGGCTCTCGGCGCCGGTCAGTGCGCGACCACGTCGCGGAGCGAGGGCAGGATCACCGTGAGGGTCATGACGGGAGCTCCACGCGCCTCCCGGCCGTCCGCGGTGTCGCTCACGCGACCCTGAGGCCTGCGCGGCCGTCCCGTGCGCACCGCTGACACCGACGCGTGCAGCCAGCGCGGCGGGGTCAGTTCTCGAGCAGCTCCGGGCGGAAGCCGACCTCGTGCAGGCGCTGGATGACCTCCTGCGCGTGCTCGGGACCGCGTGCCTCGATCGACAGGTCCAGGGCCACCTCGTTGATCACCAGGCCCTGCCCGTGCCGGGTGTGCAGTACCTCGACCACGTTGGCGCCGGCGTCCGAGATGACCTGGGCGACGCGGGCGAGCTGCCCGGGGCGGTCGGGCAGCATGATCCGGATGCCGATGTAGCGCGACGCCGCGACGAGACCGCGGGTGATGATCCGCTCCATCATGAGCGGGTCGATGTTCCCACCGCTCAGCAGCACGACGGTGCGGCCGGTGTCGCGGACGGCGCCCGACATGATCGCCGCGACGCCGACGGCGCCGGCGGCCTCGACCACGAGCTTCGCGCGCTCGAGCAGCACCAGCAGGGCACGGGCGGTGTCGTCGTCCGAGACGGTCACGATCTCGTCGACCAGGTCGCGGATGATCGGGAAGTTCAGGTCGCCCGGTCGGGCGACCGCGATGCCGTCCGAGATCGTCGGCTTCGTCGTGATCGTCACCGGTGCTCCCGCGGTGATCGACGACGGGTACGCCGCGGCGTTCTCCGCCTGCACGCCGATCACCCGGATCGGACGACCGAGGCGCTCGGACATGCCCTTCACCGCGAGCGCGATGCCGGAGATGACCCCGCCGCCACCGATCGGCACGACCACCGTGTCGACGTCGGGCACCTGGTCGATGATCTCGAGGCCCAGCGTGCCCTGGCCCGCGATGACGTCCGGGTGGTCGAAGGGCGGGATGAACACCGCACCGGTGTGGGCGGCGAAGTCCTTCGCGGCGCTCAGCGCTTCCTCCACCGAGTGACCCCGCAGCACGACCTCGGCGCCGTAGTGCCGCGTCGCCTGGAGCTTCGGCAGCGCGACGCCCACCGGGGTGAAGATCGTGGCCGGGATGCCGAGCTCACGAGCGGCGAGGGCGACTCCCTGCGCGTGGTTGCCGGCGCTCGCGGCGACGACGCCCGCCGCTCGCTGCTCGGTGCTGAGGGCGGCGAGTCGGTTGTAGGCACCGCGCACCTTGTACGCGCCCGTGCGCTGCAGGTTCTCGCACTTCAGGTGCACCGGCGAGCCGAGCAGCTCCGCGAGGAACTGCGACGTCTCCATCGGCGTGACGCGTGCGACGCCCGCGATGGTCTGCCGAGCGGCCTCGATGTCCGCCAGCGTCGGGAACGCGTCGGTCTGCTGCTGGGGCGCGGAGGTGTCGGTCACGGACCCATCATCGTCCGTCGGAGCCGTCACGGCGAACTCGTGACGGTCCGTCGGTGAACGCCCGCTCAGCCCGCGGTCCCCTTCGCGGCGGTGGGCTGTTCGTCGCTGCCCGGGGCCGGGACGCCGTCGGGGTGGCGCTTCCGCCAGCGACGGCGCTTCTTCGCCTCGACGCTCGCGTGGTGGTCGCGCTGCTTCGCCTCGAGCACGTGGTCGGAGTCGAGCCCCTTCCACCGGCCGCTCGCGATCGTCGTCACCATCGAGTTCACGGTCGCGATCAGCGGCACCGCGAAGAAGGCTCCGGCGATGCCGGCCAGCCCGGACGCCGCGGTGACGCCGAGGACGACGGCGAGCGGGTGCACCTTGACCGCGCTGCCCATGACGAGCGGCTGCAGGATGTGCCCCTCGACCTGCTGCACGACGAGGATCACGCCGAGCATGACGAGCGCCGCGACCCAGCCGTTGAAGATCAGGGCGATGAAGACGGCGAGGAAGCCCGTGACGATGGCGCCGACGACCGGGATGAACGCGCCGAGGAACACGAACACGGCGATCGGGATGACGAGCGGCAGCTGCAGCGCGGCGGCACCGATGCCGATGCCGACGGCGTCGACGAACGCGACGAAGATCTGCACGCGGATGAAGCTCGTCAGGGTGGTCCACCCGGCGACCCCGGCGCCGTCGATCGCGGCGCGGGCGTTCTTCGGGAACAGCCGGACGGTCCAGCGCCACACGTTCTTGCCGTCGATGAGCAGGAAGATCACCGTGAAGATGACCACGAACAAGCCGGTGAGCAGGTGCGTCAGCGACGATCCCGCGCTCGCGACCCCGGACAGGATCGAGCCGGAGTTGCTCGACAGCCAGTCGGTCGCCTGGTTGAGGTAGTTGTTGAGGTCGGACTGGCTGATGCCCAGACCGGAGCTGAGGACGAACTCGCGGATGTTGTCGTACTGCGAGAGCGTCCGGTCGCGGAGCGAGGGGTAGGCCGCCGCGATCTGGTCGACGACGAGCCAGATGAGTCCGCCGACGGCCGCGAGGCCACCGACGAGGCTGACCACGACGGCGATCCACTTCGGCACGTGGTGGCGCTGCATCCAGTTCGACAGCGGCACGAGCAGGGCGGCGACGACGATCCCGATGAGGAACGGGATGAGCACCTCGCTGAACAGCGTCACGAGGTAGATGAAGACCGCGACCACGCCGACGACCACCAGCACGCGCCACGACCACGCGCCCGCGATCCGCATGCCCGTCGGCACGACCTGTTCGACGACGGGATCCGGATGCGTCTTCTTTCCCCAGGCCATGCGGTGAGTGTACCGACGCGTGCCGGTGTGTGTTCCAGATGCGGCATACGTCGGCGCGACCCCGGTGTCGGCGCCGATCGGTAGCGTCGTGCCATGGTCCGGTCCACGCTCTCCGCCGCCGAGGCCCGCCGCGTCACGCTGGCGGCCCAGGGCTTCGGCGCACCCCCGCGCGACGCGGTGGGCACCCGCACCCTGACCAGCACGATCGGCCGGCTCGGGTTGCTGCAGATCGACTCGGTCAACGTCTTCGAACGCAGCCACTACCTGCCCCTCTTCGCCCGCCTCGGTCCCTACGACCGGGACACGTTGGACCGGCTCACCATGCGGCGCTCCGGCCCCTACGCGGAGTACTGGGCGCACGAGGCGGCGTTCCTGCCGCGGACGGACCTCCCGCTCTTCCGGTGGCGGATGGACGCGTACCGCGAACGCGACGCCCGACCGAACCGAATCGCCGGCGTGGAACGGACCGCGAGCGTCCGCCGGGAGCTCCGCGCACTGCTCGCCGCCGAGGGGCCCCTGCCCGCCAGCGCGGTCGAGCACGAGGCGAACGTCCGACGCGGGCCGTGGTGGGGGTGGAGCGACGTGAAGGCGGGGCTCGAGCAGATGTTCCGCTGGGGCGAGGTCGTGAGCGCCGGACGCGCCGGGTTCGAGCGTGTCTACGCCCTGCCCGACCAGGTGCTGCCGGTGGGGACGCTCGAGGCCGCGCCCGACCGCCACACGGCCGTCACGGAGCTGGTCCGGCGTGCCGCGCGCGCGTCCGGCGTCGGGACCCGCGCGGACCTCGCCGACTACTTCCGCCTGCGTGCGGACGACACCGCCGCCGCGATCACGGAGCTCGAGGAGCGCGGCGAACTCGTGCCGGCGCGGGTGGCGGGCTGGCGGGACCGTGCCTGGCTGCACGTCGATGCCAGGGTCCCACGCCACGTCGCCGCCGACGCGGTGCTCAGCCCGTTCGACCCCGTCGTGTGGTTCCGGCGTCGCGCGGAGCGCATGTACGACTTCCACTACCGCATCGAGATCTACACGCCGGCACCGAAGCGTGTGTACGGCTACTACGTGCTGCCGGTGCTGCAGGACGACCGGCTGACCGGACGCGTCGACCTGAAGAGCGATCGGCAGCGCGGCGTGCTCCGGGTCCGGACTGCCTGGCAGGAGCCCGGCGAGCACCTCGACGCGGAGCGCCTCGCCGAGACGCTGCGGCGGGCGGCGGCGTGGCAGGGCCTCGACGGCGTCGAGGTCACGGATCGCGGCACCGCCGCGGGTGCGGTGGCCGCGGCGCTCGGGGTCGCGCTCGTCCCGCACGAGGCGGCGGACGACGCCGATGCTCCGGCTCCCGAGGACGACACGGTCGTGTGACCAGCGGCCGGGAGGCACGGCGCCCGTCCGCCCCGCCCGTCCGGCTCGGGTCGAGGTCCCGTCACCCGCCGCTCCGTCGCGCCGGTCGTGCACGGCCCGCGGAACGCCGCCGCGTCGCGGCGACGCCGCATCGTCGTCGAGACGCCGCTTCGTCGTCGAGACACCGCTTCGTCGTCGAGACACCGCTTCGTCGTCGAGACGCCGCGGATTCCGAGGGCGTCTCGCCGGCACGAGTCCGTCTCGTGTGGACACCGGCGTCTCGGCGCCGGCATCGCAGCGACGGCGACGGCGGTGACGGCGGCAGCGCCCGTCAGAACCGGTCGAGGCTCCCCCGGAGTCGCGCGACCCGGTCGGGCAGCGGCGGGTGCGTGGAGAACAACCGGTCCATCACGCCCGGTCGCATCGGGTCCGCGATCCACAGGTGCGCCATCGAGGAGTTCTGCGACCGGGTCGGTCGGCCGTACGCCTGGAGCTTCTCCAGCGCACGAGCGAGTCCCTCGGGGTACCGCGTGGTCATCGCACCCGTGGCGTCGGCGAGGTACTCCCGCTGCCGCGAGACGGCCGCCTGCACCGCCGCTGCCGCGATCGGGGCGACGAGCACGGCCACGATCCCCGCGACGAGGACGATCGGGTTGCCGCCTCCACCCCCGGAGTCGCTGTTCCGCCCGCGCCCGCTCAGCCCGCTGAAGATCGAGATGCGCAGGAGCACGTCCGCCAGGAACCCGACCGCGACGACCAGGCCGAACACCATGGTCGAGACGCGGATGTCGTAGTTCTTGACGTGACCGAGCTCGTGGGCCATGACGCCCTGCAGCTCGCTGTCGTCCATGATCGCGAGCAACCCGGTCGTCGCCGCGACGATCGCGTGCTCCGGGTCCCGTCCGGTGGCGAAGGCGTTCGGTGCCGGGTCCTCGATGACGAACACCCGCGGCATCGACATGCCGTTCGTGATCGCCAGGTTCTCGACCGTCCGCCAGAGCCGCGGCTCCGTGTTCCGGTCGATCTCGACGCCGCCGGCGATGGCCGTCGCCTGCCGCCCGGCCAGGAAGTACTGGAGCACCGCGTACCCGAGCGCGACGAGCAGCACGATGACGCCCACGGAGACGTTGCCCGCGAGGTAGCCGCCCAGGAACCCGAGCGCCCCGACGATGAGCAGGAAGACCAGGATGATGACGACGGTGTTGCGCTTGTTCCGCGCGATGGCGCTGTACACGGGTCAGGCCGCCCCGGTCGGCGTCAGAACTGGACGCGCGGCGGTTCGGCGATCGCCGCGGGCTCGGCCGTCTCGAAGAACGTCGCCTCGCTGAAGCCCTTGCTCTTCGCGAAGGTCGAGTTGGGGAAGACCCGGATCTTCGTGTTCAGCTCGCGCACGCCACCGTTGTAGAAGCGCCGGGCGGACTGGATCTTGTCCTCGGTGTCGACGAGTTCCGACTGCAGCTGCAGGAAGTTCTGGCTCGACTGCAGCTGGGGGTAGCCCTCCGCGACGGCGAACACACCCTTCAGGGCCTTCTGCATGTGCCCCTCGGCCACCGAGGCGCTCGAGGCGTCCGATGCGCCGAGGGTCTCGGCGCGGGCGCGCGTCACCGACTCGAACACGGACTTCTCGTGCGCGGCGTACCCCTTCACCGTCTCGACGATGGTGGGGATGAGGTCCGCGCGGCGCTTCAGCTGCACCGTGATGTCGCTCCACGCCTCGTCCACGCGCAGCTTCAGCGTGACGAGCGAGTTGTAGGTCACCCAGAGGTAGACCCCGACCACGACGAGCAGGACCACCACCACTCCGACGACGATCAGCGTCGTGACGAGTCCGGTGTCCATCTGGGCGTACTCCTTTGCGCTTCGGGTCCGGCGCAGTGGGACCGCGGCCGGTGCGTGGCCGTGGGACGACCGTCCACGAGTGTACCGAGGCGCACCGGCACGACCCGTTCGCGCAGTCTGGTTCACGGGGGATTCCCGAGTGGCGCACACCCACCGTCCGGGGACCCCCAGCCGGGGATCGGTCCCGGGACACATCATCCGGGTGGTGGATTGACCCGAGCCCGATGATCGCGTGTGATGGAGACGGTGGACAGGCTCGGGGACAACGCGCAGGAGGGGACCGTCGGGGGCGGCGGTCCCGTCGGTCGACCCCGATCGCGCGTCGGGCTGCTGGCCGCGGCGCTGGTGACGGTGCTCGCCACCGGGACGGTCCTGCTCGGCGCACAGCCCGCCGCAGCCGCGCCCGCGACGACGTCCAAGACCACGACCACGACCACGACGTCCACGACGTCCACGACGTCCACCACCGACACCGTGCCGCAGCAGGACGACGACGCGGCCCGGACCGCCTCCCCGACGCCCTTCCCCCAGTTCGGCACCCTGCCACCGGACACCGGTTCCCCGGCACCCTCGCCGACGGACCGCCCCGCCGTCCGCCCGAGCATCGCCGACCCCGGCGACGTCACGACCGCCACCGTCCGGCTGCACGGCGCCGGCACCCCCGGGCACCGGCTGCGCGTCACCGGACCGGCGGCCACGGGCTCGAGCGGCTGCACGACGACCGTGGCGACCGACGGGTCCTGGTCGTGCATCGCCACCGTCCGCTCGGGCCCGCAGCAGGTCTTCACGGTCGCCGACGAGACCGACGCCGCGCTCGGGTCGTCCCGCGCTCCGGCCTCGGACGTCGTCGTCCCGCCGGCCGTCACGACCGACGGTCCCACCTCGGGTCCCGTGTCCGGCACCGGCCTGCCCGGAGCGACCGTCGCCGTGTCGGTCTCCGGCACCCCGACCGACCGCACCGCGCGGGTGGACGCCGGCGGTCACTGGACCGTCCCGCTGCCCGGCAGCACGCGCGACGGGCGCATCACGGTCTCCGCGGCACAGACCGCGAGCACCGCGAACGGCTTCCGCTCGGACCTGCGGAGCGCCCCCTCGGCCCCGCGGACGGTGGTCGTGGACCGGACCGCCCCGGCAGCACCGGTCGTCACCACGCCGGAGTCCGACGAGCGCGTCCGCTCCCAGCCGTTCACCGTGCGCGGCACCGGTGAGCCCGGCGCCGTCCTCACCGTGTACGTCGACCGCTCGCCGGTGTGCCGCTCCGACGTCGGTGCCGACGGCCGGTGGGCGTGCACGACGACGGGCGCGACCGCACCCGCCGGGACCCGGGTGGTGAGCGCGATGCAGCAGGACGCCGCGGGCAACTCCTCACCGTCGTCGTCTGGGGTCCGCGTCGTGCTGAGCGACGCGACCGCAGCGCCGAGCGCCGGGCCGAGCGCGAGTGCCTCCGGGGCCCCGGGCGGGCAGACGTCGTCGTCCGGCACGCCGGGGACGACGCCGGACCACACGTCCGGTGCGACGGACGGCACCGGGACCCCGACCGACACCGGCACGAGCGGCGGCGGGTCGACCGGGACGGCCGAGGGCAGCGGCACGGTAGGCGCCGGGGGCAGCACCAGCGGGGTGCCCGACTGGTCCGGCCCCGCGGGCGACTGGACCGCCGACACCGCCTACGACCGCGGCGTCCCGACGATCCAGGCCTCGTTCTCGTGGGGCACCGTCCTGCTCGCCACCGGCGTCGCCGCCGGGTTCCTCGTGCTCGTCGCCGTGCCGCTCGCGGTGGTCGGCGCCGCGGCCCGGGGTCGCCTGCGCAACCCGTTCGCCGCGCTGCTCGGCCGCAACCGCTCGCGCACGGAGCGACGACTCGGGGACGAGGTCCTGCCCACCTGGGCCGCGGCGGCCGTCGGCGTCGGGATCGTGGTCGTCACGACGCTCCTCGGTGTCGGCGTCGCGCTCGAGGCCCGCTACGTCCGGCTCGCGCTCGCGGTGCTGCTCGGTTCGGCGGTCACCACCGGGGTCGTCGTCCTGGCCACCCGCTGGGCGGCCGGCAAGGACCGCGCCGCCGTCGGTTTCCGCGTCTCCCCCTGGCTCGTGCTCGCCGCCGTGCTGGGCTGCGCCCTGACCCGCGTCACCGACCTCTCCCCCGCCCTGGTCGTCGGGGCCGTCCTCGTCCCGGTCGGCCGCCCCGGCGCCGACACCGCCGCCCTGCGACTGGGCTCGAGCCTCGCCCGCGGGGTCCGGAGCGCCACGGCCCGCTCGGCCGCGCTGCTCGGCGTCGCCACCGTCGGCTGGGTCCTGCACTCGCTGGTGCACGGGTCGGGCTTCTGGACGACGCTGACGGCCGAGTTCGCCACCACGCTCTGCGTCGGCGCGGTCGGGGCACTCGTCGTGTCGCTGCTGCCGTTGCCCGGGTCGACGGGTGCGGTGCTCGTCGCCGGGGCGCGTGCGCGCTGGGTCGGCCTCACCGCCGCTGGGGTCGCGCTGGCGGCGGTGACGGCGGGCGCGGGAGCTCCCGCTGTCCCCTCACCGACCGAGACCGCGGTGGCTTCCGCCCTGTGCGCCGCCGCCGTCGCCTGCTGCTGGGTCTGGTTGCGCGGCTCGCGCACCGCCGCACAGCACCGCTGACCGGTCCGTCCACGGGACGGGAGGCGCCGGGCTCGCCCGCCACGCCCCTCCCGGCCCGCCACACACCGGACGGGAGGCGCCGCGCCCGCTGGCCACGCCCCTCCCGGCCCGCCATCCACCGGACAGGAGGCGCCGCGCCCGCCCGCCACGCCCCTCCTGGCCCGCCACCCACCGGACGGGAGGCGCCGCGCCCGCTGGCCACGCCCCTCCCGGCCCGCCACCCACCGGACGGGAGACGCCGCGCCCGCCCGCCACGCGCCTCCTGGCCCGCCACCCACCGGACGGGAGGCGCCGGGTTCGCCCGCCACGCGCCTCCCGGCCCGCACCGGTCGGACGAGAGGCACGTGACGGGGCCGCCGCGCGCCTCCCGACCGCCGCGAGCCCCAGGTCTCAGGCCACGCGGTGCGGGGCGTTCCGCCGGAACAGACCGGGCAGCAGGCCGCCGATCTTCGTCCCGATGCACAGGCTGACGAACGTGGCCAGGGGCGTGCCGAGCGCGACGGGGTCGAACGTGGTCACCGCGACGAGTCCCACGGTGCCGGGAACGAGCAGCAGGAACGCGGGGAAGAACGACACCGTCGCCGGGATCACCGGGACCACACGCTCGAGCAACCGCGTCGCGACGAACAGCAGTGCGGCCGCAGCTCCGGTCGCGACCACGCTACCCCACACCGGCGTCGTCCCGCTCACGACCGCGTACGCGCTGATCATGACGGCGACGGACACGACGGTGAGCCGCCAGCCGGAGCGGAACACGAGCCCGAGGCCGACCGCGAGGCCTGCCACCGCAACCCAGGACACCCAGTAGGACGGCACGGCCTCCCAACCACCGCGGAGCGTGCCGACGCCGGCGACCTCGCCCACGAGGGCCGCCGACGACGGGTCGACGCGCAGGCCGGTGAGGGCGCTCCCCGCGGCGATACCGGCGGCCATGAAGCCGAGCGTGATGAGCCCCTGCACCAGGCGCGAGGCTCCGGTCACGATGTCGGCGGCCGTCAGCTCGAGCAGCGCGTTCGTGATCAGCGCGCCGGGCACGAAGACCGCGACGGGCGCACACACCGCGAACAGGGGCACGTGGTCGAACCCGGTGCCGGCGGCGACGAGGCCGACGACGCTCGTCGACATGAACGCGGCCAGGAACGGGATGATCGCGACGGCCTCGCGGAAGCGGCGGAGCACCAGGCTGAGCACACCGACCAGGGCACCGACGACGAGCGCGAGCACGATCGCCCACCACGGGCAGCGGAACACGACGGCCAGTCCGACCGAGGTGAGGGCGTTCCCGGTGATCCACGGCAGCGCCGGCGGCGGCACGGTACCGGTCCGGATCGCGCGCACCCGGGCGGGGATCTCGGCGAGGGCGATGGAACCGCGTTCCAGGCCGAGCACGAGGCGGTTCGCCCGCGCTGCCTGACGCGACGAGAGCTCGACGCCCTCGGCGTTCACGATGGTGGCGGCGCCGGTGGCGACCTCACTGACCATGACGAGTGCGGGCAGGACACCCACGGCGAGCGTCGGTCCGACCCCGGCGGCGTCGCGGGCCTTCTCGAGCGCGGAGCGGACGTCGGTGACGGAGCTGCCGGCGTCGAGCAGCAGGGCACCGAGGGTCCCGAGCAGCATCCCGGTGGGGACCGTCTCGCCGTCGACGACCTCGACGTGCGCCTCGGGTCGGTTGAGCGCGTTGCGCAGGTTCGCGAGAGCGCTTCCGAGTCCGACCACGGACGTCGATGCTACTGCGCGGCTGGGGTCTGTGCGGGCGGGGCGTCTGTGCGGGCGGGGCGCTCGCACGAGACTCGCCTGTGCGGACACGTTCGCGACGGTAGACCCGCGAAAGTGTCCGCGGAGCCGAGACTCGCCCGCCGTTGCCGGCGGCGCGGCCAGCGCGGCCGGCGGCGCGGCCGGCGGCGCGCCGCGCCTCGCGTACCCCCGGTGGGACTCGAACCCACAACTCGGCGATTTTAAGTCGCATGCCTCTACCGATTGGGCCACGGGGGCGGGCCGCAACAGCCTACCGACGCGACGACGGCCGTCGCCCCACGTGGGGCGACGGCCGTCGGTGCTGGTGCTGGTGCTGGTGCTACTTGGCGTCCGCCGGGGCTGCGACGGGCGCAGCGTCCTTCGAGACGTCCTCGGCCGGGGTGGCGTACGCGGGGCCGGCGGCGTCGGCCGGCTGACCCTCCGCCGGAGCCGGGGCAGCGACGGCCTTGGGCTCCTCGGCTGCAGCGGGCTTCGGGCGCGACGCGAAGGCCTCGAACGCGGCACGCGGGGTCTCACGGTCGTCGAGCGACGCGATGTCACGGCCCAGGAAGAAGCCGCCGACCCAGTCGCCGATGACGCGCCACTTGCGCTCCCACGACGGCATCGCCAGGCCGTGGTACCCGCGGTGGGCGCCCCAGGCCAGGAAGCCCTTCATGGCGAACTTGCCGGACTGGAACACACCCGTGCCGAGACCCAGGCCCGCGACGGCACCGAGGTTCTCGTGCTTGTAGTCCGTCGTCGCCTCACCGCGGACGACCGCGACCAGGTTCTTCGCGAGCTGCTTCGCCTGACGCACGGCGTGCTGGGCGTTCGGCACGCAGAAGCCGCCGACACCGCCACCGGTCAGATCCGGCACGGCCGCGACGTCACCGCAGGCCCACGCGTCGGCGATCACGCCGTTGTCGTCGACCACGCGGAGGTCGGGCTGCACGCGGATGCGACCGCGCTGCTCGAGCGGGAAGTCGGTGCCCTTGACCATCGGGTTCGCCATGACGCCGGCGGTCCAGATGATGAGGTCGGACTCGATGGTCTCGATCGACTCGTCCTTGGCCTTGAGCTGGCACACGCCGCCCTCGGCCGAGGCCAGCTGGGTCTCGAGGTGCACCGTCGCGCCGCGGGACGCGAGGTTCTCGAGCACCCAGTGCGAGGTCTCGAGCGACACCTCGGGCATGATGCGGCCCATCGCCTCGACCAGGTGGAAGTGCGTGTCGTCGAAGGACAGCTGCGGGAAGCTCTTCAGCAGGTCGGACGCGAAGGAGCGGAGCTCGGCGAACACCTCGATGCCGGCGAAGCCACCGCCGACCACGACGACGGTGAGCAGTCGGTCGCGCTCGGGACCGGCCGGCAGGTTCGCCGCCTTGTGGAAGTTCGTGAGGATCTTGTCGCGGATCGCCGCGGCCTCCTCGATGGTCTTCAGGCCGATGGCCTCGTCCGCGACGCCCGGGATCGGGAAGGTGCGCGAGACGGCACCGGCGGTCATGACGATCTGGTCGTAGGACTCCTCCCACGCCTCGCCCTCGGCCGGGGTGATCGTCGCGGTCTTCGTGGCGTGGTCGACCTTCGTGACCTTCGCCGTGACGACACGGGTCTTCTTCAGGTGACGACGGTGCGACACGATCGCGTGACGCGGCTCGATCGAGCCGGCGGCGACCTCGGGCAGGAACGGCTGGTACGTCATGTACGGCAGCGGGTCCACCATGGTGACCTCGGCTTCACCCTGACGCAGGTGCTTCTCGAGCTTCCAGGCGGTGTAGAAACCGGCGTAGCCGCCGCCGACGACGAGGATCTTGGGCACGGGGGATGATCTCCTTGGAGTGGGGTGGTTGCTTGCCGGGAGGCTGGTCAGTCTTCGCCGCCACCCGCCCCGACTCCAGCGTCTGCGATGCCATCATACGCCCGGCACTCACAGCGGGAGGGCGACCAGTCCACGCGCTCGAGCGCGAGGTCGCCGATGGGGTTGACGCCGGGTCCGGCAGCGAGGGCGTGGCCGACGAGCGCGTGCAGGCACTTCACGCGGGTGGGCATGCCGCCCGCGCTGATGCCGTCGATCTCGTCGACGTGCTCGATCGACTCGCGGTCCGCCAGGTAGGACTCGTGGGCCGCGCGGTACTGCGCCGCGACGGTCTCGTCCTCGAGCAGGGCGGCGAGCTCGGGCATGACGTGGTTCGCCTCGAGCGTGCTCACGGCCGCGGTGGCGGCGGGGTGGCACAGGTAGTAGAACGTCGGGAACGGGGTGCCGTTCGCGAGTCGGGGCTTCGTCGACACGACGGTGGGGTTGCCGCAGGCGCACCGTGCAGCGATCCCGACGACGTCGCGGGCCGGTCGCCCGAGCTGCGCCGAGACGACCTGGATGTCGCGGTCGGACGGCGGATCGAAGGGAGGGGTCGTCACGGGCACGTGAGCCTACCCGAGTCCTGGTCGCCGTCCCACTCCGTGACGCCGCGGCGCCCCCGGCTGCCCTACTTGCTGTCGCTCGTCGCGGCGCCGGTCGGGTCTCCGGTGCCGGAGACGTCGGGCGCCACGAGCTGCTCGGTGGTCTTCTCGGTCAGTCCTGACTGCAGCACGCTGGAGAGCATCGCCTGCACCCAGTCGACCTTCGGCGTCTGCACCGTCGAGCTGACCGGGCTGCCGGAGTCGGTCTCGGCCCTGTCCGACCCCTTCGCCTGCTCCGCACCCATCACGAGGTAGCTCTCCTCGCCCGGGTACACGTAGAGCAGCCGGTCGCGGGCCTGGGCCTCGATGTAGGCCGGGTCGTCCCACCGCGCGACGTCCTGCTTCTTCTGCGCGACGTCGGCCTTCTGCGCTGCGACCTCGCGCTGCTGCTGCGCGATCTGCTCCTGCTGCTGGATGAGCGTCCGCAGCGAGGGGGCGAGCACGACGACGAACAGCACGATGATCGCGAGCATGAGGAGGCTGAAGCCGGAGAACCGGATGGACCGGTACCAGGGCTGCTCGTGCGCACCGGACTCCGGCACGGCCACGGGGATGCGGCGGACGCGGGGCTTCTGGCTGGGCACGGCTCGACGATAACCCGGCACGGCACGGTCACGTGACCCGGCACGCGGACCGTCGTGCGTCGCTCGGCACCCTCCCAGCGGCCGGGACGCGCGGCGCACGGCCGCCACGCGCCTCCCGTCCGCCACCCACCGCCGAGCGTCCACCGCTGGGCCAGCTGGCCGCCGAACGGGCAGGACGTGCCGCTCGCGTCCGCCGAGTGGGCGAGATCCGTCGGACTGCTGCGCCGAACGTCGCAGATGTTGCCCGCTCGAGGGCGAGAGCAGACCGATTCGAGGGCGAGGGCGGACCGGCGCGACGGCGACACCGGGAGTGCCCGGGGACGGCGAGACGCCGCCCTCCCGGAGGAGGACGGCGTCTCGTGGTGGTGCGGGTGCGACCTAGAGCGCAGCGGCGCGGGGGAACGCGGTGCGGCCGGCGTAGACCGCGGCGTCGCCCAGCTCCTCCTCGATGCGGAGCAGCTGGTTGTACTTCGCGACGCGGTCCGAGCGGGCCGGGGCACCGGTCTTGATCTGGCCACCGTCGACGGCCACCGCGATGTCGGCGATGGTGGTGTCCTCGGTCTCGCCCGAGCGGTGCGACAGGATCGCGGTCATGCCGTGGCGGTGCGCCAGGGAGACGGCGTCGAGGGTCTCGGTCAGCGTGCCGATCTGGTTCACCTTGACCAGGATCGAGTTGCCGGCCTGCTCGTCGATGCCCCGCTGCAGACGCTTCGGGTTCGTGACGTACAGGTCGTCGCCGACGAGCTGCAGCTTCGAGCCGAGCTCGGCGGTGAGGTGCTTCCAGCCCTCCCAGTCGTCCTCGGCCAGGGCGTCCTCGATGGTGACGAGCGGGTAGTTCGCGACGAGGTCCGAGAAGTACCCGGTGAACTCCTCGCTCGAGAGCTGCTTGCCCTCGAACGCGTACTTGCCGTCGTGGAAGAACTCGGTCGCGGCGACGTCGAGGCCGAGCGCGATGTCCTTGCCCGGGGTGAAGCCGGCCTTCTCGATCGCGGCGAGCAGGAAGTCGAGCGCAGCACGGTTCGAGGCGAGCTCGGGGGCGAAGCCGCCCTCGTCGCCGAGGCCGGTCGCGAGACCCTGCTTCTTCAGCTCACCCTTGAGGGCGTGGTAGGTCTCGACGCCCCAGCGCAGGGCCTCCGAGAAGCTCTCGGCGCCGTAGGGCACGAGGAAGAACTCCTGGATGTCGACGTTGGTGTCGGCGTGCGCGCCACCGTTGACGACGTTCATGAGCGGGACGGGCAGCGTGTGCGCGTTCGGGCCACCGAGGTAGCGGAACAGCGGCAGGTCGGCCGAGTCGGCGGCGGCACGGGCGACGGCGAGCGAGGCGCCGAGGATCGCGTTGGCGCCCAGGCGGGACTTGTTCTCGGTGCCGTCGAGCTCGATGAGCGCGGCGTCGACGAGACGCTGGTCGGTGGCGTCGAAGCCCTCGAGCGCCGGGCCGATCTCGTCGAGGACGGCGTCGACGGCCTTCAGGACGCCCTTGCCGCCGTAGCGGTTCGCGTCGCCGTCGCGGAGTTCGTACGCCTCGAACGCACCGGTGGAGGCACCGGACGGGACGAGCGCGCGCGAGACCACGCCGTCGTCGAGGAGGACCTCGACCTCGACCGTCGGGTTGCCTCGGGAATCGAGGACTTCGCGTGCGCCTACGGCATCGATCTGGGCCACGGGGTACTCCCTACGAGTTCGGTTGTGGTGGACAGCGGGTCGATCCTACCGAGGCGCGGTGGACGCCTCGCCGCGGATGACGTCGGGTGTGGAGGAGTTCACGCCAGCGGGCGGAACTCGACACCTTCCAGGGTCTCGGTGTCGGCCCGCACACCGGCGAAGGCCGCGAAGCCCTGCTCGGCGAGGCTCGCGAGCAGGTTCTTGGTGTTCTTCGGCCGCCGCTCGAGCCGGACGCGACGGTGCGACGCGAGCGCCTCGGTCTTGAGCGCCGCGAGGCGGACCGGGTCGACGTCCTTGTCGTACAGGAGCACGACGGCGTCCGACTCGGCCGACTCCGGCAGCGTGACGAGGTCGACGAGCCGCTCGAACCCGAGCGAGAACCCGACCGCGGGCACGTCCTGCCCGAGGAAGCGTCCGATCATGCCGTCGTAGCGACCGCCACCGCCGAGGCTGTAGCCGAAGTCGGGGTGGGCGACCTCGAAGATCGTGCCCGTGTAGTAGCCCATGCCGCGCACGAGTGTCGGGTCGAAGCGCAGGTCCACGCCCGGCAGGGCCCGGCGGAGGCGGAGCAGGTCCGCGAACGCCTCGGCATCGAGCCACGGCGCCCCCTCGACGGACGCCCAGTCCGCGGCCTCGAGCGCACGGATCGTGTCCTCGAGGCCCGGCAGGTCGGCGCCGATCGTCGCGCGGAGCTCGGCGGCCACCCCGTCCGCACCGATCTTGTCGAGCTTGTCGACCGTGATCAGCGCCCGGTCCGCGGCGTCCGGGTCGGTGATCCCCCACGAGGCGAGCAGCGCGAGCAGGATGCGACGGTCGTTGATGCGGATGGTGGTGTCCGCGATGCCGAGCGCGTCGAGCGCGGCGGTGGTCGCGCGGATGAGCTCGATCTCCGCGAGCTGCCCCGGCTCGCCGAGGATGTCGATGTCGCACTGGACGAACTGCCGGTAGCGCCCCTTCTGCGGACGCTCGGCACGCCACACGGGTGCGATCTGCACGGCACGGAACACCGAGGGCAGCTCGGCGCGGTGCGAGGCGTAGAAGCGGGCGAGCGGGACCGTCAGGTCGAAGCGCAGCCCGAGGTCCGCGAGGTCGAGCGGCGCATCCGCCTTCTGGAGGTCCTCGGTGGTGAGCCCTCGGCGCATCACCGCGAACGCGAGCTTCTCGTTGTCGCCGCCCAGCCCCGAGTGCAGGCGTGCGGCGTCCTCGACGACCGGGGTCTCGATCTCGTCGAACCCGTGTCGCGCGTACACGTCCCGGACCACCCCGAGGACGTGCTCGCGACGGGCCTTGTCCGCCGGGAGGAAGTCACGCATGCCACGGGGAGCCGTCACGGTCGTCGCCATGCCGCCAATCCTGCCAGAACCAGGGCACGACCTTGCGCCACATCCGGTCCACTGATACTCTGGATGCAGAACCTCGGTCTGGCGGCCTCCTGATCCGGCCACCAGATCGTTCGCGGGGCCGGTGTGCTGCAACGGTGCCCCGCGGTTCGAGCGGGCGTCCCTGTCGTCGTGTCCCCCTGGCACGTCGTGGCCCGCTCGCGGGCACCCTCCTTTTTCGGGTTGGGAGGGTGCCCGCTCTCTCGTCTGCCCGTCCGGCACTCCTCCGCGCGCTCCGAACAGGAGGCGCAGCCCACTCACCCGCACGCTCCGAACAGGAGGCGCAGCTCACTCCCCGACGCGCGCGCCGGCCTCGAGCCGGCTCACCGCGTCCCGCAGGCTGGCGACGACGTCGATGCCCGCCTCGCGCGCCGCTGCGACCTCGGCGAGCATCCCCGCACCCCACCGGTCGTCGACGGCGCCCTCCGACCGGCTGCCCTCAGCAGGCGCGGCCGCCGACGTGACGGCGGCGACGACCGTGGCGGCGTCGCCACGCTCCTCCAGGCGTTCGAGCAGCTTCACGGCTCGCTCCAGCGGCGGCATCGCCCTCGGGACCCCGTCGAGGACGCTCGTGCGCGACGCCTTCTCGGCCGACTTCGCCGCCCGCCACACCCGGACGACCTCCGCCTCCGTGTCCGCACGTTCGGCACCGAACACGTGCGGGTGCCGACGGACCATCTTGTCGCGAGCACCGGCGGCGACGTCCTCGAGGTCGAACCGGCCCTGCGCTGCAGCCAGTCCGGCGTGCAACACGACCTGGTAGAGCACGTCGCCGAGTTCCTCGCGGAGGTCGTCGTCGTCGCCGGAGTCGATGGCGTCGACGAGTTCGTACGACTCCTCCACGGCGTACCGCGCGAGCGATGCGTGGGTCTGTGCACGGTTCCACACGCAACCACCCTCGGGGGCGAGCAGGCGGTCGACGACTTCGACGAGGTCCGTGACGGCGGTCATGGCGTCATGCTCGCACGCAGGCCGCTCCGGTAGGCTGACCCCTGGTGTGTCGGGAAGTCTGGTCGACGGTTCCGTACCCGTACCCGCACACCGTCGGAGATCCATGTCGGCACTCGTCCGCTCCCCCCGTTTCAGCGCGATCGCGCTCCTGACCGCCGCCGTGCTCGGCCTCCTCGTGGCGAACTCGCCGCTCGGACCGGGCCTCGAACGAGCCCTCGACGCGCACTCGCCGTGGGGAGCGGTCGGTCTCGACCTGTCCGTGTCGCACTGGATCAGCGACGGCCTGCTCGCGGTCTTCTTCCTGCTGGTCGCGATCGAGTTGAAGCAGGAGCTGCTCGACGGGGAACTCTCGAACCCGAAGACGGCCGTCATCCCGGCGATCGCCGCGGTCGGCGGCGTGCTCGTGCCGGCCGGGATCTTCCTCCTGGTGACCTCGGGCACGCCCTACCAGCACGGGTGGCCCATCCCGACCGCGACGGACATCGCGTTCGCGCTCGGGGTCCTGGCGATGTTCGGTCGAGGGCTGCCCTCCACGCTCCGCGTCTTCCTGCTCGCGCTCGCGGTGCTCGACGACCTCATCGCGATCGTCATCATCGCCGTCGTCTTCGCGCACGGCACCGACTTCCTCGCGCTCGGCGGTGCGGTCGTCGCCCTCGCCGTCTTCGCGGTGCTCGGTCGGCTGCTGCGACCGGGCCGCACCGGCCGCGTGTGGATCCTCGCCGCGATGGTGCTGGTCGGCCTCGTGACGTGGTGGCTCGTGTACCACTCGGGCGTGCACGCGACCATCGCCGGCGTCGCGCTCGGTCTCGTCCTGCCCCGCCGTCCGGGACACACGCTGCACGAGAACGTCGAGCCGTGGTCGAACGCCGTCGTCCTGCCGGTGTTCGCCTTCGCCTCGGCGGCGGTCGTGATCCCGAGCGTCGGCATCGGCGAGCTCTCCCCCACGTTCTGGGCCGTCGTCCTCGCGCTCCCGGTCGGCAAGGTCATCGGCATCACGCTGTTCGGTGCCGTAGCGACGCGCATCTTCCGCGCCCCCGGTCGATCGACGCTCTCGTTCTGGTCGATCGTGACGGTCGGCGTGCTCGGCGGGATCGGCTTCACGGTCTCGCTGCTCATGAACGAGCTGGCGTTCGCCCGGAACGAGGAGATCCTCGACGAGGGCGTCCTCGCCGTGCTCGTCGGGTCCGGCATCGCGATCCTCGCGTCCGCCGTCGTCGTCAGCCTGCGCGCCCGCCGCTACCGCGCGCGACGCGAGCTCTCCGAGGCCGAGGCCACCGAGTAGCGCACCGAGCGGCCGCTGCGCTGCGACACGTCCGCGGTCGGACGACCGCGGACGTGTCGTTGCAGGCGCATCGTGCGACTCCGCACGGGTCGATCGACACGTGCGATGTCGGAAGACGGCCACCCGACGGCCTGGAGGCGCGGTACCGACTGGCACCGCGCCTCCAGGCCGCGTCGGGCCGCGTCACTTCGCGCCGGACCGTGTCAGGAGGCGGGCGCCTCCGCGGGGGCCTTGGACGCGCCGTAGACGGCCGTCAGGATGCTCTCCACCCACTCGATGAGCCCGTCGTCGGGCAGCGTCTCGCCGTGCGGCTTCGGCAGCGGGATGCTCGCGGCGTCCTGCTGCGGGAACCAGCGCGCGCCGGGGAACATGCGCTTCAGCCGGACCTGGGCCGAGTCGGCGAGCTCCTTGCCCGCGATCCGCAGGTTCGACCCCATCACGACGACGTCGGACAGGCCGACCTGCTGCGCCATGCGCCGCAGGCGCGACACCTCGACCAGGGTGAGCACCGGCTGCGGCGGCTGGCCGTAGCGGTCGGTGAGCTCGTCGAGCACCATGTCGATCGCCTCGGGCTGCGCAGCCGGAGCCGATGCGGCCGACAGCTTCTGGTACGCCTCGAGCCGGAGCCGCTCGGACTCGACGTAGTCCTCGGGGATGTGCGCGTCGACCGGGATCTCGAGCCGGAGCTCGGTCTGCCCCTCGGCGACGTCTCCCCGGAACTGGGACACGGCCTCGCCGATCATCCGCAGGTAGAGGTCGAACCCGACCCCCGCGATGTGCCCGGACTGCTCACCACCGAGCAGGTTGCCGGCACCCCGGATCTCGAGGTCCTTCATGGCCACCTGCATACCGGCGCCGAGTTCGTTGTTCGCGGCGATGGTCTCGAGACGGTCCTGCGCGGTCTCGGAGAGCGGCTTGTCGGCGTCGTAGAGGAAGTACGCGTACCCGCGCTCACGCCCGCGGCCGACGCGACCTCGGAGCTGGTGGAGCTGGGACAGCCCGTACTTGTCGGCCTTGTCGATGATCAGCGTGTTCGCGTTGGCGATGTCCAAGCCCGTCTCGACGATGGTCGTCGACACGAGCACGTCGAACTTGCGCTCCCAGAAGTCGACCATGACCTGCTCGAGGGTGCCCTCGGACATCTGCCCGTGGGCGACCTGGATCCGGGCCTCGGGGATGATCTCGGCCAGGTGCGACGCCACCGACTGGATGTCCTTCACGCGGTTGTGCACGTAGAAGACCTGGCCCTCGCGCAGGAGCTCGCGGCGGATCGCGGCGGCGACCTGCAGGTCGGACTGCGGCCCGACGAAGGTCAGGATGGGGTGGCGGTCCTCCGGCGGGGTCGCGAGCGTCGACATCTCCCGGATGCCGGTGACGGCCATCTCGAGCGACCGCGGGATCGGGGTCGCGGACATCGCGAGCACGTCGACGTTGGTCTTGAGCTTCTTGAGCTGGTCCTTGTGCTCGACGCCGAACCGCTGCTCCTCGTCGATGATGACGAGCCCCACGTCCTTGAACGCGATGTTCTGCGACAGGATGCGGTGTGTGCCGATCACGATGTCGACGGTGCCGTCGGCGAGGCCGGCGATCGTCTCCTTCGACTCCTTCTCGGTCTGGAAGCGACTGAGTGCGCGGAGGTGCACGGGGAAGCCCGCGAAGCGCTCCTGGAACGTCTCCATGTGCTGACGCACCAACAGCGTCGTCGGGACGAGCACGGCGACCTGCTTGCCGTCCTGCACGGCCTTGAACGCCGCGCGGATCGCGACCTCGGTCTTGCCGTAGCCGACGTCGCCGGAGAGCAGGCGGTCCATCGGGATCGGGCTCTCCATGTCGCGCTTGATCTCGTCGATGGTGGTGAGCTGGTCGGCGGTCTCGGCGAACGGGAAGGCCTCCTCCAGCTCACGCTGCCACGGGGTGTCCGGGCCGAACGCGTGCCCCTTCGAGGCCATGCGCGCCGAGTACAGCTTCACGAGGTCGACGGCGATGTCGCGGACGGCCTTGCGCGCCTTCGACTTCGCTGCGGACCAGTCCGAGCCGCCCATCTTGGACAGGGTGGGGTTCTCGCCGCCGACGTACCGGGAGAGCTGGTCGAGCTGGTCGGTCGGGACGAAGAGCTTGTCGCCCGGGTAGTTCCGCTTCGACGGGGCGTACTCGAGCACGAGGTACTCACGCTGCGTCTTCACGGCGTTGCGACCGCCGGAGCTGACCTCGCGCGAGACGAGCTCGACGAACTTGCCGATGCCGTGGGTGTTGTGCACGACGACGTCGCCCGGCTTCAGCTGCAGCGGGTCGACGACGTTCTTGCGGCGGGCGGCGAGCTTCTTGACGGTGCGGGCGCCCTGCTGGACGCTGCGGCCGTAGAACTCGGCTTCGCTCAGGACGGCGATCCGCGGGTCGGGGGTCGCGAAGCCGGCCTCGACGGTGGCGGTGGTGACGATCGCGACACCCGGCTCGGGCGGGGCGGTGAGGTCCTCGGCACGAGCCGCGACACCCGCGTCCGCGAGCACCTGCACCGCGCGCTCGACGAGCCCCTTGCCCTGCGCCGTCACGACGACGCCCCAGCCGTCGTCGACGAGCTGCTTGACGTGCTCGACGGCCCCGTCCGCGCTGCCCGCGAAGCTCGGGATCGACTCCGCTCGGACGCGGATGTACTCACCGGCCTCGGCAGCGGCCTCGGCGTCGGTGAGCACGCGCTCGCGGTCACCCTCGTCGAGCCCCGAGTCGAACGGCGTGACCGTCCACCAGGTGCGCTGGCCACGGGTGTTCTTGAGCTGCTGCACGGACAGGAAGTTGCCCGCGTCGAGGTCGATGGGTGCCTGTGCGCCCGCGACCGCGGCACTCCACGCGGCCTGCAGGAACTCGGTGTTCGTCTCGGCCAGGCTGTGCGCGCGACCGGCGACCCGCTCGGGCGAGAGGACCGCGATCGTGGCGGTCTCGGGCAGGTAGGTGGTGATCGGCACGAGGTCCTGCACGAGCGCCGGCGCGAGGGACTCCATGCCCTCGACCGGGATCCCCTCGGCGATCTTCGCGAGCATCTGCGACAGGTTCGGGAACTCGTGCAGCATCTCGCGTGCCCGCTGGCGCACGTCGTCGCTGAGCAGGAGCTCGCGCGAGGCGGTGAGCTCGACCGAGCCGAGGTCGTCGTCGGTGGTGCGCTGGTCGGCGACCGAGAACGCCTTGATCGCCTCGATCTCGTCGCCGAAGAAGTCGACGCGCACCGGGTGGTCGGCACCGGGCGGGAAGACGTCGAGGATGCCACCGCGCACCGCGAACTCGCCGCGGCGGGTGACGAGGTCGACCCGGGCGTAGGCCAGGTCGACGAGCTGCGACGCGATGGCCGCGAGGTCGTTGCCGCGTGAACCCGTCGCGAGTGCGACCGGGGCGAGCGACGTCAGGTTGCCCGCGATGGGCTGCAGTGCGGCGCGGACGCTCGCGACCACGACGATCGTGCGGCGGTCGGCCGGATCGGCGTCCTGCCACGCGGCGAGCTTGCGGAGCGTCGCGATGCGGGTGCCGACCGTCTGGGCGCTCGGGCTGAGGCGCTCGTGCGGCAGGGTCTCCCACGCGGGGAACTCGAGGACCTCGGCGTCGGGGACCGTGCACGTGAAGGCGCCGCGCACCGCCTCGGCCTCGCGCCCGGTGGCGGTGACGACGAAGAGGCACTGGGGACCGTTGCGCTCGGCGAGCAGCGCGCCGAGCAACGGGACCCGCAGGCCGTCGACGACGGAGAAGTCCGCGTCACGCCCGGCAGCGCGGAGGACGCGATCGAACGCGGAGGCGCGCGAGAGCGCAGGGATGATGCCCGAGATCGTCACTCAGTCGATGGTACCGGCGGCGTCCGACACCCGGCCCGGCGTGCGCGGGCGGCGAACACGGTCAGCTGCGGCGACGGAGTCGGGACCCGATCAGGACGAGCAGCGCGGCCACGAGCAGCGCGGGCGCGACGGGTGCGGCGCCGGTCCAGGCGAGGGTGGTCGGGCTGCGGTCCGCAGACGTGGAGCCGGCCCGGTCGGGAGGCGCGGCACCGTCCGCCGCGTCGGCACCCGTCACGCCGGTGGTCCCGCCGCGGCCGGCGGCCGCCCCCGGGTCGGCGCTCGGGGTCGGGGCGGTCGGGGTCGGGGCGGTCGGTCCTCCCCCGCCGGTGGTGCCGTCCGGGCCGGGCGACGGGTCGGGGTCGGGTGCGGGCGTCGGTCCGGGGGCGCCGGTCGGACCGGGGGTGGGTCCGGACGAGACGTCGGGCGAGGGCGACGGTCCGGGCTCCGGGGCGGTGGTCGCCCCCGGCTCGGGCGCCGTGGTGGGTCCGGGCGCGGTGGTCGGCTCGGGCGCCGTGGTGGGTCTGGGCGCGGTGGTGGGCTCGGGCGCGGTGGTCGGTTCGGGCGCGGTGGTCGGCTCGGGCGCGGTGGTCGGCTCGGGCGCGGTGGTCGGCTCGGGGGCGGTGGTCGGCTCCGGCCCGGTCGTCGGTCCGGGCGCCGTGGTCGGCTGCGGCGCGGTCGTCGGTCCGGGCGCGGTGGTCGGCTCCGGCGCGGAGGTCGCTCCGGGCTCCGGCCCCGCGGTCGGCTCGGCCGTCGGGGACGGTGCGGGCGACGGCTGCGCTCCCGTCGAGGGTGTCCCGGTCGGGAGCGGTCCTGCCGTGGCCGGGGCGGAGGGGGTCGGGGTCGCGCTCGCCTCCCACGTCGGGTCGGGATCCGGCTCGGGTCGGGGGTCCGGGTCGGTCGTCGGTGTCGCGCTCGGGGTGCCCGACGGCGACGGGGTCGGCTCCGGGGTGGTCGGTCCGGGGGCGGGCGGCGTCGGGGTGGGGCCCGGCTCGTCGGTCGGCTCCGGGTCCGTCGAGGGACCGGGCTCCGTCGAAGGACCGGGCTCCGTCGACGGATCGGGCTGCGGCGTGGCGGTCGGCTCCGCGGTGGGATCGTCGGTCGGGGAGGGCGACGAGGTCGGTGCAGGGGTCACCGTCGGCGTCGCGCTCGGCTCGTCGGAGGGCTCGTCGGTCGGCGCACCCGTGGGGGCGGGGGTGGGCTCGTCGGCCGCCGGCGCCGACGGGTCCGCACCCGGCTCGCTGCTCGGCGTCGGCGCGGGCGTCGGCTGGTCGGTCGGATCCGACGTCGGCGCTGCGGTCGGTTCCGACGTCGGCCCGGGGGTGGGCTCCCCCGTCGGGTCGGACGTCGGTGCAGCGGTCGGTTCCGACGTCGGATCGGGGGTGGGCTCCCCCGTCGGGTCGGACGTCGGCGAGGCGGTCGGGTCAGGCGTCGGCGGGTCGGTCGGGTCGGCCGTCGGCGAGACGGTCGGCTCCGCCGTCGGCGGGTCGGTCGGGTCGGCCGTCGGCGAGGGGGTCGAACCGCTGCTCGGGTCACTGCTCGCCGGCGTCGTCGGCTCGCCGGTCGCCGGAGTCGTCGGCTCCGCCGAAGGTCCGGGAGACGGGGCGGTCGTGGGGCCAGCCGTCGGCTCGGGCGTCAGGGTGTCCGACGGCAGGGGCTCCGCCGTCGGTGCGGTCGGGCTCGTACCCGGGCTCTCCTCGACGCGGCCGGACGACGTCGCGGTGACGATCCGCTGCCGGTTGTAGTCCGCCACGACCAGGCTCCGACCCGGGCCGACGGACACCGCGGTCGGGTTCGCGAGTGCCGATCCGTCGGGCGCCGTCGAGAACGCCGGAGCCCACGCGCCACCGGCGTCCGACCAGACGCGGCCGTTCCCGTTGTCCACGACGAAGACGTCCCCGTCGTCGACCGCCACCCCGCGGAGCCGGGTCTGCCCGTCGGCCGGGAACCCGAGCGCGCTGACGACGCCCGACGCGCGGTCGACCTGCCACACCTCGTCGGGTCCGGCGTCCGTCACGGTGAGCGTTCCACCGTCGGCGGAGATCGCGACGCCGCTCGGGTCGGACCACGGACCCGCGACCGCCGTCCACGTCCCGCTGCCGAGCTCGGCCGTCCAGAGCGATCCGCTGCCGGGCACGGCCGCGAAGACCGTCGTCCCCTGCACCGCGAGTTCGGAGACGGCTCGTCCGCTCGGAGGCGGGGCCCACCGGGAGACGACGAGCCCGTCCGGGGAGAGGAGCGTGATCGACCGCCGCCCGGCCTCGGCGACGAGGATGCGGCCGTCGTCGAGGGTGGTCACGGCCGACGGGTTCCACATGTCGCCCGGCGCCGTGCCGAACGGAGCGACCACGCTCCAGGTGCCGTCGAGTCCGCGGCGCAGCAGGCCGTTCCCGGCGAAGTCGGCGACCAGGAGTCGTCCGTCGACGTCGTGGTGCACGTCGTTCGGGGCGGAGAAGCTGCTCGCGACCGGTGGCGCGGACGACTCGGCGCTCGTCGGTGTCCAGGTCTCGGTCGCGGCGACCGCGCCGTCCTGGGTCAGCAGGGAGGCCATGCCGACCGCGATGAGCGCGACCGCGGCCGGGACGACGGCGAGGACCGCACGCACCCCCGTGCCGGAGCGCTGTGCGACGTCTGTCGGTCCTGCCCGGTGTCGTGCTCGCCCCACGTCGCCCCCTCGTCGTCGGGACGGTCGCCCCGACGGCGAACCTACCGACGACCGGGGGACGTGACGGTCCCCCAGTTCGGGGACCCGGCGGGAACCGGACAGCAGCGTGGACGACCCACACCGTGCCTCCCGGCCGGATCCGCGAACTCGACCGGACGCGTCAGGAGGGCGCGTGCACGCGCTGCTGCGCGGCGAGGAGCCCGAGCTCCGCGATCGCCTCGACGGCGTCGGCGCCGTCGGCGAGCAGGTTCGGCAGCGTCTTCTTCTCGGTCGGCGAGAAGTCACGCAGGACGTAGTCGGCGGGGTCCTGGCGACCCGGGGGACGGCCGATGCCGATCCGCACCCGGGTGAACTCGTTCGTGCCGGTCGCCTTGATGATGTCGCGGAGCCCGTTGTGGCCGCCGTGCCCGCCGCTGCCCTTGAGACGGACGGTGTCGAACGGCAGGTCGAGTTCGTCGTGGACGACGACGAGGTCCGCAGGGGTGGCGCTGTAGAACCCGAGCACGCTCGAGACCGGGCCACCCGAGGTGTTCATGAAGGATCCCGGCTTCGCCAGGACGAGCTTCGGTCCGCCGGGCACCAGGCGCCCCTCGGCGACCTGGTTCGGCGTCTTGTGCTTCTTGAACGTCGCACCCATGCGGGCGGCGAGTTCGTCGAGGACCATCTGGCCGACGTTGTGACGGTTCCCCGCGTAGCCGGGCCCGGGGTTCCCGAGCCCGACCACGACGAGGGTCGTTCCTGTCATCAGCGTCGGCCAGACGTTCCGCGGAGGGTGTGTTACTCGGAGTCGACCGGGGCGGAGCCGCCCTCGGCGCCGGCCTCGGCGCCCGCCTCGGCAGCGGCCTCGTCGGCAGCGTCGTCGTCAGCGGTGCCACGCGGGGTGACGATCTGCACGACGAGCGCCTCGCCGTCGGTCTCGAGCTCGGCGCCGGTCGGCAGCTCGAGCTGCGAGGCCAGCACCTGGGTGCCGTCCTCGAGGCCCTCGACGTCGACGGTCACGTGCTCCGGGATGTCGGTCGCCTCGACGAGGAGCGAGACCGAGGAGAGGTCCTGGACGTGGATCGTGCCGGAGAACGACTCGCCCTCGACGACGACGGGGACGTCGACGGTGACCTTCTCGCCACGGCGCACGACGACGAGGTCGATGTGCTCGATGATCTGGCGCACCGGGTCGCGCTGGACGTCCTTGACGAGGGCGAGCTGGGCCGCACCCTCGATGTCGAGGTCGACGACCGCGTTGGCGGTACGGACGAGCAGCATCGTCTCGTGGCCCGGGAGGGTGATGTGCTGCGGCTCGGTGCCGTGGCCGTAGACGACCGCGGGGATCTTGT
Source organism: Curtobacterium sp. BRD11 (assembly GCF_031844345.1). Taxonomy (NCBI): domain Bacteria; kingdom Bacillati; phylum Actinomycetota; class Actinomycetes; order Micrococcales; family Microbacteriaceae; genus Curtobacterium; species Curtobacterium sp. BRD11. The sequence goes on from NZ_JAUZUZ010000003.1 coordinate 420,320, forward strand.
CGGCGGCGCGGAGCTTGCGCGCAGCGCCCTTGCCGAACTTGGTGCGGGTCTCCGCTGCGAGCTTGGTGTAGTCGGCCATGGTGCCTCCTGGTGTCGGGGTCGACGCCGGGGTGCCGGCATCGGGGGGTCTGTGGTGTTGCAACTCGAACGCGTGCACGCGTGAGGAACGCTCCCAGGACTGGGCCGGGTCTCCCTACCGCGTCGATCACGGACGCGCGCTGCGCGGCCCTCGCCGAAGTCGGTTTGTGAGTCTAGCAGGGGACGTCGGGCGTGTCGCACCGCGGCACCGCCCACCACCGGACGGGAGGCTCGTGGCGGTGCCGCCACGAGCCTCCCGTCCGTCCCTGCGCACGGTCGCGGACCGGTCCCCCCAGGTCCACCTGCCCGCGACCGCGGGTCCGTCGCCGGCGCCCGTCAGTCGACGTCCTCCGGTGCCTCCGGCGCCAGTCGCTCGATCGTCCTGGCGACGCGGTCGGCGACCGCGAGCTGGTCCGGCCGGGCGGCTGCCAGCACGGCGGCGTCGGTGGCGGTGACGTGGAGGAGCCGGGACCACTGCGCGTCGTAGAGCGCCTCCCGGTAGCCGGACGACTGCTGGCAGGCCAGGTCGTGCTCGGCGAGGGCGATCTCGGGCTTCGTGACGGGCAGTGCGAGGCCGCTGATGCCGAACGCCTGGCGCATCGGAGCGGTCGGCATCCCGTGCGGGTCCTCTGGGAGCGCGCTCGGGGCGTGCGGTCCCAGGCACGTGCGCCAGCGGGCCGCCGCAGCGACGACCGCCGGTTCTCGTCGTGCCTCGTCCGCGGCGAGGTAGGTGAGGCGCTTCGCGGTCATCGAGGCGCCCTGGGCTTCCCCGTCGTCGTCCGTGCCGAGCGCGCGACGGGAACGTTCGAAGCACCGATCGACGGCGGACCGGTCGGCGCGGTCGAACGCCGCGTTGTGCTCGGGGTCCTCTGCCCACTGCCGCCAGCCGTCACGGTTCGCACCCCGTGCCGACGGCCGGTGGTAGCCGAGGTCCGCCGCCGCCGCCTTGCTCAGCGGTCGTGACCAGTCGAGTGCGGGAGCGTCGTTGCCGCGTTCCGGCGTCTCGTCGGCGATCGACTCTGCCTGCAGGCCCGCGGACGTCGCCCACGGCACCGGGAAGTCGATGCCGACGTCACGCAGGCAGGACTGGTCGAGGAGCGACTCGGCGTACCCGGTCTCGGACCAACCGGGCTGGGCGTAGCCGTCGAGCGGCATCGACCACGTGTCGAGGTCGCGCTCCACCGTCGGGCGGACGGCGTGGTCGGCGGGCTCGGGCAGGCTGTGCAGCACGGCTCCCCCGAGGCCGGCGAGGACGAGGACGAGTGCGCCGGACTTCGCGGCACGCTGGGTGATGCGCATGGTGTTCCCCCTAGGCGCGGACGAGTCCGCGTTCGTGTGCGGTGATGACGACCTGGATCCGGTTCCGGAGTCCGAGCTTCGTGAGCACCGCGCGGACGTGCGTCTTGACCGTGGCCTCGCTGAGGAACACGGTCGCCGCGATCTCCTGGTTGCTGAGCCCCTTCGCGACGAGCAGGAAGACCTCGCGCTCCCGGGCGGTGAGGACGTCGAGCACCTCGTCCGGGCGCGGGGTCTCGACGAGGGTCCCGTCGGCGCGGAGCAGGTCGAGCGCCTCGGCCTCGGTCGGCGCCGGACGCCCCTCGTGGACGTCGCGGATCGTGCCGAGCACCACCTCGGGCAGGGCGTCCTTCGTCAGGAACGCCGCCGCTCCCGCACGGAGGGCGGCGAGCACGGCCTCGTCGCGGCGGATCGTCGTCAACACCACGACCCTCGGACGGTCTCCGCCCTGCGCGGCCAGGCGTGCGGTGGTCTCGATGCCGTTCAGCACCGGCATGCGGAGGTCCAGGAGCAGGACGTCGGGGTCCTCGTCGGCGCAGAGCTCGAGCGCCGCGGCGCCGTCGGCAGCGGTGCCGACGCAGACCATGTCGTCCTGGGCCTCGACGAGCATCCGCATGCCGGAGGCGAAGAGGTGCTGGTCGTCGACCACGGCGACGCGGATCGCGCTCACCGGGCGTCCTCGACGGGCACCCAACCGGTCACGACGAACTCGTCGGCGTCGTCACCCGCACCGGCCCGGAGCCACCCGCCGGCGAGCCGTGCCCGCTCCCGCATGCCCTCGATGCCCGAGCCCGCGCCGTCGAGCTGCACCAGGGGCGCGTCCCCTCGCGAGGTGACCACGATGCCGAGGCCCGGGCCGCGCCAGTCGAGCACGACGCGGGTCGACGCCGTCCGCCCCTGGTGCTTGAGGACGTTCGTCAGGCTCTCCTGCACGATCCGGTGCACCGCTCCCCCGGTCGCCGTGCCGACAGCTCCGGGCACACCGTGCTGCTCGAACGTCGCACGCATGCCGAGGTCGCGCATGTCCTCGACGAGGTCGGGGACGTCCACGAGGCCGTGCACCGCCACCGACCCGGTGCCCTGGATGCGTTCGACGAGTGCACGGACGTCGCCGAGGGCGCTCCGGCTCACGTCGGCGATGTCGCGGAGGGCCGTCGCTGCCGGTGCGCCGGCACCGGCGATCGCCGCGGCGCCCTGGGCCTGCGAGACCACCACGGCGAGCGAGTGTGCGAGCGAGTCGTGCACGTCGCGGGCGATCCTGGCGCGTTCCTGTTCCGCGCGGAGCTCGGCGGTCGTGACCTCGGTCTCCCGCTCGGCCGCGACGACGCGGGTCCTGGCGAGGCCGATCCGCCACGCTGCACCGACGGCGACGCCGGCGGCCCAGGCGATGCCGCTCGCGCCGGCGATCGCCAGCGACAGGAGCACGAGGTCACTCCGCGTCCCCGAGTGCGCCCCGGTCCAGTTGCCCCAGACGTCGGGGTCGGCGACCGTCGGCACCGCCATCGCCCAGGCGGCGGCGATGCTCGCGACGCCGAGCACCGGGACCGCGAGCCACCGGAGCAGCCCCGACCGCCCTGCACCGACGACGCCCACGACGATCGCGATCGCCAGGTACTCCGGCCACGTCGTCGCGCGCGGGCGGTCGAGCAGGTGCAGCGCCTGCAGCAGCGGGACCACCACGACCAGGCCGAGCGCCGTCGCGGGCATCCAGTTCGTCAACCCGATGGCGACGGCGAACGCGGCGACGACGAGCACGTGGCCGGTCAGCTCGGAGCGTCCGGCCTCGGCGACGATCCAGAGCACCAGGTACACAGCACCGACGACCGGAGGCAGCACGTGCCGGACGCGGCGACGCAGGAAGGAGGTCATGTCGGCGAGCGTAGGGCGGGCGTCGACGCGGCTGCGAGCTCGGGCGGCACCTTTCATCCGAGTGGATGAGGTGTCGTCGAGCCCTGCGGTCAGGACGCGTCGCTAGCGTCGGGGCGTGTCGACGAACGAGTCCCTGCCCGCGCGCGACCCGGCCACCGACGACCGGTGGGCAGCGGCGGCGCGCGCGGCCGAAGCGCTCGCCCGCGGACCGAGGCGGGGACGCGGGCCGTCGATCCAGGCCGCCCTCTCCGCCGCCGCGACGCTGGTGGCCGGCATCGACGTGCCGCTCGCGGTCCTCGGTGGGCTCGACTGGCGCGTCGCCGTCGCGGTCCTCGGGTGGGTCGTGGCGGTCGGGGCGTGGTCGGTCGCTCGACGGCGCGGGCGACTCGAACCGTTCCTCCCTGCCCGGTCTCCGGTCGCACTCCTCGGGGCTGCCGATCGTCGGGACCTCCGCCGACAGCTCCGCGGTGCGGAGGTACCCACGCCGCGATCGGTCGACCTGGTCGACGCGATCACCCGGTGGCAGCGCCGGACGTCGGCGGCGACCCTGCCGAGCCTCGTCGGACTGGGGATCGTCCTGCTCGGCTCCCCGGGGCCGCTCCTCCCCGCCATCGTCCTCGCGACCGCCGTCCTGGTGGTCGTCCTCGCCGTCGCTGAACGTCGTCGGTGGTCGCGCGTGCAGCGGCTCGTCGCGGAGGTGCATTCCGAGCGATCGGCTGGTTCCTGAGGGTCGTCACCGGTCAGCGACCGACGTCTCGGCGGTGGTGCTGCGCGGCGCGCAGGAGGTCCCGCGCGCGATCGCTCGCGTCCGCTGCCTCGTCGCGCGCGCGTTCGGCCCGCTCGACCTCGGCGGTGGCGTCGGCGAGCTGCCGTTCGAGCTCGGCACGACGGTCCTCGGCGGCCTCGAGTTCCTGCTCTCTGGCGTCCAGCGCCGCGTCGGCGTCGCGGGACTCGGCCCGAGCGGTCGCCTCGGCCTCTCGAGCGGCGCGGCGCTCGGCAGCGGGGTCGGTACGCGGTCCGGGTTCGGCCTGCGGTTCGGCTTCCGGCTCCGGCTCCGGCTCGGCCTGCGGCTCCGGCTGCAGCTCCGGCTCCGGCTCCGGCTCCGGCCGGGAGGCTCGGCTCCCCTTCCGGGACCGTCGTGCGCTGGTGATCGGGATGGGTTCGGCGTCGGTCCCGGACCACGCGTCCGGGACCGCGTCGGGATCGGCCAGTGCCCCGTCGAGGTCGACGTCGTCGAACCCGGCGCTCTCGAGCGGTCGGACGAGCAGGCCGGACCGGACGGCGGCGCCCGCGTGTCCGTCGGCCATCGCAGCCTCGATCGTCGCGCGGACCTGGTCGAGGACGGCGGATGTCAGCGGGTGCCCGGCGTCGGACGCCAGGTCGGCCCCCGCCTGCGCCAGCGCGGCGACGACGTCGGACCGCTGGCGGCGGAGCCGTCGGATCTCGTCGGGGTGGGCGTCCGCCTGGGCCTGCCGGATCGCCGGGCCGAGGTCGACCGCCTCGTCCAGGGCGCCCTCGTGCGCGAGCAGGTCGACCACCCACGCCGCGGGCGCGGGCTTGCGCAGACCGCCGATGCGCGTCGCGAGCGCTCGGTCGTCCTTCCGCACCGCACGCTGCCGCGCGGTGCGTTCCCGGACGAAGTCGGCGGGCGCGACGAGGAGCAGTTCCCTCGCCTCGTCCGCGAACTCCATGCCACCAGCATGCCCGTCGACGCACCCGCGCTCTCGTCGGAAGCACGAGCGACCGGGCAGGACACGCCGTACGTCCTCCACCGAGCGGGCCGCGTACGTCACCGTCGTGCGCGACCGTGCCGTACGTCGCCCGCTCGGGGGCGGGCGCTCGGGGCGGGGTCGGCCGCCGGTCCGGCGTCGGACTACCAGTCGTGGACGGTGCCGTCGGCCAGGCGGTTGAACGGCAGGTACGCCTGCTCGTACGGGTACTTCCCCGCCTCGTCCACGTCGAGCGTCACGCCGAGGCCCGGCTCGTCGCCCGGGTGCAGGTACCCGTCCGTGAAGGTGAACGTCTGCCGGAACACCTGGTTCGTCCTCGGTCCGTGCTGCATGTACTCCTGGATGCCGAAGTTGTGGATCGCCATCCCGAGGTGCATCTGCGCGGCGAGTCCGACGGGTGAGATGTCCGTCGGCCCGTGGAACCCGGACTTGATCTGGTACATCGCGGCGTAGTCCATCGTCTTGCGCAGCGGGGTGACGCCGCCCATGTGGGTCACGGCACCGCGCACGTAGTCGATGAGCTGGTCGCGGATGATGTCCTTGAAGTCCCAGATCGTGTTGAAGACCTCGCCGATCGCGAGCGGCGTGGTGGTGTGCTGCCGGACGAGCTTGAGCGCCTCCTGGTTCTCGGCGGGGGTGCAGTCCTCGAGCCAGAACAGGTCGTACGGCTCCAGGCTCTTGCCGAGCTTGGCCGCCTGCAGCGGGGTCATCCGGTGGTGGCCGTCGTGCAGGAGCGGCAGCTCGGGCCCGAACTCGTTCCGGACGGCCTCGAACACGGTCGGCACGTGGCGCAGGTAGGCACGGGTGTCCCAGTCCTCCATCGCCGGGAACGCACCCCGCTGTGCCGGCTCGAAGTCGTACCGGACGCCGGCGTTGCCCTCGGTCGTCCGGTTCGACGCGATGCCGTAGATGCTCTCGAGCCCGGGGACGCCCGTCTGCACGCGGATGGACCGGTAGCCCTCCTCCTGGTGCTCGCGGATCGAGTCGAAGAGCTCCGGGAGCTCCTTGCCCGAGGCGTGGCCGTACGCCATGAGTCCGGTGCGCGACGCCCCGCCGAGCAGCTGGTAGAGCGGCATCCCGGCGACCTTGGCCTTGATGTCCCACAGCGCCATGTCGACGGCCGCGATGGCGGCCATCGTGACCGGGCCCCGGCGCCAGTACGACGAGCGGTAGAGGAACTGCCAGGCGTCCTCGATGCGGCTGGCGTCCCGCCCGACGAGCAGCGGGACGACGTGCTCGGACAGGTACGCGGACACGGCGAGCTCGCGGCCGTTGAGGGTGGCGTCGCCGAGCCCGGTGACACCGTCGGCGGTGGTGATCCGCAGGGTGACGAAGTTGCGGTCCGGACTCGTGACGATGACCTCCGCCCGGTCGATGAGCTGTCCGCGGTCGGCCGACGCCCAGGTGTCCGGTCGGCCGGCGGTCGGGTCCGTCGCCCCGCCGCCGTCGGCAGCGCCGGGGACGGGCGCAGCGGGGTTCGTGGTGCCGGTGTCGGTCATGCGTGGACTCCTTCGTCGACGGGGCCGCGTGCTGGTGCCGCGGCGGCGCGGATGCGTTCGGCGGCCGCGGTGACGGCGGCCACCACTGGGGTGGTGTCGAGGTCGGGCGCGACGACCCCCAGGACGTCGTGCACGTCCGAGTCTGGCCCGGGTGCTCCGGCGTCGTCCACCAGCTCGGCCTGCGTGGTGCAGTGCACCCACCAGGCGGCGAGCAGGGTCGCGGCTCCCGGGCCGACCCCGGCGTCGGGGTCGCGCTCGAGTCGCCGACGCAGGACGTCGACGACGCGGACGGGCAGCTTCTGCGAGCCGCCGGACGCGATCTGGCGCAGGGTGTGCCGGATGCGCGGGTTCGCGAACCGCTCGACGAGCGCGGCCCGGGCGTCGGCGACCTCGTCGGCCGGCAGCGGGAGTTCGGCGGCGGCTTCGTCCCAGAGCTGCTCGACGGCGGTCCGGCAGCGTGGGTCGTCCATCGCCGACGCCACGGTGTCGTGGCCGAGCAGCAGGCCGAGGTACGCCAGGAGCGAGTGCGCCCCGTTGAGCAGCCAGAGCTTCCGCTGCTCGTACGGGGTGACGTCGGGCACGAGCCGGACGCCGGCGGTCTCCCACTCGGGGCGGTCGATGCCGTCGAACACGTCCTCGAGCACCCACTCGGCGAAGGGTTCCGTGACCACGGGCACACGGTCGCCGTCGAACGCCCCGGGCAGGTCGCCGATCTCGTCGAGGTCGGCGGCGGTGGTGGCCGGCGTGATCCGGTCCACCATCGACGACGGGAAGGCGACGGACGACTCGATCCACGACCGGAGTGCCGGGTCGTCCGTCGCCCCCAGCACCGCCTCGCGGAGCACGGCGCCGTTGTGCGTCAGGTTGTCGAGCGACACCAGGGCGATGCGTCCGCCGTCGGCGGCCCGGCGTGCGGCGAGCCCGTCGACCAACCGGGCCGGCACGTCGGCGTCGGCGCGGTAGCCGGCCTCGGTGACCGTCAGCGTGACGATGGTCGTCCCCGGGGACGCGACCACGTGCCTCCAGGCCGTGCCGTCGCCGCCGGGGTGCGCCGCCACGATCGAGTCGACCACCTCGGCCGTGTCACCGTCGGCCGCTCGCGTCACCAGCGTGTACCGGCAGTCCTGCCCGGCGAGCGCATCGGCTGCTCCGGGCGAGCGCCCGGTGAAGGCGGTGATCCCCCACGGATCACCGCTGGCGTGCTGCGTGTACCAGGCGAGGTGGGCGCGCGCGAACGCGCCGATGCCGAGGTGGGCGATGCCGGGGCGCCGACTCATGCGGTCACCGGGACCAGGGAGCGCAGGTACGCCAGGTTGTCGGCGGTGCGCTCGGCGAGCGGCAGGTCGGTCGAGAAGTCCTCGATGGTGACCCAGCCGTCGTACCCGTGCCGTCGCAGGGCGTCGAGGTACTCGGACACCGACGCCTGGCCGTCGCGCAGCGGTACCCACTCGTTCCGCCAGATCCGGCTGCCGTCGGCCCGGGTCTCGCCGGTGTCGACCCACCGTGCGTTCTTCACGTGCGCGTGGGCGAGGTACGGCCCGAGGAGCTCGAAGGCCGCGAGGTGGTCCTCCTGCCCCTCGATCACGAGGTTCCCCAGGTCGTGGATGACGCCGACGTGCTCGGGGTCGAGCCCGTCGACGAGCCGGAGCGCGGCCGACGCGGACGGGGTGATCGTCATGTGGTGCAGCTCGACGAGTGCCTTGACACCGAGCGCGGCAGCACGCACCGCCGCCCACTCGAGGTCGGCGCGCGTGCGGTCGAAGAGCTCCCCGTAGGTGGCGCCGGTCCGCTCGCGCTCCCGCTGGTACCAGGGCATGGTGACGCGCACCTGGCGGGCGCCGAGTTCGCTCGTCACCCGGAGCATCGTCTCGACGCCCTCGTGGTCGGACACCGGCTGGTAGCCGCCGATGCCCGAGTACTGCAGGCCGGCGGCGGCGGTGGTGCGGGCGATCTCGCCGACCCGGTCCGCGATGCCGGTGAACTGCCAGGTCGACCGGTTGCCGGCCCAGAAGCCGGACGAGCCGTCCTCGGTGCGGTCGTCGACGATCCGCCACTCGATGCCGTCCCAGCCCTGCTCGGCGAGGGTGTCGGCTGCCTGCGACGGGGTCCAGTCGGGCGTGGACGCGGTGAACACGGAGAACTTCACCGGACTGCTCCTTCCCGGGGAGCGACGACCGGTTCGACGTCGTCGTACTTCCCCTCGATGACGTCGTCGATCCGGACCGGCTGCCCGAGGGTCGCGCTGACGTACAGGCCGCGGACGGTCGCGAGCGACACGAGGGCGTCGTCGACGGTCACGCCGGGGTCGCGCCCCTCGCGGATCGCGGCGACGATGTCCGTGTACTGGCGGGCGTGCCCCGCGGCGAAGTGGTCGGGCTCCGGCGGGCCGCCGACGACGTGCTCCGGCGGGACGACGTCGTGCTTCTGGTCGACGGCGTCGGCGACCGCGGTGGCGTTCGCCGTGGTCGACGCGGACTCGAGCGTCGCCGCGTCCGGTGCGACGTGGAAGTACGCGAGCCGGTCGTCGTCGACGATCGCCGAACCGTGCGTGCCGTACACCGCGTAGCGCGCGGAGAGTCCCGGGTAGGCGGCGGTCGTGCAGTGGATGACGCCGAGCGCGCCGCCGCGGAACCGGACGGTCGCGACCGCGGTGTCCTCGACCTCGATGCGGTCGTGCGCGAGGAGCCCGACCTGCGCCGAGATCTCCTCGGGACGACCGAGTGCCCAGACGAGCAGGTCGACGGTGTGCACGCCCTGGTTCATCACCGCGCCGCCGCCGTCGAGCGCCCAGGTGCCGCGCCAGTCGCCCGAGTCGTAGTAGCCCTGCGAGCGGTACCAGGCGACGCTCGCGACGCCGGAGGTCACGGTGCCGAAGTCGCCGCCGTGCGCGGCTCCCGCGACCGCGACCGAGGCCGGGTCGAAGCGGTGCTGGCTGATCACACTCGCCGTCACCCCACGCGAGCGGGCGTCCGCGGCGAGCGCCGCGATCTGGCGCGCCCGGGGCATCGTGGTGTCGAGCGGCTTCTCGATGACGACGTGCTTGCCCGCGGCGAGCGCCGCCTCGGCCAGCTGGACGTGCATGCCGGACGGGGAGCAGATCGCGACGACGTCGATGTCGGTCTGCGCGATGGCCTCCTCGACGGTCGCGGTGGTGACGGGCCGGTCGGCGCCCGTCGCCTCGATCTCGTCCGCCGCGCCGGTGGCGGCTGCGGGGACGGCGTCGACGAGGGCGACGACCTGCAGGTCCGGGTGCTGCACGGCGACGCGGGCGTGGTGGCGTCCGATGACGCCGGCGCCGACGACCGCCAACTTCAGGGGGGTGCTCATCGCAGGGTGACTCCGATCTGGTCGGTGAGGGAACGGAAGGCCCGTCCGGCACGGCCGAAGGCCGCGGGGCCGGAGAACCCGCCGAGGGAGGTGACGTCGCTGAGGTGCGGTTCGAGGGAGGCGTACCCGGAGTAGCCGGCGTCGCGGAGGGCGGTCAGGGTCTCGAGCAGTTCGCCGTCGCCCTCCCCCGCCGGGACGACGGACGCGTCGGCGGCCAGGGCGTCCTTCACCTGCAGGTAGTCCACGTACGGCGCGAGCTGCGCCCAGCCGTCGGTGAACGGCCGGACGCCGCACTGCACGTAGTTCGCGTTGTCCCAGGCGAGCCGCAGCGCGCTCGACCCGACGCTCTCGACGATGTCGAGCACGCGCTCGGGGACGTCGCCGTAGATGTCCTTCTCGTTCTCGTGCAGCAGGGTGACGCCCTCGCGCTCGGCGAGGTCGGCGAGCGCGCGCATCCGGACCATGACGTCGTCGCGCACCTCGTCCGCGGTGCGCCCGTCGAAGTAGAACGAGAAGATCCGGATGTTCGTCGTGCCGAGGGCGTGCGCGGCGGCGATCGCGCGGCCCAGCCGTTCGACCTCGTGCTCGACGGGCCGGTCGACGACCACCTTGCCGATCGGCGAGGCGATCGCGGACACGGTCTGCCCGCGCTCCTCGAACAGGCGGTGGAGGCCGGCGAGCTGGTCGTCGTCGAGGTCGACGACGTTGGTGCCCCAGGCGCTGCGCACCTCGATCGCACTCGCGCCGAGCGCTTGCAGCACCGCGACCTGGACGGCCGGGTCGGCATCGATCTCGTCGCCGAAGCCGGAGAGCTCCCACGTTGGCTGGGTCATCGTGTTCCTTCCTTGTCGGACGGGAGGCGCGTGGCGGGCCGGCACCGCGCCTCCCGTCCGTCGTGTGGTTGCGTTCGCTACGTGACGGAGCCGGCGGCCTCGACGGGTCCTGCCCGCCGACCAGGTCACTTGACGGAGCCGGCGGTGAGCCCGCCGACCAGGTAGCGCTGGAAGATGAGGTAGAGCGCGACGACCGGCACGGCGCAGACGATCGACGCGGCCATCATCTGGCCGTAGATCGGGACGGCGCCGCCCTCCTGGGCGGTGCCGAGCACCTGCAGCACCACGGCGACCGTGCGGGTGTTCGGGGTCGTCATGATCGTGCTGAAGAGCACGTCGTTCCAGCCGAGCAGGAAGGCGAAGATCGCCGAGACCACGATGCCGGGCCACGAGAGGGGCAGCACGACGCTCCGCAGGATGCGGGTGCTCGAGGCGCCGTCGATGCGGGCCGCCTCCTCGAGCTCCTTCGGCAGACCGCGCAGGTACGTCACCATCACCCACGTCGAGAACGGCAGGGCGAACGTCAGGTAGGTGACGAAGAGGCCCCAGCGGGTGCCGATCACCTGCACGCCGGTGGCGCTCGCGATGTTGGCGAAGACCACGAAGACGGGCAGGAGCAGCAGGGTGCCGGGGATCGACTGCAGGGCGAGCAGCCCGCGGAGGATCGTCAGCCTGCCGAGGAACCGGAACCGGACGAGCACGTAGGCGGTGGACACGGCGAGCGCCGCACTCGCGACCGCCACCGCACCGGCGGTGAGCAGGGAGTTCACCAGGCCCTGCCCGAGCGCCACGGTGTCCCAGATCGCCACGTAGTTCGACAGCGTGAACTCGGACGGGAAGTACTCGCCGCGGGCGACCGCGACGTCCGAGTTCACCGAGCCGAACAGGATGTACAGCACCGGCACGGCGATGAACGCGACGAGGACCGCGATCACGGTGACCAGCAGCCACCGCGGCAGCAGCCGGGTGACGTCGGTGTCGTACGGACGCTTCGGGCGCTTCGCGCCACCGGCGGTGATGCTCTCGGTGAGCGTCGCGGTCGGACGGGTGCGGGTCTGGCTGAAGGCGCTCATGCGCGGGCTCCCTCGAGGTCGGCGGCGGCCGGGGCGGCGAGCAGGGCGCGGTCCGCGCGACGCTGCTTCCGGGTGGGGCCCGCGTCGTCTCCGGTGTCGAGCTTGACGGCCCGGAGGTAGACGAACAGCGGGATCGCGACGATCACCAGCGAGCAGATCGCCATCGCCGCGGACAGGCCGAAGCGGAACGACTGGAAGCTCGCGATGTACGTCAGGACGGGCATCACCTCGACGCTCGAGGGCAGGGGGTTGCCGAAGAGCACGAAGGGCAGCGTGAAGTTGTTGATGTTGTGCAGGATCGAGATGATGATCGCCAGGCTCAGCGGTCCGCGCAGGTACGGGAAGACGATGTAGCGGAGCTGCGCCCACCACGTCACGCCGTCGAGGGCGGCGGCCTCGTGCACCTCGTTGTCGACCGCCTGCAGTCCGGCGAGCGAGAGCAGGTAGACGAACGGCCAGCTCGTCCACACCATGACGCCGGCGAGCGCCCAGTAGGACGCGGAGCCGTTCAGCCAGAGGACGTCGGTGCCGAGGACGGTGTTCACCACGCCCTGCGGCTGGAGCATCGTGCGGAAGAACGTCCCGACGACGAAGGCCGGCAGCACGTACGGCACGAGGTAGATCGACCGGACCAGGCCGCGCCCGGGGAACCGGTTCTGCGTGGAGACCGCCGCGGCGACACCGATCGGGACGGTGACCGCGGTGACGAGCACCGACAGGGACACCGAGATCCAGATCGAGTGCAGGAGCGGCGAGTCGGTGAAGGCCTCGGCGAAGTTGGCGAACCCGACGAAGGGGGCGCTGAACCACTGGCGCAGCGTGTACTGGTCGAGGTCGAGCATCGCGATGTACAGGCCGACGAGCAGCGGTACGACGATGACGGCGAGCATGAGGACGCCTCCGGGCAGGAGCATCCAGAGCGGACGCTCGCGCTGGTACAGCGGGGTCGTCCCGTGCGGGCGGACCTCCCGCGGGGTCTCCTGGCGGGGTCGGGTCTGCGTGGTGGTCATCACAGCCCTCTGTTCTTCTGGCGGTCGAGCGTTGCCTGGGCGTCCCGCTGCGCCGCTGCGAGGCGCTTCCGGAGCTGGTCGTCGCTGACCTCGCCGCGCTTCAGCGACGGGATCGACTGCACGACGACGTCGACCAGCGAGAGCTGTACGTCCGACCAGGCGCCGGTGAAGGCGGTGGGCTTCGACAGTTCGCCGGCACGGACGATGGGGGCGAGGTCGGGGTTCTGCTGCGCGATGCGGTCCGCCGCGACGGTGTTCGTCGGCAGTTGCCCGAACAGCTCGAAGTAGCGTTCCTGCGCCTCGGGCGAGGACACCTGCCGCACGAAGTCGAACGACAGGTCCTGCTTCGAGCCGTAGTCGGCGACGACGAGGTTGTCCCCGGACAGGATGCTCGCCGCCTCGATGCCGTCGGCGGGACGCTCGGTCGCACCCGGGGGCACGGTCGGCAGCAGGGCGTACTCGTACTTGCCGTCGACGGCCGAGCCCTGCAGCGAGTTCAGGGAGGTCGTCGTGGTCATCGGGAAGAACGCGGCCTTGCCGTCGGCGAACTGCGCGAGGGCCTGCGGGTTGTTCCAGCCGATCGCCGCGGGGTCGACCACGCCGTCCTCCGTCACCCAGTCGAAGTAGGTGCGGTAGGCCTGCTCGACGGCGGGGGCGTCGATCTCGGCCTTCCCACCGTCGATGATCGTGTTGCCGGCGTTCTGTGCCATCCCCCACACGAACTTCCACGGGTCGAAGCCGTCCGCGTAGGCGATCGCCATGCCGTAGGTACCGTCGCCGGTGGTCTTCCGGGCGTCCTCGGTGAGCTCGTCCCAGGTCGTCGGCAGGTCCGTGATCCCGGCGCGCTCGAGGAGCTCCGTGTTGACGGCCATCACGAACGGTCGGCTGGCGAAGGGGATCCCGATCTGCTCCGCCGTGCTCGGACCGGAGATGCCGAGGGACGCCGGTGCGAACTGGTCCTTGCCGCCGACCGCGTCCCACTGCTCCGGCCCCATCTCGACGAAGGCACCGGTGGCGTAGGCGGTCGGGGTGAAGGTCGTCCCGATCGCGTAGACGTCCGGGCCCTGGCCCGAGATGACGCTGGTCTGGATCGCGGTGAGCTCCTCCTGCGGGGTCGAGTAGGTCTCCCACTGGATGTCGGCACCCGTGGTGCGCTCGAACTCGGCGGCGGTCTCCCGCTGCCACTGCGCGCGTTCCTTCGGGTAGGTGGTGTCCGCGCCCATCATCACGCGGAGGGTGTCCGGGTCGTCGCCGCTGCCGTCGACGATCGCGCAGCCCTGCAGCGAGAGGGCGGCGACGGCGACGACGGCGGCACCGACCAGGATGCGGGTCCTGCGTCTTCCTGTGCTCATGCGGGGGTGTCCTCCTCGACATCTCCCCCGGGCGACGGTGCCCGGGACGGCGGCTGCGCTGCCGACGTGCCACCACTGTCCCGGCCGTGGCAACAACCGGCAACCGGTTGCCACTTGTTGCCACGCCGGCCTAGTTTCGCCTCGTGAGCAGCGCAGACACGGACACCTCGCGGCGGGTGACCATCCGGGACATCGCCGACGCGACCGGGGTCGCCCCGTCCACGGTGTCCCGCGCGCTCTCGCTGCCGGACCGGGTCAACCGCGACACCCAGCAGCGGATCCAGCAGGTCGCCCGCGAGCTCGGCTACGTCGCGAACTCGCAGGCCCGGGCGCTCACCTCGGGACGGACCCGGGCGGTCGCCGTCCTGGTGTCGGACATCACCAACCCCTTCTACTTCGACGTGATCCGCGGCACGCAGCACCAGCTCTCCGCCGCCGGGTGGACGCAGCTGCTCGTCGACACCGAGGAGTCCGCCGAGGCCGAGGTCGCGGCGCTGCGTGCCGTCGCCGGCAAGGCCGACGGCGCCGTGCTCACGGCGTCCCGCCTGTCCGACGCGCAGATCGCCCGGTTCGCCGAGCGGACCCCGCTCGTCGTCGTGAACCGTCGCCCGGCCGGGGTGCCGTCGGTCCTCATCGACACCCCCGGAGGCGTCGAGCAGGCCGTGCAGCACCTGGTCTCCCTCGGGCACCGGGACGTGCTCTACGTGGCCGGCCCGGACAGCTCGTGGTCGAACGAACGCCGCTGGCGGGCACTCGTCCGCGTGGCGGGGCGCCTGGGCGTCCGGGTCGCCCGCATCGGCCCGCACGCGCCGTTCGTCGACTCCGGAGCGGCCGCCGCCGACGCCGCCGTGCACGCCGGGGCCACCGCGTGCATCGCCTTCAACGACCTCATCGCGATCGGGATGCTGACGCGGTTCCGGGAGCGGGGCGTCCGCGTGCCCGAGGACGTGAGCGTGGTCGGCTGCGACGACATCTTCGGTGCCGACTTCTGCAACCCGCCCCTGACGACCATGACGTCGCCGATCGAGCGCGCCGGTCGGGTGGCGATCCGGATGCTGCTCGGTCGACTCGATGCGCTGCCGGCCGACGAGCCGCCGGGTGAGCACCCGTCGGGCGCCGTCGCGCTGCCGACCCACCTGACCGTCCGGGGGTCCACGGGCCCGGCACCCGTGCGGCCCCGCTGATCCCCGCACCGCCGCACGATCCCGCCCGCCCGCCCACCCGCCGCTCGCCCGACCTCGCCCGCCTGCCCGCCCGCTCGCCCTCGCCCGACCTCGCCCGCTCGCCCGACCTCGCCCGCCTGCCCGAAGGAGCCGATGATGCCCTCCACCAGCACGACCACGCCGCTCGCACCGCACCCCGACCGGCTGTTCCCGGCGGACCCGGGGACGCGCTCGGTCGCCCGCACCGTCTACGAGGCGGTCCGCGACGCCCCGATCATCTCCCCGCACGGGCACGTCGACGCGGCGCTCATCGCGGACGACCAGCCGTTCCCGGACCCCGCTGCGCTGCTGGTCACGCCCGACCACTACGTCCTGCGCCTGCTGCACGCGAACGGGGTCGGGTTGCAGGAACTGGGTCGCCGCGACCTGACGGGCACGCACCCGGACCCCGACGGCCGGGAGGTCTGGCGCCGGCTCGCCGAGCACTGGGACGACTTCGCCGGCACGCCGGTCCGCTACTGGTTCGAGACCGAGCTGCACGACGTCTTCGGTCTGACCGAGCAGCCGTCGGCCGCGAACGCGGACGCGCAGTACGACCGCATCGCAGCCGCGCTCGCGACGCCGGCGCTCCGACCCCGCGCGCTGTTCGACTCCTTCGGGATCGAGGTGCTCGCGACCACCGACGGCCCCGCGGACGACCTCGCAGCGCACGCACGGCTCGCCGCCGACCCCTCCTTCACCGGTCGGGTGCTCCCCACCTTCCGCGCGGATGCCGTGTTCGACCCGTCACGCCCGGACTGGAGGCACGTGGTCGCGTCGATCGGCGAGGCGTCCGGCATCGACACGGGCACCCACGACGGGCTGCTGGCGGCCCTCCGGGACCGGCGCCGGTACTTCATCGAGCACGGCGCGACCGCCACCGACACCGGCGTGCTCGACGCGGGATCCGCGCCGCTGTCCGCGACCGAGCGCTCGCGCATCCACGCGGCGGCGATGCAGGGCCCGTCGGGCGTCACCGCGGCCGAGGCGGTCGCCTACCGCCACGACATGCTCTACCGGTGGGCGGAGATGAGCGTCGACGACGGCCTCGTCATGCAGCTGCACCCGGGCGTGCTCCGGAACCACCACACGCCGACCCTCGAGCGGTTCGGCCCGGACACGGGCCACGACCTGCCGGCCGTCGGCGCGTTCACGGAGCCGCTCCGGCCGCTGCTCGAGGCCTTCGGGACCGCACCCGGCTTCCACCTCGTGCTGTTCACCGTGGACGAGACCGTCTTCTCGCGCGAGATCGGCCCCCTGGCCGGCTTCTACCCCGCCGTGTACGCGGGCGCCCCGTGGTGGTTCATCGACACCCCGGCGGCGATCGGCCGCTACCGGGCGGCGGTGACGGACTCCGCCGGGTTCACGAAGACCTCCGGGTTCATCGACGACACCCGGGCGTACTGCTCGATCCCGGCACGGCACGACATGGCACGACGGGCCGATGCGGCGTACCTGGCGTCGCTCGTGGTGTCGCACCAGCTCTCCGAGGAGGACGCGGTGCGGACGGCACGGAGGATCGTGTCGGACATCCCACGGGCGACGTTCAAGCTCTGAGCGGGATGCCGCACATGTGACATGCGGAGTGTTCGGTCCTTCGGCGTCGGCGGGGTCAGGGTGAGGCGTCCGTCGTCCATCCGATCTCCGACCGAGGAGCGCCATGTCTCGTCGTCCGTCGTCCGAACGTCCTCCCTCGCCCGCCCCTGCCCGCTCCGGCCGACCCGGCCGACCCGACGGGCCGCCCTCGCTCGGCCGCGCGGTCGGCGCCCTGGGGGCAGTGGCCCTCGCGGTCCCCTCCGTCCTGCTCGGACCGGCCGGTGCTGCCGCTGCCGCGACCGCGCCGGCAGCGGTGGTCGGCCTGGCCGTCGAGGTCGCCGCCGACGGCCGCGGGCCCTTCACGCCGGACGACGGCCCGGGCGGGGACCGGGGTCCCGCGAACGGCATCGTCCGGACCCGCGACGCCGTCACGTACCGGGTCACGGTGAACGCCGGCGACGGGACCGCGCACCACGAGCGCTTCGTCCTCGACGCTCCGGCGGGCACGGGTTGGGCGGGGGTCCCGCTCGCGTGCACGGGTGCCGGGTCGACGGTCGAGGGCCAGCGGCTCACCTGCGACCTCGGCGACGTCCCCTCGGGGCACGCCGTCGCCGTGCCGGCCGTGCTCGACGTCTCCGGGGACCTGCGGAACGGTGACCGCATCGCCGTGACCGGCACCGTGACCGCGGACGACGCCGAGCCCACCGCACCGGTCACGTCGGCGACGACCGTCGTGTCCGCCGCGCCGCGGTACAACCTCAGCAAGGCCGTGGTGGGCTCGACCCTGCGGACGGACGTGCCGGGGCCGGACGGCACCCCCGGCGTGCAACTGCGCTACCCGATCACCGTCGACTGGCAGTCCCCCGTCCCCGGGCAGGGCCTCCTCGGGTTCGAGCGGAGCACGGGCGACATGCACTTCACCGACGACCTGTCCCACCTGCTCGGCGACCGACCGTCGGGTGCGGTGCTCTGGAACGGCGGTCGACCCGCCTGCGGCCGCAACGGCGAGGACGGCGTGCAGTTCGGCGGTCTGCCGGGCGGCCGCGGCGGAGGCGACCGAGCCGTGGCCGACTCCGGCACCGTCACCTGCACGCAGGCAGCGCCCGGCGGCGAGGTCGACGTGACGATCCACGGCGCCGTGACGGACGCCGCGCGCATGCCGGGGCGCAACATCGGCGGCGGCCCGATCAGCGGCGGCGCGAAGCCGTACGTCGTGAGCGGGTGGATCTCGCTGTGGATGCCCACCCCGTCGGTGCCGACGTCCGTCGAGTCGGTGAACACCTTCACGCCGCTGCAGACGACCTCGGTCAGCGGGACCCCGAACTTCCCCGGCGGCGCGGAGCCGACGGCCGACAACAGCGCCCGGCGGAACCTCGTCGAGCTCGGACCGGGCAGCGCAGGCAAGCGGCTCTGGCGCCTCGGGAGCGACGGCAGCGGCGTGACCGCCGGATCGGCGAAGGACGGAGACCCGTGGGCCACGGGCGGCACCCGACTCCGCAGTGACGTCACGATGGCGAACACCGGTCTCGCACCCTTCCGCGGCGCAGCGCTCTGCGACACCTTCGACCGCCGGACGCAGCGCCTGACGACGGTGGCAGGGCGGGCTCCTGCGTGGTCGAGCGGCCTCGAGCACGCGCACGTGCAGTACGCCGCGTACGACATGGCGTCACCGGCGGCAGGCCAGGTCCGCACCTGCGACGACGGCGACGGCCCCTGGTTCGACGACCCGGCGGAGGTCCCCGGCGGCATCGCGGCGGTCGGGGCGGTCCGCGTCACCGGCGACCTGGCCGGCGGCGCGAGCGGCGGTCTGTACTCCACGGTGACGACGCAGCGCGCACCCGACGGGACCCGGGTGTACGACTTCGGGCACGCCCGCTTCGGTGACCACCGGCCCGAGTGGGTGCACGACCACCAGGACCCCGGGCTCGGTGCCGGCGGGCTGGCCGACAGCGTGGAGCTCACCGAGGACCTGGTCCGCGTCGGCAAGGTCGTCGTCGATCCGGGTTCCGACGCTGCGGACACCCCGGACCGGACGAGCTCGGTCGTCCCCGGCAACACCGTCGACTACGCGCTCCGTCCGACCCTGACGAACGGCTTCGCCGACGGTCGCCCCACCGACGTGACCGTCCGTGACGTCCTGCCCGCGCACACCTCGTACGTCGAGGACAGTGCGTCGAGGACCCCCGAGGTCGACACGGTGCCGGGTGCCGACGGCCAGGAGCACCAGCGTCTGACCTGGACGCTGCACGACGTGGAACCGAACAGCCGCATCACCCCGATCACCTACACGGCGCGGATCGACCGCTCGGCGCCGGCCGGTCCGATCAGCAACACGGTGACGGTGGCGTCACCGGCCGACCGGTCCGACGAGCGCTGGCGCACCGCCGAGCGCGGCCTGGAGGTCGTCACCACCGGCGGGGTCGGGGTCGAGAAGCGCACGCCTGCCCCCGTCGTCGTGACCGGCGACGATCCGGAGTGGGACCTCGACGTCACGAACACCGACGACGCCGCGATCGGCGGCCTCGACCTGATCGACGTGCTCCCGCACCACGGAGATGCACGAGGCTCGGACTTCCACGGCACCGTCGGACTCGCGGCGCCGGTCCCCACCGACCCCGACGCCGGTGAGGTCGTCCGGTACACCGACGCCGAGGCCGCCGACGTCTCCCCCGACGGTGCCGACCCGAGCAACCAGCCCGGCGGTACGACCCGCTGGTGCACCGAGGACGAGTTCGGTGCGAGCGGCTGCCCGGACGCACTCGACCGGGTGACCGCCGTCCGGATCGAACGGCAGACGCCGGTCCCCGCCGGCGAGACCGTCACGCACCGGCTCGTGCTCGCGACGAGCGGCGCGCACGACGGCGACCGCTACGTGAACCGGTTCGGCCTGCGGACGTCCGACCTGGCGCTTCCGGTGCAGTCGAACCCGTCGACCGTCGGGGTCGTCGCCGGCATGATCGGTGACCGGGTGTGGGACGACCGGAACGACGACGGCCTGCAGGACGACGACGAGCCCGGCGTCCGGGGCGTCCCCGTCACCCTCACCGGGACCGACGACCACGGTGACGCGGTCGAGCGGCGGACAACCACCGACGACGACGGCGGGTACCGCTTCGACGGGCTGCGGCCGGGCGACTACCGCGTGCACTTCACGGCGCCCGACGGCATGCACTTCACCGAGGAGCACGTCGGCGACGACCCGGCGGTCGACTCCGACGCCGGACCGGACGGTGAGACCGCGGCGGTCATGATCGACCGGGTCACGAGCGCGGAGGGTGCGCTCGTGGGGGTGCGCCGCGACACGACCGTCGATGCCGGCCTGGTCGAGGCCGGACCCGGCGACGGTGGGGACGGCGGTGGTGGGGACGACGGCGGGGACCCGGGAGCAGGCGACGGGACCGGTGGTCCGGGGAACCCCGGTGACGGTGACGGCGGCCGTCCGGGTGGCGCCGGCACCGGTACCGAGGCGGGCGGTGACGCGCCGATCGGCAGCGGTCACGAGCGGACCGGCGCGGCGCAGGCCCTGTCCGCCGGCCGACTCGCCTACACGGGGACGACCGTCGGTGCTGCGGTGGCGCTGGCGCTCGCGCTCCTCGTGCCCGGGCTGACCGTGCTCATCAGCCGACGACGGTCCCGTCGGTCGTCTGACTGACCCGGCATGCGGCGCTCCGCACGGCGGGGTCGGGTCACCTCCGGGTGGCTCGACCCCGCTGGCGTGCGCCCCCCGCTCACCGTGGGGCAGCAGCGGCCCCGGTCGTGCGCCCGTCGGTACGTCGGCGGTCGGCGGTCGGCGGTCGGCGGTCGGCGGTCGGCGGTAGCGTCGCCCCGTGGACCCTGCCTCGATGAGCGCCCCGAGCGCAGCAGCTCGAGCGGACGCCCGTGTGGTGGCGGCCTACGACGACCGGGCGGACGAGTACGCCGAGGTACTCGGGTCGATGGACCCCGTCCACCCCGAGGACCGGACGCTCGTCGAGGACTGGGCGGACACGACGCACGGACTCCTGCTCGACGTGGGGTGCGGACCCGGCCACTGGACCGCGCACCTGCACCGCCGTGGCCACGCCGTCATCGGGATCGAGCCCGTACCGCGGTTCGTCGAGCTCGCGCGCGCTGCCGCTCCCGAGGTCGACTTCCGGAGCGGGACGATCGAGGCGACCGGTCTGTCCGACGGCGGTGTCGGCGGTGTGCTCTCCTGGTACTCGCTCGTGCACCACCGTCCGGACCGGGTGCCGATCGCGCTCGCGGAGTGCCGCCGGATCCTGGCGCCGGGGGGCGGGCTGCTCGTCGGGTTCTTCGAGGGTCCGACGCTCGAGCCGTTCGACCACGCGGTGACGACCGCCCACCGATGGCCCGTCGAGCGGATGGTCGCTGCGATCGAGGACGCGGGTCTGACGGTCGACGCCGTGCACCGACGCACCGACGACGGAGCGCGCCCGCACGCGGCCGTCGTCGCGCACCGGGCCTGATCACGGCTGCCATCCCGGAGTGACCAGCCCGGTCTCGTAGGCGAAGACGACCAACTGCGCGCGGTCGCGGGCACCGAGCTTGATCATGGCGCGCGAGACGTGCGTCTTCGTGGTCATCGGACTGACGAAGAGCCGCTCGGCGATCTCCGTGTTGGTCAGGCCGAGGGCGACGAGTTGCATGACCTGGCGCTCGCGTTCGGTGAGGACGTCGAGGGACGGGGCCAGCGCGGACGGCTTCGCATGCGTCGCGTAGGCGGCGACGAGCGAGCGCGTCGGACCCGGCGACAGCAACGACTCCCCGGCGTGCACGGTACGGACGGCGCGGAGCAGTTCGGCGGGTTCGGTGTCCTTCACCAGGAAGCCGGCCGCACCGCCACGGATCGCCTCGAACACGTACGAGTCCTCCTCGAAGGTGGTGAGGATCACCACGTGCACGCCGTCGAGGTCCGGATCCGCCGAGATGCGCTGGGTCGCGACGAGCCCGTCCGTGCCCGGCATCCGGATGTCCATCAGCACGACGTCCGGACGCTCACGCCGGACCGCCGCGACGGCCGAGTCACCGTCGCCGGCCTCGCCGACCACGGTCATCCCCGGTTCGGCGTCGACCAGGGCGCGGAGCCCGGCGCGGATGAGCACCTGGTCGTCCACGAGCACGACCCGGATGGCCTCGTCGGTGGTCGTCACGATCGCTCCTCGTCCTCGTGCTCGTGCTCGTGCTCGTGCTCGGCCGAGTCCGACGACCGCACGACGACGGTCGAGGGCAGTCGTGCGACGACGCGCCACCCGCCGTCCGGCGTGGGTCCGGCCGACAGGGTGCCACCGACGGCGGAGGCCCGCTCGCGCATCCCGATGATGCCGTTGCCGGACGGTCCGAGCAGCGGCGTGACCCGGGCGTCGGCCGGGTCACGGTCCGGGGCCGGGGAGTCCTCGACCGACAGGTCCACGATCTCCGGTCCGAACCGCACCGCGATGCGGGCGCGGTGCTCGGGAGCGTGCTTCATCACGTTCGTCACCGACTCCTGCACGATCCGGAAGGCCGTGCGGTCCGTGGTCCGGTCCACCGGTGCAGGGTCACCGTCGACCGTCGCGCTGATGTCAACCCCGGCCGCGCGTGCCCGCTCGACCAGGTCCGCCAGGCGGTCGAGCCCCGGGACGGGGGTGCGGTCCGCGGCGCCGGGGAGCGGCTCGCTCCCGGCGGACCCGCGGTCGGCCGTTCCGCCGGTCGGTCCGTCCGTCCTGTCAACGTCCCGGTCCCCGGACCCGTCGACCGACCGGAGGACCCCGAGGATCGTCCGCAGCTCGACCAGTGCCTCGCGGCTCGTCTCACGGATGTCGGCCAACGAGGTGCGGGTCTGCTCGGGGAGCGCGGACCCCAGGTGGAGCGCGACACCCGCCTGCAGGTTGATGAGCGACATGCTGTGGGCGACGGAGTCGTGGAGCTCACGGGCGATGCGGACGCGCTCGTCACGGGCGCGTTCCTGCTCTGCGGCAGCGCGCCGACGCCGTCGGTCCGCGACGCGGTCGAGACGGACGCGGACGAGCTCCGCCACGGACAGGGTCACCGCTGCCCAGGCGACGGCGAGGACGACCGCGTCGAGGTTCCGCGCGGGTGCACGGCCGAGGAACTCGTCGGCGGTCGGCAGCGCCGTGACGGCCAGTCCGAGCGCGACACCCACTGCGGTGCGGCGCCCGTGCAGCCACGCGTTCACCGCCGCCATCGTCAGCGCGGCCACGAACGGCCCCCGCGGACTGACCAGCAAGGCGTAGCCGATCGTCGTCACGAGCGTCACGGCGAGGACGCCCGTCGGCCACCGCCAGCGCCACGGCAGGACGAGCACCCCGACGACGAGCAGCACGATCGCGAGTGGACCCGGCTGCGCTGCGTCGACGATCGAGGAGCCGAGGACGTGGGTCGCCCAGGGCGGGCCACCGCGAGGGCCGACGGTGTCGGTCGGCCCGGTCGGGAAACGCGCCGCCAGCAGTGTCCCCACGATCTGCACGAGTGCGACCGGCAGTACCCGACCGAACCGGGCGAAGCGACGGACGCCGTCTCGCTGGTCGTCGGTCGCCTCGGCGGCGGCAGTGGGGGTGCGGTGCATGCGTCCGAGCCTAGGGTCGCCTCGGCGGCACGGCATCGGGTCGTGGCAGGAGCTGTGGACTACTCACACGGGAGTAGTCGGCGGTGCAGGAGGACCGGTCGTACGGCTGCGGGAGCAGGCGGGAGTCGGCCTCCGTGGCGGACGCGGGACGAGCCTCCGGACCGGATGCTGGGAACGTCGCCCGACCGGGCGACACGATCCGCCCAGGAGGCAACCGTGCACACCGCTCTCACCACCTTCGCCGCCGTCGGCCCCCTCGGGCACGGCGGGCCGCCCTTCTTCCTGTTCCCGGCGTTCTTCCTGCTGGTGCTCCTGGCCACCGCCGTCGTGTTCGGCGTCCTGCGTCGCGGCGGCTGGCGGGCGCGGTCCGATGCCCGGGCCGTCCTCGCCGACCGGTTCGCCCGGGGTGACATCGACGCGGACGAGTACCGCTCGCGGCTCGCGGAGCTCAGCCGGAAGTGACCGCCAGCGCCGACGTGATCGTCGCCACGGTGTCGTCGACCGACCCCTCGATGGACACCGCGACGACGGTCTCGTCGGGCTGGGGCCGCTCGAGGGTCGCGAACTGCGAGTCGAGCAGCGACGACGGCATGTACTCGTGGTGGCGGTGCGCCTGGCGCTCGGCGATGAGGTCGTGCGAGCCGTCGAGGAAGGCGATCACCAGGTCGGGAGCCGCGCTGCGCAGCCGGTCGCGGTAGGCGCGCTTCAGCGCGGAGTTCGCCATCACGCACCGGCGCCCCGACGCCTGCACCTCGGCGATCCGTGCCGCGCAGGCGTCCAGCCACGGCCATCGGTCCTCGTCGGTCAGCGGCGTACCCTGCCGCATCTTCTCCTTGTTGGCGGCCGGGTGGAGGTCGTCGGCGTCGACGAACGTGCTCGGCTGGCCCTGCTCGGCGAGCGCGTCGGCCAGCGCCTGACCGATCGTGGACTTGCCCGAGCCGGAGACACCCATCACGAGCACGGGCGGGAGGACGTCGTGGTCGGTCATCCCTCCACAGTACGGGTCGTCCGCTTCCCGTCCCCAGTTGACCGGATCCCCGTGCCGACCCAAGGTGTCGGTCGTACCGTGGGCCGCGACACGTCAGGACGAAGGAGACTCAGGTGGCGGACAACGAACAGCACGACGACGGCGGCACGGCGAACATCGGTGTCGTCGGTCTGGCGGTGATGGGGTCGAACCTGGCCCGCAACCTCGCCTCGCGCGAGGGCAACACGGTCGCGGTGTACAACCGCACCTACGCGCGCACCCAGGAGTTGCTGGACGAGCACGGCGACATGGGGTTCATCGCGTCCGAGGACATCGACGGCTTCGTCGCGTCGCTGTCGAAGCCGCGCACCGCGATCATCATGGTGCAGGCGGGCAAGGGCACCGACGCCGTCATCGAGCAGCTCGCCGACCGTTTCGAGGAAGGCGACATCATCGTCGACGGCGGCAACGCCAACTTCCACGACACCATCCGCCGCGAGCACGACCTGCGTGAGCAGGGCCTGAACTTCGTCGGCACCGGCATCTCGGGTGGCGAGGAGGGCGCGCTGAAGGGCCCGTCGATCATGCCCGGCGGCTCGGACGAGGCGTGGGAGACCCTCGGCCCGATCCTGAAGTCGATCGCCGCGGTGGCCGAGGGCGAGCCGTGCGTGACGCACATCGGTACCGACGGCGCCGGTCACTTCGTCAAGATGGTCCACAACGGCATCGAGTACGCGGACATGCAGTTGATCGCCGAGTCCTACGACCTGCTCCGTCGTGCCGGCGGACACTCGGTCGACGAACTCGTCCAGATCTACGAGAAGTGGAACGAGGGCGACCTCGAGTCCTACCTGATCGAGATCACCGGCGAGGTCCTCAAGCAGCAGGACGCCGACTCCGGGAGGCCGCTCGTCGACGTCATCCGCGACGAGGCCGGGTCCAAGGGCACGGGTGTGTGGACGGTGCAGAACGCGGTCGGGCTCGGCATCCCCGTCTCCGGCATCGGTGAGGCGGTCTTCGCCCGCGCGGTGTCCTCGAAGCCGTCGCAGCGCGCAGCCGTCCAGCGCTCCGTGACGAGCCGACCGGACGTGGTCGACGTCCCCGACACGTTCGAGGACGACGTCCGGGCCGCGCTGTACGCGTCGAAGGTGGTCGCGTACGCGCAGGGCTTCGACCTCATCATCGCCGGGGCGAAGGAGTACGACTGGGACATCGACCTCGGCGCGGTCGCGAAGATCTGGCGCGGTGGCTGCATCATCCGCGCCCAGTTCCTCAACCGCATCGTCGAGGCGTACGACAAGAACCCCGCGCTCGAGAGCCTGCTGGTCGACCCGTACTTCGCGGACGCCGTCGCCGAGGGCGAAGCGGCCTGGCGTCGCATCGTCGGCATCGCCGCTGCGTCCGGCATCCCCGCCCCGGGGTTCTCGTCCGCGCTGGCGTACTTCGACTCGCTCGCGTCCGATCGACTGCCGGCGGCGCTCATCCAGGGGCAGCGTGACTTCTTCGGAGCGCACACCTACCAGCGCGTCGACAAGGACGGCACGTTCCACACGCTGTGGTCCGAGGACGGCCGGCGCGAGGTCGAGCAGGAACCCTCCACGCACTGACCCGGTCGGGCAGCAGGCCCCGTCGGACGGCGGGGCCTGCTGCCGCCGGGTCGGCGGGGCGTGCTCCCGCCCGGCCGGAGGAGGCAGCTGCCGCGGCCGGTCGGTCGATCCGTTCGGCCCCGGGGCCGGACACGGGCGACGCGGTCAGGCCACGATCCGCTCCCGCGCGAGGTCGGCGACGAGTCGCTCGAGCCGAGGTCCCCGTCCGAGCAGCCGTCGGGACCCGGGCGACGAGCGGACGAAGAACGTCGCGACGGCAGCGGAGTCGTCCGGTCGGACGTAGTGCATCGCCACGGCGCTCGCGTCGCGCTCCCCCGGGACGTCCTCGACCCCGACGTGCACCATCCGGCTCCAGCGGATCACGAGCAGCCGCGTCGCCCGGCGCTCCTCGAGTTCCCAGAGCGACGCCTCGGTGGCTCCGAACGCCCAGGTCACGCGCTCGCCCAGGGTGGCCTCGGGGCGGGCCCGCAGCACGTCCTGTCGCAGTTCCGGTGTCGGCGCCGCGGGGACCAGCCAGACCGTCGGGTCGATGCGACGGATGGCCAGTGCGAGCGCTTCGTCCGCGCGTCGCCGACGGATCGCGCGGGCGCGGACGACGGCGACGACGAGCCCGACCACGCCGACGGAGATCGCGACGAGCTCGGCGATGCCGAGGAACGCCAGGTCGGTCTGCGGCGCTGCCGCCACGACCACGATGCGGCTGACGACGAGCGCGGTCCAGACACCGACGAGGGTCCACCGCAGGACCGCGAACCGGCGGCCAGCGCTCCCCGGCGTCCGCGGCCGGTGCGCGCGGCGGCCGCTGGGCACGCGGTCTGGTCGGTCCAACACGCTCCCGATCCTCGCACGGCCGCGGTCGGCGGCGCTGTCCCGGAGCACGACCGACGAACCCGGCGCGGAGCGGGACCGAGGCGTCCACCGCCGTGCTGTTGTCAGCCCATCCGCGGTGGCGCCGACCTACGCTGCACGGGTGAGCACGTCAGCGGCACCGACCACCGAGCAGGCACCGACCCCGACCCCGGTCCGTCGCCCGGCCCTGCTCGCCGCGGTCTGCGGCGTGATCGCGATCGCCGCGTTCCTGGCGGTCGCCGAGCTCGGAGCGCTGCTGCTCGGCGGGGCGGGCAGTCCGCTGGTGGCCGTCGGCTCCGCCGTGATCGACCTCGCTCCCCCGGCGGCGAAGGACCTGATGGTCGGCCTGTTCGGCACCGGGGACAAGGTCGCCCTCTTCGTGCTCATGGCCGTGGTGACGGCCGCGGTCAGCGCCGGCGCCGGTGTGCTCGAACGTGCCCGGCCGCCGTTCGGCGCGCTCGTCCTCGCGGCCGGTGCGGTCCTCGCGCTGGTCGCCGTCACCACCCGCTCGGGCAGCGGCACGTGGGACGGAGCGCCCACGGTCCTCGGCGTCGCAGCCGCGATCGTCGTGCTCCGCGTGCTCCTGCGCCACCTCCGCCGGTGGGAGGCAGCGACCGCCGTGCCGTCGGCCTCGCCCCGCTCCGCGGCGACCGAGCGGCGCACCTTCCTCGTGTGGAGCACGACGACGGCCGTGGCGGCCATCGTCGTGGGAGGAGCGTCGCGAGCCGGCACCGCGGCGGTGCAGGCCGCCGCAGCGGCACGGCGGGCGGTCCGGCTGCCCCGTGCGGCGACGACCGCGCCCGCCGTTCCCGGGGGCGCGTCCCTCGACGTCGACGGGATCACGCCCTACGTCACCCCGAACGCCGACTTCTACCGGATCGACACCGCGCTGCGGGTCCCGTCCGTCGACCCCGCGGACTGGTCGCTCCGCATCCACGGCGCCGTCGACCGCGAGGTCGAGCTGACGTGGGACGAGCTGCTGGCGCTCCCGCTGCAGGAGCACATGGCCACGCTCAGCTGCGTGTCGAACGAGGTCGGCGGCGACCTGATCGGCAACGCGCTGTGGCTGGGCTACCCGATCCGTGAGCTGCTCGCTCGTGCGGGTGTCCAGGACGGTGCCGACATGGTGCTGTCCCGCAGCATCGACGGGTTCTCCGCGGGCACGCCGCTGGACGTGCTGCAGGACGAGGGCACGGCTGCGCTGCTCGCGATCGGGATGAACGGCGAACCGCTGCCGGCCGAGCACGGGTTCCCGGTGCGGATGGTGGTGCCCGGGCTGTTCGGGTACGTCTCCGCGACGAAGTGGGTGACGGAGCTCGAGGTCACCCGCTTCGCCGACGCCCAGGGCTACTGGACACCCCGCGGGTGGTCGGAGCGCGGGCCGGTGAAGCTCGAGTCGCGGATCGACACCCCTCGCGGCGGTGCCTCGGTGACCGCCGGGCAGCAGGTCGCGGTTGCCGGCGTCGCGTGGCAGCCGCACACCGGCGTGAAGGCCGTGCAGGTCCGCATCGACGACGGCGCGTGGCAGGACGCCACGCTCGCCGACTCCGTCTCGGCCGACACCTGGCGACAGTGGGTGTACCGCTGGACGCCCGACGCCGGCTCGCACACGATCCGGGTCCGGGCGGTCAGCGCCGACGGTCAAGTGCAGACGAGCGTCGAGCGGCCGCCGGCGCCGAACGGCGCGACCGGGTGGCACACGGTGCAGGTCAGCGCCGGCTGACCCCGGCGGACGAGTGTCAGGCGGGCAGCTCCGCGACGATGCAGGTGCCCTCGACCTGCTCGTCGGACTCGACCGTCACGGTGAACCCGGCGCCCTCGAACAGCGCAGCGGACTGCGGCGCCTGCGTCGACGAGACCTCGATGACGACCGCGCCGCCCGGGCACAGCCACTCCCCCGCTCCCGCGGCCACTCGCCGGTGCACGTCGAGCCCGTCCGGTCCACCGTCCAGCGCGATGCGCCGCTCGTGCTCCCGCGCCTCGGCCGGCATGGTGGCCAGCGCGTCCGACGGCACGTACGGTGCGTTCACCGCGATGACGTCGACGACACCGCGGAAGCGCTCGGGCAACGGCGCGAACAGGTCGCCCAGGACGACGATCCCCCGGTCGCCGATGTTCTCCGCCGCGACGTCGACGGCGTCCGCGTCGATGTCCGCCGCGACGAGGTCGAGTGCGCCGACCCGTCCGAGCAACGCCACCGAGATCGCCCCGACACCGCAGCACAGGTCGACGACCCGGTCGTAGCGGTGCAGGCGTCGCGCGGCCTGCTCGGCGACGACGGTGGTGCGGGTCCGCGGCACGAAGACCCCCGGGACGACCCGGACACGGTGCCCGTCGAACGCGGCCCAGCCGAGCACGACCTCGAGCGGTTCACCGTCGAGTCGCCGCTGCACGAGCCCGCGCAGCTTCACGGGATCGCCGTCGCCGGCCTCGAGCAGCAGGTCGGCCTCGTCCTCGGCGAACACGCTGCCCGTCGCACGCAGACGGGCAGCCAGGGCAGCGCGTGCCGGGTGGACGGGAGGCACGGCTCAGCCCGCCGGCCGGGTCACGCCCGACACGCGCCCGGTCCGCCTACGCGGCACCGTCGAACATGGAGGTCACGGACCCGTCGTCGAAGACCTCGTGGATCGCGCGGGCGATGAGCGGCGCGATCGGCAGGACCTCGAGGCGGTCCCAGCGCTTGTCCTCGGGCAGGGGCAGCGTGTCGGTGACGACGACGCGGTCGATGAACTCGCTCTGCAGCAGCTCGGTGGCCGGGTCGGAGAACACGGCGTGGGTCGCCGCGACGACCACGCCGGTCGCGCCGGCGTTCTTGAGCGCCTCGGCGGCCTTCGCGATGGTGCGGCCGGTGTCGATGAGGTCGTCGACGAGCAGGCACACGCGGCCGGAGACGTCACCGACGATCTCGTGCACGGACACCTGGTTCGGCACGAGCGGGTCGCGCCGCTTGTGGATGATCGCCAGCGGAGCACCGAGCTTCTCGGACCAGATGTCGGCGACGCGCACACGGCCCATGTCGGGCGACACCACGGTCAGGGTCTTCGGGTCGAGGATCTGCTGGAAGCGCTCGAGCAGGACGGGCATGGCGAACAGGTGGTCCACGGGGCCGTCGAAGAAGCCCTGGATCTGTGCGGCGTGCAGGTCGACGCTCATGATGCGGTGGGCACCGGCGGCCTTGAACAGGTCGGCGACGAGCCGGGCCGAGATCGGCTCGCGCCCGCGGCCCTTCTTGTCCTGGCGCGCGTAGGGGTAGAAGGGCGCGACGACGGTGATGCGCTTCGCCGAGGCACGCTTCAGGGCGTCGACCATGATGAGCTGCTCCATGAGCCACTCGTTGATGGGCGCGGTGTGCGACTGGATGACGAACGCGTCGCAACCGCGGACCGACTCGTCGAAGCGGGCGTAGAGCTCACCGTTCGCGAAGGTCCGGGCATCGGTCGGCACCAGGTCGACTCCGAGCTCGTCGGCGATCTGCGCCGAGAGTTCCGGGTGCGCCCGGCCCGACACGAGGACGAGTCGTTTCTGGCCCGTGGTCTTGATTCCGGACAAGTGCGGTGCTCACTCCCTGACCCGCTCGGGGTCGTCTCGATCGACCCGACCGCCGTCAGATCTGTTCGCCGTGCGCGCGCCGAGCCGCCTCGGCCGCCGGCGAACCGGGTCGGTGTTCCTCGACCCATCCGTCGGTGTTGCGCTGCGGGGCGTAGCTGATCGCCAGCGACCCGGCCGGTACGTCCTTGCGGACGGTCGTACCCGCGCCGGTGTACGCCCCGTCACCAATCCTAACCGGGGCGACGAACACGTTGTGCGAGCCCGTGCGGACGTTCGAGCCGACCTCGGTGCGGTGCTTGTGCACGCCGTCGTAGTTCGCGGTGATCGTGTTGGCCCCGATGTTCGAGTCCTCGCCGACCTCGGCGTCACCGATGTACGACAGGTGCGGGACCTTGCTGCCGCGGCCGATCACCGCGTTCTTCGTCTCGACGAACGTGCCGATCTTGCCGTGCTCGCCCAGGACCGTCCCCGGTCGCAGGTAGGCGAAGGGACCGACCGTGGCGCCGTCGCCGATGACCGCCAGCGTCGCGTCGACACGGTTCACGACCGCGCCGGCTCCGACCTCGGTGTCGCGGAGCGTGGTGTCCGGTCCGACCACCGCGCCGGCGGCGATCGCCGTCGCCCCGACGAGCTGCGTGCCGGGGAGGATCTCGGCGTCGGCCTCGACGGTGACGTCGACGTCGATCCACGTGGTCGCCGGGTCCTGCACGGTGACACCGGCGAGCTGGTGCCGACGGACGAGGCGGGCGTTGAGCTCACGCGCCGCGTCGGCGAGCTGCGCGCGGTCGTTGATGCCGGCGACGAGCCACGGGTCGGTCAGCGTGACGACGTCGATCGCTCCCCCGCGCGCGGCGACGAGCGACGGGACGTCGGTGACGTACTTCTCGCCCTGCGCGTTGGCCGTGGTGAGCGAGGGCAGCACCGCACGCAGGTGGGTCACGTCGAACGCGTAGATGCCGGCGTTCGCCTCGGTGATGGCCCGTTCGGCCTCGGTGGCGTCCTTGTGCTCGACGACGCGCACGAACGCCCCGGCGGCGTCGCGGACGACCCGGCCGAGCCCCGTCGGGTCCGGGGCGATCGCACTGACCAGGGTCACGGCGTTGCCGGCGTGCGCGTCCACGAGGCGTCGGAGCGACGCCGTGTCGAGCAGCGGGACGTCCCCGGAGAGCACCACGACCGAGCCGTCGAAGTCC
This sequence comes from Curtobacterium sp. BRD11, assembly GCF_031844345.1. Classification (NCBI taxonomy): domain Bacteria; kingdom Bacillati; phylum Actinomycetota; class Actinomycetes; order Micrococcales; family Microbacteriaceae; genus Curtobacterium; species Curtobacterium sp. BRD11. Next base: position 451,855 of record NZ_JAUZUZ010000003.1, read on the forward strand.
GCCGGGAGCGCCTGCACCGCGACCTCGACGGCGCGTCCGGTGCCGGGGACCTCGTCCTGGTCGACCACGATCGCCCCGGGGGCACGCTCGGCGACCTCGGCCGCGACGCGCTCGCGCTCGTGCCGCACGACGACGGCGACGTGCTCCGGCTCGATCGAGGACGCCGTGCGCAGCACGTGCGCCAGCAGGGGCAGGCCGGCGAGGCGGTGCAGCACCTTCGGGGTGGACGACTTCATGCGCGTGCCCTGCCCGGCGGCGAGGACGACGACGGCGATCCGCTGGTCGGTCATGCACCCATCCTGGCGCATGTGCTCCGACCGGGTGCTCGACCCGCACCGGCAGCGCCGGCCCGGCGTGGGGCTAGCGGACCGTGCGCTACGCCCGCGCGGGCTCCCGCTGCACGAACGCCATGAGCACGAGGCCCGCGACGAGGACCACGACCACGCCGATGATCCCGTACCGCGTCGAGCCGCCGACCGTCACCGCGATGCCGAACAGCGCCGGCGCGAGGAACGACGCCGCACGCCCGGTCGTCGCGTAGAGGCCGAAGAGCTCGCCCTCGCGTCCCGGGGTGGCGAGTCGTGCCAGGTACGCCCTGGACGACGACTGCACCGGCCCGACGAAGATCGCCAGCGTGAGCCCGAGCACCCAGAACCCGGCCGTCGCGCTCCCGATCAGGAACACCCCGATGCCGGTGAGCGCGAGCCCGACGAGCGCGACCGTGATGACCGCCCGGGAACCGAAGCGGTCGTCGAGCCGCCCGGAGGCGAAGGTCGCGACACCCGCCACCACGTTCGCCGCGATCGCGAAGAGGATCACCTGCGACGGGCTGAAGCCGAACACCTGCGCGGCGACGATGCCGCCGAAGGTGAAGACCGCACCGACGCCGTCGCGGAACACGGCGCTCGCGAGCAGGAAGACCAGGACGTTGCGGCGTTCCCGCCACAGCCGGGCGACGTGCCGTCCGAGGTCACGGTAGGCGCTGAGCAGACCGCCCGTGCGCGAACGGTCCGGCGCCGCCTCGGGCACGGTCAGGAAGAGCGGGACCGAGCTGACCGCGAGCCACACCGCGGCGATCCCGATCGCGACCCGGACGTCCCACGACCCGGACGCGACGGTCGACGGCAGCTGCAGCAGGCCGGCGACGCCCTCGGTGCCGAAGTCCTGGATGCAGAGCAGGAGCAGGACGACGAGCAACACGATCCCGCCGAAGTACCCGGCGGCCCAGCCGATCGCCGAGACGCGTCCGGTCTGCGGGCCCGACGCCACCTGGCCGAGCATCGCGTTGTAGCCGACGGTGGCGACCTCGTACGCGACGGTCCCGATGCCGAGGAGCGCTGCGCCGAGCACCAGGTACGGCTGCTGCGGCGCGACGAACACCATCGCCCCGATCGACAGCGCCACCCCGATCGTCCCGATGAGCACGGACCGGCGGCGGTGCCCGGACGAGTCCGCCAGCCGCCCCACCGCGGGTGCGACGAGCGCCACGACGATCCCCGCCAGGGTCAGGGCCGTCGACACCGTCGCGGCGTTGTGCGCCAGCTCCCGCTCGACCGTCTGCGCAGCGGCCGTCGACGAGTCCTCGGCAGCGACGAGCCGCGGGTCGACGAACGCCCGACTCGCCAGGTAGGTGCTGAAGACGAAGGTGGTGACGACGGCGGTGAACGCCGAGGACCCCCAGTCCCAGAGCGCCCAGGACACGAGTGCCCGCCGGTCGGTGCGTCGCGGCACTGCCGCCGCCGGTGTCGCGGTCATGGCCGAACCGTAGCGCGTCGCGGTGTCGCGGCGGGGCCGACCCGGCCACGGCTCGCCGTGGTGACCGGACGACGGACGGGAGGACGGCACCCGCCGGCACCGCGCCTCCCGTCCGTCGACCGCTCACCGGACGGCGCGACCCCGCGTCGCGCACGTCGGCTCGCGTCCTCACGCGCCCGCGGGCACGCCGTTCGGGTAGACGACGGACTTGAGCGAGGCCGGGTCGGTGTCGCTCTCGAGGGCCTCGCGGACCGCGTCGAGTCCGAAGCGCCCGGTGACGAGCGCGTCGAGGTCGACCTGGCCCGAAGCGACCAGACCGATCGCGACCGGCCAGGTGTTCGTGTAGCGGAAGATGCCGGTGACCGTCACCTCGAGGTTCTGGATGTGCTCGACGGGCAGCACCATCTCGGAGTTGCCGAGGCCCACGAGCACCGCCGCGCCGGCCGGTCCGACGGCCTTGATGCCGTCCGAGACGGCACGGGGCGCACCGCTGGCGTCGATGAAGGCGTCGACGGGGACGATGTCCGACGTGACGTCCACCGAGACGGGGTCGACGACCTCGGTGGCGCCGAAGGACAGCGCACGCTCGCGCCGCTCGGGGACGAGGTCGCTGACGACCACGCGGGTCGCGCCGAACGCCCGGGCGACCTGGGCGCAGATGACCCCGATCGGACCGGCACCGGCGATCAGGACGCTCGAGCCGGGCACGATGCCGGCCTTGCGCGCCGCGGCGATGCCGACGGACAGCGGCTCGAGCAGTGCGCCGGCCTCGAAGGACACCGTGTCGGGCAGGGCGTGCGCGAACTCGGCCTCGATCGTCACGTACTCCGCGAAGGCACCGTCGACCGGCGGTGTCGCGTAGAAGCGCATGTGCGGGCAGAGGTTGTAGCGGCCGGCCAGGCACTGCGCGCAGCGGTGGCAGGGGCGCTGGGGCTCGACGGCGACGCGCTCGCCGACGCGGGCGGGGTCGACGCCCTCGCCGACCGCGGCGATCGTGCCGGAGAGCTCGTGGCCGAGGACGAGGGGCTCCTCGACGACGAAGTCGCCGATGCGGCCGTGGCGGTAGTAGTGGACGTCGGAGCCGCAGACGCCGACGGCGGCCACGCGGACGAGCACGTCGCCGGGGGCGACCTCGGGGACGGGGCGGTCCTCGATCGTCAGGTCCTCGGTGCCGAGCAGGACGCTCGCGCGCTGGGTGTCGGAGGTGGTGCTCATGCGGATCTCGCTTCCTCGACCGCGTCGTCGCGGTCGGCTGTGGTGTGGTCGGTGTCGGACGCGCGGGTCCCGGTCGCGCCGGTCGTGGTCGCGCCGCTCGGGCCGGTCGTGGTCGCGCCGGTCGTGGTCGCGCCGGTCGGAGTCGCGCCGCTCGGGCCGGTCGTGGTCGCGCCGGTCGTGGTCGGCAGCGTCCCGTCGCGCAGCAGGTCGGCGAAGCCGAGCTCGGCGGCGCCCCGGACGAGGACGTCACGGCCGAGCTCCGCCGGCACGATGCGCAGCCGGTCGGTCATCGCGGCCATCGTCTGCGCCCGGACGTCGTCCTCGACGCGGTCCCCCACGTGCCCGAGCAGCACGCCGAGGAACCCCCCGAGCACGACGACCTGCGGGTCGACGGTGTGGATGGCGTTCCGGATCGCCGTCGCGAGCGCGGTCACCTGGCGGTCCACGACCCGTTCGACCGCGTCGTGTCGCTCGGCCAGGGCGGCGGCGAGGGCGTCCAGGTCGTCGGGCGCGGTCCGGGTCACCGCGGTGAGGGCCCCGCGTGAAGCCTCGGTCTCCAGGCACCCGATCGCCCCGCAGTGGCAGCGGATGCCGTTCGCCGCGACGAAGGTGTGCCCGAGCTCGCCCGCGTACCCGTCCGCGCCGCTGAACGGGCGGCCGGCGCTGACGATCCCACCGCCGATGCCGCTGGCGCCGCCGTTGAGGTACACGAGGTCGTCGACGCCGCGCGCGCTGCCGTAGAGCCGTTCGGCCCACGCACCGACGTTCGCGTCGTTCGCCGCGCGGACGGGCAGCCCGAGACGCTCGGCGAGGGGCCCGGCGAAGGGCTCGTCCCGCCAACCGAGGTGCGGGGCGTCGCGGACGACCCCGTCCTCGACCCGGACGATGCCCGGGACAGCGACGCCCACGCCGACGAGCCGCAGTGCCGGATCGGCGCGTGCGGTCAGCGTGGCGAGGACACGGGCCACGGCGTCGATCGCTGCGGCGGCACCGGGCACGCTCGACTGCGGTTCGACGAGGCGGTCGCGCACGGTGCCGTCGAGCGCGACGAGCGCCACCGCGACGGCGTCGATCTCCACGGTCACCGCGGCGGCCACGACGTCGCGCGATGCCCGGACGACGGCGCTCGGCCGACCGACCCCGGCGGGACGGTCCGCCCCGGCTCCCGGGAGCTCCTCGTGCACGAACCCCTGCTCGACGAGCTCCCCGACGAGCGCCAGGACCGTCGACCGGTTGAGTCCCGTCCGACGGGTGAGCTCGGCACGGGTGACCGGCCCGCCCTCGTGCACGATGCGGAGGACGCGCGCGACGTTCCCGGGCGTGGTCGTGGCCGACCTGGCCATGGGTCCTCCTCGTGGTGGTGGTGTGGTGTGGTGTGGGGGGCCGAGTCTCGGCTCGGCGGACACCTTCGCGGGTTCGGCACCGCGGAACTGTCCGCGGTGCCGAGTCTCGCGGGTCCGTCCGTACCCGCGCGCGGCTCAGCGCGAGCGGGAGAACGCGGCGTCGAACGCGGCGTCCGGTGGGGCGATCGTCCCCAGGCGACGCACGAACGCGAGCGCCTCGGGGCCGCCGACGAGTCGGTCCATGCCGGCGTCCTCCCACTCGACGCTCGTCGGGCCGTCGTACCCGATGTGGTTCAGCACGCGGAACACCCGCTCCCACGGCACGTCCCCGTGCCCGGCGGAGACGAAGTCCCACCCACGACGGGGGTCGCCCCACGGCAGGTGCGATCCGAGTCGACCGTTGCGGCCGTCGAGCTGCTTCACCGACTCCTTGCAGTGCACGTGGTACACCCGGTCGGCGAAGTCGAGCAGGAACGCGGCGGGGTCGAGGTCCTGCCACACGAAGTGCGACGGGTCGAAGTTGAACCCGAACGACGGGCGGTCCCGGAACACCTCGAGCGCCCGCTTCGCGGTCCAGTAGTCGTAGGCGATCTCGGACGGGTGCACCTCGAGCGCGAAGCGGACGCCGACCTCCTCGAACACGTCGAGGATCGGCGACCAGCGGTCGTGGAAGTCCTGGTACCCGGCCTCGATCATCGCCGGGGGCACGGGCGGGAACCCGGCGACGGTCTTCCAGATCGACGACCCCGAGAAGCCGGTCACGGTCGACACCCCGAGCGCAGCGGCCGCACGGGCGGTCCACTGCAGCTCCTCCGCCGCCCGCTGCCGGACGCCCTCGGGGTCGCCGTCGCCCCACACGTGCGGCGCGAGGATGTCCTCGTGCCGCTGGTCGATCGGGTCGTCGCAGACGGCCTGACCGGTCAGGTGGTTCGCGATCGTCCAGACCTGCAGTCCGTTGCGCTCCAGGACCGCCTTCCGGTCGGCCACGTACGCCGGGTCCGTCGCGGCGCGTCGGACGTCCAGGTGGTCGCCCCAGCAGGCGATCTCCAGCCCGTCGTAACCCCACTCGCCCGCCAGCCGTGCGACCTCCTCGAAGGGCAGGTCCGCCCACTGCCCGGTGAACAGGGTCACCGGCCTGGTCGAGCGGCCGCCGCCGTCCGGCCTGGAGGCGCCGCTCGCCCCGGTCTCGCCGGTTCCGTCCGTCGTCGTCATCGTCGTCGTCCTTCCTCGCCTGTCGTGTCGTGTCGCGTCGTGCTGCTGCTGCTGCTGCTGCTGCTGCTGCTGCCGAGTCTGGCTCACCAGGACCCGGGGGTGGCACCGGCCGGCACGGTGTCGGGGCGGTCGACGCGCGACCGGACCTCGACCACGGTGTGCTCGCGGGCCGCGGTGGAGACCGCCTCCATCACCTCGAGCACGTGGAACGCGAGGTCGCCGGACGCGCGGTGCGGGCGATCCGTCGCGATCGCGTGCGCCATGTCGGCCAGGCCGTAGCCGCGTCCGGCGTCGGCGTACCCGGCGCTCGTCGGCAGGTCCCGCCACTCGCGGGTGGCGGCGTCGGCGATCGACACGGTGTCGGAGAACCGGTTCGGGTCGGGGACGCCGAGGGTGCCCGCGGTGCCGAACACCTCGAACAGCGGCGCCCTGGTGGCCCAGACCTCGAACGACACCGTGACGGTCGAGACGACGCCGTCCGCGTGCTCGAGGACGGCGACAACGTGCGTGTCGATGTCGACCCGGAGCGGGGTGCCGGCCGCGGGGCCGGTCGCGATGGTGCGCTCGCGGTCCGACCGGGTCGAGGCTCCGCTGACCCGGACGACCGGGCCGAAGAACGACACGAGGCTCGTCAGGTAGTACGGCCCCATGTCGAGCAGCGGGCCGCCGCCGGGCTGGTAGTAGAACGCCGGCGCCGGGTGCCAGAGCTCGTGCCCGGGCGCCGACCACGACACGGCGGCGCCGACCGGGGTGCCGATCGCGCCGCTGTCGAGCGCCTGCCGCGCCGTCTGGATCCCGGTGCCGAGCACGGTGTCCGGCGCGCTGCCCACCCGCAGGCCCGAGCGACGGGCGAGGTCGAGCACGGGGCGCGCCTCGGCCGTCGACATCGCCAGCGGCTTCTCGCCGTACACGTGCTTGCCGGCCTCGAGCGCCCGCGTGGCGATCTCGGCGTGGGCCGCCGGGATCGTCAGGTTGAGCACGACGTCGACGTCGTCCGCGGCGATCAGCTCGTCGACCGAGGAACCGCGGACGCCCTGCGTCTCGCCCACCGACCGTGCCCGGGCCACGTCGATGTCCGCGACGGCGGTGAGCTCGAGCCCGGGCAGTGCCGGGAAGTGCTCGAAGTACTGCTGGCTGATGACGCCGACCCCGACGACACCGACCTTCATCGGGCTGCCCACAGGAGTCCCCTCTCGATGATCGTGCGGAGCGGCTGCGACTCGACGACCTCGAGCCGGTGCCCGGGTGCCGAGACGAACACGCGTCCCTGCCCCCACTGCCGGGTCCAGATCGCCGGCGCGGTGACCGGACGGTTCCAGGCGTCGAAGTCCCGGGCCTCCTGCGTCGTCGTCGCCAGCACGTCGTTGTACTCGTCGGAGAGCACCCAGTACTGCTCGGTCACGAGGTCGAAGTCCTCGATGCCCTGCGTGATCGGGTGCTCGTGCCCGGCCTCGGTGATGTGCACCGTGTACGGGATGTAGTTGTCGGACTGCTCGCCGGTGCGCTCGGACGGGTGCTTGCCCGCGTGGTGCGCGAACTGCCCGCCGACCATGTGCAGGTAGTCGGCGGTGTTCCGGAAGGCGTCCGCGATCCCGCCGTGCCACCCGGCGAGCCCGGCGCCGCCGAGCACCGCCTGCTGCAGTCCCGCGAACTCGTCGTCGGCGATCGTCGACATCGTGACGACCTGGACGATCAGGTCGACGTCCGCCATCACGGACTCGTCGGCGTACACGGCCGTCGAGTCCGACACGCGGACGTCGAAGCCGTTGTCGCGCAGGAAGGGGACGAACAGGTCGGTGGTCTCGACGGGCATGTGCCCGTCCCACCCGCCACGGACGACCAGCGCTCGCTTCGTCGTGTCGGCCATCAGATCGCCGTCCAGGCGCTGCCGTCGGACGCGCTGCGCTCGACCGCGTCGAGGACGCGCTGCACGTGCAGGCCGTCGGCGAACGACGGCGAGGGGTCGGTGCCCGCGACGATCGCCCGCACGAGGTCGGCGACCTGGTGGCTGAAGGTGTGCTCGTAGCCGATGAGGTGCCCGGTCGGCCACCACGCGGCCATGTACTCGTGCTCCGGCTCGGTGACGAGGACGCGACGGAAGCCCTGCTCCCCCGCGGGCGCCGACGACTCGTACAGGCGCAGCTCGTTCATGGACTCGAGGTCGAACTGGATCGCGCCCTCGGACCCGCTGACCTCGAGCGTCAGGCCGTTCTTCCGCCCGGTCGCGTAGCGCGTGGCCTCGAAGGTGCCGATCGCACCGTCGGCAGCGCCGCCGGTGAGCCGACCGAGGAAGAACGCGGCGTCGTCGACGGTGACCTGTCCGCGCTCGCTCGACGCGGTGCCGGAGAGCCCGACCCCCTCGGCCATCAGCGGACGTTCGTGCACGAAGGTCTCGAGCGTGCCGGACACGGTCGACAGGTGTGCGCCCGTGACGTGCTCGACGAGGTCGATCGCGTGCGCACCGATGTCGCCGAGCGAGCCCGAGCCGGCGAGCGCCTTGTCGAGGCGCCACGTCATCGGGCCGTCCTCGTCGGACAACCAGTCCTGCAGGTAGAGCGCGCGGACCTGGCGGACCGTGCCGATCCTCCCGTCCGCCACCAGCTGCCGGGCGAACGCGATCGCAGGGACGCGGCGGTAGCTGAAGCCGACCATCGCGCGGACGCCGCGCTCGGCGGCGGCCTCCGCAGCGGCGGTCATCGCCTCGGCCTCCTCGACCGTGTTGGCGAGGGGCTTCTCGCAGAGGACGTGCTTGCCGGCCTCGAGGGCGGCGATCGCGACCTCGACGTGCGAGGAACCGGGCGAGACGATGTCGACGAGGTCGATGTCGGGGTCCGCCACCACCTGCCGCCAGTCCGTCGACGCGGCCTGCCACCCGTACTGCACGCGCGCTGCCTCGGTGCGCTCGGCGTCACGGCCGACCACCACGGCCATCTCGGGCTCGACGCCGAGGTCGAAGAACCGCGGTGCGGTCCGCCACGCCTGGGAGTGCGCCGCTCCCATGAAGCCGTGCCCGACCATGGCGACGCGCAGTCGTCCCGGTCCGTGTCCGTCCTGTGCCATCCACTCGCTCCTTTGCGATCCGGTGTTGCCAGGATCCACCCTAACGCTTATGTTGGGCGCGGCAACATTTTGTTTCGACGACGAACGGTGATCCACCATGGCAACGACGCCCACCCGCGACGACAAGTTCTCCTTCGGTCTCTGGACCATCGGCTACAACGGGTCCGACCCGTTCGGCGGCCCCACCCGTCCCGCGCTGGACGTGGTCGAGGCGGTCGAGAAGCTCGACGAGATCGGCGCCTACGGCCTGACCTTCCACGACGACGACCTGTTCGCGTTCGGCTCGACCGACGCCGAGCGCCAGGCGCAGATCGACCGGCTCAAGGGTGCGCTCGACTCCACGGGCATCATCGTGCCGATGGTCACGACGAACCTGTTCTCGGCGCCGGTCTTCAAGGACGGCGGGTTCACCTCGAACGACCGCGCCGTGCGCCGCTTCGCGCTCCGCAAGGTGCTCCGCAACATCGACCTCGCCGCCGAGCTCGGCGCGAAGACGTTCGTCATGTGGGGTGGCCGCGAGGGCTCGGAGTACGACTCCGCCAAGGACGTGCAGGCCGCCCTCGAGCGCTACCGCGAGGCCGTGAACCTGCTCGCCCAGTACGTCACCGACAAGGGCTACGACATCCGCTTCGCCATCGAGCCGAAGCCGAACGAGCCCCGTGGCGACATCCTGCTGCCGACCCTCGGTCACGCGATCGCCTTCACCGAGACGCTCGAGCGTCCGGAGCTCTTCGGCATCAACCCCGAGGTCGGCCACGAGCAGATGGCGGGCCTGAACTTCACGGCCGGCATCGCCCAGGCGCTCTACCAGGGCAAGCTCTTCCACATCGACCTCAACGGGCAGCGCGGCATCAAGTACGACCAGGACCTGGTGTTCGGCCACGGCGACCTGCAGAACGCCTTCTCGCTCGTCGACCTGCTCGAGCACGGTGCCCCGCAGGGCGGCCAGGCGTACGACGGCCCCCGCCACTTCGACTACAAGCCGAGCCGCACCGAGGACATCACCGGCGTCTGGGACTCGGCGCAGGCGAACATGCGCATGTACCTGCTCCTCAAGGAGCGCGCCCAGGCGTTCCGCGCCGACCCCGAGGTGCAGGAGGCCCTGTCCGCCGCGAAGGTCGACGAGCTCTCGACGCCGACGCTGAACAGCGGTGAGTCGTACGACGACTTCCTCGCCGACCGCTCGGCCTACGAGGACTTCGACGCCGACGCGTACTTCGGCGGCAAGGGCTTCGGCTTCGTGCGCCTGCAGCAGCTCGCGATCGAGCACCTCATGGGCGCTCGTGGCTGACGTCGTCGAGCGTCGGCTGGTCGCAGGGGTCGACTCCTCGACCCAGTCCTGCAAGGTCACGGTCCGTGACGCGGCGACCGGTGCGGTCGTCCGGGAGGGGCGCGCGTCCCACCCGGACGGCACCTCCGTCGACCCCCGCCACTGGTGGGACGCGCTCGGCACCGCGATCGCGGACGCCGGCGGGTTCGACGACGTCGCCGCCGTCGCGATCGCCGGGCAGCAGCACGGCATGGTCGCGCTCGACGCCGACGGTCACGTGGTCCGCGACGCACTCCTGTGGAACGACGTCCGCAGCGCCGACGCGGCCGCGCAGATGGTCGAGGAGCTCGGCCGGGAGGCATGGGTCGCCCGGACGGGGCTGGTCCCGGTGGCATCCTTCACCGGCACCAAGCTGCGGTGGCTCCGCGACGCGGAGCCCGACAACGCGGCGCGCGTCGCCGCCGTCGCGCTCCCCCACGACTGGCTGTCGTGGCGACTGCGCGGGTACGGCCCCGCCGACGAGAGCCCGCTCGGGCCGGACCTCGACGCGCTGGCGACCGACGGTTCGGACGCCAGCGGCACCGGCTACTGGGACCCGGTGCGCCGGGAGTACGACGCGGAGCTGTTCGAGCAGGCGCTCGGGCGTCCCTCACGGGTCGCTGCCGGACCGCACGACGGCGACGCGCACGCCGACGGCGACGGCCCGGTCGTGGTCCCGCGGGTCGTGGCGCCCGACGAGGCGATGGGCACGCTGGCGTCCGACGTCGAGCTGCCGGGCGGCGCCGTCGCCCGCGCCGGTCTCGTCGTCGGCCCGGGGCTCGGCGACAACGCCGGGGCAGCGCTCGGCCTCGGGCTCGGCCCGGGTGACGTCGCGGTGTCCCTCGGGACCAGCGGGACCGTCTTCGGCGTCACCGACACCGAGGTGACGGACCCGAGCGGGACCGTGGCGGGCTTCGCCGACGGGACCGGGTCGCGCCTCCCGATCGTCACCACGCTCAACGCGGCCCGCGTGCTCGAGGTGATCGGCGGACTCCTCTCCGTCGACCACGGCGAGCTCGGCGAGCTGGCGCTGCAGGCGCCGGCAGGGGCGGACGGGCTCGTGCTCGTGCCGTACTTCGTCGGCGAGCGCACCCCGAACCGACCGGACGCCACCGCCTCGCTCGTGGGCATGACGCCCGCGACGACCGACCGGGCGCACCTCGCCCGCGCCGCCGTCGAGGGCATGCTCTGCGCCCTGGCCGACGGCCTCGCCGCGGTCGTGGCCACCGGCGTGCAGGTGTCGCGGCTGCTGCTGATCGGCGGCGCCGCACGGAACGAGGCCGTCCGGGCCGTCGCCGCGCAGGTGTTCGGCCGCGACGTGTCGATCCCGGAACCGGGCGAGTACGTCGCCTCGGGTGCCGCTCGACAGGCCGCGTGGGTGCTGACCGGGAGCCTGCCGTCGTGGGAGGTCGCCGCGACGGTGGTGCCCGCGGACCCGCACCCCGAGGTGCTCGAGCAGTACCGCGCCGCCGCGCGCTGATGCGCTGAGGCGCGTCCACCTGGTGGAATCGGGCGTACCCGGTCGGAACTCCCGACCAGGTACGCCCGTTCCGACCAGGGACACCCGGAACGACCCACCACCAGCGAGGACCCCATGCCGCTCACCGACCTGCCCCTCGACCAGCTGCGCGCCTACCGCCCGACCGTGCGGCGGCCCGACGACCTCGACGCCTTCTGGACGGCCACCGTCGCCGAGGCGCGGGCGGCCGGCGCCGGGACCGAGCCCGTGCTCGTCCCCGCCACCACGCCGGTCACGGCGCTCGACGTGCAGGACCTGACGTTCCCGGGCTTCGGCGGCGACCCCGTCCGCGCCTGGGTCTCGCGGCCGGCGGACTCGACGGGCGACCTGCCCGCGGTGGTCGAGTTCATCGGCTACGGCGGTGGTCGCGGGCTGCCCGGCGAGCGGGTCGCGTGGGCGCTCGCCGGGTACGTGCACGTCGTGATGGACACCCGCGGGCAGGGCAGCGGCTGGGGAACCGGCGGCGACACCCCCGACCCGCACGGGTCCGGCCCGAACGGTGGCGGGTGGATGGCGAGCGGCATCGCCTCGCCCGCCGAGCACTACTACCGGCGGGTCTACACGGACGCCGTCCGACTCGTCGACGTCGTGCGGACACTGCCGGGCGTCGACCGGGACCGCATCGCACTGACCGGCGGCAGCCAGGGCGGCGGCATCGCGATCGCGGCGGCCGCCCTGGTCGAGGCACACACCGCGCCGCTCGTCGCCGTGCTGCCCGACGTCGCGTTCCTGTCCGACTGGGAGCACGGCACCGACGTCGCGACCGGCGGTCCCTACCTCGAGCTCGCCCAGTACCTCGCCGTGCACCGGGACGCGGTCGACACCGTGTGGGACACCGCGGCGTACTTCGACGGCGTGAACCTGGCCGCAGGCATCACGGCCCCGGCGCTGTTCTCGGTCGCCCTCATGGACGACGTGGTCCCGCCGCGCACGACCTTCGCTGCGTACAACGCGCTCGCGTCGACCGACAAGCACATCGAGGTCTACCCCTACAACGGCCACGAGGGCGGCGGCCACCGGCACTGGGAGCGGCAGGCCGCGTTCCTCGCTCGGCACCTCGGTTGATCAGTCGTAAAATTTAAAATGGTCCGATTGTCGACGTTAAAGTTAACACCGGAACACCGGAACACCGGAACACCGGAACACCGGAACACCGGAACACCGGAACACCGGAACACCGGAACACCGCGACGCGCACTGCACCACTGGTCCTCGGCGAGGAGGCGCAGACTGGTCCGCGCATGCGAACCGATCTCCGCACCCCCACCGCCACCGAACAGCACGGCGCAGCGGTCGACGACGCCGTGGAACTGTTCGAGGGCGTCTACAGCAGCCACGACATCAACATCGGACAGGCGGTCTCCGAGGGGTTCTCGTACCGGTACCGCGCGGTCGGCGACGACCAGGTGACCACCGCGACGTCAGCGGTCGCGGCGCACCGCTGGGGCACGATCAACCCGGGGCGCCAGTACACCCTGGCGTGGGCGACCGGGCCGGGCATGGTCCTCGACACCGACCGCCGTGACCGGATCACCATGCGGCCGAACGTCCCCGTCATGTACCCGGCAGGACGCCCGTTCACCTTCGACGCCGCCCCCGCGGTCCAGCACGTGATCCGCTTCGACGGCGCCTTCCTCGAGTCCGTCTCGGCTGCGGTCCGCGGTGACCTCCCCGGTCCGCTGGACCTGCGCGCGGAGGCCGACCCGGACGCGCTCCCCGCACTGCGGCGGACCATCGCGGGCGCCGCCACGACCCTGTGGGACCCGGGCGCCGACCCCGTCGTCCGCTCGGTGCAGCACCGTCGCGTCGCCGAGGCCGTCATCGGGGCGTTCGACGTGACCGCTGCGTCCGGCGTCACGGCCGCAGGACGGGGATCGGTGCGGGTCGCGCAGGAGTGGATCGCCGCGAACGCGCACCGCCCGCTCACCACTGCCGACGTCTGTCGCGCCACCGGGCTCAGCGCCCGCGGGCTGCAGGCGGCGTTCCACCGCGTCGGAGCCGCGAGCCCGATGCAGTTCCTGCGCGACGTGCGACTGCACCGGGTCCGTGCCGCGCTCGAGGCCGGGGACCCGACCACCACCACGGTCTCCGAGGTGGCGCAGGCGTGGGGGTTCGCACACCTCGGCCGGTTCGCGGGGACCTACGCCGGCGCCTTCGGCGAGCGCCCCTCGGACACGTTGCACCGCAGGGCCCGACGGGACACCGGTCAGTCGCCGAGCAGCGCTCCGACGGCGTCCACGACGACCTGACGGCGGCGCTGCGGCACGACCGCGGCGACCGGAGCGGACGCCTCGGGCCGGAGCGTCGACCAGACCTCCGCGAGCTGGACGACCAGCCCGTAGAGCACCGCGGGGCGGAAGCGCCGCGGAAGCACACCGGCGCGCTGTGCCCGCTCGACCTCGGCGACGGCGTCGGCGTACTGCTCGGCGAGCGCCTCGATCGGTGTCTCCGGCCGCTCGAGCCGGTGCCAGGTGGCGAGACGCTGCACCCAGGGACGCTCGACCAGGACGTCGTGCAGGCGTCCGGCCCACGCCGCCAGGTCGGCCGTGTCGAGCGGCGCGGCCTCGTGCACGGCCGTCAGCTCGCTCGTCAGCAGCGCGTCGAACAGGCCGTCCTTGCCCCCGAAGTAGTGGAACACCTGCGCCTTGTTGCTCCCGGCGTCGGCGGCGAGGCGCTCGATCCGCGCCCCGCCCAGCCCGTGCGCAGCGAACTCGTCGCGGGCGGCGGCGAGCAGGGCCGCACGCATCGCGTCGGCAGCGGGGGGTGTGAAGCGGGCCATGCCCGACACGGTACCGATCCGCGGCCCGGTCCCGCAGGCGACGCGGCGACCGGGGACGCAACGGGAGGCCCGTGGCGGCGTCGCCACGGGCCTCCCGTGCGTCTCGTGCTCGGGTCGGCTACTCCGCCGTCTCGTCGTCCTCTTCGGGGTTGAAGTGCGAGTCGTCACCGGCGAAGCCGGCGGCGACCCCCTCGGGGTGCGCGGGGATCGTGCCGTCCTCGCCGAGGCCGTCGGCCTTCTCGGTGCCCTCGGGGTCGTTGGTGGTGTCGCGGGGGTCGTGTGCGTCCGACATGGCGTGCTCCTTCACGGTGTGAGGAGTGTCACGGTACCCACGCTCCCCCGGGGTTCCCGGAGCGAGGTCGGATCCCGGACCTCCCGGTGCGGTCCGCGGCCGTGTAGCCTCACGAGCACCGACACCGGGAGGGGCGGCATGGGGCACTCGGACGACGACCGACCGTGGGGTGACGACGCGTTCGAGCATCCGCGGAAGCGCGGGTGGTTCGCGACCGCGGTGAGCATCGTGACCCGCTCCGTCACGGCCGTGGGCGCTGCGAGGAACGGCGCCCAGTCGCCGCGACAGCTGCCACTCGACCCACCGCCGGGTCGGTACGACCACCGCCCCTGACGGGGTCGTCCCGGTGTGGCGCTCCGGCCGCTCCGTGTGAGGTCTCGAGTGATCGCGGAGTGCGTCGACCGGCCTGCCGGGCGAGCGCGGTACCGGTCGGTCCGCTTGGCTGATCGCAGGTCGTCGGAACCACCGACGCGCGATCCGGAAGGCCACGATGGACTGGCAGTTCGACGGCATCCCCCTGCACCCGCTCCTCGTGCACCTGACCACGGTCTCGGTGCCCGTCGCGGCCCTCACCGCGATCGTGACGGCGGCCTGGCCCTCAGCCCGACGGTGGCTCGCGGTCGGCGCGCCGGTCATCGCCCTGGTGGCGCTGGTCTCGGTGCCGCTCGCGACCTCGTCCGGCGAGTGGCTCGAGCACCGCGAGCGTGAGACCGCGCTGCTCGAACGGCACACCGAGCTCGCCGACGGACTGCTGCCGTGGTCGATCGCGGTGTTCGTGCTGCTCACGCTGTGGTGGGGCTGGCACCGCTTCGCCGCCCTGCGGGTCGCGGACGCCGGGCTGGCACGAGCGGTGGGGATCGTCGGCCCCGTGCTGCTCGTCGCCGCCGGCATCGGCTCGCTCGTCGAGGTCGTCGTGATCGGTCACGCCGGCGCCGTGTCCGTCTGGAAGGGCTGACCGGACCCACCGGCGGGATGCGCACTGCTCCCGCCGTCCTCACAGCCTCGGGGCGGAGCGTGACGGGCGTCCGACGCGTTCCGCGGACAGTCATCGAACAGGAGCAGCGTTGAGCAACGACAGCACGACCGGCACGCACGGCACCGACGACAGCGGGCAGCACGACACCGCGACCCCGCAGGGCGCGTCCTTCCACGGTTCCCACGGCCGGGACGCCGACGGCACCGACACCTGCAGCTTCCACATGGCAGGGTCCCTGCCCGCCGGTGGTGACCACCTGGGCGGCACGTTCGGTCAGGCACCGTCGTCGCTCGAGGGCTGGTACCCGCAGCGGCTCCGTGTCGAGCTGCTGCACCGCAACGGCGTCGACGCCGACCCGCTCGGTGCGGACTTCGACTACGCGGCGGCCTTCGCGACGATCGACCTCGACGAGCTCAAGCGCGACATCACGCAGCTGCTCACGACCTCGGTCGACTGGTGGCCCGCGGACTACGGCAACTACGGCCCGCAGATGATCCGGATGGCCTGGCACGCCGCGGGGACCTACCGGATCGCGGACGGTCGCGGCGGAGCGGGCACCGCGATGCAGCGCTTCGCCCCGATCAGCAGCTGGTGGGACAACGGGAACACCGACAAGTCGCGTCGTCTGCTCCAGCCGATCAAGCACAAGTACGGCAAGGCGCTCTCGTGGGCCGACCTGATGGTCCTCACGGGGAACTGCTCGCTCGAGCTCATGGGTCTGCCGACGTACGGCTTCGGCGGCGGTCGACTCGACGCGTGGGAGCCGGACGAGGGCACCTGGTGGGGCCCGGAGGTCCGGGACCCGCACCACGTCGAGAGCCAGGACGACATGGTCCAGCGCGACGAGCGGTGGCACGGCGAGAACGGCGACGCGGACTACGACCTGCAGAGCCCGCTCGCTGCCTCGCACCAGGCGCTCATCTACGTGAACCCCGAGGGACCGTACGCGAACGGCGACCCGATGGGCTCGGCGCGGGACATCCGCATCACCTTCAGCCGGATGGCCATGAACGACGAGGAGACGGTCGCCCTGATCGCCGGTGGCCACGCGTTCGGCAAGAGCCACGGCCAGGTCCCCGCGGCCGAGATCGGTCCGCCGCCGGAGATCGCGCCGATCGAGGCGATGGGGCTCGGGTGGCACAACCCGAAGGGTGCCGGCAACGGCAAGGACACGATGACGAACGGCATCGAGGGCAGCTGGACCCAGGACCCGACCCGCTGGGACAACAGCTACCTGGAGAACCTGTTCGGCCACGAGTGGGAGCAGACCAAGAGCCCGGCGGGCGCCCTGCAGTGGACCCCGGCGGACCCCGACGCCCCGCGCACCCCGGACGCCCACGTGCCCGGCGAGACACACGCGCTCATGATGATGACCTCGGACATCGCGCTGAAGGTCGACCCGGCCTACCGCGAGGTGTGCGAGCGCTTCCTCGCCGACTTCGACCTGTTCACCACGGCCTTCTCGAAGGCCTGGTACAAGCTGACGCACCGCGACATGGGGCCGAAGCACCGCTACCTCGGTCCGGAGACGACGATCTCGGACGACCTGCTGTGGCAGGACCCGCTGCCCGACCCGGTCGGCGAGCCCCTGAGCGACGCGGACGCCGAGACGCTCCGAGCGGCGATCCGGTCGACCGGCACCTCGGTCTCCGACCTGGTCGTCACCGCGTACTCCGCCGCGTCGACCTACCGGGACAGTGACAAGCGCGGCGGTGCCAACGGCGGGCGGATCGCGCTCGCCCCGCAGAAGGACTGGCCGATCAACCGGCGGACGGTCCCGGTCGTCGAGACCCTCCGCAGCGTCAAGGCCACCTTCGAGCAGGACGGGAAGCACGTCTCGCTCGCCGACCTGGTCGTGCTCGCGGGCTGCGTCGGGGTGGAGGACGCCGCACGCGCCGCGGGTGTCGAGGTCACCGTGCCGTTCACGCCCGGCCGTGTGGACGCGTCCCAGGAGCAGACCGACGTCGAGATGTTCGAGTGGCTCCGGCCGATCGCCGACGGGTTCCGGAACCACGTGTCCGAGCGCTTCGCAGACTTCGCCCCCGGCGTCGCTCCGGAGGCGGTGTTCCTGGACCGTGCGAACCTCATGACGCTCACGGCACCGGAGTGGACGGTGCTCACCGGCGGGCTGCGGGTGCTCGGCGCGAACTGGGACGGCTCGTCGACGGGCGTCCTGACCGACCGCGTCGGGGCGCTCACGACGGACTTCTTCGTCAACCTCACGGACACCGACCTGGTGTGGAAGAAGACCGACGACACCGAGACGACCTTCACCGGGAACGTGCAGGCCACCGGCGAGGAGCGGTGGACGGCCTCGCGGAACGACCTGGTGTTCGGGTCGAACGCGCAGCTCCGTTCGATCGTCGACGTCTACGCCGGCAGCGACGGGCAGGAGCGGTTCGTGCGGGACTTCGTCGCCGCCTGGGACAAGGTGATGATGCTCGACCGCTACGACGTCAAGGGGCACCGCCGGTACGGCCCGATGGCTGCCTGAGCCGGAGGCCGCTGCGCGCGGTCAGGCCCGGCCGAGGACGACGACCGTCACGTCGTCCTCGGCCCGCTCGGCCGCACGCAGCCGCACCGTCTCGAGGAAGGCGTCGACGCTCGACGCGGCGCGCAGGGTCCGCGCGAGGTCCAGCAGGGTGTCGATCGTCCCGTCACCCAGGTCGAGCGCCCCGTCGCTCACCACGACGAGGGCGTCCCCGGGCTCCAGGACCGTGGTCGACGCCCTGCGCCGTGCACCCTCGGCGTGCAACCCCAGCGGCAGCCCGTGGGACCGGAGCACCCGAGGCGTCCCCGCCGCCGGCACGTGCACCGCCAGCCCGTGGCCCGCGTCCACCACGTCGACCACGCCGCTGGCAGGGTCGAGCCGGGCGTGGAACAGTGTGGCGAAGGCGCTCGCGCGTCCGAGGTCCTCGGCGAGGGCGGGTTCGACGGCGGCGACGGCGGCCACGGGCGCGACGGTGCGGTGCTGCCGGAGGGCGGCCCGGATCCCGGCCGCGAGGAGCGCGGCCGGCTGCTCCTTGCCCATGACGTCGGCGAGCGTCAGCACGAGGTCGCCGTCGACGACCGACCAGTCGTGCAGGTCGCCGCTGAGGTCGCCGTAGGGCACCGTGGTGCCGGCGATCCGGTAGCCGTCGGGCGCGACGGCGCTCGGCGCGAGTGCGCCTGCGACCTCGAGCAGGCGGTCGTGGTGCAGCCCCTGCCCGAGCGCGCGCTCGGCCCAGTGTCCGAGGTCGATGAGCGCAGCGGTGTCCTGGGGTGAGAAGGCGCGCGGTCGCGTGTCCATCAGGCAGAGCGTCCCGACGGGCTCCCCACCCGCGATCGTGAGCGGGACGCCCGCGTAGAACCGGATGCCGCGCCGTGTCACGCCCGGCAGGTCGGCGGTCCGGGGGTCGGCCGTGGTGTCCGGCACGACGGTCGGCTCCGTGTGCTGCACCGTCAGCTGGCAGAAGGACCACCCGACCGGTCCGGAGACGATCTCGTCGGGCACGTTCGGGGTGAGGGTGTGCAGCAGGTCGTCGTCGAGCACGTTGACGTACGACAGCGGCACGTCGAAGACCTCGCGCGCGACCCGGACGATGCGCTCGAAGCGCTCCGACGGTGGCGCGTCGACGACGTCGAGTGCCGCCACGAGCGCGCTGCGCACGCGTGCCTGGTCGTCGGTGCTCACGGGTGTCGTCCTCCTCCTGGTCCACCGGGGCCGCGGTGCGTGGTGGCGCACCGTGACGCGTTCCCCGTGGAAGACTCGTTCCACGCTACCGGCCGGACGTCGGAACGCACGCGGACGCCGCCGCGGAGGCCCTGAACCGGACACTCCACGGCGGCGTCGGCAGCTCAGACGGTCGTCCAGGTCACGGTGCGCCGGTCGGCCAGCGTGACCTCGTGCACGGCGCCGGTCAGGCGCACGACCGCACGGTCCGTCGCCGACCGGGGGAACTCGTGCCGGACCGGACCGTCCCCGGACGCGACGATCCCGCCCGTCTCCACCGGGCCTCCCGGCCGCGACGCCGCCGCGTCGGACGCGACCCACACCTCGACGTCCCCCGGCTCGACCACCTTCCGCATCGCGCGGTCGGTGAAGGCGAACCGCTGCACCGGCACGTCGAACCGCACCGTGACGCACTCCCCCGCCGCGACCGCGACCCGGGCGTAGCCGAGCAGCTGCGCGACCGGGCGCGTGATCGACGCGTGCGGGTCGTGCCCGTAGAGCTGGACGACCTCGACGCCGTCCCGGTCGCCGGTGTTCCGCACGGTGACCGACGCGGTGAGCGCTCCGTCCGTGGACGCGGTCCCGTCCACCGTCAGGTCCTCGTACGCGAAGGACGTCCAGGTCAGGCCGTAGCCGAACGGTCGGACCGGCGTGGAGTCCGTCGCGGTGACGTCGGACGGTCCGCCGAGACGAGGGTGCAGGTACGAGTACGGCTGCGCGCCGGCCGACCGCGGCAGCGAGACGGGCAGGCGGCCGGACGGTGCCGCGGCACCGGTGAGCAGGTCGGCGATCGCGGTGCCGCCCTCCTCGCCGGGGAAGAACGCCTGGACGACCGCCGCGGGCTTCGGCTGGTCGCCGTCGAGTGCCCAGCCGATCGCGTACGGACGACCGGTCAGCAGCACGACGACGGTCGGCGTTCCGGTGGCGACGACGGCCTCGACGAGCTCGCGCTGCACGCCCGGCAGGTCGAGCGACTCGGAGTCGTTGCCCTCGCCGACCGTGCCACGACCGAACAGGCCGGCCTGGTCGCCGACGACGACGACCGCCACCGAGGACTCCCGCGCGACCGCCACCGCCTCGGCGAACCCGGCGCGGTCCTCACCCTCGACCTCGGCACCGCGGGCGTACCGGACCGTGTCGGACCCGAGCGCGTCCTGCATCGCCTCGAGCACGGTCGGGATCGCGAAACCGGCCTCCAGCCCGGTGTGCGTGGCCAGCACGTGGTTGGCGAAGGAGTAGCAGCCCTGCAGGGCCTCGGCGCGGTGGGCGTTCGGGCCGATCACCGCGACCGGGCCCTGCAGGTCGGCGCCCGGGGTCGGGGAGACGGGGGATGCGGCGCCACCGTCGAGCGGCAGCACGCCGTCGTTCGAGAGCAGCACGAGCGACTCCGCCGCGAGCCGCCGCGCGAGGACCCGGTGCTCCGGCGAGTCGAGGTCGACACCGGTGGGCGGTTCGTCCTCGAAGACGTCCGGGTCGAGCAGGCCGAGCCGCTCCTTCTGCCGGAGCACGCGCAGCACGGCGCGGTCGACGAGGGCCTCGTCGACGAGTCCGCTGCGCACCCGCTCGACCAGCGGCGCCAGGTAGGCGTCACCGGTCGGCAGCTCGACGTCGATGCCGGCGGCGAGCGCCGTCGCAGCGGCCTCGCCGCGGTCACGGGCGACGCCGTGCATGACCTCGAGGAACGCGACGGAGAAGTAGTCGGCCACGACCGTGCCGTCGAACCCGAGCCGGTCGCGCAGCAGGTCGGTGAGCAGCGCGGGGTCGGCGGCGACGGGGACGCCGTCGACCTCGGCGTACGAGTTCATGACGCTCCGGGCGCCGCCGTCGACGAGGGCCATCTCGAACGGCGGCAGGAACACGTCGGCGACCTCGCGCGGTCCGGCGTGGACCGGGGCGTGGTTGCGGCCGGCGCGCGAGGCCGAGTAGCCGAGGAAGTGCTTGAGCGTGGCGTCGACGCCGGCGCTCTGCACACCGCGGACGTACGCGGTACCGACGGTGCCGACGAGGTACGGGTCCTCGCCGATGCACTCGTCGACCCGTCCCCAGCGAGGGTCGCGGACGACGTCGAGCACGGGCGCGAGGCCCTGGTGGACGCCGAGCTCGCGCATCGAGCGGCCGATCACGGCGCCGACGTGCTCGACGAGCTCCGGGTCGAACGACGCACCCCACGCCAGCGGTGTCGGGAACGTCGCGGCCTTCCACGCCGCGAGTCCGGTCAGGCACTCCTCGTGCACGAGCGCCGGGATGCCGAGGCGGGTCTCGCGCTTCAGCCGACGCTGCTCCGCCCACAGCCAGGCGGCGCGCTCGTCGGGCTCGACGGGTCGGGTGCCGTACACGCGGGTGTACTGGCCGAGGCCGTGCCGGGTGACGTCGGTGAGCGTCGTGCCCTGCTGGGCCGCGGCCATCTCGCCCTGCATCGGGGCGACGACGCCGTTCTGGTCGAGCCAGTAGCCGACCAGCTGCGCGGTCTTCTCCTCGAGGGTCATCGCGGCCAGCAGCGTGGTGACGCGGTCGGACGCGGTCGCGTCCGTGACGTGCCCCGGGTCGGACGGGAGGCCCGTGGCGGCGTCGCCACGTCCCTCCCGTCCGTCACGGGTGGCGGCGGGCCGCGGTGCGGACGTGCCGCGTGCCGCCTGGCCGTCGGTGGTGCCGTCGGTGGTGACCGTGTGGTCGAGCGTGGTCACCCCTTCACCGCCCCGGTCAGACCGCCGACGATGCGCTTCTGGAAGATCGTGAAGAACACCAGCGCGGGGATCATCGACATCGACGTGAAGGCGAGCACCTTCGCCGTGTCGACGGAGTACTGCGACGAGAACGCCTGGACGCCGAGCGGCAGCGTGTAGGCGGCCTCGTTGTTGAGGATGAACAGCGGCAGGATGTAGCTGTTCCAGCTGCCGATGAACGCCAGGATGCCGACGGTCACCACACCGGGCAGGGACAGCGGGACGATCATCCGGAAGAAGAAGCCGAGGCGGCTGGCCCCGTCGATCGAGGCGGCCTCCTCGAGCTCGTCCGGGATCGCCCGCAGGAACGGCACCAGGATGATGACGGTCGTCGGCAGGGCGAAGGCGATCTGCGGCAGGATCACGCCCGCCAGGCTGTTCGTGAGACCGAGGTCCTTGACGAGCAGGTAGAGCGGTGTGATCGCGACCGTGATCGGGAACATCAGGCCCGCGGCGAACAGCGCGTACACCGCACCGCGACCCCGGAAGGAGTAGCGGGCGAGCACGAAGCTGACCATGAGCCCGAGCACGACGACGCCGAGCGTCGTGGTGACCGCGCTGATCGTCGAGTTGCCGAGCTGCTGCCAGAAGATCCCGCTCGACAGGACCGATCCGTAGTTGCCGAACTGGAACGGTGCCGGCAGACCGGCCGGGCTCGTCGTGATCTGCGAGTTCGTCCGGAACCCGCCCAGCACGATGTAGAGCACCGGGGCGAGGTTCGCGGCGACGAACAGGATCGCGACGACGTAGGTCAGTGGGCTCGCCTGGCCGAGTGCTGCGCCGGACTTCCGTGCCCGGGCACCGCGGCGGCCGGGGGCGACGAGGTTGGTGGTGGCGCTGGTGACGGCCATCAGTGCTTCCTCTCGGTGATGGCGCCGGCGGTGTCCCGACGGAGCACGAAGTGCTGGTAGACCAGGGCGACGGCGAGCGAGATCAGGAACATGACCACCGCGACGGCACTGCCGAAGCCGTAGTTGCCCGAGGTCCGGCCGTTCGCGACCATGTACGTCGCCATGGTCGAGGTCCCTGCGGTCGACGAGATGTACTGGCCCCAGATGATGTAGACGAGGTCGAACAGCTGGAGCGAGCCGATGATCGACAGGAACGCCCAGATGCGGATGGTGGGGCCGAGCAGCGGCAGGGTGATGCGGCGCTGGATCTGCCAGTAGCTCGCACCGTCGATCGCCGCGGCCTCGAAGAGCTCCTCGGGGATGCTCTGCAGACCGGCCAGGAACAGGATCACCGCGAAGCCGATGTACTTCCACGAGATGATCGCGAGGAGGCTCCAGATGGCGATGTCCGGGTTGGACAGCCAGTCCTGACGGAGTCCGCCGAGTCCGATGCCCTGCATCAGGTCGTTCACGGCGCCGTTCGACTGCAGCATGAGGCTCCAGCCGGTGCCGACGATGACCTCGGAGATCACGTAGGGCACGAAGACGAGCACGCGGACGAGTCCGCGGCCGCGCATCTTCTGGTTGAGCAGCAGGGCGAGGACGATGGCGATCGGGCCCTGGAGCACGAGCGACATCACGACGATGAAGCCGTTGTGCAGCAGGACCGACTGGAACGCCTTGTCCTGGAAGATGATCAGGTAGTTCTGCAGCCCGACGAAGTTCGTCGGCGGGCCGTAGCCCTGCCACTTGTAGAAGCCGTAGTACGCGGCGAGCGCCACCGGCAGGATGACGAACGTCACGAAGACGATGACCGCGGGTCCGGCGAGGACCGCGATCTCGACGCGCTTGCGCCAGTCGGCGACGCGCTGGGCGGTCCGCCGGGCGGGGAGCGGCGAACCGCTCCCCGCCGGGGACGTCCCGGGAGCCGTGCCCGACGCCTTCGCCGGGGTCGTGCCGAGGGAGGTGTCGAGCGCCATGATCAGCCCTTGGCCGCGGCCTGGTTGGTGGTCTCGACGATGTCCTTCGCGCTGCCCTTGCCGGCGAGCAGGTCGACGACGCTGGTGTTCAGCGCGTTGCCGACGTTCTGGCCGTACAGGGTGTCGAGGTACTGCGAGACGAACGGGGCCTCCTGGTAGGCGGCGAGGGCCGTCTTCAGGTAGGGCTCGGACACGACGGACTGCGCGTCCTTGTTGACGGGGATCGCGTTGAAGGCCTTGTAGTACGCCTCCTGGTTGTCCTTCTGCACGATGAAGTTGAGGAAGTCCGTGCAGGCCTTCTTCGGGGCCTGTGCCGAGCAGGAGTTGCCGTCGACACCACCCATCATCGACTTCGGGTCACCCTTGCCGCCGTCCACCGCGGGGAACGGGAACCACCCGAGGTCACCGAGCGGCTTCGCGTCGGGGGTCAGCGAGGCGATCACGCCCGGGTCCCAGGCGCCCATGAGCTCCATCGCGGCCTTGTGGTTCGCCAGGAGTCCGGCCGAGCTGCCGGCGCCCTGCTGCGCGGCGGTGGTGAGGAAGCCCTGGTTGAAGGGCTTCGTCGCGTTGAAGTCCTCGAGCTGCTGGCCGGCCTTGGTCCAGCACGCGTCGTCGAACTCGAGCGTCTTCGCCGCGTCGTTCAGCGTCTTCTCGCTGCACTCGCGGAGCGCGAAGTTGTAGTACCAGTGCGCGGCGGGCCAGGCGTCCTTCGCGCCGACGGCCACCGGGTCGATGTCCTTGGCCTTGAGCTTGGCGATGTCCTCGTTCAGCTCGTCCATCGTGGTCGGGGTGCCGTCGATGCCGGCCTGCTCGAACAGGTCCTTCGAGTACCAGATGCCCTCGGGGAGCACGGCGCCCGGCATGGCGTAGGTCTTCCCGTCCTTCTCGTAGCCGGCGAAGGTGCCCTTGCTGATCGACTGCTTCGCGTCGTCGCTGATCGAGTCGGAGATGTCCATGAGCTGACCGGCCGCGATCATCGCGTCCATCTTGCCGCCGCCGCGCTGCAGGAAGACGTCCGGGCCGTCACCGGAGTTGAGCGCGGTCTGGAGCTTGCCGTCCAGGTCCTCGTTCTGGATCGCCTGGGTCTTGATGGTGACGTTCGGGTACTTCTCCTCGAACGCCTTGACGGTGCTGTCCCAGTAGGCCTTGCCCGGACCGGTGGTCGAGTTGTGCCAGAAGGTCATCGTGACCTTGCCGCCGTCCTCCGACGGGTCGCTGCCGCCGGCGGAACAACCCGCCAGCGTGAGAGCGGTGGCCCCGACCAGCGCGATGGCTGCCGCGGCACGGATCTTCCTCGTCATCGTGGAACTCCTCGGTGTCGTCGTTGACGTTCGCGGCAGTCGATGCCGCTGCGGAGAGCGTGCCAGCTGCTCCACGGGCTTGTCAATCGTTATCGATAACGTTTTCTAACCGTGATGTGCCCGCTGGCGGAACGCTGTGGCGGCGGTACGGTGAGCACATGCAGACCGCCGTCGACCACACGCCCGGACCGGGGCGGGTCACGATCGCGGACGTCGCGCGTGCCGCCGGCGTCTCGATCCCGACCGTGTCGAAGGTGGTCAACAACCGCGACGGCGTGGCGCCCGCGACCATGCTCCGTGTCCAGGAGGTGGTCGAGCGCCTGGGCTACGAGACGTCCCTCGTCGCGCGCAGCCTGCGGAGCTCCCGCACCAACGTCATCGGCATCCTGGTCCCCGAGTTCGAGCCGTTCTCGACCGAGCTCCTGCGCGGCGTCTCGGCGGCGACCACGGGGACCGGCTACGAGCTGCTCGCCTACGCCGGACTCGAGGCCGGCACGGGGCAGCCCGGGTGGGAACGCCGCTCGCTCTCACGCCTGTCCGGAACGCTCATCGACGGCGCCATCGTCGTGACCCCCTCCGCCGCCCTGTCGGGAGCGTCCATCCCCGTCGTCGCGATCGACCCGCACACCGGGCCGGAGGGCCACGCGACCGTCGACACCGACAACGTCGCCGGGGCCCGGGACGCCGTGGACCACCTGCTCGAGCTCGGGCACACCCGCATCGCCCACGTCCAGGGGCGCAGTGACCTGGCGTCGTCGCAGCTCCGCGAGACCGGCTACCGGGACGCCCTCGCCGCCGCCGGCATCGCGGTCGACGAGCGACTCGTGCGCGCCGGTGACTACCAGGAGGAGCGCTCGGCAGCCGTTGCTCACGAGCTCCTCACGCTGCCCGACCGGCCGACGGCGGTGTTCGCCGCGAACGACTCGTCGGCCATCGGCGTGCTGCACGCCGCAGCGTCGCTCGGGCTGCGCGTGCCCGAGGACCTGTCGGTCGTCGGGTTCGACGACGTCCCGCAGGCGTCGACCACGACGCCGCCGCTCACCACCGTGGCCCAGCCGCTCGCCGAACTCGGCGCGAGCGCGGTCGCGATGCTCCTCGCCATGCTCCGCGGCGAGCCCACGAGCGACCACGTGCGCCTGCGCTCGACGCTGCGCGTCCGGAGCAGCACGGCGCCGGCGCACGCCTGAGGCGCGCGGCCGCTGCGCGGCGCCTG
>NZ_JAUZUZ010000004.1:0-362853 GCF_031844345.1 Curtobacterium sp. BRD11
AGCTCGACGGTTGAGTGCGTGGTCCTGGCTGTAGATCTGACTCAAGCTCCGATCTAACTCACACATTCACGCGCTCGCGCTGACCACAAAAGCTCTGCAGCAAGACGATGGACTACGTCCCCTCCTCGCTGCTGTCCCTTGCAGGCACTCTCATCGTCGAATGGCCCTTCCCCGAGATCGATCGACGCGCCGGCGTGTCGCCTCACCCCCGGTATCAAGCTCGCGCGAGTGGGCACATCAACGTGGCGCTGGCGGCGCTGCGATCACTCCGCTCTCGGCGGGCACGCCCTGAGAACTGTGCCAAAGTGCGCCCATGCACTGTGCCAACAGCTCCTCTTCATGATGCCGATGAGTCACTCTGAACAGGGATTTCCGCGGAGTCATCAACTACCCGCAGTCGACGAAACCCCCGCCACCGGCGGGGGTTTCGTCGTTCCGGCAGGGTGCGCGCGGGAACACGACGGTGCGGCCGTGCTCGACGGTCGGGAGGCACGGGCCGGCCCGTCACGGGTGCCCTGGCCCCGCCCACTACCGTTGCCCCGTGCTCCGCTCATCCGCCCTCGCCGTCGCGCTCGTCGTGATCGTCACCACGGTCGCCGGCTGCGCCGACGCGTCCGCTGCCCGCGGCGTCGCCGTCGAGGCGTACGTCGAGCCGGGAGCCCCGACGGCGGTCGCCCGGGTACGAGCCGCCACCGAGCGGGCGGACACGATCGGCATCGACGGTGTCACGCTCTCCGCGGACGGCACGGGCCTCGCGCCGTTGCCCGACGGCGTCGACCGTCTGGCCCTCGCCGCGGCCCGCCAGGGCGCGCGACCGGAGCTCCTCGTCAGCAACTACTCCGAGACGCTCGGTGACTTCTCGCCGGAGACCGCCTCGGCGCTGCTGGCCGACCCGGTCGCCCGCGCACAGGTGGCTCGGGACCTGGCGGCCCTGGCGCACGACCACCACTGCACGGGCGTGCAGATCGACCTCGAATCACTGCGCGACCGCGACCGCGCGGGTCTCGTCGCCTTCGCAGCCGCGCTCGAGGACGCGGTGCACGACGAGCTCGGTGCCGACGCCCCGGTGTCGATGGCCGTGATGGCGTCCACCTCGGCCGCGGGCTTCCGGGACACCGGGTACGACCTCCGTCGTCTGGCGGAGCACGTCGACCGCTTCGTGCTGATGACCTACGACCAGCACGGCCCGTGGAGCGGACCGGGCACGATCGGTGCCCTGCCGTGGGCGCAGCGCGTCGTCGAGGTGGCCGAGCACGAGGGACTGCCGGCCGACCGCACCGACCTCGGCGTCGCCGGGTACGGGTACCGCTGGGGTGGACCGGACGCCGGGCAGGTGTCGCCGGCGCGGGCCCGTGCGCTGGCCGGCGGTGCCGCACGCTGGTCGGACCGCACGGGGGAGTGGTCGGCGACCCTCCGCGACGGACACGAGCTGCACTGGTCGGACGCCCGCTCCTACCGGGCACGTGTCGCGCTGGCGCAGCGACTCGGGCTGCACGGCGTCGCGCTCTGGTCGCTGACGACCGAGGCCCTGCCGCGCTGACGCCCGCACCGACCGGACCGTGACCAGGAGGCGGACGGGAGGCGCGTGGCGGCCCCGCACCGCGCCTCCCGTCCGTCGCGGGGCACGGCCCGTGTGTGCCTTCCGGATGATCGGTGACGCATCCTCCGGTGCCTGTCACCGCGCCGTTGTAGCATGCACGACACCTGTCCCGAGACGAGGAGGCCTGCGTGCCGGACCAGACCGACCAAGCCTTCCCGATCGAGCACGTGCGAGCGGTGGGCGACGACGTCGTCGCAGCCGTCTCCACCGTGGTGGACGGCAAGGTCGACGCCATCCGCACGGCCTTCACCGTGATGCTCGCCGAGGGGCACCTGCTCGTCGAGGACGTCCCCGGCGTCGGCAAGACCGTGCTCGCGAAGGCGCTCGGTGCCTCGGTCGGCGGGACGGTGAACCGCATCCAGTTCACCTCGGACATGCTGCCGTCCGACGTCACCGGTGTGAACATCTACGACCAGTCGTCGGGCACGTTCCGGTTCTCGCCGGGTCCGGTGTTCGCGAACGTCGTCATCGGTGACGAGATCAACCGCACGAGCCCGAAGACCCAGTCGGCCCTGCTCGAGGCGATGGCCGAGGCGCAGGTGACCGTCGACGGCGTGACCCGGCCGCTGGAGTCGCCGTTCATGATCGTCGCGACCCAGAACCCGATCGACATGGAGGGCACGTACCCGCTGCCCGAGGCCCAGCGCGACCGGTTCATGGCCCGCATCGCGATGGGGTACCCCAGCGCGGACGCCGAGCGCCAGATGCTCGCGGCGCGCGGGACCCGCGACCCGCTGTCCGCGCTCCGACCGATCGTCGACGTGCAGACGCTGCGGGCGATCGTGCACGCCGTGCGCGGGGTGCACCTTGCCCACGACGTCGAGGCCTACATCGTCGCGATCGTCCGTGCCACCCGCACGCACCCGGACCTCGTGCTGGGCGCGAGCCCTCGCGCCACCCTGCACCTGGCGCAGGCCGCTCGTGCCCACGCCGCGCTGCTCGGTCGCCCGTTCGTCACCCCCGACGACGTCGCCCACCTCGCACCGGTGATCCTGTCCCACCGTCTCGTCCCGGTCGCCCGCGGGCTCGGCGGGGCCGCCGAGGACACCGCGCGCGACGTGGTCGTCCGGATCGTGTCCGACACCGCCGTGCCGTTCGCCTCGGCCGCCGTCCGCTCCTGATGCCCGACGGCAGCGGGCCCTCGACGTCCGCGCTGCGCGCGGGCGCGGTGCGGTCGTGGGTGCTCCGCACCGGGCGACGCGGCGCGGCCATGCTCCGCCGGACCCCGTTCCCGCGGCCGACGGCCAGGGGGTGGACGGTGCTCGGGTCGGGGATCGCCCTCGTCGGCGGTGGTCTCGTCGCCACGACGAGCATCGCCGTCTCCGCCGGGCTCCTGCTGCTCGTGCTGCTCGTGCTCGGGATCGTCATGGCACTCGTCGTCGCGGCGCCGCTGCGTGCGACCCGGTCGACCGCCCGCTCGGTCGTGCAGGTCGGTGAGGTCCACCGCGAGCGGATCACCCTGCGGGGGACGTCGCTGCCGATCGGGCCGCGGACGACCCTGCTGGTGCGGGAGCAGCTCGAGGACGCCCTCGCGAGCGTGTCCGACGCGCAGACCTACGCCCTGGTCGGCCCGAACGAGCCCCCGGCGGTGCTCGACGTCGAGGCCCTCGCGATGCACCGGGGCCGCACGCTGGTCGGCCCCGTGACCATCCGCGTCGAGGACCCCTTCGGCCTGCTGCGCATCGACCGGCCGGTCGTCCCCGCCGAGGAGGTCGTGATCGTCCCCGCATCCACCACCCTCGGTGCCATCGACACCGGAGCGCTCGCGGGTGCCGTCTCGGCGGACGAGGGCCGTGTGGGTCAGGGCGGTTCCGCCGACGACAGCGAGCTCCGGCCGTACCGGCAGGGCGACCCGATCCGCCGCGTGCACTGGGCACAGAGCGCCCGACGCGGCGAACTCCACGTCCGCCAGACCACGCAGGCGCAGCCGCCGGAGGCCGTCATCGCCATCGACCTCCGCCGAGAGTCCTACCAGGCGCTCGGCCGCGACGACCTCGCGGAACTGAGCGACCTCGGTGGCGACGCCGCGTTCGAGCACGCCGTCGTCGTCGCCGCGAGCGTCGCCCGTGCCCTCAGCGCGCGGACGTCGCGCGTGGTGCTCGTGAGCGACGACGGCCCGGGCGCGGGACGGCACACCGGCGACGTCGGCAGCCTGACGGACCTGCTCGTCGGACTCGCCGACGTCCGGGTCCGTTCGGACGCCCGCCCGGTCACCGAGGTCCTGTCCGACGTGCACGGTCGCGACGTCCACGGCATGACCGCCGTCGTCACCGGCCGGTGCACCGCCGAGCAGGCCGCCGAACTCGTTGCCGCGACGAGCGGCTCCAGTCGCGGCATCCTCGCGACCATCGTCCCGCCCGACCCCGTGGTGCGCGGCATCCTCGACCGTGCCGGTTGGCGGACCCTGGTCGTGCCCGTCGCGGGCGCGCAGGCGCACGGGAGCACCCGGTGAGCGGGACCTCGACGGCCGACCGCGTCAGGACGCCCACGCGCAGCGGCCGCCCCGAGCGTCCGGCCGAACGCGACGACGCCCCGGGACCGTGGGTCGTCGCCCTGGCACCGCTGCCGGTCCTCATCGCGGCGCTCGCGATGCGTCCGCTCGTGCAGGGCACCGCCTGGTGGCTGTCCGGCGTCGTCTTCACGGCGGTGCTCGTCGCCGTCGTCCTCGCCGTCCGCCGTCGCGCTCCGGGCGTGCGCTTCATCGCCCTCGTCGCCACGCTGGTGGTCGGGTCGTGCGTCGCCGCGGTCGTCAACGACGTCCACCCCCTCGGCTGGCTCGACCGCGAGGGAGCCCTCGGCGAGGCGCTCGCCGCGATCCGGCTCAACCCCGCGCCGCTGCCGCAGAGCGACGCGATCCGCTTGATCGTCACCGTCGCGATCGCCTGGGTCGCCGGGGTGACCCTGTTCCTCGCCGCGATCGCGCCGACCGTCGCGCTCGCGGCCGTGCCCGCGCTGGTCGTGCTCATCGTCCCCGGCGTCGTCACGGGCGAGCCCGCCTCGCCGGTGCTCGTCGTCCTGGTGGGGGCGGCGTTCCTCGGGCTCCTCTGGCTGTCCGTCCGACCGGTGCAACGGGCGTTCCCGGCCGCCGTCGTGGGCGCGATCGGGCTCGTCGTCGCCGTGGGGCTCCCGGTGCTCGTCCCGATCAACGCCAGCTGGCTATCCGGCGTGACGGGCGCGCTGCAGGCCCCGATCCAGCCCGGTCGTCCCGGCACGCTGCTCGAGCTCGGCCGCGACCTCCGCCAGCCGAACGAGCTCGAGGTGTTCCGCTACCGCACCGCCGACGGGCAGCCGGAGTACCTCAAGCTCGCCGACCTCGACGAGTTCGGCACCGGCGACTGGGTGCCCACCGTGACCGACGCCAGCACTGCGGAGACCGCGGACCAGCAGCAGTGGGCGGTCGGGATCAACCCCCGTCTGGCGAGCCGCGGCGACCTGACCGTGCGGATCACCGGGCTGTCGAGCAACTACCTGCCCGTGCCCGGCGGCGCCGTGTCGCTCGAGTCGCAGTCGACGAACCTGGACCTGTCGCAGTGGCGCTGGATGGGGGACTCGAGCACGGTCCGGTCGACCGGTCCCGTGACCCAGCGCGGTTCGACCTACCAGGTCTTCGGCGCCTCGACCTGGTCGGGGGAGTACCTCGACGCGATCGCCGCGAGCGGGATCCTCGGGCGCACCGACGGCCGCGGGTTCACGGCGCCGAGCGAGACGCAGCTCCGCACCGACCTGGCACTGCCCGAGGACCTGCCACGTGACATCCGGGCGGCGGCCCAGCGGGTGGCCGGCGGGCTGCCGAACGACTACGCCCGGGCGCGTGCCCTGGAGCAGTGGTTCCGCAGCGACCTCTTCACCTACTCCGAGACGGCCCCCGTCGAGCAGGGCTACGACGGCGACAGCATGGACGTGATCGACACGTTCCTGCGCGTGCGCCAGGGGTACTGCGTGCACTTCGCATCGTCGATGGCCGTGATGGCGCGGACGCTCGGGATCCCGTCGCGCATCGCGGTCGGGTACCGGGCGAGCAGCGACCAGACGGAGGACGGCGAGTACACCGTCTCGAACCGACAGCTGCACTCCTGGCCCGAGCTGTACATCCGTGGTGCCGGTTGGGTGTCGTTCGAGCCGACCCCGAGCTCCGACGCCGCAGCCCAGGCGGGGACCGAGACGTCGGCGACGCCGGCTCCGGCCCCGTCGGAGACGCCGCTGCCGGCCCCGGGGGAGACCGCTCCCGCCGAGGCCTCGCCCACCCCGACACCCTCCGCCTCGACCGGAGCGGGCACGGCGGCCACGACGGGCGGAGGCACCCCACCCGGTGCCGCCGGCCTGGTGGTCGGGCTGCTGCTCCTGCTGGCGGTGCTCGTCGCACCCGGGGTCGTCCGTGTGGTGCGTCGGCGCCGACGGCTCGCCGCGGTGCAGGCGGGACGCTCGCCCGCACTGCAGGCCTGGCGCGAGGTGCTCGACGACGTCGCCGACCACGGGTACGCACCGGGGCTCGCGCCGCCGGGTGACGCCGCCGCAGCAGCGCGGACGGCGCGCGCGGTGCGCGGTCGGCTCGTCGGGACCGTCCCCGCGAGCGTGCTCCCGCACCTGACGAGCATCGTCGATGCGGTCGACCTGGAGCGCTTCGCCGCGGACGGTGCGGCGGGCGTGGACACGTCAGCACTCCGGCGGGCCGTCCTGGAGGCTCGTGTCGCCCTCGACGCGTCCGTCCCGCGGGCGCGCGTGGTCCGGGCGCGGCTGTTCCCGCCGAGCCTGCTGCCCTCGTCCGCGTGGTCCCACGAGGGCCGGCAGCGCCGGCGCACGGCCTAGCCGCCGCGCGGCGCGGCGCGCTGCCGGCGCCGGCCGTGCCGGCCCGGGCCTGGTGCGGCCGTGCCGGGCCGGCTGGGCCGGCCGTGCCGGCCGGGCCCGGGCGTGGTGCGGCGTGCGGCGTGCTCGCGCACAACGGGGAGCACGTCGCACCGCGGAATCGCGTGGCGCGACGTGCTTCCGGTTGTGCGGACGGCCGCGGCGGGACTCGGCCGCGGCCGCCGCGGTCGAGTCAGCGCCGCGGGCGCACGACCGCGGCGGCTGGGCCGGTCGTGCCGGCCGTGCCGGCCCGGGCCTGGTGCGGCCGCGCCGGGCCGGGCGTGGTGTGGCGTGCTCGCGCACAACGGCGAGCACGTCGCGCCGCGGAATCGCGTGGCGCGACGTGCTTCCGGTTGTGCGGACGGCTGCTCGCGCCCCGCCGCGCCGGGCGCATGCGCCCTGCCGCGCCGGCGCGCAGGCGGCGGCGCCGCGGCCGCGGCCGCGTCAGCGCCGCGGGCGCACGACCGCGTCGACCAGGCTCGCGATGACGTCGCCGGGGTTCACCCCGGGCAGGGCCGGCCCGTCGAACACGATCCCGGTGTTCGCGCCGATCAGCAGCGTGGCGAAGTCCTCGAGCGGCATGCCCGGCTCGACCTCGGGGTGCGCCCCGAACCACGACCGGACCAGGTCGAGCACGCCGTCCTGCAGCTCGCGCCGCTGCCGGACGAACTCGGGCATGAACTCCGGGTCGCGGAGTGCGTACCCCCGGAGCTCCGAGACGAGGGCGAACTGCCGACCCTGGTCGTACCGCCCGAACGCCGCCCGGACGACCTCGGCGATGCTCGCGGCGGCGACGTCCTCGTGGACGACCTCCTGGAGCGCGGCGAGGATCCGGTTCGTCGAGCGCTGCATGACCTGGGCGACGAGGTCCTGCTTCGACGTGAAGTTCGAGTAGACGGCGCCCTTGCTGAATCCGGCGCGAGCGGCCACGTCGTCGAGCCGGGCGCCGTGCACGCCGGACTCGGCGAAGACGTCGGCTCCGGCGACGAGGAGTCGTTCGCGCACCTCGGCGCGGGGTGTCCGGGGGTTGGGGGAGGAAGCGTCGTCGCGCATGGGTCCTGGTCCGTGATCGTCGTCGTGGACGGTGGTGCGCCGTCCTGTCGATCCCCGCGCGTCGGTGGCGCACGGGCCGTGCCGCACCCGGTCCGGTGCGACCCTCGGAGACCTGCCGCGCCGCGCGTCGTGATCACGCGCGGCACCAGCGAAGCCCCCGGCCCCGTCGCTCGGTGGACCGCCACGTTCGGGTCGTGTCGGTGCGTCGAGGACGGTGGTCACCGGGTCGGTACCCGGCGGGAGCGATCGTACCGCGGCAGGCCGCTGCAGCGACGGGGTCGTGCGTCGTCCGGACGGTGCGCCACCGGCGTGCCCGGGCACCGACCGGAGCCCGGGCCGAGGCGCTGACCGAGGCGCTGACCGAGGCACCGGCCGGGGCACTGACGGGGCGCTGACGGGGTGCCGACCGCGGCTCGTCAGACGCCGTCGGACGTGTCCCGGTCGCTGCGGACGGCCCCGTCGCCGGTGCGGCGTCCGGGTCGACGGAGCAGCCGGATCGCGTCGGGGCGCAGCCGTCGCCCGCGCTGCAGCAGTGCGCCGAGCGTCGACTTCGGCTGCCACTCGCGACCGTTCGGCAGCCCCCAGCCGCGCTTGACGGCCCCGTACCGGAGCCCGAGCGACAGCACGATCGCGGCGATGATGCCGATCGACGGCGATCCGAGGTACGAGGCGACCACCATCACCGCGGACGCGGCGACGGCCACGGTGGCGTAGAGCGCGTTCCCGCCGAACACCGCGGGCACGCGACGGAGCAGCAGGTCGCGCATCGCCCCGCCGCCGACCGCGGTGATGGTGCCCATGATGATCGCGGCGGGCCAGCCGAGACCGGCGTCGAAGGTCCGCTGGACCCCGACCACGGACCAGAAGCCGATGACGGCGGCGTCCAGCACGGTGAACAGTCGGTCCCAGGTGAGCTCCGAGAACGACACGAAGAACGCGACCAGTGCGCCGGCGATCGCCACGGGCAGGTAGAGCGGGTCGACGAGCGCGACGGGCGGCCCGTTCTGCAGCAGGGTGTCGCGGAGCATGCCGCCGCCGAGGCCGGAGACGAAGCCGACGACGAGGAAGCCGAACAGGTCGAAGTCCATCGTGCGTGCGAGCGAGCCGCCCAGCAGTGCCGAGGCGAACACGCCGGCGAGGTCGAGCACGTTGGTGACCGACGCCAGGGCCTCCGGGGTCAGCACGTTCATGAGAACAATCAAACCCCACGTCGCCGGAGTGGCGGGTCGAGCGCTGGTTAGGTTAGCCTCACCTTCGCCATGATCGCCACCCTCGTCATCGGCCTCCGCGAAGGCCTCGAAGCGACGCTCATCGTCGGCATCATCGCCGCGTTCCTCCGTCGCAACCGCGCGCCCCTCGCCCCGATGTGGGCCGGCGTCGGGCTCGCCGTCGCGCTGAGCATCGCCGTCGGCTTCGGCCTGCAGCTCGTCGAGCAGGCACTGCCCCAGGCCCAGCAGGAGGGCATGGAGACGGTCATCGGAGCCGTCGCCGTGGTCTTCGTCACCGGGATGATCGTCTGGATGCGCACGCACGCGCGCACGCTGTCGCGGGACCTGCAGGCCAGTGCGTCGGCGGCGCTCGGACGGGGGACCGCCTGGGCGCTGGCGGGCATGGCGTTCCTCGCGGTCCTCAAGGAGGGGTTCGAGACCTCGGTCTTCCTCCTCGCGACCTTCCAGGCGTCGTCGGACACCGGCACGGCAGCCGTCGGTGCCGTGATCGGCATCGCGGTCGCGGTGGCGGTCGGGTACGGCATCTACACCGGCGGGGTCCGCCTCGACCTCGGCCGGTTCTTCACCGGTACCGGCGTCTTCCTCGTCTTCGTCGCCGGCGGCCTCGTGCTCACCGCACTGCGGCACGCGCACGAGGCCGGGTGGCTCGTCATCGGCCAGCAGCGCACGGTCGACCTCGGGTGGCTCGCCCCCAACGGGTCGCTCCGCGGCGCCCTCGTCACCGGCGTCCTCGGGATCCCCGCCGATCCGCGCGTGATCGAGGTGCTCGGTTGGTTCCTCTACGTCGTGCCCGTCCTCGCCGTCGCGGTCTGGCCGCGCCGCTGGCGTCCGTCGCCGGCCCGCGTCCCGGTGGTCCGCGCGGCGGTCGCCGCCGGGCTCGCGGCCACGGCCGTCGTCCTCGCCCTGGTCGTCCCGAGCACGGACGTCGACCTCCCGCGTACGACCGCGCTCACCGGTGACGCACGGTCCGTCACGGCGGACGTCGACGGTCCGGCAGCAGTCCTGCGCGTCTCCGGCACCGGCCGGGAGGCACGACGCACCCTCCCCGCGTCGGCCCACCGCCGCGTGACCCGCTCCGGCTTCGCCGCCGACCGCTGGCAGGTCACCGAGGACGTCCCGGCCGCCGAGCGCCCCACCTCGCTGACGCTCGACGACCTCGTCGGACTCTTCGGCCGGGTCCCCGTCGGCATCTCGCCGAGCACGGACCCCGGGCCGTTCACGGCCCGCTGGTCCGTCCGCGAGACCGTCACCCTGACCACCGTCGGTGGGGGTGTCCTGGACGCGACCCGCTCGGAACGCGACGTGCTCACGCTGCGCGGTGGGGGCCTCCCGGCCGCCCGGACCACCACGCTGGAACGCACGGTGTGGGCGGTGCCGACCGACCGCGTCGACCGCGCGGCCGCGGACCTGGCCGCGGCGCACACCCGCGCTGCCGAGCTGCGGCTCTGGAGCACCTGGCTGCCGATCGCGCTCGCCGTCGCCGCCGCCGCACAGGCGTTGCTCGCCCTCCGCGACCGTCGCCGCACCGTCGCCCCACCGACCACCACCCCCGGAACCGACCCGTCGCGCGGACCGCCCGCCGACGTCCCTGCAAGGAGCCTCGACCATGCCGTTCGGTAGGACCGCCCGCCCCCGCGCCGCCCACCCCCTGGCCGCCCGCCCCCTGATCGTCCTCGGTGCCCTCGGCACCGTCACCGCCCTCGCCCTGACCGGCTGCTCGACGGGGTCGCCCGCCGACGACACCTCGAGCAGCACCGGGAAGCTCTCCCGCGTCACCATCACCCTGACGAACGACGGCTCCGACGCCTGCGCCGTGTCGACCACGAAGGTCCCCGCGGGCCCCGTCACGTTCACGGTGCACAACGAGTCGTCCACCGCCATCACCGAGGTGGAGCTCCTGCAGGACCAGCGCATCCTCGGCGAGAAGGAGAACCTCGCCCCGGGGCTCGACGCCGTCCGCTTCACCGCCACGCTGAGCGGTGGGGAGTACCAGGTCTACTGCCCGGGTGCCGAGCACGAGCTCACCGACCTCACCGTCACCGGCAAGGCCGCGTCGACCGCGAACAGCAGCGCGGCCACCCTGCTCGCCGACGGCGCGAAGGGCTACGCGACCTACGTCGACGGCCAGGTCACCGACATGGTGGCGGCCGTGCAGCAGCTGCAGCACGACGTGGACGCCGGCGACCTCGACGCGGCGAAGCGCGACTACGCGGCGGCCCGTCCGTTCTACGAGCACGTCGAGAGCGACGTCGACGGCTTCGTCAAGAAGGGCTTCTCGGCCACCGACAACGCCGGCAACCTCGACTACCTGATCGACATGCGCGCGTCGAACCTCGACGACGCCGTCGGCTGGAGCGGCTTCCACGCCGTCGAGAAGGACCTGTTCCAGGCCGGCGCGATCACCGCGTCGACGAAGGAGACCGCGGCCGCACTGACCGCCGACGTCGAGCTCCTCGCGAAGCGCGTGCCGTCGATCGAGTACAAGCCCGAGGACCTGGCGAACGGTGCTGCCGGGCTGCTCGAGGAGGTCCAGTCGAACAAGATCACGGGCGAGGAGGAGGCGTACAGCCACATCGACCTCGTCGACCTCGCCGCGAACGTCGAGGGTGCCCGGCAGGCCTTCGCCTACCTCAAGCCCGGCCTGACGAAGGTCGACCCGGCGCTGACGAAGCAGATCGCCACGCAGTTCGACACGACGAACACGCTGATGGACGGCTTCCGCGACGCGGACTCCCTCGGCGGCTTCGCCACGTGGGACGCCGCCGCGAAGGCGAAGGACGCCAACCGCATCTCGCAGCAGGTCCAGGCGCTGCAGGACCCGCTCTCGCGCCTGGCCGAGAAGGTCGCGACGGCGTGAACGACTCCCGCTTCTCCCGCCGCGGGCTGATCGGTGCCGGGCTCGCGGCCGCCGGTGCGGGCGTGGGCGCCGTCGCGGGTGTCGCCGGGTCGGCCGCCGCCACCGGCGTCGACCCGTTCACCGCGGCCGCGAACGGCGACGAGTCCGTCGACCTGTCGCAGTCGGTCCCGTTCTACGCGACCGCCGCCCGGCAGCCGCAGGGCGGGATCCGCACGACGCCGCAGCGGCACTGCGTCTTCATGGTGTTCGACCTGACGGCGTCCACCGCGACCGAGCTCCAGGTCCTGCTCGCCCGCTGGTCGGCCGCGATCGCGCAGCTGCAGGCCGGCCGGACGATCGGCAGCGTCGAACCCGTCCACGGCGACGGTGTGGGAGCGGACACGGGCGAGGCGCTCGACCTCGGCCCGGCGTCGCTGACCGTCACCGTCGGGCTCGGGCCCGGCGTCTTCGACGAGCGCTTCGGCCTCGCCGCGAAGCGTCCGGCGCACCTGGCCGCGATCCCGCCGCTGCCGAGCGACGACCTGGACGCGCAGCTGACCGGCGGCGACCTGTCGCTGCAGGCGTGCGCCGACGACCCGCAGGTGGCGTACCACGCGGTCCGCGACCTGGCCCGGATGGCCCGCGGCACCGCGACCGTGCGGTGGACCGTGATCGGGTTCGGCCGCGCCTCGGCCGGTCCGACGCAGTCGACGCCGCGCAACCTGATGGGGTTCAAGGACGGGACGCGGAACGTCACGACGGACGACGAGTACGACCGGTTCGTGTGGCTCGACCGCGGAGCCGACTGGATGGCCGGTGGCACGTACCAGGTGGTGCGGAAGATCCGCATGAACCTGGAGACCTGGGACGCCGACGTCGTCTCCGACCAGCAGCGGGTGTTCGGCCGGACGAAGGTCGAGGGCGCGCCGCTCTCCGGCGGGTCGGAGCACACGACGCCGGACTTCCACGCCCGGGCGCCGCACGGCACCGACGCGGACGGCGGGACCGCGATCGACCCGCGCTCCCACGTCGCCCTCGCGGCGCACGAGAACAACGGCGGCGTGAAGATCCTGCGCCGCGGGTACAACTACACGGACGGGCTGAACCAGTACGGGCAGCTCGACGCCGGCCTGCTCTTCGCGGCGTACGTGAACGACCCGGAGCACGTCACGCGGCTGCAGCGGAAGCTCGGTGCGTCCGACCGCCTGAACGAGTACGTGTCGCACATCGGGTCCGGGGTGTTCGCCGTGCCGCCGGCACCCGGGAAGGGCTCGTACATCGGGGAGCAGCTCTTCCACTGACCCCGGCGGGAGTCGAGGTGGGTGCCCTCCGTCGTTTCCCTGGAGACGGAGAGCACCCGCGCCGCGGAGTCCGGCGGACGGAACCACCGCCCGCCCCCTGGGGGGACGACCCGGCGCGACGCATCGCGATGCGACAGGGGGAGCGTACCTCGCGGGACTGCCCCTGAGCAGTCCCGTTCTGGGATCGGACAGCGGAACGGGCCGCCCCACCAGGTGGGACGGCCCGTCGCGTCGTCGGCCGGGAGGCGCGGTGTCAGTCCGTCAGGACCGGCCCGTCCTCGACGGCGCGCTTCCGGCGTGCGAGCACCAGCGCCACGGCGCCGGCGAGCAGCAGGACGCCGGCAGCGATGCCCGGGAACACCAGGTCGGCGCCGGTGAACGCCAGGTCGCCGCGAGCGGCGTCCGGTCGGTCGGCGTCCACGACACCGGTGCCCGCGCCGTCGGCACCGCCCGCGCTGCCGTCGCCGTCGGTGTCGCCGCTGCCCGGCAGGCCGGGACCGGGGGTACCCGGGTCGGTCGGCTCGCCGGTGCCCGGCTCCGGCTCGACGGCCGTCTCGACCGGGACCGTCACGGCGAGGGTCACGGTCTGCCCGTTCGGCAGGGTGAGGACGAGCGGCTGGTCGGTCGTCGCGGTCGGGGCGGCGGCGCGGGCAGCAGCGGTCGGAACGGCCGTCGGCTCCGTGTCCGCGGCAGGCGTGCCCGGCACGGTGAACGCGAGGGTCGCGCGACCCTGCTCGTCGGTGGTGTCGACGACCGTCGTGTCGACCTCGGCGGACGCGAGCTCCTGACCACCGGCGCTGACCGAGACGGTGCCGCCCTGGTCGGCCGCGTTGCTGAAGGTCAGGGACGACAGGTCGATGCGGACGTCGTCGCCGGGGCCGAAGCCGCCGGCAGGTGCCTCGGAGACCCGGACGCCGACGGCCCGCTGGTCCTCCTGGACCGCGACGGTCGGGTGTGCTCGGAAGTACCGGACCTGCGCCTCGAGGTCGACCGTGCCGCTGTCCTGCTTCGCGGCGGCGTCCTTGAAGGCGGCGAAGTTGTCTCCGCCGGTCGCGAGGAACGAGTTCACCGTGACCTTGTAGGTGCGGTCAGACGCGATCGGGTCACCGTCGAGGGTCATGCCCGTGATGCGCTCGCCGGCCGTGGCCAGCGGGTCGTAGGTGTAGCTGAAGCCCTCGGAGACGCCGAGCTTGAGGAAGGGGCGGCTCGCGGTCGACGGCTGCCACTGCTGCTCGAGCGCCCGCCGGATCTGGTCGCCGGTCAGGTCGAGCACGACGAGCGTGTTCGCGAAGGGCTGGACGACCGCCGCTTCCTTGTACGTCACCGCGCCGGAGGCGATGTCCGCGCGGAGACCGCCCGGGTTCATGAAGGCGATCTGCGAGCCCTGGCGCTGCGTCTGGTCACGCTGCACCTCGGCGACGAAGTTGCCGAGGGTGGACTCGCCGCCGCGGTTCTCCGACCCGTTCGACTGCACGGCGCGCTGCAGGTCGCGGTCCACCGTGCCCAGCTCGACGGCGCCGAGGCGGTCGGCTTCCTGCACGGCGGCGTCGACCGTGGTCTGCACGGCGGGGTCGGGCGTGTACGTGCCGTCGACCAGGCGCAGGTTCTCGGGCGTCGCCGCGGTCACCGTGCCGTCCGCGGCGACCGTGAGCTCGACGTGACCGAGGTTGAAGCCGTACGAGCCGGTCTGGATCACGGGGCGGGCGACGGTACCGCCGGTCGGGACGACCGAGTAGGCGTACGTCTGGTGCGTGTGGGCGGACAGGATCGCCGAGACCTTCGGCGTGACGCCGTGGACCGCGCGCGCGAAGTCGGAGTCGTCGCCGGGCGCGACCTCGGCGGGGGACTCGGCGCCGTCGTGCACGAGGAGGACGAGCACGTCGGCCTCGTCGTTCGCCGTGTCACCGTCGGTGAGCTGCGCCGCGACCTTGTTCACCTCGGTCGTGATGTCGCCCATCTCCAGTCCGGCGATGCCGTCCGGAGCGACGAGTCCCTGGCCGACGAGGTCGACCGTCGCACCGATGAACCCGACGCGCTTGCCGCTGATCTCCTGGATCGAGTACGGCTGGAACGCGGGTTCGCCCGTGGCCGAGTCGAGGATGTTCGCGGAGACGTAGTCCCACTGCGCCGCGCGGACGCCCTCGCCCTGGCCGCCGATCACGCGGTCGCGCAGGTCGTCCTGGCCCTTGTCGAGCTCGTGGTTGCCGATGGCGCTGACCGACAGGTCCATCTGGTTGAGGACGTCGATGGTGGGCTGGTCGTCCTGGATGAAGGACTCGAACGTCGAGCCGCCGATGTTGTCGCCGGAGCTGACGAAGGCGGACGTCGAGGGATCGGCACCCCGGAGCTGCTCGAGTGCACCGGCGAGGGTCGCGGCACCGGCGGCGTCGCCGTCCCGCGGTGCCGGAGCACCGGCGGAGTCCTTCGAGATCGACTGCGCGATGCGGCCGTGGAAGTCGTTGACGTTGTAGAGGTCGATCGTGGTGTCGCCCTCGGCGGCGAGGGCGGCGGACGGGACGGTCAGGGCGGTGAGGACGCCGGCGGCG
The DNA here is from genome assembly GCF_031844345.1 of Curtobacterium sp. BRD11. NCBI lineage: Bacteria > Bacillati > Actinomycetota > Actinomycetes > Micrococcales > Microbacteriaceae > Curtobacterium > Curtobacterium sp. BRD11. Next base: position 15,408 of record NZ_JAUZUZ010000004.1, read on the forward strand.
ACCAGGGCGGAGGCCCCGGCCAGGCGCCGGCGACGCGGGGGAGTGTGAGCGTTCATCACCGCAAGAACCTATGAACTCCCACAGCCGACGCGCCAGGGGTTGCCGCAACACGTCACGTGGTGTTCACACCACGGGGGACGTTCCTCCCGTTCGGGGGACAACCACGGCGGGATCGGCGTCAGTCCCGGCCCAGCGCGCCCTTCACCCGCTCGACGGCCTCGGCGGCCATGGCCTTCGCCGAGTCCTTGATGACGCCGATCTCCGCCGGGTCGCCCTTGAGCAGGCTCTTCGCGGTGTTCACCGCGTACTCGGCGGTGATGTGCGGCGGCAGCGGCGGCACGTTGCGGCTGACGTAGGCGTCGATGAGCGTGACCCCGAGGTTGGCGAACGCCCGCTCCACGGCTGCCTCGACCTCGTCGTCACCGTGCACCGCGATGCCCTCGAAGCCGAGCAGCCGGGCGTACCCGGCGTAGTCCATCGACTCGACGTCCTGCGACCCGGACCACATCGGGTTGCCGTCCTCGGTCCGCATCTCCCACGACACCTGGCCGAGGTCGTCGTTGTGCATGACCACGATCACGAGCTGCTGGTTCGGCCACTGGGCCATGTACTTCTTCACCGTGATGAGCTCGTTCATGCCGAGCATCTGGAAGGCCCCGTCGCCGATGGTGCAGACCGCCGGGGCGTCCGGGAAGGCGAACTTCGCCGTGACGGCGTACGGCATCGCCGCGAGCATCGTCGCGAGCCGTCCGGACATGTCGCCGTGCATGCCGCGGCGCAGCCGGATGTGGTGGCCGTACCAGTCGGCGGTGGTCCCGGCGTCGCAGGTGACCGTGACGCCCTCGGGCAGGCGCTCGTTCACGGCCCGGATGACGCGTCGTGGGTTGACGCCGTCGTCGTACGCGACCTCGGCCTGGCGGTGCATCTCCGCCTCCCACTCACGCATCTCGCCGGCGAGCTTGTCCTGCCACGCGGTGTCCTGCTTGTCGCGCAGCAGCGGCATGACCGCCTGCAGCGTCGCACCGACGTCGCCCCACAGGTTGAGCTCGGTCGGGTACCGCAGGCCCATCTGCTCGGGCTTGATGTCGACCTGCACGCCGCGGGCCTGACCGGAGGCGGGCAGGTACTCGCCGTAGGGGTAGTTCGAGCCGAGGAGCACGATCGTGTCGCACTCCTTGATCTGGGTCAGGCTCGGGCGCGAGCCGAGGAGCCCGACCTGCTGCGTGTGGTACGGCACGTCGGAGGGCACGACGTCCTTGCCGCGCAGCGCGGTGATGATGCCGGCGCCGGTCTTCTCTGCGGCCTCGAGCACCAGGTCCGTGGCACCACGGGCGCCGGCTCCGACGAGGAACGTCACGCGCTCCCCGGCGTTCAGGATCTCGGCGAAGCGCGCGATCTGGTCCTGCGGCGGCACGATCCGGGTCGAGGGGGCGACGTCGCTCGACCGGGACACCCAGTGCTCGGCGGCCGGGGCCTCGTACGCCATCGCCTGGACGTCGTGAGGGAGCACGACGACCGCCGGCTGCTTGCGGAGCATCGCGGTGCGGAACGCCGTGTCGACCACGACGCCGACCGCGTCCGGCGTGGCGACGGTCTCCACGTAGCAGGCGACGTCGGCGAACACGCGCTCGAGGTTCGACTCCTGCTGCGTGAACGTGCCGATCGACGCCAGGCCCTGCTGCCCGACGATCGCGACGACCGGCTGGTTGTCCATCTGCGCGTCGTACAGCCCGTTGAGCAGGTGGAACGCGCCGGGGCTCGAGGTCGCGACGCAGACCCCGACCTCGCCGGTGAACTTGGCGTGCGCGGTCGCCATCAGCGCGGCGATCTCCTCGTGCGTCGGGCGGACGTACTCGAGCTCGCGCTCGCTGCCGTCGGCCTTGCCGAGCGCCCCGTCGAACGCACCGATCCCGTCCCCGGGGTATCCGAAGACGCGCGAGACGCCCCATGCCTTGATGCGGTCGATGACGAAGTCGCTCACGGTCGTGCTCATGCACCCACCGTGCTCGGCGGTTCCTGTACGCGCTCAGATCGCCCGGAGGACGTCAGGCGACGGGACGCCACGTCCCGTCGGCCGCGCTGGCGACGACGGCCTCGATGACCGACGCCGCACGAGCACCGTCGGCGAACGTGGGGAGCCCCTCGGGCCACGCCGAACGGTCGCCCTCCGCCCGGACCGCCGCGTAGGTGTCGGCGACGAACGCCGCGAAGGCGTCGAGGTACCCCTGCGGGTGCCCGGCCGGCACGACCGCCAGCCGACGCTGGTCGGGGAACCCGAGCGAGGGGTCGCGCACCACGATCTGGGCGCCGCGCTCGTTGCCGAACCACGCCGCCTCGGGCTGCTCCTGGTCGAAGGCCGCCGACCCGAGGGTGCCGTCGACCTCGAACCACAGCCGGTTCTTCCGCCCGGCCGCGACCTGCGAGACGACGACGTTGCCGATGCGCCCGGTGCCGGTGCGGAAGGTCGCGACGGCCGTGTCCTCCGTGGTGACCTCGGCCCGCTGCCCGGCGTCCGCCACCGGGTCGGGGTCCGGCGAGCCGGAGAACGACGGGCCGGAGGCAGCCGGACGGGTCGGGTAGACGATGTCGGTCGCGGCGCTCACCGCGGCGAACGGGTCGCCGGTCACGAACTCGACCAGGTCGCACCAGTGCGAGCCGATGTCCGCGAAGGCCCGGGACACCCCGCCGGCACCGGCGTCCACCCGCCAGCTCGAGGCGTCCTCGTCGAGCATCCAGTCCTGCAGGTAGTGGCCGTGCACGGCGAGCAACCGGCCGAGCTCACCGGCGGCGATGCGGGCGCGGATCTCCCGGACGACCGGGTGGTACCGGTAGACGAACGGCACGGTCGCGACGACGCCGGCCTCGTCGGCTGCGGCGACCAGCTCGGCGGCCTGCTCGGCGCTGATCGCGAGCGGCTTCTCGCACACGACGTTGATCCCGGCGCGGACGACCGCGAGCGACTGCGGGTGGTGCTGGTCGTTCGGCGTGCAGACGTGGACGACGTCGGGGGCGTCGGCGATCACCTCGTCGAGCGAGGCGTAGCCGCGGGGCACGTCGAGCTGTGCGGCGACCTGCTCCGACCGGGCCGGCGTCCGGCCGAGCACCCCGACGACCTCGGCGCCCGCGGCCCGTGCCGCACGGGCGTGCACCCCCGCGATCATCCCGGTGCCGACCACGGCGACGCGGATGCGTCGCCCTCCGTACCCACTGCTCATGGTGCTCCCTCGCGCCGGACTCGCCCCACCGTACCGACGCAACCCGGCCACGCGCCGGAACGCGTGAGTACGGTCGGGGGCATGTCGAGCCTCCAGACCAGCCTGCTCATCCTCGGAGCCAGCGGCGACCTGTCCAAGCGACTGCTGCTGCCCGGTCTCGCCACCCTCCTCGAGGTCAAGGACGACTGGGACGTCCAGCTCGTGGGGGCCGGCGTGGAGGACATCTCGGACGACGACTGGAAGGCGCAGGTGCGCACGTCCTTCGAGAACGCGCAGGCGTCGAAGAACGAGGAGGACGAGGGCGCGCACGACGGCGGCGAGAAGCTCAGCCGGCGGCTCGTCGAGGTCATCGAGGCCTCGACCTACCGCAAGGCCGACGTCACCGACGCCGGCGACCTGGGGGCCCTGCTCGACGCGTGCCACCACGACCCGGCGATCTACTTCGCGCTGCCGCCGGCCGTGACCGAGAAGAGCTGCGCCGTCCTCAAGGACCTCGACCTGCCCGGTGGCACGCGGCTCGCGCTCGAGAAGCCGTTCGGCACCGACGCCGAGAGCGCCGAGCACCTCAACGACCTGCTGCACTCGTTCCTGCCCGAGGAGCGCATCCACCGCGTCGACCACTTCCTCGGCCGCTCCACGGTCCTCAACCTGCTCGGGCTGCGCTTCGCGAACCGCATCATCGAGCCGCTGCTGTCGTCGGCGCACGTCGACCGCGTCGACATCGTCTACGACGAGACCCTCGGGCTGGAGGGCCGCGCGCGCTACTACGACAAGGCCGGTGCCCTGGTCGACATGATCCAGAGCCACCTGCTGCAGGTGATGGCCGTCGTCGCGATGGAGGCGCCTGCATCCATCGACGCCGACGACCTCCGCACGCAGAAGGAGCTCGTCCTCCGCGCCGTCCGGCCGTGGGGCGAGGACGTCGTCGCCGCGGGCAAGCGTGCGCGCTACACCGCCGGCGCGATCGGCGACCGTGAGCTGCCGTCCTACGTCGACGAGGACGGCGTCGACCCGTCGCTCGGCACCGAGACCCTCGCGCAGCTCACCCTCGAGGTCGCGAACTGGCGCTGGGCCGGCGTGCCCTTCACGCTGCGGTCCGGCAAGGCGCTGGAGCAGCAGCGTCGCGAGATCGTCATCACCTTCAAGGACTCGCCGCACGTGCCGAACGGGCTGAGCGGCGCCGAGCGTCCGGACAAGCTGCGGATCTGGATCGCCCCGGACGAGATGCAGCTCGAGCTCAACGTCAACGGTCCCGGCGACCCGTACACGATCGACCACACGGCGCTGTCCGTGAACTTCAACCCCGGTCGGCTCAGCGCCTACGGCGAGGTCCTGGCCGGCGTGCTCGAGGGCGACGCGACGCTGTCGGTGCGCGGTGACAGCGCGGTGCAGGGGTGGAAGGTGGTCGAGCCGTTCCTGCGTGCGTGGCGCGACGGGAAGGCGCCGCTCGACGAGTACGCGGCCGGGTCGGCCGGTCCCGACAGCTGGGACAACATCGACTGCTGACGTCGCGTCGGCGGGAGGCGCGGTGCCGGACGGGAGGCGCATGGCGGGGCCGCCACGCGCCTCCCGTCCGTCTGCCGGTCGCGCGGCGTAGCGTCCGGTGACGTGAAGACCACCGACGACGTCCTGTCCACCGTCCCCGTCCCCGCCGGCTCCGACGTCCGCGTCGAGCCCGTCCGCTACGACCACGAGGGCACCGCGCTCCTCGGTGTGCTGGCGAAGGACCACGCCGTGTCGGGGCCCCGCCCCGCCGTCCTCGTGATCCACGACTGGCACGGCGTCAACGAGCACGTCGAGGCCCGGGTGACGATGCTCGCCCGTCTCGGCTACGTCGCCTTCGGTGCGGACGTCTACGGCGAGGGCGTCCGTCCCGGCGACGACACCGCCGGCGAGGTCGCGGGCTCGTTCTACCAGGACCTGCCGCTGTTCCGCGCCCGGCTGACCGCGGGGCTCGACCGGCTGCGCGACGACCCCGACGTCGACCACTCCCGCATCGTCGTGATGGGGTACTGCTTCGGCGGCTCCGGCGCGATCGAACTCGCGCGCACCGGTGCGGACCTCGCCGGCGCAGTGTCCTTCCACGGTGGCCTGATCGTGCACGAGCCCTCGGACGCGTCCGCGATCCGGTCGAAGCTCCTCGTGCTCACCGGGGGAGCGGACCCGATGGTGCCGGACACGACGGTCGCCGAGTGGCAGGACGAGATGCGCGCGGTGCCGTCGGTCGACTGGCAGGTCACCACCTACGCCGGCGCGATGCACGCGTTCGCGGTGCCGGGCACCGATGCGCCGGACCACGGGGCGCAGTACCAGGAGCGCGCCGACCGCCGCTCGTGGCAGGCGTTGCAGGTGTTCCTCGCCGAGGTGTTCGACGAGGAGCCGACCGTGGTCTGAACGGCGCGACACGCCGAGGGCTCGGTGCGGCGCGGCTCGATTGGCGTTCCGCGCCGCACCTGTTGTAGAGTCTTCCACGGCCGCAAGGCCAGCATCGGTCGCAAGACCGGATGCGCTCGTAGCTCAATGGATAGAGCATCTGACTACGGATCAGAAGGTTGGGGGTTCGAGTCCCTTCGAGCGCACATCTGAGAAGGCCCCGTCGCACTGCGACGGGGCCTTCGTCGTTCCCGGGGATGTTCCTTGCCGCGCGAGCGTCCTGGGCCGCTCGCCGCTTGCGGCTCGCAGCTCGCAGCGAGACGCCGGTGTCGTGCTGAGACGCCGCCGGTCGAGCGAGACGCCCGGTGATCCGGCGGTGTCTCGGGGGAGCGAGTTCGTCTGGCGACGACGCCGTCGTCTCTTGCGGATGCCGGCGTCGTCCGGAGCGCCGGGGAGTGCCTCGCTCGCCGTCGCCAGGGCAGGAGCTGTACGTACCGCGCGGCGTCCTGCACCATGACTCCATGAGGACCCGCACCGTCGCGGCCACGGCTGTCGTGGTGGCCCTCGTCGTGCTCACCGGGCGCACGCAGCAGCAGACCTCGTTCGACGGGGTCGCGCGGGCGGCGTGCGAGACGAGGGTCGGGCCGGCGATCGTCGCCTGGTGGCGGGACGGGTACGGGATGACCCCGTGGAAGGTCGTCGACACCCGGTCGACGTCCGTCGAGGACGGGCCGGGGGGCTCGGACGAGGTGACCACCGTGATCGTCACCGGCGAGTCCTCGGTACAACGTGTGGAAGACGGCGAGGCGACGGAACCGGTCGAGTGGTCGTGCTCCGCGCAGACCAGGGCTGACGATCCGACCACGGTGTCGGCGACGATCCGGGAGATCACGCTCCGCTGACGCCGGTTCGCGCGCCACGTCGCACAGCACCGTGCGTGCATACAGATTCCTCGCCGGCCCGCTCGACCCGCAACTATCGTTCCGGCATGGTCCGGCGCACGCAGCGAGCACGACGGGACCAACGCCGTGCGCACGAGGAACTGTCGGCGGGTCTCGACGACCAGGATCGCGGCCTGTACCGTCCGCCCCGGCGTGACGACTGCTCCGAGCGTTCGTGGTTCCAGAGCGTGGACGATGCCGACACGATCCGGATCGACCATCGACTGTTCCGGTGCAACGGCGAACTCGTCGACTTCGCGATCGTGGTGCTCGCGGTCGACCTCGACGGGCAGTGGGTCGAACGGGCACGGGCGGACTGTTGCCACGGACACGTCCACCTCCACCACACGAACGGCTCGGTCTCGTCGATCGCGCCGTTGCACTGCGTCGAGGACGTCGACAGGCTCTTCCCGCAAGCGTCGGTCCGCGTCTTCGAGTACGCCGTTACAATCCGGGACATGAAGGGCAGGCGCGAGCACGATGCATGAACTCGACGCGTTCCGTCAGGAAGTCGATCGTTCTCTGGCGGTCGGCCGCTTCGCGGAGATCGAACTCGAGGTCGTCGACGTCGAGGGACGATCGCCGGTGGTGGTCGCACTCGAGGACGAACGGCTTCCGGTGCTCCTCCGTCGCATCGAGGCAGTGGGCGGGTTCGCCAACGTCTTCGTCAAGACGCGCGACGGTGTCCGGCGAGTGTCGGTCATGGACGTCGACGGAGCGCTCGACGTCCGAGGTGCCGATGACATGCGCCGCGAGGGTGATCAGCCGAGCGCTGACAGTTCCGTCGGTGTCTTCGTCGACTACCTCGCGGCGCGGACCGCTGGTGTGGTGTTGCCGGCGCGCTTGGCGTCAGCATCGAAGAACGCCCTGCCGGCGCGTCAAGTGGAGATCATCCGCTCAGCCTGACCCGGTGATGCCGGTTGCCGCTGGCTGGTCAGCCCGGCCACGACTCCTGCGCCCACGAGCCGTCGGCGTGGCGCTCGTACGCGAGCCGGTTGCTCGCCGCATCGGTCGCACCGCGCCAGAACAGCATCCGCACCGGCGTGAGCGCGTAGCCCGTCCAGGTGCCCGGTGGCTCGAGCCCGGCACCCGGTCGCTGACGCTCGAACGCCGCCCAGAGCTCCCGTCGTCGCCCGTGGGTGTCGGCGGCGGCCTCGTGGTCGTTCACCCACGCGAGCACCTGCAGGTACCGGGTCCTGGCGGCGTAGGCGGCGCGGGCCTCGGCGTCGGTGACGGGTGCCACGTCCCCGACGACCACGAGCTGCCGCGCCGCCTCGGGCCAGACGAGGGTGACGGCGGCGCGGGGGAGCGCGGCGAGCTCGGCGGCCTTGCGGCTCCGGCTGTCGGTGTGGAAGTGCAGGCGCGCTCCGTCGAACCGCGAGAGCAGCACGGTCCGGGCGGACGGGTAGCCGTCGAGGCCGAGTGTGGACAGGGTCATGGTGGGGCCGGGTCCGTCCTCGGCGGCCGGGAGCCACGCGGCGGCCAGCTCGAGCGGGTCGGCCGGGGTGGCGGCAGCGTCGTCCTGCGCGGCCGCCGCCTGCCCCGGCAGGACGGTCACGGCACCGTCACCACGTCGGACACGAGTGGAGCGGCGGCGGGCTTCGCGACCGCCGGGTCGAAGCGGGCGATCTCGTGCAGGGACGCCACGGCTTCGTCCAGGGACAGGTCCCACAGCACCTGCCCGTAGGTCGCGGTCGCCCGGCTCGCGTCTCCGACGACCCCGGGCGTGCCGAAGTCGTTCGACAACCAACCGAAGGACACCGGCCCACCGTTGAACCGGATCTTCTCGAACGCTGCCAGGTGGTCCGGCACCCACCGCTCCGCGAGCGACATGTCGACCAGGTCGGGCCGCAGGTGCAGGATCATCGACGTCTCCGCCGCCCCACCGTGGATGCCGAACCCGCGCTCGTCGGCGTCCTCGCCGGCGGGACCGGGCATCCGGGCGAGCGTCGGCATGAGGAACGTCTTCAGTCCGTACCGCTTCCGGATCTCGCGCAGGGCGACCTGGAGCAGGGCGACGTTCCCGCCGTGCCCGTTCGCGAAGACCAGCGACCCGGCACCCGTCAGCGCCACGGCACGGCCGATCTGCACGGCGGTGTCGAACATCGTCGACTCGTCCAGCCACACCGTGCCCGGCGCCCAGCTGTGCTCGTCGGACTTCGTGAACGCCAGCGTCGGCAGCTGCCAGACGTCGAGGCCCTCGGCAGCGGCCCGCTCGACGGCCGCGCCGCCGATGTGGTCGGCGAGCAGGAAGTCGGTGACGAGCGGCAGGTGCGGCCCGTGGTGCTCGACGGCCCCGGTCGGCTGCACCACGATCGTCTCCGGTCCGAAGCCGGCGGCGACCGCCGGCCCCGAGAGCTCCGCCAGACGACGCGAGCGTACGGCGCCGCTCACTTGCCGAACCCCGGCACGACGGGCTGCGCCGACGCGGTCGAGCCACCGCTGACCACGAGCGACGGGTCGATGACGTGCCCCGGGTTGAGCAGCCCCTCGGGGTCGGTGCGCTGTTTCAGTGCCACGAGTTCCTCGACCCCGTGGTCGACGTAGTACTGGTGCGGGCTGTGCACCCGGACGCCCAGCTCACGGAGCACCGGGTAGCCCGCGTAGACGTCCTCGGCCCCGGTGTACGGCGCGGTGAGCATGCCGATCGGGCCGACGTGTGCCGCCTCGATGTGCAGCATCCCGCCCGGGTAGACGGCCTCGACCTCGGCGATCCGGTCGATGAGCGCCTCGCCGCCGACCTCGACGTGGAAGTACTCGGTGTCGGGGGTGTTCCGCTTGAGCCACCAGATCGGGTGGTTGTAGGACAGCATCGACACCTTGGTGGTCTGCTGCAGGCCCTCGCGGACGTCGGACACGGTGCCGCCGGCCTGCTCGACCAGCGCGCGGGCCTCGTCGAGCACGACGTCGTCGATGATCGCGCGGAGGCTCGCCCGGTCGTCCGGGATCGCGGTGTCGGACGGCAGCGTGGCCGCGACCTCGGGCCGGTCGGCGCTGACGAGCCGCGGCACCGGGTCGAGCCCGCGCAGGGTCCGGACGGCGACGAGCGCGTCCTCGAAGGTCGGGAACGACGCGTAGACCGCACGCCACTCCTGCAGCGGCTCGAGGCGGACGGTCGCCCGGGCGATCACACCGGCGGTGCCGTAGGTGTGCACGAACGGCTGTGCCTCGTCACCCTCGACGTGCAGCAGTTGGTCCGAGCCGGGCAGTGCGACGTCGAGCGCGGTGACGAACCCCTGCCAGTTCGAGCCGTGCGCGATCGAACCGGTGCCGCCGGAGCCACCGGACAGGAACCCGCCGATGGTGGACTGCGCGGTGGACGGGTACATCCAGAGCTGCTGCCCGGCGGCGGCCGCGGCCTGCTCGAGGGCGACCATCGACGCGCCGGCCTCGGCGGTGATCCACCCGTCGCCGACCTCGACGACGGCGCGTGCCCGCGAGGTGTCGAGGACGAGTCCGCCGTGCAGCGGGATGCCCTGGCCGTAGTTGCCGGTGCCCTTGCCGCGGGTCGTGACGGGGACGCCGTGCCGGACGGCGGCCTGCAGGGTGGCCGCGACGTCGTCCGCCGACGCCGGGTACGCGACGAGGTCGGCCAGTCCGAGCGGCAGCTGCGCGCTGAGGATCGGGCTCATGGTCGCCTCGTCGACGGAGGCGCGGGCGCGGGTGCGCTCGTCGGCGCTGACGCCGCGCTCACCGAGCAGGTCGACGAGGTCGGCGCCGAGCGCCGCGAGCGCCGCGGCGGACACGGCGGTGTCGGGGGTGGTGGAGGCGGGGGTGACGGTGGTCATGCTCACTCCTGTGGGTGGGTGGTGCGGGAACAGCGGACGGGAGGCACGGGGCGGGCGTGCCCCGCGCCTCCCGTCCGACGGGTGGTCGGCCGACACGACGCGCGCGGCCGACCGGCTGTCAGTTGCCCAGTCCGATGGACTTGTCGAGGAACTCGTTCGTGTACAGGTCGGACGGTGCGAGGTCGCTCTTCACGTCACCGGTGCCGGCGAAGACGGGCTTCGCCTTGTCGATGAAGTCCTGCATGCGCTGCTCGTCCATCGAGCCGATGTAGCCGTCCGTGTCCTTCGCCAGACCGAGGTCCACCATCTGCTTCGCCGCGAACGCTCCGACCTTCGAGTCGTACGTCCAGCCGTTGTTGTACTGCTGCACGAGCTGCGTGATGAGGTCGTTCGTGGCCTCGGGCGCCTTCAGGTAGTCCACGTCGGCCTGCTGCATCACGGGCACGAGCTTCTGCAGGCACGGCTCGAGCTTCGACAGGTCGCCGGTGCGGACGGACACGGCCTCGGGGTAGGGGTTCCACCCGGTGCTCGAGATGGGCTTGTACGCGACCTTCTTGCCCCAGGCGGCGACCTGGTTCTGGTAGATGTACGGCTCGGCGGTGGCGAAGCCCTGCTGGGCGTCCTTGCCGCCGGCGGAGACGAACTTCGACGGGGTGCCGTCGTAGCTGCCGTCGAGGACCTTCTTCGGCAGGATGCCGGACTGCTCGAGGTACGTCATGTACGCGGCACCGTTGAAGTAGCGGACGACGCCGCCGTTCTTCTCGAGCTCCTTGCCGAGGTCCTCGATGGAGTCGACGTCGGGGTAGGTCTTCGGGTCCCACATGATCGACATCGGGGACGAGTCGTTCTCGGCGAAGACGGCCGTGGTGGGCAGGTTGCCGGAGAACTGCACCTGCTCGTCGGTGGACATGTAGCCGAGGGTGATGTCCTTGTCCTGGTACATCTGCGATGCGACCTTCGTGTAGCCGATCGCGGGGCCGCCGGCGCGGATCTCGAGCTGCACGCCGGTGCTCTTGCCGTTGGCGTACAGGTCGCCGGTGACGGTCTTGCCCGACGCGTCGATCGACGGGTTCGGACCGAGCATCTCGTACAGGTGGCCGTGCTCGCCCTCGGGGTTCCAGTCGGTCTGGACGACGACGGTCGCCGGGCAGACGCCCGACAGGTCGATCGCGGGGCCGGTCGCGGCCTTCGCGCTGGCGCTCGACGCCGCGGTGCCGGCGGACGAGCCGGCGGCGCATCCGGTCAGGGTGAGGGCGGTCGCGGCGAGGGCTGCGGTCGCGACGCCGATCCGCGTCGTGGTTCGGGTGGTGCGCATGGAGGCTCCGTTCGTGGTGCGGGTCTCGTGGTGCTGTGGGTCGGTGAGGGGGACGGGAAGCGAAGGGGAGTCGGGGCGACCCGCGCCGCGGCGGCCGGGGGAGAGCGCCGCGACGCGGGTCAGCTGAAGTCGTGCCAGCGACCGACGGCCAGGCGGCCGATCAGTCCGAACACGAGGAAGACGGCGACGCCGTAGAGCGAGGCGATGATGATGGTCGCGTAGAGCTCCGGCCCCATGAGGCGCGAGGCGGTCACCTGGATGAGGACGCCGAGCCCGGGGTTGCCGCGCTGGAAGAACTGGTCGCCGACGATCGCGCCGATGACGCTCAGGCCGGCCGAGGTCCGCAGACCGACGAAGATCGACGGCAGGGCGGCGGGGAACTGCAGCTTCACGAGCTGGGCGAACCGGCTCGCCCGCTGCAGCCGGAAGAGCTCGCGCTGCCCGCGGTCGGCGGACTGCAGGCCGAACAGGGTGTTCGACACCATCGGGAACAGGGCGATCATCACGGTGACGATGACCCGGCTCGCGAACTCGTAGCCGAACAGGGCGCCGATCAGGGGTACGAGCGCCAGGATCGGCACGCACTGCAGCACCACCGCGTACGGGTAGAGCGAGCGCTCGAGCCACTTCGCCTGCGCCATCGCCATCGCCCAGACGACACCGATGACGATCGCGAAGCCGAGGCCGACGAGGGACACCACGGTGGTGCGACCGAGCGCGGCCCACAGGTCGGTGCCGAAGGTCGAGGGCGAGCCGTCGGGCATCGTCGGGGCGACGATCGCCTTCGCCACGAGGTGCGGGTACGGCACCAGGAACGCGAGGCCACGGACGTGGTCGTAGTAGGCGGCCGCGGCGTACCAGATGCCGACGAGCACGGCGAGGACGACGACGGGCTGCCACCACGACACGGTCCGGCGGGCGCGCGGTGCGGTGCGGCGTGCTGCCGCTCGGACGGCTCGGGTCTCGGCGACCTCCTGCAGGGTGACCATCAGCGGTGTCCTTCCCGGAGCGCGTGCGAGACCTCGCCGACCAGTTCGGCGAACTCGGGGGTGAAGCGGATGTCGGGGTCGCGGGGCATCGGGAACGGCACCTCGAACCGGCCGACGATGCTGCCCGGACGGCCGGACATGACGACGACCTCGGTCGACAGGTACACGGCCTCGGACACCGAGTGGGTGATGAACAGTCCGGCGAACTGCTGCTCCACGAAGAGCCGGAGGAGCTCGTCGTTCAGGCGCTCGCGGGTGATCTCGTCGAGGGCGCCGAACGGTTCGTCGAACAGGAACAGCTCGGGGTCGAGCGTCAGCGACCGGGCGAGCGAGACGCGCATCCGCATGCCGCCGGACAGCTGCTTCGGCAGGTTCGTCTCGAAGCCGTTCAGCCCGACCAGGTCGATCGCACGAGCGGCCTCGGCAGCCCGTTCGGCCTTCGGCACGTGCGCGAGCTCGGCGAGCAGCTCGACGTTGCCCTGCACGGTGCGCCACGGCAGCAGGGTCGCGTCCTGGAACACGTAGCCGATGCGGTCGGCGGCGACGTCGGCGGACCCGTCGGACGCCGACTCGAGTCCGGAGGCGATGCGCAGCAGCGTCGACTTGCCGCAGCCGGAGGGCCCGACGACGGACACGAACTGCCCGCGGTCGACGGTCAGGTCGACCCCCTGCAGGGCGATGGTGCCGTTCGGGAAGGTCATCTCGACGTTCCGGAAGTCGAGCAGCGTGTCCGTCGTGGTGACGGGCGGCGGGGCGGTGGTGGTCACGGGCACCTCGGGTTCTCGGGTCACGGGTTCGCGGTGGTGGGGCGAGGGGGTCAGGCGGGGACGGGTGCGGTCGCGCGCACGGACACCGGGGCGGCGACGGTCGTGCGGACCTCGGTGCGTGCGACGAGGCGCCCGCGGGACAGGACGATGCGGTCGGCCGGAGCGTTCGCCACCGCGTCGGTGACGCTCGTCGCGGCGATCGCGAGCAGGTCGGCCCGCCGTCCGGGGACGGGGCCGGCGGCCGGGAGGCCCATCACGCTCCGGGCGGTGTCGCTCACCATCGCGTACGCCTGGTCCGGCGTCACATGTCCGGCCGACACGAGCAGGCTCGCGGTCTCGAGGGCGTCGCTCCGCCCGACCGGGTTGAACGGGTCGCGGACGTTGTCCGCGCCCGCGGCGACGCGCACACCGGCCTCGGTCAGGGCGCGGATCGCGGTGAGCCCCCGGGGCGTGGACACCGGGTGCTGCCACCCCTGCAGGTACAGGTTCGTGATCGGCAGCGTGATGATGCCGAGGTCCGCGGCGGCGACGTCGGTGACGACCTCGGCCAGGCGCTCGTGGCCGAGCGTGCCGAGCCGGACGCAGTGCCCGGCCGAGTACTGCCGGCCGGTGCGCGGCATCCGCAGGACGGCGCGGGCGTAGTGGTCGAGGGTGACCGGCCCGTCGAGGCTCTCGTCGGTGTGCAGGTCCACTCCGACCCCGTACCGCTCCGCGATCGCGAGCAGTCGGTCGACGTCGGCCAGCGGGTCCTCGGCCAGGTGCGGGGCGCCGCCGACCAGGTCGACGCCGCAGTCGAGGACGGCCTCGACGTGGTGGTCGGGTGCGAGCGGCCCGGCGAGTGCGACGAGCTCGATGTCCATCAGGCCGGCGAGCTCGTCGCGGACCTGCACGAGGGCTCGGGCGCCGCGGGTGGCCGACTCGACCGGGGCAGGGGCGTCCTCGGCGGTGCGTCGGCCGCTCAGCACGTCGACGTGGGTGCGGACGGACGTGGTGCCGGTGGCGAGCAGTGCCAGTGCGGCGGTCCGTGCCCGGTCGGTGACGTCCTCGACGGTCATCGTGGCGGCGTGCGCGGACCACGAGGCGATCGCGGCACCGAGGTCGCCGAGCGGGGGGTGGATCGCGTCGGCGCTCAGGGCCTTGTCGAGGTGCGCGTGCGGCTCGGCCGGTGCGGTGAGCAGCAGGCGTCCGTCGAGGTCGAGCACGGCGTCGGCGGGAGCCGAGAGCGTGCCGGCGGAGGCGACGTCGGTCACGGTCTCGCCGTCGATCGCGACGTCGACCAGGCGCCCGTCCGGCAGCAGCGCGGACCGGAGGAGTCCGACCTGGCGAGGTGCTGCGGCGTCCATCCGGTGCCTCCCGATCGTGTGTGAGAATGTTGATCGCATCAACATCTCCGATGCTAGGGCGGCAGTGTTTCCCTCTCGTTTCGAGGCGGTTGCCGTGTGTGACACCCGTCCCGGCCGGACCGGGCGGCCGGAACGACGGTTCCGACCGGGGGACTCGTCCGACCCGCCCACCACCGCACCGGAGCGCCGCCACCAGGCCGAGAGGAGTGCGCGTGAGCACCGGCACCACCACCGAGACCGACCGCGTCGTCGACGACCAGACCCAGCGGATCGGGGAGCACATCCGCGCCCGCAGACGCGCTGCACGACTGACCCTCGTGCAGGTCGCCGAGCTGACCGGGCTGTCGCACCCGTTCCTCAGCCAGGTTGAACGAGGGCACTCCCGCGCGAGCATGGTGTCCCTCGAGAAGATCGCCGCCGCGCTGGGGACCACCCAGGTCGAGCTGCTCGCCGCCGGCGCCCCGGAACGGCCGGACCACGACGACCGGGGCCCCGAGGTCATCCGTGCGGGCGAGGGCGCACGCGGCCCGTTCTCGAGCGGCGAGGCACGACTCCTCGTGCACGCCGGCCCGCACGCCTTCGAGCCGCTCGAGTGGACGGGTGAGAACACCGACCTCGGCGACTGGTTCGAGCACCGCGAGGACGAGTTCCTCACCGTGCTCGTCGGCGACGTCCTGCTCGACCTCCGCGGCCACGAGCCCCTGCGCCTCGGGCCGGGTGACTCCGCGTACTACCGCGGCGGGACCGGGCACCGCTGGTGCAGCGCGGACGGCAGCCGCTTCCACATGATCGTGGTCAAGGAGACCCCACGCGCCGGAGCGGCCCCGAGCACCGGAGTCGTCGCGTGACCGCCGCGCCGGAGCGTCGCCGCATGCGGGTCGCCGCCCGCCGCGCGGTCGCGACCGACGTCGTCGCGCTCGACCTCGCACCGGACGACGGCGCACCACTGCCCGACTGGGAGCCCGGGGCGCACGTCGACCTCGAGGTCGCGCCGGGCACCGAGCGGCAGTACTCGCTCGTCACGACCACGCCCGAGGGGCACTGGCGCATCGCGGTGCTCCGGGAACCGGACGGCCGCGGGGGATCCCGCGCCGTGCACGACGGGTTCGCGGTCGGTGACGAGGTCGTGGTCGCCGGACCGCGCAACCACTTCGGCTTCGACCCGACCAGGCCCGCGGTGTTCGTCGCCGGCGGCATCGGGATCACGCCGCTCGTGGCGATGATCGTCGCCGCCGAACGCGCCGGCACGGCCTGGGAGCTCCACTACGCCGGCCGCAGCCGCAGCCGGATGGCCTTCGTCGACGAGCTCGTGGCGGCACACCCCGAGCGGGTCGTCGTCGCCGCGGCGGACGAGCACCCGCGGTTGAACGTGATCGGCCTCCTCGCCGAACCGCGGGACGCCGTCGTCTACTGCTGCGGTCCGCGCGGACTCATGGACGCGGTCGAGACAGCCGCCGCGCACTGGCCCGCCGGGAGCGTCCGGGTCGAGCGGTTCGAACCGGCCGACGACGTCGACGCCCCCGGGGAACCCTTCGAGGTCGACCTCGCCGTCACCGGTGTCACCGTCACCGTCCCCGCCGACCGCACGCTGCTCGAGGTCGCCGAGGAGGCCGGCGCCTTCGTCCTGTCCTCGTGCCGCGAGGGCACGTGCGGCACCTGCGAGACCCCGGTCCTCGAGGGCTCGGTCGAGCACCGGGACACCGTGCTCAGCCCCGGGGAGCAGGCGGACGACCGCACGATGATGGTGTGCGTCTCACGCGCGCGGCGCGGCTGCCCGCGCCTGGTCCTGGAACTGTGACGGGCCGTCGCCGGTGACGAGACGGACGGGAGGCGGTGCACACGACGTGCGCACCGCCTCCCGTCCGGTCCCGTCCCCCACCCGGTCCGTGTGCGCCGTCAGGGACGCTCGGTGTCGTCGAGCGCGCCACCGGTGAGCGCCGACAGGCGCTCCAGCCCTGCCTCGGCGACGAGCTGGCGGGCGAGGGGGCGGGCGCGGTCCACCGCCTCGCGCACGTCGACCTTCGTGACGTCGCCGTCGGCGAGGCTCAGCTCGCCGTCGACCCAGACGTCGCGGACCTCACGGCTGCCCGCGACGAAGACGACCGCCTGGTAGGGGTCGTGCACGTTCGCCAGCGTGGGGGAGTCGCCGTCGAACACCACCAGGTCAGCGCGCTTGCCGGGCTCGAGCGACCCGATCTCCTGCTCCATCCGCAGGGCCCGGGCGCCGCCGATCGTGCCCATCTCGAGGGCTTCGCGTGCACTCATCGCGGTTGCCTGCAGGTCGCGGACGCGGGCGAGCAGGGCCGCGGTCTTCATCGCCTGCAGGAAGTCCTGCGAGTCGTTCGACGCCGGACCGTCGACCCCGATCCCGACAGGGACGCCGAGCGCTCGCAGTTCGGCGACCGGCGCGATGCCGCTCGCCAGGATGCCGTTCGCGACGGGGTTGTGCGCGACCCCGACGCCGTGCGTGGCGTAGCGCTCGCGGTCCTCGCGGTCGACCCAGACGCTGTGCGCGGCGATCACCGGGACCTGGAACATGCCCGTCGCCTCGGCGTGGCCGATCGCCGTCCGACCGGTGCGCTGCCGGGCGGCGGTGACCTCCTCGCGCACCTCGTGGAAGTGCACGTGCACCCCGTGGCCGCCCGCGACCGCGTAGTCGACGTGCTCCTGCCAGGTGTCGTCGGTGTACCGGCCGATCGACGAGACGCCCACGCGGAAGGTGCTGTAGCGGCTGGCGTCGGCGGCCTCGCGCAGGGCCTCGAACTCGTCGAGGATCGGGGTCGCGCCGAAGTCGCGGTCGACGTCGCCGGAGCCGAACGACACGACACCGCGGAGCCCGAGGTCCTCGAGTGCCTGCACGACACCCGGGGTCGCCGGCTCGTCGGGCACCGGGTCGGCGCAGAACATGTCGTTCGCGGTCGTCACACCGCTCCGGAGGAGCTGGATGCCCTGGAGCACCGTGCCGGCGTACGCCTTCTCGCGGGTCATCACCGGGTTGACGCGGCCGATCAGTGCGGTGAGCCACTCCCACAGCGTGTACTGCGAGCCGATGCCCGTGATGAGCCCCTCGCTGAAGTGGCCGTGTGTGTTCACGAAGCCCGGGGTCACGATGTCGTACGCGCCGCCGCGGACGGGTGCGTCGGGATGCGCAGCGGACAGCTCGGCGAAGGTGCCGACGGCGGCGATGCGGTCCCCGTCGAGCAGGACGGCGCCGTCGCGGATCGCTGCGGGTGTGGAGGAGCCGTCCGGTGCGGCGGTGAGCACCCAGCCGGCGCGGATCAGGGTCTGCGTCATGGGGCGAACCTAGGGTGCCCGTGTTTCGCGGGTGTCACCGCCGGGTTTCCCGGACCGCGCGGCGCGGTCGACCGGAACGGGCGGGGTCGGCGAGACCGTGCGACCCGTCGTCACGCCCCGGAAACAGGCGGCTGCTAGAACCGTCGCATGCTGACCGTCACCGGTGCACACCGTGTCCTCGTCGACCCCCGGACCGAACGGGACGGCGACGTCGTGATCGACGACGGCAGCGAGGTCGTGACCACCCTCGACGTGTCCGGCTGTGTGGTCACACCCGGTCTCGTGAACGCGCACCACCACCTGCTCCAGACCGCCTTCCGCACCCTGCCCGGCACCCGCGGTGTGCCGATGGCCGACTGGTTGCCGACCATGGCGGCGGCGTACGGCCGGGCCGGGCACGATCCCGAGCTGTACGGACTGGCGGCGGCTGCCGGAGCCGCGGAGGGCCTCCTGTCCGGCGTCACGACGATCGCCGACCACCACCTGAACTGGCCGTCCGGCGTGAGCACGGACGACACCGTGGCGCTCGCCGCGGCGACGGTCGACGGGGTGCGTGGTCTCGGCGGACGGCTCGTGTTCGTGCGCGGGTCGGCGCGGGACGCCCCGGAGCGCGCAGCGGCCTCGGCAGACGCGATCGCGACCGGTCTGCTGCACGAGCGTGCGGTGGGCGGCGTCGACCCGGACGGCGGTCTCCAGTTCGCCGTCGGTCCGGCCGGCGTGCACTCCGACGGCGAGGCCACGTTCCGCGCGCTCGGCGAGGTCGCGGAACGGCACGGTCTCCGGCGCCGGACCCAGGCGAACGAGCAGGTCGACACCGCGATCGCGCTCGAGCGGTACGGCCGTCGGCCCCTCGACCTGCTCGACGAGTGGGGCTGGCTCGCGCCCGACGTCACGATCGCGCACCTCTGCGACGTCACCGACGACGAGATCGCACGACTAGCGACCACAGGCGTCACGGCGACGCACGCGCCGGGATGCGATGTTCCGATGGGGTGGGGGGTCGCTCCCGTCGCGAAGCTCGCGGCGGCCGGGATCCCGGTCGGCCTCGGCACGAGCGGTGGGGGCAGCAACGACGCCGGACACCTGCTCGCGGACGGGCGTCTGGCGATGCAGGTGTCCGCGCTCGTCGGGCCGCAGCTGCCCGCGCGCCAGGTGCTCGGGATGATGACGGAGGGGTCGGCGGCGGGACTGGGGCGGCCGGAGCTCGGGCACCTCGGCGAGGGCACCGCGGGCGACCTGTGCGTGTGGGACGTCTCGGGTGTCGCCGATGCCGGCGTCGCGGACCCGGTCGCGGGGCTCCTCTGGGCGTCCCCGGGTCGTCGGCCGCGGCACGTGGTCGTCGGAGGGCGGGTGGTCGTCCGGGACTTCCGACTCGTGACGGGCGACGAGCGCGAGATCACCGCCCGGCTCGGCGAGCGCCTCGCCCGGACCCCCGCCGCGGTCTGAACGCGAGCCACCGAGCTGGGGAGGGGCGCGCCGTCCCGGTCTGGTCCCTCCTCGGCCCGCACGCCGGCCGAGGAGGAGGACCGCGACGCACACGACGCGCCCGTGCACACCGCGACGGGCGATCGTGCGTCAGGGGACCCGCGCGGGGACGCGGTGGATCGGGCCGGACCCGCCGGTCAGCGCCCCTCCCGAGGAGCCCGTCCGCACGGCGACGACCTCGGCCATGATCGCGACGGCCGTCTCGGCCGGGGTCCGCGCGCCGATGTCGAGACCGATCGGGGAGCGGAGCCGATCGAGGTCCGGCGTGCCGAGCGCGTGCAGTTCCGCGAGCCGCCGCTCGTGGGTCGATCGGGAGCCCATCGCGCCGACGTACCCGGCTCCGCGGCGGAGCGCCTGGTCGATCACCTCGGCGTCGAACCGGTCGTCGTGTGCGAGCACCACGACGGCGGTCGTCCGGTCCACGGGCAACCCCTCGAGCACGCGCGTCGGCCAGCCCACGATCCGCTCGTCCGCGGCCGGGAAGCGCTCGTCCGTCAGGAACACCGGCCGCGGGTCGACCACGATCACGGCGTAGCCGAGCACCGCGGCGGCGTTCGTCACGGCGACGGCGGTCTCGACGGCGCCGACGACGACGCAGCGGGGGCGGTGGTCACTGCGCTCGACGAAGACCCGGTCGCGGCACCCGTCCGGAGCGGTGACGACCACCCCGAGCGTCCCCGGCTCCAGCGAGACGGCGAGCGAGGTCGGCAGACCGGCCGCGGCGTCACGCAGCGCGCTCACGAGCAGGGCGTCGTCGGACGTGACCCGCTGGACGAGCACCTCCACGCGACCACCGCACCGGAGCGCGGGGGCCCACACGGCATCGGGGTCGTCGGGGGCGTCGTCGAAGCCGAACCGCTCGAACACCGCCTCGCCGGTGTCGAGCACCTGCTCGGCGGTGAGGAACAGCGAGCCCTCGACGCAGCCTCCGGAGATGGTGCCGACGACCTGTCCGCCCGGCAGCACCGCCATCGAGGTCCCGACGCCGCTCGGCGCGCTGCCGGTCATCGAGACCGCCGTCGCGACGACGACCGGTGCACCCGTGTCGAGGACGGCCAGGAGGCGCGGTGCCAGTTCGAACATCACGCACCCCCGGCGTCGGTCGCGTCGCCCTGCAGCAGCGCCCAGACACGGTCGCGCGTCATCGGCAGGCGGTACGGACGCACGCCGATCGCGTCGCGGACGGCGTTCGCCACCGCCGGGGCGACGGGGTTGTACGGGGCCTCGCTCATCGACTTCGCCCCGAGCGGTCCGAGCGGGTCGTGCGTGTCGGCGAAGCGGACCTCGGTGCGGGGCACGTCGGAGATCTTCGGCACCCGGTACGACCGGAAGGCGTCGGTGGTCACGCGACCGGTGTCGTCGAGCACGACCTCCTCGTACAGGGTCGATCCCATCGCCTGTGCTGCGCCGCCCTCGACCTGTCCGCGCAGCTGCTCGGGGTTCAGGACGGTCCCGGCATCGACGGCCTGCACGCTGTGGAGCACCCGGACCTCGCCGGTCGGTCGGTGCACCGCGACACGGGCACCGTGCACCGTGAACGCGAGCGACCGCGGGGTGCCGTCGTGGCTGCCGTGTGCGACCAGTGGTCCCTCGGCGAGGAGCTCGGCGTGTCCGACGACCTCGTCACCGACGCGGACGCCGCCGGGCAGGACCTCGACGGCGGGGCCGAGCGGCCCGGAGGCGGCACGGGGTGTGCGCGCGGCGACGATCCGGAGCGCCCGGGCGGTCAGCTGCTCGCGGAGGTCCTCGGCCGCCGCGAACAGCGCCTTGCCCGCCACGACCACACCGGCGGAGCCGAACGCACCGGTGTCGTACTGCGCGGCGTCGGTGTCGGACTGGTGCACGTCGACCCGGTCCGGCGTGGTGCCGAGGGCGGTCGCGACGAGCTGGGTGTGCACGGTCGTCGTGCCGTTGCCGAACTCCGCCGTGCCGACCCCGATCCGGTAGCGGCCGTCCGTGGTGGCCTCGACGGTCGCGTGCGCGTGGTGCCCACGGGGCGGCATCGTCGCGATGGCCGCCAGCGCGATGCCGGTGCCGTACGCCCAGTCCCCGGTGCCGTCCGCCGTGGGCGGGTCGAGCTCCGGGCCGTCCATCGCCGGGACCTCGGGCAGCGGCGCGCGCAGCGCGTCCTCCACCAGGTCGAGGCACTGGTCGAGGCCGTAGCTGCCCTCCCAGCGCAGGTCGTCCTCCTCGTCGGGGTCGGTCACGACGAGGGGGTCGCCCGGAACGACGACGTTGCGCCGCCGGAGCTCGAACGGGTCGAGGTCGAGCCGACGCGCGAGCTCGTCCATCGCCGACTCGATCGCGAACACCACCTGGCCCAGGCCGTACCCGCGGAACGCCCCCGATGGCAGGTTGTTCGTGTAGACGGACTCGGCGTCGACCCGTTTCGCCGGGCAGCGGTAGACGGCGACCGACTCGCTGACCGAGTGGAACATGACGCCGACGCCGTGGTTCCCGTAGGCGCCCGTGTCCATCACCTGGTCGACGTGCATCGCGGTCAGGCGGCCGGACGCGTCCGCACCGAGCCGGACACGCACCCGCATCGGGTGCCGCGTGGGCGCGATCGTGAACTCGTCCCGGCGGCTGAACTCGTACTGTACGCTCCGACCCGTACGCAGCACGGCGAGGGTGACGAGGTCCTCGGTGAGCATCTCCTGCTTCCCGCCGAACCCACCGCCGACGCGCTTGGCGACCACCCGCACACGCGACGGGTCGAGGCCGAAGACGTGCGCGATCTCGTCGCGGACCAGGAACGGGACCTGCGTGGCGGTCCGCAGCACGAGCCTCCCGTCCCGGTCCAGCGAACCGCGGGTCGCGTGCGTCTCGAGAGCCGCGTGGGAGACACGACCGGTGGTCCAGGTGCCGTCGACCGACGCGACGGCGGACGCCAGCGCGGCCTCGACGTCGCCGGTCTCGCCGTGCAGGGCCGCGACCACGTTGCGGCCGGGCTCGGCGATGCGGTGCTCGGCGGTCGTCTTGTCGCCGTGCAGCAGGGGAGCGCGCGGGCCGCGCGCGGCGTCGACGTCGTGCACGCTCGGCAGCAGCTCGTACTCGACCCGCAGCACGGCGCACGCCTGCTCCGCGATCCGGACGCTGTCGGCGACGACGGCCGCCACGCGCTGCCCTCGGAACCGCAGCACCCGGTCGAACACGCGGGTGTCGTCGGGGTCGTCGAGCCGCGAGTCGTGCCGCCCGGTCGAGAAGAGCACGCCGGGGTCGTCGTGGTGGGTGAGCACGAGGTGCACACCGGGCAGGGCCTCGGCCGCGCTCGCGTCGATCGACACGACGCGGGCGTGCGGGTGGGGGCTGCCGAGGACCGCCACGTGCAAGAGCGCCTCGGTCGGGCGGACGTCGAGCGTGTACTCCTCGCCCCCGGTCACGATCCGCATCGCCGCCGGGGCCGCGACGGACGTGCCGACGGCGGCCCCGGCACCCGGGCACGCCGTGTTGCGCACGCCGTCGAGGGCGTCCTCGATCGCGCGGTACCCCGTGCACCGGCAGAGGTTGCCCTTGAGCGCCCGGTGTCGGTCGGCGAGCTGGTCGTCGTCGAGGGCGGACGCGGTGACGACGTACCCGGCGGTGCAGAACCCGCACTGGAACCCGGGGGCCTCGGCGAACGCCCGCTGCACGGGGTGGGGCTGCTCCGGCGTGCCGAGGCCCGCGGCCGTCGTCACCACGCGACCCTCGAGCCGGTGCGCCGGTGTGATGCAGGAGTGCACGGGCACCCCGTCGAGCAGGACCGAGCAGGCACCGCAGTCGCCGGCGTCACAGCCCTTCTTGACGCTGGTGACCCCGTGCTCGCGGAGCAGGGTGCGGAGGACCTGGCCCGGCTGCGGGGCGGCGTCCAGGGTCGTCCCGTCGACCTCGAACCTCATCGGGCGTCCCCCTCCGCAGCAGCGAGACCCGAGCCGCCGGCCTCGGCGACGAGTTCGGCGGCGAAGCGGCGGGACACCGCCCGACGCCAGTCGGGGGAGCCGTGCGGGTCGTCGTACCAGTCGTCGTGGGCGGCGAGCACCGTGTCGACCTCGGCAGCCGTGGGCACCGCGTCCCACCGGAGCACGACCGGTCGCGGGGTCCCGCCGGTGACGACGAGGACGAAGCCGTCGGCGTCCCAGCGCGCGGTCACGAGCGCGCCGGTCCGACCGTGGGGGCTGAGCGACACACGGCGGTACCCGGTGGTGCTCCTGAGCGCCGACTCCGGCACGTCGAACGCGCGGACGACCTCGCCGGGCGCCAGTGCCGTGGCGCGGACCCCGGTGACGAGGGCGGCGACGGGCAGGCGGCGATCCCCGCCGTCCGGCGTCCAGACGACCGCCGTCGCGTCCAGGGTCACCAGCAACGCCGTGATCGCTCCCGCGGGCAGCGCGGTCGCCACGTTCCCGCCGACCGTCGCCGCGTTCCACACCTTGAACGACGCGAGCAGGGCGTTCGCGCACCGCTCGACGAGGGGCCACGCACGCCACCCCGGCTCGGGGTCGAGCCGCAGCAGCGCCGCGATGGTGCACGTCGCACCGAGCCGCAGGCCCTCCGGCGTGTGCTCGGCGTCCGGCCAGCCCAGGCCGGTCAGGTCGACGAGGCCGGTGGTTCCCGGTTGCTCCTCGGAGTACAGCCAGGTGCCGCCGGCGAGCGGCTGCTCACCGGGTGCGAGCGCGAGGTCGTCGCGGTGCGACGGTGTCCGCAGGGTGCGGACGGTGACGAGGTCCATGCAGGGGTCCGATCGGGGTGGCGGGACGGGTGACGACGGTGTCGCCCGGTCGTCGGCCGTGCGCGATCATCCCGCGGTTCCACGCCGAGGACGCTCGGGGTGCGGTGCTGCGCGCCACGGTGCCTCCTCGGTCGGATCGGTTCGTGGCGGCAACGCTAGGGAACGGGTGTTTCGGCACCGTTACGGGGGAACGACGGCCGCGTCACGACCGGGCCGGCTCGGCGGACGGAGCTCGTGACCTGATCGACGCACCACCGAAACACGCGGCTGTCATCGTCGCCGCATGGACACCACCGCCACCGCAGCCCCCGTCAGCACGTCCGTCCGCCTCGGTGCGAACCAGTACGGCAAGGCCGAGGTCCGCCTCGTCCGGGTCACCCGCGACACCGACCGCCACGAGATCGAGGACCTGACGGTCACGACCCAGCTGCGCGGTGCGGCGCTCGCCGAGTCCTACACCGAGGGCGACAACGCGAAGGTCGTCGCGACGGACACGCAGAAGAACACCGTCTACGCGTTCGCGAAGGAGCACGGTGTGGGCGCCCCGGAGGAGTTCCTCCTCCGCCTCGGCCGGCACTTCGCGACGGCGTTCGACTGGTACGACGGGTCGACGCTGTCCGCCGAGCAGCACGCCTGGGAGCGGATCGCGGTCGACGGTCGGGCGCACGACCACGCGTTCGTCCGGTCCGGCCGCGGCACCCGCACCGCCGTGGTGCAGGTCGACGGCGACGACGTCCACGTGCTCGCCGGCGTGACCGACCTGACGGTCCTGAAGTCGACGGGCAGCGAGTTCCACGGCTTCCCGCGTGACGCGTACACGACGCTCGCCGAGACCGACGACCGGATCCTCGCGACGTCGGTCACCGCGCGGTGGCGCTACACACCCGAGGCGGTCGCCGACGGCATCGACTACGACGGGGTGTGGACCGGCGTGCTCGACCGGATGCTCGCGACCTTCGCGGACCTGCACTCGCTCGCCCTGCAGCAGACCCTGTTCGCGATGGGGCGCGCGGCGATCGAGTCGTTCCCCGAGATCGCCGAAGTGCGCTTCTCGATGCCGAACAAGCACCACTTCCTGGTCGACCTGTCCCCGTTCGGGCTCGAGAACCCGGGCGAGGTGTTCTTCGCCGCCGACCGTCCCTACGGACTCATCTCGGGCACGGTCGTGCGTGACGGGGTCGAGGACGCCCCGGCAGCCTGGACGTCCGTCCCGGCGTTCGTCTGAGCGGCGGCCCGCGCGTGCCGCGACCGGACGACCCGCTGCCGGTCGCCCCGCACGTCCCGCTGCCGGTGACCGGGGTCCTGCTCGCCGCCGGTGCCGGGACGCGCATGGGCATGCCGAAGGCGCTGGTGCGGACGACGGACGGGACGCCGTGGCTCGGGTCCGTGAGCCGGGCACTGCTCGACGGCGGCTGCGCCTCGGTGGTCGTGGTCCTCGGCGCCGCGGCCGGGGACGCCCGAGTGCTCGTGCCGGACCTGCCGTCCGTCCGCACGGTGGTCGCCGAGCACTGGGCCGAGGGACCCGGTGCGTCGCTCGCGGCGGGGCTGCAGGTGCTCGACGACGGGGTCGTCGCGTGCGTCGCGCTCGTCGACCTGCCGACGATGCCACCGACGGTCGTGCGCCGCGTCATCGGGGCGTCTGCGGGTGCGGACGTCCTGCGGCGTGCCGCGTTCGACGGCCGACCGGGTCACCCGGTGCTGGTCGGTCCGGCGCACCGCGGGGCGCTCGTCGCGGCGGTCACGGCCGACCCGGGGGACCGGGTCGCCGGTGCCTGGCTCCGGCGGGCGGGGGTCTCCGCGGTCGACTGCGCGGACCTGTGGGACGGCGAGGACCGGGACCGCCCGACGCCCGGACCGCCCGTCGACCAGGCCGCTGACGGCTCAGTCGCCCCAGTCGCCGAGTGCGAACCGGTACGACTGGTAGGTCGCGTCCACGATCCCGATGCCGAGCACCACCCAGAAGACCCACCGTGAGCGACGACGGCCGGCCAGCGTGGAGGCCACGAGCACCATGAGCGGGAACTGCACCGAGCTCTCGCGGGCCATCGAGGTCCACGCGTAGCTCGTCCCCATGGACACCACCATGAGGCCCGTGTACACCAGCTCGGGCCACCACCGCTTCGCGATGAGGAAGCCGACCGCGACCAGGTAGACCGCGACCATCACGATGTCCGACCACTCCTGGAACTGCCCCGACCCGGTCGTCCCGGTCGCGATCCGGAGCGTCGTGCGGAACGTCTCCCACGGCCACTGCGTCTCGCGGTGCCACCCGAGCTTCTGGACGAGGAACCAGTGCGTCGGGTTGCCCGTCTGGTGCCAGAGCCAGGCGAGGTAGTAGCCCAGGCCGAGCGACCCCACCGCACCGAAGGCGGCGGCTCGCCACAGGCGCGACCAGAACGGCCGGATCCGCGGGCCGAGCAGCTGCGCGACGACCAGGGCCGCCACGAGGTAGACCGTCTCCACGCGGATCAGTCCCGCCGGGATGCAGAGCAGCGCCCCGGTGAGCCAGCGGCCGCGCTGCACGAGCAGCCAGGCGGCGATCGCGAAGGCCAGGTAGGGCGACCCGGCGTACGGCGCGACCATGAAGTGGGCGTAGGGCCCCGCGACCAGGAGCGCGACGGCGCCGGCCGCGACGCGCGCGTCGAAGCGGTCGCGGACGACCTTCCACAGCAGCACCGCGGCGACGGCGGCGGAGAGGCCGGTCACGAGCCACATGGCCGCGGCGACCTGGGTCGGGTTCGGGGTGACGGTGAAGAACACACCCTCGGCGACGAAGCGGGAGAGGAAGGGGTACCCGGGCAGGAACGCCTCGTCGAACGGCACGACGCCGAAGGTCGGGTAGCCGGCCAGGGCGACGTGCAGGTAGTTCTCCGCGTCCCAGTGGTTCAGGACCGTCGGGAGCGTCCGCAGGCCGAGCTGTCCCGGTCGCTCGACGAGCCAGGCGACGAGGGCGGCTCCCTCGAGCAGCACCCGGGCCGCCGCCCAGATCGCCAGCGCCGCGAGCGTCCCGCGCAGGGCCCGTCGACCGCGGTCGTGCAGCGCTCCGGAGGGGTCGTGCGTCGACTCGCCGACGAGGTGGTCGGGGCGGTCGAGGGGCGTCGGCGGCGCGGTCGCGGTGCTCACCGGAAGATCCTAGGTGGGCCGGGAGCCTCCGGCCCGGCACCGGTGCGACACGGATGACGGACGGACGGACGGACGGGAGGCGCGGTGCCAGCCGGCACCGCGCCTCCCGTCCGTCGCTGGTCGCGTCGACTACGCGACGGGCTCGCGCACCTGGTCGAGCGTCGGGTAGTCGGTGTAGCCCTCGGCGCTCGCACCGTAGAAGAGCTCGGGACGCGGCTCGTTGAGCGGCGCGTCCTGCTCCCAGCGCTCGGCGAGGTCCGGGTTCGCGATGGCGGCTCGGCCCACCGCGACGGCGTCGGCAAGGTCGCCGTCGAGCAGCGTGATCGCCTCGTCGCGGGTGGTCATGGAGGAGAAGCCCGAGTTCGCGATGAACGGGGCACCGGCGGTGCGGCGCACGTGCTGCACGAGCTCGCTGGCCGGCTCGGCGTGCAGGACGTCCACGAAGGCCAGCCCGAGCGGCGCGAGGCCCTCGGCGACGGCGGTGTAGGTCGCACGGACGTCGGCGTCGTCCTCCTCGAGCACGCCCTGGATGTTGTGCTGCGGCGACAGACGGATGCCCACGCGGTCGGCGCCGACGGCCTCCGCGATCGCCGTGGTGACCTCGACGGCGAAGCGCGCCCGGTTCTCGGGCGAGCCGCCGTACTCGTCGGTGCGGGTGTTCGAGACGGGGGAGAGGAACTCGTGCACGAGGTACCCGTTCGCACCGTGCACCTCGACGCCGTCGAGCCCGGCCGCGATCGCGTTGCGAGCGGCGCGGACGAAGCCCTGGACGGCCTCGCGGACCTCGTCGGTGGTGAGCTCGTGCGGCACGGGCATGTCGGCCTTCGAGCCGTCGGCCAGGTGCGTCTGCCCCGGAGCGGCGATCGCCGAGGGGCCCACGATGCGCGGGGTCTGCGAGATGTCGGTGTGCGACACGCGACCGCCGTGCATGAGCTGCATGACGATCGTGCCGCCGCGCTCGTGCACGGCGTCCGTCACGCGGCGCCACCCGGCGACCTGCTCGTCGGTCTCGATGCCGGGCTGGCCGGGGTAGGAGCGGCCCTCCTGCACGGGCCAGGTGCCCTCGGTGATGATCATGCCGAGGCCGGCGCGCTGCGCGTAGTGCTCGACGAGGAGGTCGTTGGGGATGCCCTGCTCACCGGCGCGCGTCCGGGTGAGGGGTGCCATGACGATGCGGTTGCGGAGGTGGAGTGCGCCGAGGTCGGCGGCTTCGAAGAGCTTCACGTGTCCGTTCAACCACGTGTTGCGCGGGGCAATTCCCCCGGCACGGCGGATCCTCAGCGACCGGGGCACACCAGCGTGCTCGAGCGGACCTGGCCCTCGGGGCGGATCACGGTGTGCTGCGAGAGTGGCTGGTGGCAGATCGGGCAGGGACGGTCGACAGTACGGTCGTCGACGCCCTCGACGCGTCCGGCACCGATCTGCGACGGACCCATCTTCTCGATGAGCGTGCGGTTCCAGCGGTCGTACCAGCTGCCGAAGCGACCCATGGTCCGTCCTTTCGTTCGTACACGAATCATTCTGCCACGAAGTACCTGCTCAGTCGAGTGCGTCGACGCGTCCGAGCAGCTCCGTCAGGTCGTCCTTCAGCCGCTCGAGCCGGTCGAGCGGCCAGCCGAGCCGGTCGGCCACCGCGATCGGGACGGTGCTCGCCCGCTCGCGGAGTGTCCGACCGGCGGTGGTGAGCGACACCTCGAGCTGGCGTTCGTCGGCCGCGCTGCGCTGCCGCCGGACGTAGCCGGATGCCTCGAGGCGCTTGAGCAGTGGGCTCAGCGTGGCGGAGTCGAGGCGGAGCTCCGCGGCGATCTCGCGCACCGATCGCGGGTCGTGCTCCCACAGGGCGAGCATGACGAGGTACTGCGGGTGCGTCAGGCCCAGCGGGTCGAGCAGGTCGCGGTACAGGCCGATGACGCTGCGGCTCGTGGCGGCCAGGGCGAAGCAGAGCTGCCGGTCGAGGGCGAGGGG
This sequence comes from Curtobacterium sp. BRD11, assembly GCF_031844345.1. Classification (NCBI taxonomy): domain Bacteria; kingdom Bacillati; phylum Actinomycetota; class Actinomycetes; order Micrococcales; family Microbacteriaceae; genus Curtobacterium; species Curtobacterium sp. BRD11. The sequence continues at coordinate 44,714 of NZ_JAUZUZ010000004.1, forward strand.
GTCGACGTCGGTCGCGGTCATGCGTCCACGGTACTTCGTCCACGAACGGACCGGGCGCCCGGTGCCGCGGTCGTGCCCGTTCCACTGTGCCGTGCCGGTGCCGGTGCCCGTGCCCGTGGCCGTGGCCGTGCCCGTTCCTTCCCATGACACCCGCGATGGGAGGCGGGAACGGGCGTACCTGGTCCTTCGGGACGACCAGGTACGCCCCTTTCCACCCGGTACGCCCGGGTCCGCCCGGTACGCCCGGTACGCCCGTTTGCACCGGGTACGCCCGACCCCACCAGGTGCGCCCGGGTCCGCCCGGTACGCCCGACCCCGCCGGGTACGCCCGGGTACGCCCGGCACGCGCGATCGCGCCCGGCACACGGACGGGAGGCCCGGTGCCGGTCTCGTGGACCGGCACCGGCCTCCCGGCGGTGCAGTGGGGCTGGCGCCCCCGCGGACGCTCGACGCCTAGGCGCGGTGCGTCGGCGTGTGCCCCTCGTGCGGGTTCGCATCGGGCTCCACGTCGGCGGCGTGCGACCCGCGGTGCGCTCCGGCTCCGGCCCCGGCGGTGGCACCGGCGACGGCGGGCTCGGCGCCGTGGCCGCGGTCGTCACCGGGGTGCGAGCGCTCGAGCTTGGCGCCCTCGACGTCGACGTCCGGCAGGATCCGGTCGAGCCACTTCGGGATCCACCAGGCGCTCTTCCCGAGCAGGTGCATGACCGCCGGGATGAGCAGCATCCGGACGACGAAGGCGTCGACCAGCACGCCGAACGCCAGGCCGAAGCCGATCGGCTTGATGGTCGAGGACTCGGAGAAGATGAAGCCCGCGAACACCGAGATCATGATGATCGCAGCTGCCGTGACGACCGCGCGACCGGCGTGCAGACCGCGTTGCACCGCGACCTTGGCCGAGGCGCCGTGCGCGTACGCCTCACGCATGCCGGACACCAGGAAGAGCTGGTAGTCCATCGCGAGCCCGAACAGGATGCCGATCTCGATGATGGGCAGGAAGCTCAGGATCGGCGCAGGGTCGTGCACGCCGAACACGGAGCCCAGCCAGCCGAACTGGTAGATGGCCGTCAGACCACCGAAGGACGCGAGCACGGACAGGATGAACCCGGCCGTCGCGGTGATCGGCACGAGGAACGACCGGAACACGACGATGAGGATGATCAGCGACAGGCCGACGACCACGACGAGGTAGAGCGGCAGCACGTTCGCGAGCTTCTCCGACACGTCGATGTTCGCGCTGGCGTTGCCCGCGACCCCGAGCGTCACCGTGCCGTCGTCGGTCTGCACGGTCTGCTCGCGCAGGTCCTTGACCAGGGTCTCGGTCGAGACGCTGTCCGGGCCGCCCGCGGGCTTGACCTGGAAGGCGATGATGTCGCGGTCGGACGACGCGCCGATCGGCAGGACAGCCTCGACGTCGTCGTTCTTCGCGAGCGCCTGGCCGATGGTGACCTCGGTCGCGGTGACGTCGTCCTTCGCGATCGCCTCCGGCAGGTCGGCCACGACGAGTAGCGGACCGTTCTGGCCGGCGCCGAACTCGTCCTCGAGCGCCTTGTACGCCTTGTACTGCGACGAGTCGGTGGCCTCGGAGGCACCGGTCGGCAGGCCGAGGCGCATCTGCGTGGCGGGGAGGGCGATCGTGCCGAGCACCGCGACGCCGGCGACGAGCGTGACGACCGCGCGCCAGGTCGACATCGGCTTGTTCGGCACCCGGACGGACCCGGTGTGCCCGATCTGCTGCCGCTCCTTCTTCCGGAGGATGCGCATGCCGAGCAGGGACAGCAGCGCCGGGGTGAACGACGTCGCGATGAGGATCGCGAACAGCACGGCGACGGCGCCGACGGTGCCCATCAGGCCGAGGAACGGGATCCCGGTGATGTTGAGCGCGAGCAGGGCCACGATGACGGTCGTGCCCGCGAAGACCACCGCGTTGCCGGAGGTGCCGTTGGCGAGACCGATGGACTCGTGGACGCCCATGCCGGCCTTCAGCTGCGTCCGGTGTCGGTTGAGGATGAACAGCGAGTAGTCGATGCCGACCGCCAGGCCGAGCATCACCCCCAGCACCGGCGTGACCGAGATGAACTCGACCAGGCTCGAGAACGAGAGCGACGCGAGGGTGGCGACGCCGACGCCGAGCACGGCGGACAGCAGCGGGATGGCGGCGCCGATGACCGTGCGGAGCATCAGGAAGAGCACGAGCGCGGCGATGATGACACCGACGATCTCGCCGGGGCCGAGGATCGACGGGACACCCTGCGCGATGTCGTTCGAGACGTACACCTCGACGCCGTCGATCTTCGCGCTCTCGGCCCGGTCGGAGATCTCCTGCTTGGTCTCCTGCGGCACCTCGAAGGTCGACTTCGTGAACTGCACGGTGCCGATCGAGGCAGCGCCGTTCGACGACACGAAGCGGATGTCCTTCGACAGGTCGAGCAGGTCGGACCCCTGCTCCAGCTCGCGCTCGTTGTCCTCGAGCTTCTTCGTGTTGTCGTCGATCTCCTGCTGGGCGTCGGCGATCTGCTGCTCGCCCGCGGTGATCTGCTGCTGCTGGGCGTCGATCTGCGCCTGGGCCTGCTCGAGCTGCTGCTGACCGGCCTGCGCGGCCGCACTGTTCGCGGCGGCGGCCCCGGCGGCCTGGGCCTGCGCCTCGGCCTGGGCCTTCTGCTGGTCGAGCTGCGCCTGCGCCTGCTCGATCTGCTGCTTGCCCGACTCCAGCTGGTCCTTCTGCTGGTCGAGCTGGGCCTGGCCGTCCTCGATCTGCTTGCGACCGTCCTCGATCTGCTGGCGCCCGTCGACGATCTTCTGCCGCTGCTCGTCGAGCTGGTCCTGCGTGGTGAAGCCGTCACGGACCTCCTTCACCCCGTCGAGGTCGGCGATCCCGTCCAGGAAGTCCTTGACGTCGGCCTGCTGCGTCGCGGTGAACGCCTTGCCGTCGGTCGTCTCGAAGACCAGCGTGCCGTTGCCACCGTTCGCCGACGGGAACTTGTCCGCCAGCTCGTCCTGCACCTGGCTCGTCTTGGTGTTCGGGATCGTGATGGACGAGGAGATCGTGCCCGCGAACAGGCTGTAGGTGAGCCCCGCGATGCCCATGATGACGATCCAGGCGATGATCACCAGCCAGTGGCGTCGTGCGGAGAACCGTCCGAGACGGTAGAGGAGACCGGCCATGCGGTTGCCCCGTCCTTTCGTGTCAGGTGCTGTGGTGGTGCGGGGTGCGCCGGTGGACCCCGGGGGGAGTGGTCAGGAGGCCGGCATGTAGCCGGAGCGGACGCTGTGCACGAGTCTGCTCAGCAGGGCGTCCCAGGCGGTCAGTGACGCCGGGGTGAGCTCGGGGCCGTCGTTGGTGAGCCAGTGGTCGGCGATGACGACGATCCCGCTCATGAGCGAGTCGACGAGCAGCGCGGTGTCGAGCGGGTCCGCACCCGGGTGTCGCCGGGCGACCTCGTCGCGCAGCCGGTCGGTGACCCGCGAGAACGCGGTCTGGGTGAGGACCGCGGCCTTCGGGTCCTCCTTCCCCGGTTCACCGATGATCCGGTACATCCCGGAGATCGCCGGCGCCAGGTCGGCCCCGCGTGCGGCCGACTCGAGCTCCTCGAACATCGACGCGCGGCTGCCGTCACCGATCGGGGTCCGGGCCATGTCGGCCAGGAACCGGTCGATGATCACCGAGAGCTCCTGCTCGCACACCGCGAGCAGGACCTCGTCGAGCGACGCGAAGTGGTTGAAGACGGTCCGTCGCGCGATGTCGGCACGCGATGCCAGGTCGTCGACGCCGAAACCGCGTCCGCCGCGTTCGTCGACCAGGTCCCGCGCTGCCTGCAGGATCGCGGCACGGTGCTTCGCCTTGAGCGCGGCACGACGGTCGGTGGTGGTCACGTGTGCCAACACTAGGTGCATCGATGCACTCGGTGCACCTTCTCCGAGCGCTCCCTCAGGTTCGTCCCCCGGGCACGGAGGGTCGCGGGTCGATCCGGATGCGTCGGGTCGGAACACCGGTTCCGCACACCGGTTCCGGCTGCCAGACTGGGGGCTCGCGACCGCCGTACGAAGGAGTACCCATGACCGTCCGCCTGAGCCCGGAGACCCTGGACCGGATCGCCGCGAGCGGCGTCGCCGTGCCGAGCTACGACCGCGACGGGATCACCCCGGGGATCGTGCACTTCGGCGTCGGCGGCTTCCACCGTGCGCACCAGGCGATGGTGGTGGACCGGCTCCTGCAGCAGGGCGAGGCCCGCGAGTACGGCATCTGCGGTGTCGGTGTGCTCGAGCAGGACCGTCGCATGGCCGCCGCGATGGCGGAGCAGGGCGGCCTCTACACGCTCGTGCTCAAGCACCCGGACGGCACGCGGGAGTCGCGGGTCGTGGGCAGCATCGTCGAGTACCTGCTCGCGGTCGACGACCCGGACGCGGTCGTCGAGAAGATGGCGCACCCGGACACCAGGATCGTCAGCCTGACCATCACCGAGGGCGGCTACAACTTCGACCACGTCACGGGGGAGTTCGTCGCGGACGAACCGGGTGTCGCAGCGGACCTGCGCGGGGACGCCCCGCCGCGGACTGTCTTCGGCCTCGTGGTCGAGGCGCTCCGGCGTCGTCGCGACCGGGGTCTCGAGCCGTTCACGGTGATGTCGTGCGACAACATCCAGGGCAACGGGCACGTCGCTCGGCAGATGTTCACCGCCTACGCCCGCCTGCAGGACCCGGCCTTCGCGGCGTGGATGGGCGAGCACGTGTCGTTCCCGAACTCGATGGTCGACCGGATCACCCCGGTCACGACCGACGAGGACCGGGCGTGGGTCCGTGACGAGCTCGGCATCGAGGACGCCTGGCCGGTCGTCGCCGAGCCGTTCTTCCAGTGGGTGCTCGAGGACGACCACCCCGCCGGCCGCCCCCGGTACGAGGACGCCGACGTGCAGCTCGTCGACGACGTCGAGCCGTACGAACTGATGAAGCTCCGGCTCCTCAACGCCAGCCACCAGGGGCTCTGCTACTTCGGGTACCTGTCCGGGTACCGCTACGCCCACGAGGCCACGCAGGACGAGGCGATCGCCACCTTCCTCCGCCGCTACATGGCCGAGGAGGCGACCCCGACGCTCCACGCGGTCCCCGGGATCGACCTCGACGACTACACGGCGACGCTCATCGAGCGCTTCCGGAACCCCGAGGTCCGCGACACCCTCGCCCGGCTCTGCGCCGAGTCGAGCGACCGCATCCCGAAGTGGCTGCTCCCGGTGGTCCGCGAGAACCTCGCATCCGGAGGTCCCGTCGCGCTCTCGGCCGGCATCGTCGCCTCGTGGGCGCGCTACGCGGAGGGCACCGACGAGGACGGGCAGCCGATCCAGGTCGTGGACCGCCTCGCCGACCGGCTGACGGCGGCCGCGCGGCGGCAGGACGAGGACCGGCTCGCCTTCCTGCAGGACCGCCAGGTGTTCGGCGACCTGGTCGACGACGACCGGTTCGTCGCGGCGTACCGCGACGCGCTCGACGGGCTCCTGCAGGACGGCGCACACGCGACGGTCACGCGCCTGTCGCGCTCCTGACGTCGCCCGCCGGACGGGAGGCGCGTGCGGACCCCGACCACGCGTCCCGGGTCCGCCACCACCGGACGGGAGGCGCGGGGTGGCACCGCCACGTGCCTCCCGTCCGACCGTGGCCGCGTCGCTCGCACGGCGGGACGCGACGTGCAGGTGGATCGCGGGCGGGGTCGGCATGCTCGTCAGCGTGCGGACGACGAGGACGACCCTGGCCACGATCGCGGCGGTGGCCGCGCTGACGCTCGCCGGGTGCAGCGGCAGTGGTGGTGGCGACCCCTCGGGCACGGCGGGCGGCGCTCCGACGGCGACCACGACGCCGGTACCGACACCGACACCGACCGCGACCGCGACCGCGGACGCGGCGACGTCCCGCGCGTTCGCCGCGCTCGAGGAGCGGGACGACGCCCGGATCGGCGTCGTCGCGATCGACACGGCGGACGGCAGCAGCGTCGGGTACCGGGCGGACGAGCGGTTCGCCTTCGCCTCGACGAACAAGGCGTTCATCGCCGCGGCGGTCCTCGACGCGTCGAGCGGCGAGGACCTCGACGAGGTCGTGCACTACGGACGGGGCGACCTGCTCGAGTACGCACCCGTCACGAGCCGGCACGTCGACGAGGGCATGACGGTCCGGGCGCTCGTCGACGCGGCGGTGCGCGAGAGTGACAACACGGCTGCGAACCTGCTCGTGGAGCGGCTCGGCGGGGTGGGCGGTGTGTCGCGGTGGCTGCGGGGGATCGGGGACGACGTGACCCGGGTGGACCGCGTCGAGCCCGACCTCAACACGGCGGTCCCGGGTGACCCGCGGGACACGACGACCCCGGCGCAGTCGGCGAGCGACCTGCGGGCGGTGCTCGTGGGCGACGCGCTGGACGCCGGGGACCGCGAGCTGCTGCGGTCGTCGATGGCGGGGACGACGACCGGCGACGGCACGATCCGGGCGGGCGTCCCCGCGGGCTGGACGGTCGCGGACAAGACCGGGACCGCCTCGTACGGGGTGCGCAACGACATCGCCGTCGTCCGGCCGCCGGGCCGGGACCCCGTCGTGCTCGTCGTGTTCACGGCGCACGAGCGGGCGGACGCGGAGCCGTCGGACGCCCTGGTGGCCGCGGCGACCCGATTGGCGGTCCAGCGGATCGGCTGAGGGACACCCCCGGGCGGTGCTCAGCGCGGGAGCGTCGTGGCCCAGCGCCCGAGCACGTCCCACACCTGGTCGCGGACCTCGGGCGCGGAGAGCACCACGTCGTGCAGGGCCCCGTGCAGGCGCCGGACGGTCACCTCGGCGCCGAGCGACAGGGCCCGGTGCGCGACCACGTCCACGTTGAGCGCGACGTCGGCGCGCGTCATCGCGTCGTCCCACCGCGGCTGCAGCATGCTCTTGTCGCTGAGCATCACGAGGGTCGGCACCGCGATGCCGAGCCCCTGCGCGACCCGTTCCTGCCCGGCGAACACCGCGGCGAGCCACCCGGGGTGCAGGGCGAAGCCCCGTTCGGGCCGCCAGCGCTGGTCGTAGGTCCACGACCCCTCGCCCGTGGCGGACACCGTCCGCGTCGCGAAGCCCGGGTCGACCGCGGGCATCGGCGCGAGCGGGTTCCGCTTCGCTCCGAGCTTGATCACCGGCGTGACGATCGCCCGGCCGAGTGCACTCGCCTGGAACTCGAGCCACGGGCTGTTCAGCACGAGGCCGTCGACGAGGTCGGGGTGCCGCGCGGCCCAGAGCGCCAGGGTCAGCCCGCCGGTGGAGTGCCCCATCGGGACGAGTCGTCGGCGCGGACCGCCGTGGTGCTCGGCGGCGATCGCGTCGAGGGCGGCACCGATGTCCTCGTCGTACACGGCCAGGTCGTCGACGAACCCGGGCGTCTGGTGCGGGCGGAGGCTCCGGCCGTACTTCCGCAGGTCGAGGGCGTGGAAGCGCGCTCCGAGCCGCTCGAGGTGCTCCGCCAGCTCCACCTGGAAGAAGTAGTCGGACCAGCCGTGCACGTACAGCACGTCCACGCCGTGCAGGGGGCCGCGGGCGTGCAGCAGCAGGTCGTTCGGTGACCGCCGGCGCCGCACCAGGGTCGCGACGACCGGTCCCTCACCGTCCTCGCCGAGCGGGAGCTCGAGGCGCTCGAAGGAGGCCCCGAGCACGTCCTCGTGCCACCGTCCGGTCCCCATCCCCCGAGCGTACCGACGAGCGCACGGTCACGACGCGGTCACGGTCGGGTCACGGGACGGTGACGGCGGGAGCCCCTGCGGTAACGATCCGTACCGACTCGGTCCTTTCCCAGCGGTCGTGCCGGTTCTGCCCGGGGAACCCCGGGCAGACGTCCGAACAGCGTTGGGAGGGTCACCCGACGCCTCCGGACGACGGGGGCGGGACGACGAGGGGGAGACATGACGATGCGACGTGCGACCGGGGCAGCCCTGGGCTTCGTCGGCGGCAGCGTGCTGGCGGGGCTGCTGGTCGGGGTCGGGGTGACACCGGTGCTCGCGGTGGCCGGCGTGGGGACGACCTCGGCGATCGACCTGTTCGACTCGATGCCGGAGTACATCGAGATCGGTGACCTGCCCGAGCGCAACGAGATCTGGGCGTACCAGGGCGGACAGCCCGTGCACCTGGTCGACGTGTGGGACCAGAACCGCCAGGAGCTGTCGCTCGACCAGATCAGCGACACCCTCGAGCACGCCGCGATCGACGGCGAGGACAAGCGCTTCCGCGAGACGGGCGGCGTCGACCCGACGAGCCTGGTGCGGTCGGTCGCGAGCGTCATCGCCTCAGGCGGGCAGGGCGGGTCCGGTGGCTCCACCATCACGATGCAGCTCGTGCGGAACATCAAGATCCAGCAGGCGAGCGAACTGCCGACCGCCGAGGAGCGCGAGGCCGGCTACCGCGAGGCGACGAAGAAGAGCCCGGAGCGCAAGCTCGCCGAGGTGAAGCTGGCGATCGGACTCGCGAAGGAGTACTCGAAGGACGAGATCCTCGCCGCCTACCTGAACATCGCGTACTTCGGCGACCAGACCTACGGTGTGCAGGCAGCCGCGCAGCGGTACTACGGCAAGGACGCCTCCGACCTGACCCCGGCCGAGGCCGCGTCGCTGATCGCCATCGTGCAGTGGCCCGAGCGCCGCGACCTGTCGACGCCCGAGCACCACGCCGACAACCAGGCACGGCGGGACGTCATCCTCCGCTCGATGCACGAGCAGGGGCACCTGGGCGACGCGGACCTCGCGACGGCGCTCGCGTCCCGTCCCGCCGACTACGTCCGCCTCACGGCGCCGCAGCAGGGGTGCGAGTCGGCGGTGCGCGGCGCGGAGTTCTTCTGCGCGTACGCCGAACAGGTGGCGAAGGAGCTGCCGCAGCTCGGCGCCGACCCCGGTGCCCGCGCCGCCGCGTGGCGCACGGGCGGGTACCGGGTGCAGACCACCCTCGACCTCGACCTCAACACCCAGCAGAAGGACCTGCTCGCCCTGCACGACCCGGCGACCGAGAGCCGGCTCGCCCTCGGTGCGACGCTCGACACCGTCGAGGCGGGCACCGGTCGCGTGCTGACGATGGCGCAGAACAAGGACTTCGACCGGTCGGCCGACGCCCCGGCGACGGCGACCTCGCTCAACTACGCCACCGACGAGTCGAACGGCGGCTCGAAGGGGTTCCAGGTCGGCTCGACCTACAAGATGTTCACGCTGCTGCAGTGGCTCGTGTCCGGCCGGAGCCCCGACACGGTGGTGGACGGGACGCGGAAGGCTCGCGCCACGTGGACGCAGTGCGGGCAGCGGGTCACGCTGGACACCCCGTACGACCCGAAGAACGACTCGCCGGGGCAGACCGGGCCGTACTCGGTCCGCGCGGCGACGGCCCAGTCGGTGAACGCGGCCTACGCGGACATGGCGTCGCAGCTCGATCTCTGCGACATCCGCGACACCGCCGCGCGACTGGGTGTCCACCCGGCGACGGGTGGGGAGCTCCCGGCGAACCCGGCGGCGATCCTCGGGACGACGAGCATCGCACCGCTGACGATGGCGGCCGCCTACGCCGGGATCGCGAACGGCGGCGTGTACTGCGCCCCGGTCGTCGTCGACCAGGTCACCGGGCCGGACGGGACGGCCCTCGGTGGGCAGCCGCGGTCCTGCACGCAGGCGGTGTCGGCGTCGGTCGCGGCCGAGGCGTTCGCGGTGATGCAGGGTGCGTTCCGCGGCGGCACGGCGTCGGGTGGGCAGACCCTCGACGGGGCGACGCTGTTCGGCAAGACGGGCACGACCGACGCGGCGGACCAGATCTGGCTCGTCGGCGGGACCTCGCGGGCGGTGACCGCGTACTGGCAGGGCAACACCGACGGCGGGAAGACGAACCTGCGGTACGTCGGGAGCGGCCAGGGCGGCACCTACGCCGGGTCCCGGGCGGACGTGTGGCGGCAGGCGCAGACGGCGGTGAACGCGGCGCTGCCCGCCGGCTGATCGTCCGCTGCGGAGCGACCCCGTGACGGACGGGAGGCGCGGTGCCAGCCGGCACCGCGCCTCCCGTCCGCACGTGGGTCGCTACGAGACCTTCTTGCTGTCCTCGAGCCAGCCCGCGAGCTTCGTCATGTAGTCCGCCTGCGACGCGTAGTCGAGCGCCGGGAAGGTCCAGCTGTGGACCTGGCCCGCCTCGAGCGCGGCGTTGTCGGCGAAGGTCGGCTGCTTCTCGAGGTCCGCGACCTGGTAGCCCTGCTGCGACAGCAGGAGCACGTCACCGGTGATCTGCCCCGCGTTCTCCCACGAGTAGACGCCCCAGTAGAAGCCCTTCGGCTTCGGGTCCACGAAGTCGACACCGAACGACGAGTACATCTGCAGGCTCGGCTCGTCGCTCGGGCGGGTGACGTACGCGCCGGAGCCGTCGGCGAACATCGACACCACGGAGACGTCGCTCGACTTCGCGGCCTGCTCGAGGGTGTCCTCGGCCGCGTCGAAGCGGTCCTCGGCGGCCTGGACCTTCGACTCGGGGGCACCGAGCGACTCGGCCAGGTCGGCGATGGTCTCGATGACGTCCTCGCCCTTGCCGCCCCACTTCACCTGGACGACGGGTGCGATCGCCTCGACCTGCTGCTGCTGCTCCTTGTCCTTGAAGCCGTAGCCGGGCTGGGTCGTGTCGAGCGTGCCCTGCTCGTCCTTCGGGTACACCGACGTGACGACGAGGTCGGGCTTCAGGGCCGCGAGCTCCTCGAGGTCGATGTCGCCGTACGCCTCGCCGAGCTGGGTGATGCCGTCGGTGTCGAGGTCGGCGAACCGCTTGTCCTTCGCCATCGTCAGCTGGCCGAATGTGCCGACCGGGCGCAGCCCGTACTCGATGAACGAGATGGCGACGTCGTTGAGGACGACGACGCGCTTCGGGGTGCTGTCGGTCTTCACGGTCGTGCCGGTGGCGTCCTCGTACGACCAGGGACCGGAGGCGGCCGAGCCCGTGCCCGCGGTGTCGCCGGAGCCGGCTTCGTCGTTCGCACCGGAGCAGCCGGTGAGGAGGAGGGCCGAGACGGCCACGGAGGTCACGAGGGCGGCGCGCAGGGAGCCGCGGCGGGGGATCTTCACGTTAGGAGAGCCTAACCTAACTCTGAGAGACCCGCCAGCATCGGACGCGAACACGGACCCGGATCGGCGGCGGTCAGGCGCGTGGAGCCTCGTGCTCGTCCGCTTCGTGCTCGTCTGCTTCGTGCTCGTCGGCTTCGGGCACGATCATCGGCGCGCCGGTGACCGGGTCCGGCACGACGCGGGCGTGCAGCCCGAAGGCGGTCTGCAGCACGGCGGGTGTCAGGACGTCCTGCGGCGTGCCGTCGGCGACGACACCGCCGTCGTGCAGCACGACGAGTCGGTCCGAGTACCGCGCCGCGAGCGTCAGGTCGTGCAGCACCATCACGACGGTCGACCCCTGCTCGCGGTTCAGGCGCCGCACGAGCCGGAGCACGTCGAGCTGGTGCGCGAGGTCGAGGTACGTCGTCGGTTCGTCGAGCAGCAGGGTCTCCGCCTGCTGCGCCACCACGAGGGCGATCCAGGCGCGCTGCCGCTGGCCGCCGGACAGGCTCGCGACGTCGCGGTGCGCGACGTCGGTCAGCCCGGTCGCCGCGATGGCCTGCTCGGCGACGTCGGCGTCGTCGGCCGTCCACGGCTTCGCCCACGACTGGTGCGGGTTCCGTCCGCGCATCACGAGGTCGAGGACACTCGTGCCGGCGGGAGCCACCGGCGTCTGCGGCAGGATCGCGAGCCGCCGGGCGACGGCGCGGTTCGGCTCCCGGCGGATGGGGGAGCCGTCCAGCAGCACCTCGCCCGACTGTGGCTTCAGCACGCGGCCGAACGCCTTGAGGAGCGTCGACTTCCCGCACCCGTTCGCGCCGAGGAACGTCGTCACCGTCCCGCGCTCGATCCGCAGGTCCAGGTCGCGGAGGACGGGGTCGCGGTCGTAGCCGACGGACAGTCCGCGGGCCTCGAGGACGGGAGGCACGGTGCCGGTCGAGGCGCCGCCCGCGCTCCGGTCGGTGGTCGCGTCCGGTGCGCCCGCGGTCCTGCCGTCGGTCGTGGTGGCGGTCATCGGGACATCTCCTTGCGGTGGCGGACGAGGAGCCAGATCAGGTACGGGGCCCCGACGACGGTGGTCACGATGCCGACGGGCACCTGCCACGGGAAGGCGGAGCGCGCGAGCAGGTCGGCGCCGAGGACGAGGACCGTCCCGAGCGCCCCCGCGAGCAGCAGTGGCGGACGGTTCGTCCCGGCCAGCCGCAGGGCCACCTGGGGGACGACGAACGCGACGAAGCCGATCGGTCCGGCGGCGGCGACGGCGGCGGCGGTGAGGACGACCGCCAGGGCGAGGACGAGCAGCCGGTGGCGCTGCACGCCGAGTCCGACGCCGGTCGCGACCTCGTCGCCGAGCTGCCCGATGCCGAGCGCGGCGCTGGTGGCGAGGGCGATCGGGACGCAGACCGCTGCGACGAGCAGGAGCGGCCAGACCGTCGTCCACGAGGTGCTCGACAGGCTGCCGACGAGCCACTGCGACGCCGCCGTGGCGACGGTGATCTTCGCGCGGACGAGCAGGTAGCTCGTCACGGCGTCGAGCGTCGCGCTCACCCCGATGCCGACGAGCACCAACCGGTAGCTCTGCACGCCGCCCCGCCAGCCGAGGCCGTACACGGCGGCCGCGGCGACGAGTGCGCCGATCGTCGCCGCCACCGGGATGCCGCCGCTCAGGACGACCGCCGACACCGAGTAGGTGCCACCGCCGAGCACGATCGCGGCGACCGCGCCGACGCTCGCTCCCGAGGTCACGCCGATGATGTCCGGCGTGCCGAGCGGGTTCCGGGTCACCGTCTGGGTCAGCGCGCCGGCCGTCCCGAGCACCAGGCCGACCAGGGCGCCGGTGAGCACGCGGGGGAGTCGGAGCGTGGTGACGATGAAGCCCTCGGGGCCGTCCTCGGCGCCGAGCAGTGCGCGGACGACGGTGCCCGGCGCGATGAACGTGCTGCCGACCGCGACGCCGAGCACCACCAGGGCCAGGGCGACGGCGAGCGAACCGACCGTCCAGCCGAGCACCCGCGGACGCCAGGCGAGTCCGACCGGGCCGATCCGGACACCACGGCGACCGGCGGGCGGACGGTCCGTGCCGGACGGTACCGCGCGCTCGGCCTCGAGCCGTCCGTCCGTGGCGGCGCTCACAGGGACACCAGCGATCGGCGACGGGCGACGGCGACGAAGACCGGACCGCCGAGCACGGCGAGCACGATGCCGACCTCGACCTCGGAGAACCCGCCGACCAGTCGGCCCACCACGTCGGCGACGAGCACGAGTGCAGCGCCGACGAGTGCCGACACGGGGAGCGTCCAGCGGTGCCCGGTCCCGACCAGGGCGCGGGCGACGTGCGGCACCGTGAGGCCGACGAAGCCGATCGGTCCGGCGGCGGCGGTGGCACCGGCCGCCAGGAGCGTGATGCCGCCGAGCCCGACGAGCCGGGCGACGAGCACGTTCTCGCCGAGGCCCTTCGCCAGCTCGGCGCCGAGCCCCAGGGCGTCGAGGGCGCGGGTGTTCCAGACCGCGAGCACGGCGCCGACGAGCAGGAACGGTGCCGCGGCCACGAGCACGTCGAGCTGCCGGGAGGCGAGCGACCCGACCACCCACAGGCGGTAGGCGTCGAGGGAGTCCTGGTCGGTCAGGACGATGAACGACGTGATCGCCCCGAGCAGGGCGGAGACGGCGGCCCCGGCCAGGGCGAGGGGCACGGGGCTCGCGGTGCCGCTGCCGGCGACGGTCACCGAGAACACGACGACGCTCGCGACGACGGCCCCGACGAGGGCGAACCAGACGGTGGCCCCGGTGCTCGTCACCCCGAAGACGTACACGCCGAGCACGACCGCGAGCCCGGCGCCGGAGGAGACGCCGAACAGCCCGGGGTCGGCGAGCGGGTTCCGGGTGTGGCCCTGCATGAGGAGCCCGGCGATGCCGAGCGCTGCGCCGACGGCCGCCCCGATCAGGGTGCGCGGGATGCGGGAACCCCAGACGACGGCCTCGGCGGTGCTCGATCCGCTGCGCGTCAGCCCCGCGAGCACCTGGTCGACGCCGAGCCGGTTGCTCCCGAGGAGCATGCTCGCGACCGCGGCGACGACGAGCGCGACGACCAGGGCCACGACCACCAGCAGCCGACGACGGACGGCCCGGCGGTGCACGCCGTCGGCACGCGGCGGGGCCTCGCTCCGGGCGGCCCGGTCGGGCGTCAGGACGGTTTCGGGGGATGGCACGCAGGCCAGCTTAGGGTAGCCTTCCCTTCATGGCGAAGATCCCGCGGCTCATGCCCGAGGCACCCCGGCTCTTCCGTGCTCGGGTGCTCCGCTCCGTCCGGCACACCCCGTCGGTGCAGCGGGTCACCGTGACGGGCGACGACCTGCACGAGTTCCCGTTCCTCGGCTTCGACCACTGGTTCCGCCTGTTCGTGCCGCGCCCCGACCAGGACGCCTTCCGGATGCCCGACCTGGACGGTCGCCGCTGGTGGCCGTCGTTCCTCGCCATCCCCGAGGACGTCCGTCCCCACTGCGCGAACTACACGGTCGCGGCCTTCCGTCCCGAGGTCGGCGAGCTCGACGTCGACTTCGTCGTGCACTGCGACGCCGACGGCGAGCCCGAGGGCCGCGCGGCGATCTGGGCCTGCGGTGCCCGTCCCGGTGACGAGCTCGCGATGCTCGACCAGGGCTGCATCTTCGACTGCCCGGACGACGCCGGCGAGGTCGTCGTCGCCGCCGAGGAGACCGGCCTGCCCGCCGTCGTCGGCATCGCGGCGTCGCTGCCGCGCGACGCCGTCGGCCGCATCATCCAGGAGGTCCCGACCGCCGCCGACGTCCGCGTGCTCGACGCCCCGGTCGGTGTCACGGTGACGTGGATCGTCCGGGCGGACACCGAGCACGACGTCCCCGGACGCGCGGCGCTCGCCGAACTGCAGCGGTACGTGCCCGCCGACGACCGCGGGTACGCCTTCGTGGTCGGGGAGTCGCGGCTCGCGACCGAGGGCCGGCGACACCTGCACCGTGCCGGTCTGCCGAAGACCCGGATCACCTTCTCCGGGTTCTGGAAGCACGACGCGCGCCAGGTCGTCCCCGCCTGAACGTCCCCGCGTAGCGTGCGGGCATGAGCAGTCGACTGAGCGAACTCGTGCTGAACTGCCGCGACCCCGAGGCGTTGTCGCGCTTCTGGTGCGCGGTCCTGGACTACGTCGAACTCGGGAAGGACGACGACGGCATCGAGATCGGGCCCGCATCGGGCTTCGGCGGCGCGACCCCGACGATCATCCTCAACCGGGTCGAGCACGCGCCGACCCAGACCCTGCGGCTCCACCTCGACCTCTCGCCGGTGGATCGCGACCAGGAGGCCGAACTCGAGCGGCTGCTCGCGCTCGGTGCCCGACCCGCCGACGTCGGACAGACCGGCGAGGAGTCCTGGCACGTGCTGCAGGACCCCGAGGGGAACGAGTTCTGCCTGCTGCGGACGCGGCTCGACCCGCTCTGACCACCTCTCGCGCCGCCCGTTCCTTCCCAAGACAGGCGCGATGCAATGCGATCTCGGGCGTACCTGGTCGTTCAGGAGCACCAGGCACGCCCGCTTCGACCAGGGACGCCCGCTTCGACCAGGCACGCCCGCGTCCACCAGGGACGCCCGGTCCGACCACGCGCACGACGGACGGGAGGCACGGTGCCAGCTGGCACCGTGCCTCCCGTCCGTCGACGCGGAGCGTCTAGCCCTTGAGGCCCGAGCCCGTCACGCCCTCCACGATCTGCCGCTGGAAGACCAGGTAGAGGATGATCAGCGGCAGCGCCGCCAGGATCGCGCCGGCCTGGATGTCGGCGTAGCGCTGCCCGAAGCTGCCCTGCACCGTGGCGAGCCCGACCGGGATCGTCATGAGGTCCGGGTTCGACAGCACGAACAGCGGCAGGAGCAGGTTGTTCCACACCCCGACGAAGGTCAGGATCGCGACCGCGGCGATCACCGGACGGGACAGCGGCATGATCACCGACCAGTAGATCTTCCACATGCCCGCACCGTCGATGCGCGCCGCCTCCTCGAGCTCCTTCGGGATGCCGTCGAAGAACTGCTTGAAGATGAAGACCGCGATCACGGCCGGCACCTGCGGGAAGATCACCGACCAGTACGTGTTGAGCAGGTTGACCGCGTTGAGCTCCTGGAAGATCGGGATGATCAGGACCTGCGTCGGGATCATGATGCCCAGGATGATGAGCAGGAACGCGACGTTCCGGCCGCGGAACGCCAGACGGGACAGCGCGAAGGCCGCCATCGAGGCGAACAGCACCGTCAGCGCCGTGGTGACGAGGCTCGTCACGCCGCTGGCGAGGTACCAGTTCCAGATGTCGCCGGACCGGAACAGCGACGCGTAGGAGTGCAGCGTCGGGTTCCAGTTCGACAGGATCGCGTTCGCGCCCAGGGCCGCGACCCCGTTGTCGGACAGTGACGTCTTCAGGGCGAACAGGCTCGGGATGAGCCAGATGATCGCGAACACCGTCAGGATGATCGCGGCGGCGGTGTTGAAGCCCTTGCCGGAGACGCCGATCTTCGCCGCGTTCGCGGGAGCGGCTGCCGAGACGCCGGAGCGCAGCTTCCGCGGACGCGACGTGGTGATGCTCTCGGTGGCGGTCATGTCAGGCCCCGATCTCTCGCTTGGCGGCAGCGCGCTCGACGAGCTGCCGGATGACCGCGATCGCGACGATCACGATGAACAGGAGCACCGACGCGGCGGACGCGGCGCCGAGACGGTTGTCGGTGAAGCCGACGCCGGTGATGAGCTGCAGCGAGACCTGGGTCGAGATGCCCGGGCCGCCGTTCGTCATCAGGTACACCTGGTCGAAGATCTTCAGGCTCGCGATGATCTGCAGCAGGATGACCAGCGTCGTCGTGCGGCCGAGCAGCGGCAGCGTGATCGACTTGATCTGCTGCCAGCTGGACGCACCGTCGACCGCGGCGGCCTCGTACAGCTCGCGGGGGATCTCCTGCAGGCCGGCCAGGTACAGCACGAAGTTGAAGCCGAGGGTCCACCACACGGTGGCGATCGCGACGCCGATCATGGCCGTGTTCGGGCTCGCGAGCACACCCGCACCCGGGGTCAGGCCGATCGCCTGCTGGATCGAGGCGAAGAGGCCCGTCGCCGGGGTGAAGATGAACACCCAGATGAGCGAGATCGTCGCCGACGGCAGGATGAACGGCAGGAAGAACGCCAGGCGGAAGAACCACTGCCCGCGGTTCATCCGGTTCGTCAGCACGGCGAAGACGAAGGCCAGGATCACCAGCGGCGGCGTCGTGTAGAGCGTGAACTGCAGGGTGTGCCAGAGCGACGACCAGAAGTCGGCGCGACCGAGCATCTCGGCGTAGTTCGCGAAGCCCGCGAAGCTGCCGAGCCCGGTGCGGACGGTCGAGGTGTTGAAGAAGCTCGTGACGATCATCCAGACCGTCGGACCGAGCAGGAAGGCCAGGTAGAACAGGCCGAAGGGCGCGAGGAAGAGCCAGCCGGTGCGGCCCTGTCCCCGGTTGGTGGAGTTCACGCGGGGGCGCGTGCCACGGGTGACCGCGGCAGCGTCCGTGGGTCGGGTGAGAACTGGTGCAGCGGTCACGTCATCGTGCCTTTCGCGCGGTGTTCACGTCGGTCGTCGGGGAGGCGTGCCCGGTCACAGCGGGCTCGGGGTGTTGAGGTAGGTGGCGAGCTGGTCCTTGATGGCCGCGAGCGCCTGGGCGGGCGAGCTGCTGCCCTGCTGCACCAGTGCGAGCTGGGCGCCGACGGTGTTCTCGAAGGTCGAGCCCGATCCGCCGTACCAGGCGGGGTCGTCGAAGACGGCGGACTCGGCTGCCGAGGCGTAGTTGGACTGCGGCTTGAGGTCCTTGAACGCGGTGCTGTCGAACGTGGGCATGTACGCGGGGACGTGCCCGCCCTCGGCCCAGGTCAGGCTCTGCTCGAGCATCTGCTTGATGAAGAGCATGTGCGCCTTGCGCTGCTCGGGCGTCCGGTCCTTCCGCGGCAGGATGAACGTGTGCGAGTCGGCCTGCGTCGCCGGCTTGTCGAACAGCTGCGGGACGGGGACCATGCCGAACTTCAGCCCCTTGATGGACTGCGCGGTGCTGATCTCCCACTCGCCCTGCATGAAGAAGCCCGCCTTGCCGGTGAACATCAGCGTCTGGGCGGTGGCGTAGTCGAGCCCCTTGTTCAGCCAGCCCTCCTTCACCCACTTCTGGGTCATGTCGGTGACCTTCGTGTACGCGTCCTCGTTGACGGTGAGCTTCGCGCCCCCGTCGCTGATGAACGGCGTCGCGCCGTCGATCTGGTTGTACATCGACCAGAAGAAGCGCCACGGGGTCGCGACCTCGCTGACGTTCGCGACGTTGAGCGCGGTGCCGCCGGTGACCTTCGCGACGGCGGCCAGCGCGGCCTCGAAGTTCTCGAGCCCGTTGAGGTCCTTCAGGTTGCCGTCGGAGTCGATGAGCCCGGCCTTCTGGCACACGTCAACGTTGTAGAAGAGCACGAAGGGGTGCGTGTCGAGCGGCACGCAGATGTTCTTGCCGTCGGTCTTCTGCGCGGTCCAGGCCTTCTGGTTGAAGTCGCTGGCGCTCAGGCCGACGCTCGCCAGGTCGTCCTCGGTGATCGGGTCGAGCAGCCCGCCGTCCCAGAGCGGCTTCGCACGGGTCAGGTGGGCGATCGCGACGTCCGGCGGCTTGTTCCCGACGGTGGCCAGTGTGACCTTCGAGTAGTACGGGTTGCCCCAGGCGAACGTCGTCGCCTGCAGCGAGGACGGCCCGCCGTGCTGCTTCGCGTAGCCGGCCTCCATCGTCTGCATACGGACACCGTCGCCACCGCCGAAGAGGTTCCAGAAGACGAGGGTCTCGGGGTTCAGCGGGGCACCGGCGACGCCGGCGGCGAGCGGGCTCGAGCACGCGGCGAGGGGGAGGACCGCGGCGCCGGCGGCTGCACCGGCGAGCAGGGTCCTGCGGGTGAAGGCACCGCCGCGGGACTGCGGGGTGGGTACGGCTGGTCGGATCGGCATGGCATCACTCCATCGGGACGGGCCGAGCGGAGCGGTCGTTGCTCCGTGAGCGCTCACAGTAGCGGCAGGTCCGGGGGTGCGCCACCCCTTTCGTGAAGGTCACGACCGGGGCGCGTCCCCGCTTCCCCATCCGCCCGGAACCCGCTAGCGTTCATGGGGACGTGAGCGCTCACTTTCGTTCCGGGCCGATCACGTCGCACCACGAGCCCCCACGCTGATCAAAGGAGATCCATGCCTCGCACACACCTCGTCCTCGACGCCGCGTTCACCGTGGGGCCGGTGCGCCGTCGCCTGTTCGGTGGGTTCGTCGAGCACCTCGGGCGCCACGTCTACGACGGCATCCACGAGCCGGCACACGAGACCGCCGACGAGCACGGCTTCCGCAAGGACGTCATCGACCTCGTCAAGGAGCTGAACGTCTCCGCGATCCGCTACCCCGGTGGCAACTTCGTCTCCGGCTACAAGTGGGAGGACGGCGTCGGGCCCGTCGAGCAGCGCCCCCGTCGCCTCGACCTCGCCTGGCACTCGACCGAGACCAACGAGGTCGGCCTGCACGAGTTCCAGCACTGGCTCGACGCGGTCGACTCCGAGCTCATGCTCGCCGTGAACCTCGGCACCCGCGGCACGCAGGAGGCCATCGAGCTCCTCGAGTACGCGAACATCGACGCCGGCACCGCGCTCAGCGAGTACCGCCGCTCGAACGGCCGCCAGGAGCCCTTCGCCATCACGATGTGGTGCCTCGGCAACGAGATGGACGGCCCGTGGCAGCTCGGCCACAAGAACGCCGAGGACTACGGCAAGCTCGCCGCCATGACCGCGAAGGCCATGCGACAGATCCAGCCCGACCTCGAGCTGGTCGCCTGCGGTTCGTCCGGCGCCTCGATGCCGACGTTCGGCGAGTGGGAGCGCACGGTCCTCGAGCACACCTACGACGACGTCGACTACATCTCGGCGCACGCCTACTACGAGGAGGACGGCGACATGTCGACGTTCCTCGCCTCGGGCGTCAACATGGACCACTTCATCGACACCGTCACCACCGCGGCGGACCACGTCAAGGCGCACAAGAAGTCGGACAAGCGCATCGACATCTCGTTCGACGAGTGGAACGTCTGGTCGATCAGCAAGTGGAACGAGCAGCAGAAGACCTTCGAGCTGCAGGACTGGCCGGTCGCGCCGCGCCTGCTCGAGGACGTCTACACCGTCGCGGACGCCGTCGTCGTCGGTGGGCTCCTCATCTCGCTGCTCCGGCACGCCGACCGCGTCGCGTCGGCGAGTCTCGCGCAGCTCGTCAACGTCATCGGCCCGATCATGACCGAGCCCGGCGGCCCGGCCTGGCGCCAGACGACGTTCTTCCCGTTCTCGCTCACCTCGAAGCTCGCGAACGGCACGTCGCTGCAGGTCAAGGCCTCGGGTGACACGGTCGACGGCGGCAAGTACGGCGAGGTCCCCGTGGTCGACTCCGCCGCGACGGTCGAGGACGGCAGGGCAGCGGTCTTCCTGGTGAACCGTCACCAGACCGAGTCGACGACCGTCACGATCGACCTGGCCGGCATCGGCGCCGACGGTGACGTCCGCGCGGAGGGCATCTGGGACGACGACGTGCACGCCGTCAACGACCTCGAGGGCCGCGAGCGCGTCGGACTCCGCACGAACGAGACCGTCCGTCGCGACGGCGACACGATCACGATCGAGCTGCCCCCGGTCTCCTGGACCGCGCTGTCGATCGGCTGACCCGACCGCCGACCACGGTCGGCGCACGAACGCCTCGGCGAGCGCTCCGGTGAGCGTCGAGTGAGCACGGAGGGCACCGGCCCGCGCGAGCGGACCGGTGCCCTTCGCTCGTGCCGGAGCATGCCGGAGCGGGCCGGAGCGGGCCGGAGCCTGCCGGCGCGGGCCGGACGGGAGGCGCGGTGCGGTACCGCCACGGACCTCCCGACCCGGGACGTGCCGGACGGGAGGCGCGGTGCGGTCCGGCCGCGAGCCTCCCGTCCGCCGCTCGGTCAGTCCGCGGACGGCCGCATGTCGTAGGTGACCCACGGGGTCGCCGCGGCGACGCGGTCGTAGACCGCCCGCGCGGTCGCGTTGTCCTCGGCGGTGATCCAGCGGACGACGCTCGCGCCCTCGGCAGCGGCGGTGGCCGCCGCCTCGTGCAGCAGTGCCGTCGCGACGCCGCGCCCCCTGGCGTCGGGAGCCGTGAACAGGTCGTCGAGGTACAGGCCGGTCGTCGCCGACGACGGGCGGGCGAACCGTCGGAGGTCGGCGAGCCCGAGCAGGTGGCCGTCGGCGTCCTCGGCGACCAGGCCGGTCAGCCCGTGTGCACCCGTCGACACCCACTGCCAGGTGGTCCGGACGGCCTCGGTGTCCTCCGGCAGTCGGTAGAACGCGCGGTAGCCGGCGTACAGGGCCTGCCACGCAGCGGCGTCCGTCGACCGCACCGGACGGATGCGCACGACCGCGGCGCGCGCTCGGGACCGGATGTCCGTGATCACGGCGGTCTTCGCGTCGGCGTAGGCGTTCGTGTCGTCCCACGACTGCTCCATCAGCGCACGCTTGGTGTCCTCGTACCGCTGCCGGTCGGTGTCGTCGCGGCGGAGCTGGTCGCGGAGCAGCAGGTAGTCGTCGAGCTCGGCAGCGCCGTGCTCGTACACGTGCACGTGCGCGTCGCGCTCGGGCGTGCGGACGAGGCGGTGCCCGGGCTCGCGTACCCGGAGCTCGTAGCCGGCGCCGAGCAGTGGGGTGAGGTACGCGGCCTCGTCGGTGACGTCCGGCACGGCGACCGCGACGTCGACGATCGGCTTCGCGGCGAGTCCCGGCACGGACGTCGAGCCGATGTGCTCGATCGTGACGTGCTGGCCGTCCAGGGCGTGGGCGATCCGTGCACGGTGCTCCTCGTAGCGGGCGGACCAGGCGGGATCGTGGTCCCGGAGCCCGACGGTCAGCGGTTCGGGGCCGCCGACGATGTCCACCTCGGTGACGTCGGGGTGCGCGTGCGCACCGGTGCGGATCCAGTGGTGGAGCAGGGTGTGCCCGTCCGGGTCGACCACGCTGCGCTCGTACCGGCCGCCGGCGTGCTCGATGACCCGGCGGGACGCGGGGTTCGTCGCGTCGCACGTCAGCATGACCTCGGGCAGCCCGCGCTCGGCAGCCGCGCGGACGACCTCGGCGAGCGCCGCGGACGCCAGGCCCCGGCCCCGGGCGGAGGGCCGGACGCCGTACCCGACGTGCCCGCCGTACGACCGGAGGAAGTCGTTGAGCTCGTGCCGCAGCGCGATGCTGCCGAGGTACTCGTCGCCCTCGACGATCCAGCGGTAGGTGCACGTCACGTGGTCGGGGCTGGCCGGGGTCGTCTCCTCGGCCAGGAGCTGGTCGACCCAGCGCTCGAAGCCCGCTCGGTCCTGCAGCGCCGCGGCGTCCCGGATCCCGGCGCCGTCCTGGTGGGCACCGTCCCACTCCTGGAGGGCGCGGCGGAAGGACGGGTAGTACTCGGGGGAGGGGGCGACGAGTTCCATCCCGAGATCCTAGGGGTGCTCACGTCCGGCGTGCGCAACGGCAGGCCTGCTCGCGTCAGGCCTGCTCGCGTCAGCGGTAGCGGTAGAACCCCTCACCCGACTCGACGCCGTACTTGCCCTGGTCGAGGTACTCCGACTGCAGGTACGCGGCCCAGGCCTGCGCGCCGGGCTCGGGGGACGCGCTCGCGACCGCGTGCGCGGTGCGGAGCCCGATGACGTCGTACATGCGGAACGGCCCGACCGGGCTGCCGGTCCCGATCTGCCACGTGGTGTCGATCGTGGCGGGGTCGGCCACCCCGCGGAGCACCAGGCCCGCGGCGGCGTCGAGGAGCGGCACGAGCAGGGAGTTGAGCACGTAGCCCGGCTGCTCCTTGTGCAGGCGGATCGGGACCATGCCGATCTCCTCGGCGAACGTCGCGACGCGCTCGAACACCTCGGGGTCGGTCTGCTCGGTCCCCATCACCTCGGCGGTGTTCTGCCGCCAGACGTGGTTGGCGAAGTGCAGCGCGAGGAAGCGGTCAGGGCGGCCGGTCGCGTCCGCGATCGCGCTCGGCAGCAGGGTCGACGAGTTCGTCGCGAAGACGGTCTCCGCCGGTGCCACCTCGGCGAGCCGGCCGTAGACGTCGCGCTTGGTCTCGAGTCGCTCGGGGACCGCCTCGACGACGAGCTCGGCCCCACCGACGGCCCGGGCGAGGTCGGTGTCGAAGGTGATCCGCGCGACGGCGGCGTCGGCGTCCGGTCGGGCGTCCTGCCCGACGTCGCCGAGGTACTGCTCGACGATGCCCGCGAGTCGCTCACGACCGGCGGCGACCGCGTCCTCGCTGATGTCGTACACGACGACGGGGATGCCGTGTCGGGCGGTCTGGAGGGCGATCTGGGTGCCGAGGACGCCGGCGCCGAGCACGGTGACGGAGCTGAAGGTGGTCATGCTGCCCAGTGTGCTCCCGACCCGTGGGAGTGCGCGGGCGAGCGCCTGACCCGACGCGGGCGCCTAGGCCCGCGGCGGCGGTGCCGTGCTCGCTCGTTCGACCAGGCGCACCGGCACGAGGTCGGTCGACGTGCGGACGGGGGTGCCCTCGATCTGCGCCAGCAGCGTCGCGACCGCCCGCCGCCCGACCTCGTCGAAGGACTGGTGCACGGTGGTCAACGGCGGCCAGAACGACTCCGACTCGGGGAAGTCGTCGAAGCCGACCACGCTGAGGCTCTCCGGCACCGATCGACCGGCCTCGTGCGCCGCCCGGAGGACCCCGAGCGCGGTCTGGTCGTTCACCGCGAAGACGGCGGTGATCTCGGGCCGCGCCGCGATCTCCTGCCCGGCGCGGTGCCCGTCGGCCGTCGACCACCCTGCGGGGAGGACCCGGGGGACGCTGCGGCCCGCGTGCTCGAGCGTCTCGCGCCACGCGACGAGGCGGCGTTCGGCGGAGTACGAGGCGGCGGGTCCGGCGACGTGCCAGACGGTCTCGTGCCCGAGGTCGAGCAGGTGCTGCGTGGCGAGCCGTGCGCCCTCGGCCTGGTCGATGTCGATGGAGGGCCGGTCGGTCGTGCCCGCGGAGTCGACGACCACGAGCGGGACACCGCTCGGCAGCACGACCTCGGCGGTGTCGATGATGTGCGACTCGATGACGATCACGACGCCGTCGACCGCCTGCTCGTGCAGCCGGGAGAGCGCGGTGCGGACGCCCTCGCCGGTGCGCGACGCCATGGGCAGCAGGGTGATGGTGAAGTCCGCGGCGGCCGCAGCGGCCGAGATGGCCTCGAGCGTGCGCATGTTGCCGAACGACGCGAGCGTGAACATGATCACGCCGATGGTCCGGAATCGCCCGGACCGCAGCGCACGCGCCGCACGGTTCGGCCGGTAGCCGAGGTCGTCCATGGCGCGCTGGACCCGGTCCCGGGTGTCCGGGCTGACGTTGTCGAAGCCACGCGCGACGCGCGACACGGTCTGCATCGAGACGCCGGCGGCGTCGGCCACGGCGGCCAGCGACGGCGCACGGCGCGGTGCGGTCAGATCGGTCGACAACGCTGTTCCCTCCGTTCGACTTCCCCGAACGCTAGTGCATGTTGACGTTGCCATGCTACGGTGACGTCGTTCGATGTTGACGTCAACATCGACGTCCTCCGGATCCGTGCCAGCGCAGGCAGGGCACGACCCGTGGGCGCCGTCAGGTGCCCGGTCCGGAACCCGAACGCAGCAGACAAGGGAGTCACATGAGCACGCTCGCAGCGCGCCCGGCCGAGGCGGCACCGCCGGCGCGGCCGACCGCTCGCCGCCCGAAGGTCCGGGGGCGGTACACCGGCTGGCTGTTCGTCGGCCCCTTCGTCGTCGTCCTCGTGGCGATGCTCATCGTGCCGATCGGCTATGCGCTCTGGCTCAGCCTGTTCCGCGACCAGCTCATCGGCGGCAACCAGTTCGTGTGGTTCGCCAACTACGTGCAGCTGTTCCAGGACGCCCAGTTCTGGGAGGGCCTCGGTCGCGTGGCACTCTTCCTGGTCGTGCAGGTCCCGATCATGCTCGGCCTCGCGCTCGTGGCGGCCCTCGCGCTCGACAGCGCACGGCTCTGGGGCACCGGGTTCTTCCGCATCGCCGTGTTCCTGCCGTACGCCGTGCCCGGCGTGGTCGCCGCCCTCATCTGGGGCTTCATCTACGGCAACCAGTTCGGCCTCACGGGCGCCGCGAACAGCGCGCTCGGCATCGACCTGCTCCAGCCGTTCAGCCCGACCTGGGTCCTCACGTCGATCGGCAACGTGGTCACGTGGGAGTTCCTCGGCTACAACATGCTGATCTTCTACGCCGCCCTGCGCGTCGTGCCCGGTGAGCTCTACGAGGCTGCCGAGCTCGACGGCGCCGGCCCGCTGCGCACCGTCTTCTCGATCAAGCTGCCCGCCCTGCGCGGCCCGATGGTCATCGCGACGATCTTCTCGATCATCGGCAGCTTCCAGCTCTTCAACGAGCCGAACCTGCTGAAGACGCTCGCGCCGAACGTCATCGGCAGCGCCTTCACCCCGAACATGTACGCCTACTCGCTGTCCTTCAGCGGCCAGCAGTTCAACTACTCCGCCACCGTCGCCATCGTCATGGGTGTCATCACCGCCGTGATCGCCTACGTCGTCCAGGTCCGCGGAACCCGCCAGGAGAACCGATGAGCACCCTGCAGCAGCCCGCCGCCGGCGCGACCAGCCCGGCCACGGTCACCGAGGCGACCACCACCCAGCGCGACCCGGGGGACCGGGCGACCCGCGCCTCCCGGTCGCGCCGCGCCGGCAAGCCCGTCGACGGACGCAAGGTGAAGCGCTCCGGTCTCCTGACCGCCGTGATGGTCGTCTTCGTCGTCTACTCGTTCGCACCGCTGTTCTACCTGCTGGTGAACAGCACCAAGACCCAGGCGTCCCTGCTGTCGACGTTCGGCCTGTGGTTCGGCGGCGACTTCAACCTCTGGCAGAACATCGTCGACACCCTCACCTACAACGACGGCATCTTCCTGCAGTGGCTCGGCAACACGCTGCTGTACGTGGTCGTCGGTGCCGGTGGCGCCACCCTGCTCGCCACGGTCGCCGGCTACGGCATGGCGAAGTTCCAGTTCCCCGGCCGTCGCGCGGTCTTCGCCGTCGTCCTCGGGGCGATCGCCGTCCCCGGCACCGCCCTCGCCGTCCCGACCTTCCTGCTCTTCTCGCAGTTCGGCCTGACGAACACCCCCTGGGCGATCATCCTGCCGTCGCTCATCAGCCCGTTCGGGATGTACCTCATCTGGACCTACGCGATCGACGCGATCCCGACCGAGCTCATCGAGGCCGCCCGCATGGACGGCGCCGGCGAGTTCCGGATCTTCTTCACCATCGCGCTGAAGCTCCTCACGCCCGGTGTCGTCACCGTCCTGCTCTTCGCGGTCGTCGCCACCTGGAACAACTACTTCCTGCCGCTCATCATGCTGAGCGACCCGAAGTGGTACCCGCTCACGGTCGGCCTCAACCAGTGGAACGCCCAGGCCACCGGCTCCGGCGCGCAGCCGATCTACAACCTCGTCGTCACCGGATCGCTCCTCACGATCATCCCGATCGTGGTCGCGTTCCTCTTCCTCCAGCGCTTCTGGCAGTCCGGCCTCGCGGCCGGTTCCGTCAAGGCCTGACCCTCCGGACGGGAGGCGCGCCGGCAGCCCGCCACGCGCCTCCCGACCGGGACACAGCAGCACCACCCCAGCCCCAGATCACGAAGAAGTGGAAGGCAACCCATGAACAAGCGTCTCCGGCGCGGGCTCAGCGCCCTCGCCATCGGCGTCACCGCCGCCATCGCGATGACCGCCTGCGCCTCCGGCAGCTCCGCCGGCGGCTCGGCGGACGACATCGACAAGGCCCTCAAGGACGGCGGCACGCTGACCTACTGGTCCTGGACCCCCTCGGCCAAGGACCAGGTCGCCGCGTTCGAGAAGCAGTACCCGAAGGTCAAGGTCAAGCTGGTCAACGCCGGCACCGGAGCCGACCAGTACACGAAGCTGCAGAACACGATCAAGGCCGGCTCGGGTGCTCCCGACGTCGCGCAGGTCGAGTACTACGCGCTGCCGCAGTTCGCCCTGTCCGACTCGCTCGTCGACCTGTCGTCGTACGGCTTCGGCGACCTCGAGAGCAAGTTCTCGAAGGGCACCTGGAGCAACGTCGCCATGGACGGCAAGGTCTACGGCCTGCCCCAGGACTCCGGCCCCATGGCGCTGTTCTACAACAAGAAGGTCTTCGACGAGTACGGCATCGAGGTGCCGAAGACGTGGGACGAGTACATCGCCGCCGGCAAGAAGCTGCACGAGGCGGACTCGTCGAAGTACATCGCGGCGGACTCCGGCGACGCCGGCTTCACCACGAGCATGATCGCCCAGGCCGGTGGCACCCCGTTCACGACCGACGGCGACAAGATCACCATCGACCTGCACGACGCCGGCACGCAGAAGTGGGCGAAGACCTGGGACCAGCTCGTCGAGCAGGGCCTGCTGTCGAAGACCACCGGCTGGACCGACGACTGGTACAAGCAGCTCGGCAACGGCCAGATCGCCACGATGGTCACCGGCGCCTGGATGCCCGGCAACCTGATGGCCAGCGTGCCGGACGCGAAGGGTGACTGGCGCGTCGCCCCGATGCCGACCTACGACGGCGGCCAGGCCCAGACCGCCAGCAACGGCGGCAGCTCGCAGGTCGTCATGAAGCAGTCGAAGAACCCGGCCCTCGCCGCCGGCTTCCTGAAGTGGCTGAACTCGTCGGAGGAGTCCACGAAGGTCTTCATGCAGTCCGGCGGCTTCCCGTCGACGACCGCTGACCTGAACTCGAGCTCGTTCCTGGACGAGAAGCCCGAGTACTTCGGTGGCCAGCAGATCAACAAGGTCCTCGTCGACGCCTCGAAGTCCTCGGCGAACGACTTCACCTACCTGCCGTACCAGGTCTACGCGAACAGCGTCTACGCCGACACCGTGGGGCAGTCATACCAGAACGGCACCTCGCTCGAGGGCGGTCTGGAGGCCTGGCAGAAGGCACTCGTGAAGTACGGCAAGGACCAGGGCTTCACGGTCGAGAGCAAGTAACACCCGCGTTCCCCACACCCCGGGGCCGTGCGGACACCACGTCCGCACGGCCCCGTCGTACGAGAGAGACACACCATGCGCTTCGCCATCGGCGACTCCGACTTCCTGCTCGACGGCGAGCCGCACCGGGTCCTGTCCGGCGCGATCCACTACTTCCGCGTGCACCCGGACCTCTGGCAGGACCGGATCCGCAAGGCGAAGCTGATGGGCCTCAACACCATCGAGACCTACGTCGCCTGGAACGCCCACGCGCCGCGTCCCGGTGTGTTCGACCTGACCGGCGGCCTCGACCTGGGCCGGTTCCTCGACCTGGTCGCCGCCGAGGGCATGCACGCCATCGTCCGTCCCGGGCCCTACATCTGCGCCGAGTGGTCGAACGGCGGCCTGCCCTACTGGCTCTTCGCCGACGGCACCGTCGGCGTCCGCCGGAACGAGCCGGGCTTCCTCGCCGCCGTGCAGGAGTACCTCGAGCACCTCGCGCCGGTGCTCGTCCCGCGCCAGATCGACCAGGGCGGCCCGATCGTGCTCGTGCAGGTCGAGAACGAGTACGGCGCCTACGGCTCGGACGCGTCCTACCTGAGGGCGCTCGAGGAGATGCACCGGGCCATCGGTCTGACCGTCCCGTTCACGAGCGTCGACCAGCCGATGGACTCGATGCTCGAGGACGGCTCGTTGCCCTCGCTGCACAAGACCGGCTCGTTCGGGTCCCGCTCCACGGAGCGTCTCGCGCGCCTCCGCCAGGCGCAGCCGACCGGCCCGCTCATGTGCTCCGAGTTCTGGGACGGCTGGTTCGACAGCTGGGGCGAGCACCACCACACCACCCCGGCGTCCGCGTCGGCGTCGGACCTCGACGACCTGCTCGCCGCCGGCGGCTCCGTCAACATCTACATGTTCCACGGCGGCTCGAACTTCGGCTTCACCAACGGCGCGAACGACAAGGGCGTGTACCGGCCGATCGCGACGTCCTACGACTACGACGCCCCGCTCGACGAGGCCGGTCGCCCGACGGCGAAGTTCCACGCGTTCCGCGCGGTCATCGAGCGCTACGCACCCGTCCCGCCGCTGCCCGAGTCGATGCGGGAGGGTGGGTCGGGCCGCCTTGAATCGTATGATCGTTCGAGCGGCCGGGAGGCGCGGGTCACCCCCGCCACGGACCTCGCGGTCCGCCTGGACCGCGTCGCGTCGCTCCGCTCCCTGCTGCCCACGCTCACCGACTGGTCGACGCACGACGAGCCGCCGACCTTCGACGCCCTCGGCGCCGCGAGCGGCTTCGTGCTGTACCGCACCGAGGTCGACCTGCCGGACGGCGGCGTCCTGACCGTCGGCACCGAGGTCCGCGACCGTGCGGTCGTCTCGGTGGACGGGGTCGTCGTCGGCGTCCTCGAGCGCGAGCACCACGACCGGGCGATCGCGCTCCCGCCGGTCACCGGCACGCTCGAGCTCCTCGTCGAGGACCAGGGGCGCGTCGACTACGGCCCCCGCATCGGCGAGCCGAAGGGCCTGATCGGCGGCGTGGCCGTCGACGGTGTGCCGCTCGCCCGGTGGTCGGCGTCACCGCTCGCGCTCGACCCGATCGCACCGGCGGCCGTCGACCAGCTCGCGGCGCTGGTACCCACCGACGGTGACGTGCTGGCCGGGCCCGTGCTCGCCGCCGGGTCGTTCGACCTGAGGTCCACCGAGGACCGCTACCTGTCGCTCGACGGCTTCCGCAAGGGTGTCGCCTGGGTGAACGGGTTCTGCCTCGGGCGGTACTGGTCGCGCGGGCCGCAGCAGACGCTGGCCGTGCCGGGGCCGGTGCTCCGTGCCGGTCGGAACGAGGTCGTCGTGTTCGAGCTGCACGCCTCGGCGTCCCGCACGGTCTGCATGCTGCTCGAGCCCGACCTGGGACACACCGAGGCCTGACGCGGGCGCGTCTCCGGGCGCCGGGCACTCCCGGGCGTACCTGGTGAGAACGGGCGTACCTGGTCGGACGAATCGACCAGGTACGCCCGTTCTCGCTTCCCATCGCGAGTGTTCTGGGAAGGATCGGGCGGACTCAGGCGTCCGCTCAGTGGCGCACCCGGAGCAGCCCTTCGCGTCGCCAGCGCCAGAGCGGAGCGAACCTCGTGCCGTCGTCCTGCCACGCCTGGGTCAGGAGCCAGATCTGCCGCCGACGCACGACGCCGCGCTCGTCCCGCCACTCGACGAAGCCGTCGTCGAGAACGGTGTCGATCCCGGCCCGCGGCGCGGACCACGACAGCAGGAAGCCGACGTACTCGAGTCGGTCCTCGGTCAGGCGGACGGCGACGCGGGGGAGCCGGACCGACACGACCGTCCCGAGAGCGACGACGGCAGCACCGAGCACGAAGCAGAAGACGCGGGCCGAGGCATCCGGGTCGGTCGCGATCGATGCCAGGACGATCCCGGTACCGACCACGACGGGGCCGAACACCACGGCTGTGAGGACCCGGTCCGGACGAGGCGGCCGGATCAGGATCGTCACTGTGCGTCTTCGTCGAGGGCGTCGAGGGCGTCGAGGGCGCCGAGGTCGGCCAGGGCGCGCTCGGCGTCGGCGATCCGGTCGGCTTCGGGGCGGGTCCACCACTCGGGGCCGCGCTCGCCGAGCCCGTGCTTCGCCAGGCCGTTCCGGTGCCGGGCGGCGGCGAGGGCGTCCTCGTCGCCGGCGCGCTTCGCCTGCCGCACGGCGTTGCGCCCGCGGCCGAGGTGCGAGCGGAGTGCCGCGGCGACCTCCTCGGGCAACGCGGGGTCGGTGCGACGCCACCGGCGGCCGTCGACGACGAAGAAGTGGTCGTCGGGCTCGGCGGTCATGCTCCCGAGTCTGCACCGTCGGTGGTCGGCGGTAGACAGGTGCCGATGACGGAACCACGCGTGCGACCCATGCTCGACGTCAAGCGGATCTACGCCGAGGATGCTGCCCTCGAGCTCCCGCGCGGGCAGGAGGTCCTCGGGCGCTGGCCGGACGCCGAGATCGTGCCGGTCGCCTCGCACTGGAACATCCCCGAGGTCCACGGCGACGAGCGCAACGTGCAGCGCTGGGTCCGGATCAAGACCGAGGCGCTCGTGCTCGGCGTGAAGAAGTCGCTCGTCACCCGGCCGAACGGGCGCTCCGCCGACTTCATCGCCCCGTCGACGGCGAACGGGTGCGCGATGGCGTGCGCCTACTGCTACGTGCCGCGGCGCAAGGGGTACTCGAACCCGGTGACGGTGTTCGCGAACATCGAGCAGATCACGAAGCACGTGGCGCGCAACATCGCGAAGCAGGGGCCGAAGACCGAGCCGAACCAGTGCGACCCGGACGCCTGGGTCTACGACATCGGCGAGAACAGCGACTGCTCGGTCGACGCGGTGATCAGCGACAACGTGCGCGACCTCTGCGACCTCTTCCGGATGACGCCCACCGCGAAGGCGTCCTTCGCGACGAAGTACGTCAACCGCGAGCTGCTCGACTGGGACCCGATGGGCCGCACGCGCATCCGGTTCTCGCTCATGCCGCACGAGACCGCGAAGGTCACCGACATCCGCACGAGCCCGATCGCCGCGCGGATCGCCGCGGTCAACGACTTCGTGGACGCCGGGTACGAGGTGCACCTCAACTTCTCGCCCGTGATCCTGACGCCGACGTGGGAGTCGGACTGGGCCGAGCTGCTGCGCCAGGTCGACGACGTGCTGTCCCCCGCGGCCAAGGCGCAGCTCGCGGCCGAGGTGATCTTCCTGACGCACAACCAGCCCCTGCACGAGGTCAACCTCGGCTGGCACCCGAAGGCCGAGGACCTGCTCTGGCGTCCCGACCTGCAGGAGCAGAAGGTGTCGCAGAACGGTGCGGTCAACGTGCGCTACCGGTCGGGCATGAAGGGGCAGCTCGTCGAGCGGTTCCGTGAGCTGGTGGCGGAACACCTGCCGTCCTGCCGCATCCGGTACGCCTTCTAGGCACCTCGCCCCGGAACGACGAACGCCCGCACCGCTCGAGCGGTACGGGCGTCAGAGCGCGAGGCTCACTTGCCGTCGAACGCGTCCTTGGCCTTCTCCTTGTCGAGGCGACCCTCGCCCATGACCTGGTCCTTCTGGCCCTGGTGCGTGAGCTCGGCGTCGTCGGTCTTCTTGCCGACGGCCTCCTCGACCTTGCCGGCGACCTTCTGGGTGACGTCCTTGGCCTTGTCTCCGAGCGACATGGTGTCTTCCTTCCTCCGGGAACCGCCGAGGGCTCCCGGCGTCTGTGGAACCGAGACAACCAGGGCGTCGGCGCCGACTCGCGGCCCGGTCGGAGGTTCGTGTACCCCGACCGGGTCGGCCGGGGTACGCCTACGGGACGAGGCGCTCGGCGCGGTAGCGGTCGAACAGGTCGGTGAAGGCCCGCTCGGTCCGGCGGAAGGCGGTGAAGCCCGCCTCGCGGCTCTTGCCCATGTCGGTCACGACCTCCATCGCCCGGCCGAGGTCGGCGTCGGTGTGCCACCACGAGGCCAGCCGTGTGACGTCCGGCTCGGCCAGTCCGTACCGCTCGGCGATGCCGGCCCACGCGCCCTCGTGCGGAGCCATCTGTTCCTCGAGCGGCCGAGGACGGTCCTGGTAGCCGACGACCCGAGCCGGGTCGACGCCGAGGTGTGCGGCGAGACGCGGCCACATCCACCGCCACCGGAACACGTCACCGTTCACGACGTTGAACGGCTCGTCCGCACCCTCGGGGCTGGTGGCTGCCCAGACCATGTGCTCGGCGAGGATGCCGGCGTCGGTCATGTCGGTCAGCCCGTTCCACTGCGCCTCGCTGCCCGGGAACACGAAGTCCAGGCCGAGCTCCTTGGCGAGGGTGGCCTGCACGGCGATGGTCAGGCCCATGTTCATGGCGTTGCCGACGGCGTACCCGATGACGGTGTGCGAGCGGTGCACCGACCACGTGAATCCCTGGCGCTCGGCTGCGGCGAAGAGCTCGTCCTCCTGCGCGTAGTAGAAGTTCGGGGTGTCGAGCCGCGGCTCCTCCTCGTGGAAGGGCGTGTCCGGCATCTCGCCCGCCGCGTACGCCTCGAACGGGCCGAGGTAGTGCTTCAGCCCGGTCACCAGGGCGACGTGGGCGAGCGGCGCGTGGGACAGCGCGGCGAGCAGGTCGCGGACCATGCCGCCGTTCACGCGGATGTTCTCGGCCTCGGTGTCCTGGCGCTGCCACGCGGTGAAGAACACGTGCGTGGGCCGCTCGTCGGCGAGGGCCGCCGTCAGCGAGTCCGGGTCGCGGAGGTCGGCGGCGATGGTCCGGACACCGTCGCGCGCGAGCGGGCGGCGGGAGAGTGCGGTCACGTCCCACCCGAGACCGAGCAGGTGGTCGACGAGGGCGGAGCCGGTGATGCCGCTGGCACCCACGACGAGGGCTTCGGGGCGGGCGGGGGTCGGTTCTGTGGTGGTCGTCATCGTCGGGTGCAACGCGCGCCGACGACGGGTGTTCCCTACCGGGGGCGTCGGATCCGGATCGGACCCTTCGCCGTGGACGGGTCGACCACGCTGCCGTGCTGGGTGATCTCGACCTCACCCCGCGCGACCATGCGACGTGCTGCCCGTCGGGCGGGCTCCATCAGGGGGCGCCAGTCGTCGGGCTCGAGGGACCGCGCGACCTCGGACGGGCAGATGCTCGACGTCCGTGCGCGGGCGGCGAGCAGCTCGTCGATCCGCTGCTCCAGGGCACGGTCGGTGGCGTCGACGCCGTGCTTCCGGCACGCAGCCGAGCACCACTTCGCGTCGGGGGAGGCGGACGACGGCATCCGCCGACCGCACGACGCGCAGGTCCGTTCCGCGTGCGCCTCCTGCGATGCCGATGCGTCCGCAGCGGTCCTGATCGCTCGTCCCATGCGCACCATCCTGGTCCTGCGGTCCGACACGACCCACAGCACAGGCTCGGCTGGCACGATCGGACCGGTGGAGCCCGAACCGAACGACCCCCGCCCGCACGGACCCGCCTGGGTCGAGCACGCGATGTGGTGGCACGTCTACCCGCTCGGCGCGGTCGGCGCCGAGGTCCGTCCGACGACGCCCGTCGATGACCGTCCGGTCGAGCACCGGCTCCAGCGGCTCGTGCCCTGGCTCGACCACGTCGTCGCCCTCGGGCTGAACGGCCTGCTGCTCGGGCCGGTCTTCGCGAGCTCGACGCACGGGTACGACACCGTCGACCACTTCCGGGTCGACCCCCGACTCGGCGACGAGGCCGACCTCGTCGCGCTGGTCGGGGCCGCCCACGAGCGCGGTGTCCGGGTCGTGCTCGACGGCGTGTTCAACCACGTCGGGCGCGAGCACCCCGCCTTCCGTGCGCTCGAGGAACAGGGCCCGGACGCCCCGACCGCGGAGCTCTTCGCGGTCGAACGGTCCGGTTGGCAGGCAGGGGACCCCGTGCCGGTCCGCGACTTCGAGGGGCACGACATCCTCGTCGCGCTCGACCACGAGGGCCGCGCCGCCGAGGACCTGGTGGTCGAGGTGATGACCTACTGGCTCGCCCGCGGGGTCGACGGTTGGCGGCTCGACGCCGCGTACGCCGTGCCGCCGTCGTTCTGGGCACGGGTGCTGCCGCGGGTGCGCGAGCAGTACCCCGACGCCTGGTTCAGCGGCGAGGTCATCCACGGTGACGCAGCTGCGATCGTCGCGGCGTCGACGATGGACTCCACCACGCAGTACGAGCTGTGGCAGGCGGTCTGGCACGGGATCGCCGACCGGAACTGCTTCGAGCTGGCACACGCCGTGGAGCGGCACGATGCCCTGCTCGCGACGTTCGTCCCCACCACGTTCGTCGGCAACCACGACGTGACGCGGATCGCGAGCGCGGTGGGGGAGCGGTTCGCCGGGCACGCCGCCGCGGTGCTGTTCACCGTGGCCGGCACCCCCGTGGTCTACGCGGGGGACGAGTACGGCTGGACCGGGGTCAAGGAGGAACGCGAGGGTGGCGACGACGCCGTCCGTCCGGAGCTGCCCGCGATGCCGCCCGAGCCGGACGACCTGACCCACGCGCACGAGGCCCTCGTCGCCCTGCGTCGGCGGAACCCCTGGCTGCACCGGGCGCACACCGACGTCGTCCACCTGACCAACACGGCCGTGGTCCTGCGCACCGCGACGGCCGACGCCGCGGTGGTGACCGCCCTGAACCTGGCCGACGACCCGGTGGAGGTGCCCGCGGCCGACGCGACACGGGTCGAGGCGGGCGGGGGCGACCTGCGGGACGGCACCCTGCGCCTCCCGGCCGCCGCCTGGGCCGTCCTGACCGCCTGACGCTTCCGCGTACAGAACGAGGCTCGGGCCGGCGGACGGTTCCGCGGTCCCACGACCACGGAACTGTCCGCCGACCCGAGCCTCGGCGAAGGGGGATCGACCGCTACTTGCGGGCGGACGCCGCCCGGCGCTTGTTGAACACGTCGAACGCGACGGCGGCGAGCAGCACCAGGCCCTTGATGAGGGACTGGAACTCGGTGCCGACACCGAGGATCGACATGCCGTTGTTCAGGATGCCGATGATGAGACCACCGACGATCGCACCCGGCACCGTGCCGATGCCGCCGGTGACGGCGGCGCCACCGATGAACACGGCCGCGATGGCGTCGAGCTCGAAGCCGTTGCCGGCACCCGGGGCGGCCAGGTTGAGCTGGCCCGTGAAGACCACGCCCGCCAGGGCCGCGATGACGCCCATGTTCACGAAGAGCAGGAACGTGACGCGCTTGGTCTTGACGCCGGACAGCTGCGCGGCGAGGGCGTTGCCACCGATCGCGTACACGTGGCGACCGAACACCGAGCTGCGCATGACGACCGAGTAGACGACCACGAGCAGACCGAGGACGACGAGCACGATCGGGGTGCCGTTGTAGCTGGCGAGGAGCAGCGCCACGTAGATCACGAGCGCGGCGCCGAAGGCCGTCTTCACGATGAACCAGGCGAACGGCTCGCTCTCGAGCTGGTACTTGCGACGCGTGATGCGGCCCCGGAAGGCCGAGATCACCATGACGGCGGCGGCCGCGATGCCGAGGATCATCGTGAGCGGCTCGTAGCCCGTGGTGCCGAACGACGGCAGGAAGCCGGAGCCGAGCGAGCGGAAGCCCTCCGGGAAGGGCGAGATCTGCTGGTTCTGCAGCACGATCTGCGTGGCGCCGCGGAACGCGAGCATGCCGGCGAGCGTCACGATGAACGCCGGGATGCCGAAGTACGCGATCCAGAAGCCCTGCCAGGCACCGACGAGGGCGCCGACGACCAGGCAGAGGAGCGCCGCGACCGGCCAGGGGAGGCCCCACTGGGTGATCATGACGCCCGCCATCGCACCGCTGAAGGCGACGACCGACCCGACGGACAGGTCGATGTGGCCGGCGATGATCACCATGACCATGCCGATCGCCAGGATCAGGATGTAGCTGTTCTGGACGATGATGTTCGAGACGTTGATCGGGGCCAGCGTGATGCCGTTCGTCGCCACCTGGAAGAAGATGACGATGACGATCAGCGCGATGAACAGGCCGATCTGTCGGAGCTGCCCGGTGAGGTAGCCGGCGGCGGACTTAAGCGCGTTCATTGACTGGGGTCTCCCGTTCCTGGGTCATGTACTGCATGAGGACCTCTGGCGTGGCCTCGGAGCGGGGCACGTCAGCGGTGATCGTGCCCTCGGAGAGTGTGTAGATGCGGTCGCAGATGCCGAGCAGCTCGGGCAGCTCGGACGAGATCACGATGACGCCCTTGCCCTGGTCGGCCAGGTCGTTGATGAGCGTGTAGATCTCGTACTTCGCGCCGACGTCGATGCCGCGGGTCGGTTCGTCGAGGATGAGCACGTCCGGGTCGGCGTACATCCACTTCGACAGGACGACCTTCTGCTGGTTGCCGCCGGAGAGCTTGCCCGTCACGGCGTCGACGTTCGGCGCCTTGATGTTCATGCTCTTCAGGAAGCCGCCGGCGACGGTGGTCTCCTTCGACGCGTTCACGAAGCCCCAGTCGGCGAGCTTGCCCAGTGCCGAGCCGGAGATGTTCCGCTTGATGTCGTCGATGAGGTTGAGGCCGTACCGCTTGCGGTCCTCGGTGGCGTAGGCGATGCCGTTGTCGATCGCCCGGGTCACCGTGTTCGTCTTGATCGGCACGCCGCGCTTGTAGACGGTGCCGGAGATGCCGGTGCCGTACGAGTGCCCGAAGACGCTCATCGCGAGCTCGGTGCGGCCGGCGCCCATGAGGCCGGCGATGCCGACGACCTCGCCCGCGCGGACGTTCAGGTTCACCTGGTGGATGATCTCGCGGGAGCCGTCGAGCGGGTGGTGGACGGTCCAGTCCTCGATGCGCAGGAGCTCCTCGCCGATCTTCGGCTCGCGCTCCGGGTAGCGGCTGGACAGGTCGCGACCGACCATGCCGCGGATGATCCGGTCCTCGGAGACGTCGTCGGCGTGCATGTCGAGCGTCTCGATGGTCTTGCCGTCGCGGATGATCGTGACCTTGTCCGCGATCGCCTTGATCTCGTTGAGCTTGTGGCTGATGATGATCGCCGTCATGCCCTCGGCCTGCAGCGAGCGGATGAGCTCGAGCAGGTGCTCCGAGTCGTCGTCGTTCAGCGCGGCGGTCGGCTCGTCGAGGATGAGGAGCCGGACCTCCTTCGAGAGCGCCTTCGCGATCTCGACGAGCTGCTGCTTGCCGACACCGATGTCCGTGACCTTGGTGACCGGGTTGTCCCTGAGCCCGACGCGCTTGAGCAGCGCCGCCGCCTCGAGGTTCGTCTGGTTCCAGTCGATGAGCCCGCCCTTGACGCGCTCGTTGCCGAGGAAGATGTTCTCGGCGATCGACAGGAACGGGCTGAGGGCGAGCTCCTGGTGGATGATCACCACGCCCGCCTTCTCGGAGCCGTTGATGTCACCGAACTGCACCGGCTTGCCGTCGAGCAGGATCTCGCCGTCGAAGGAGCCGTGCGGGTAGACGCCCGACAGCACCTTCATCAGGGTCGACTTGCCGGCGCCGTTCTCGCCGCAGATCGCGTGGACCTGACCGCGCTCGACCTCGATCGAGACGCCCTGGAGCGCCTTCACACCGGGGAAGGTCTTGGTGATGTCCCGCATCTCGAGGATGGTGTCCGCCATGTGGACCGCCTTTCCGTCGTCCGCGCCTGGGCGCGGGTGGAGACGGACTGGAGGCGCGGTGCGGGGGTGCACCGCGCCTCCAGTCCTGTGGATGGTTGCGTCCTACTTGAGGTCGGCTTCGGTGTAGTACCCGCTGTCGACGAGGACCTCCTTGTAGTTGGCCTTCGTCACCACCGTGGGCTGGAACAGGTAGGTCGGGACGACCTTGACCTTGTTGTCGTAGCTCTTGGTGTCGTTGACCTCGGGGGTCTTGCCGGAGAGCAGGTCCTCGGCCATCGTCACGGACTGCTTCGCGAGCTTGCGGGTGTCCTTGTAGATGGTGGAGTACTGCTGGCCCGCGATGATCGACTTGACCGAGGCGGCCTCGGCGTCCTGGCCGGTCACGATCGGCAGCGGACGGTCACCCGAGCCGTAGCCGGCGCCCTGGAGGGCCGAGATGATGCCGATCGACATGCCGTCGTAGGGCGAGAGCACGCCGTCGAGCTTCGTGCCGCCGGAGTACGTCGACGCGACGAGGTTCTGCATGCGGGCCTTGGCGGTCGCCGGGTCCCACTGCTGCGTGGCGGCCTGCGAGAGCTGGTCCTGGCCGGAGCCGATCTTCAGCGTGCCGTCCTCGAGGTACGGCTTGAGGGTGTCCATCGCGCCGTTGAAGAAGAACCCGGCGTTGTTGTCGTCGAGCGAGCCGGCGAAGACCTCGATGTTGAAGGGGCCCTTCTTGCCGGTCTTCTCGCCCTTGTCGTCCAGCACGCCGAGCCCCGTGAGGAGCGAGGTGGCCTGGTCGACGCCGACCTTGTAGTTGTCGAACGACACGTAGTAGTCGACGTTCTTGTTGCCGGTGAGCAGGCGGTCGTACGAGATGACCTTGATGCCGGCCTTGGCGGCGGCGTCGAGCTGGTCGGAGAGTGCACCACCGTCGATCGACGCGATGATCAGGACCTTCGCGCCCTTGGTGATCATGTTGCTGACCTGCTGGGCCTGCTGCTGGACCTTGTTGTCGCCGTACTCGAGGTCGACCTTGTAGCCGGCCTTCTCGAGGTCGCTCTTGACGGCGTTGCCGTCCTTGATCCACCGCTCGGAGACCTTGGTCGGCATCGCGACGCCGACGAGGGCGCCCTTGTTGCCGTCCGCGGTGTCGCCGCCGCCCTCGGTGGACGCACGGCCGCCGGCCGAGCATGCTGCCAGGGAGAACGCGATGCCGAGGGCCGCGACCCCCGCGATGATCCTGCGCTTCATCATCGAAGTACCTCTGTTCCTCTCGCGTCGTCCTCGACGCGCTCGGGTGCTGGGGCTGCTGTGCCCCGTGGGATGTGCTCGTGTGAGCGCTCACATACTGAGGGTTCCGTACCGGGGTGTCAACTCGTCGTGACCGTTCCGAGATGTTGTTGCGCCGAGCGGACCGGACGCTACGCTCGGCCACGTGACGACAACGACCGCGCTCGGGGGTCCCGGCGGCAGACGCCGGAAGGCCCCGACGATCTTCGACGTCGCCGAGCGCGCCGGGGTCTCCCACCAGACCGTCTCCCGCGTGATCAACGGCGATCCGACCGTCCGCGACGCCTACCGGGCGCAGGTCACCGACGCCGTCGCCGAGCTCGGCTACCGTCCGCGTGCCGCCGCCCGCGCCCTCGCCGGCGGACGCAGTCGCGCGCTCGGCATCATCACCGCGGGCGACGCGCTGTACGGACCGTCGAGCACCGCGGTCGGCTTCGAGCGTGCCGCGCGGTCGGCCGGGTACCACGTGCTGCTCTCGACGCTGCCGGACGACCCGCGCCCCGTGGACCTGTCCGGGGCGCTCACCACGCTGCTCGCGCAGGACGTCGCCGCGATCGTGCTGGTCGCTGCCGACAACCGCGTGCTCGACGCGCTCGCGTCGCTGACGATCCCGGTCACCGTGCCGGTCGTCGTCGCGAACGCCGTGCAGCGCGACGCCGTCCGGACCCCGGCGGCACGCAGTGTCGCCGCCGTCGCGATCGACCAGGCCGCGGGCACCACCCTCGTGATGGAGCACCTGTTCGCCCGAGGGCACCGCCGGGTCGTGCACATCGCCGGGCCCGCGGTGTCCCAGGAGTCCGAGGTCCGCCGGGAGACCTACGGGCGGATCATGCGCGACGCCGGACTCGAACCGGTCGTGCTCGACGGCGACTGGACCCCGGCGAGCGGCTTCGCGGCGGCGCGGACGATCGACGTGCACGCGGTCGACGCGGTCTTCGCCGGCAACGACCAGATGGCGCTCGGGGTGCTGCACGCCTTCGCCGACGAGGGACTCCGCGTGCCGGACGACATCGCCGTGGTGGGGTTCGACGACATCCCCGAGGCCGCGCACTTCACCCCGCCGCTCACCACCGTGCGCCAGGACTTCATGGCGATGGGGCAGCGGGTGCTCGAGGCGGTCCGGGCCGTCGTCGAGGGGGAGCCCCTCGACGAGACGCTGCTGCTGCCCGAGCTCGTGGTGCGGCGCTCCGCCTGAGCGGCGGCGCCGGTCGTCCCGGTCGCACGACGTGCCGCCAGCGGTCGTCCCGGTCGCACGACGTGCCGTCCGTCGCGCGGACGGACGGCACGTCGTGCGACCTGGGCGGTGCCGCGCTCAGTGGGCGAGCGGCAGCCAGACGCGCATCGGTGCGGGGCCGCGGTTCGCCCAGGCGTAGTACGGCACGGCGGTCGCGGTGACGGCCTGGAGGCCGGTGGTCGCGTCGGCGGGACCGGCCGTGGTCGCGGAGCCGGCCGCGTCGGTGACGGGGGTCGCCCCGGCGGGACCGGCCGCGGTCGCGGAGCCGGCCGCTTCGGTCACGGGGGTGGCGTCGGCGGGGTGCGTCGCGCCTCCCGTCCGCTCCAGCCGTCGGTACGGCCACGCCGCCTGCTCGTGCCGCGCCGGAGCGTGCCCGGCGACGCGCAGCGTGACGACGCCGTCGAGCAGGTCGTCGCGGCGCTCCTCGGTTACCGGCGCGCTCGCGTCGACCGTCAGGTCGTCGACCGTGAAGCCCTGCTGGTCCGCCTGCTCGACGGCGTAGACGAGCGGCCCGCGCTCGATCGCCACCTGGCCCCGTGCCGCGTCGATGCGGGGATCCGCCACGTAGCGGTGCGGCGTCGTGTCGAAGGCGAGCTCGACGGTGTCACCGGCCGTCCACGCGCGCTCGACCACGTGCAGGGTGCCGGGCTCCGGGGTCGCGGTGCCGTCGGGGGTGGTCACGGTGGTGGTGTCCGACCACGCCGGGATGCGGAGTCCGAGCGCCAGGGGGCCGTCCTCGGTCACCGTGACGACCACGCGGCCGTCGTGCGGGTAGCCGGTCGCGACGCGGACGGGGCCGAGGTCGGCGTCCGCGTACTGGTGGACCTGCAGGCCGCCGTCGGTCGCCGTCGCCAGGTACCCGTCGAGGCTCGCGAACGTGCGCATGATGTTCGGCGGGCAGCAGGCGCAGTCGAACCAGCCGCGACGTCCGTGGGCGGGGGAGCGGTTCTCGTCCTGGTGCGCGCCGTCGCGGTGCTGCAGCGGGTTGACGTAGAAGTACTCGGTGCCGGCGAGGCTCACGCCGGGCAGGAACGCGTTGTAGAGCAGGCGCTCGATCGCATCGGCGTACACGGGCTTCCCCGTCGCGAGCAGCAGCCGCCACGCCCACTGGATGCCGCCGATGGCCGCGCACGTCTCGGCGTAGCCGCGGTCCGTCGGGAGCTCGTACGGGTCGCCGAACGCCTCCCAGTCCCAGCGGGCGCCGAGGCCGCCGGTGATGAACGCCTTCGTGGCCGTCATGTCCGCGAACTGGCGCTCGCTCGCCGTGAGGAGCTCGGTGTCGCCGGTCTCGATCGCGACGTCCACGGCACCGGCGGCCAGGTAGACGGCGCGGACGGCGTGGCCCTCGACGGTGGTGGCCTCGCGGACGGGGACCCGGTCGGAGAAGTACGTCGGCTCGCCGCCGGCGCGCTCGATGATGCCGCGCCCGCGGGCGTCGACGAACCAGTGCGCCAGGTCGAGGTAGGCGCGGGTGCCGGTCTCGCGGTACAGCTCGACGAGCCCCATCTCGACGACGGGGTGGCCGTCGACGTCCTGGGTGCGGTCGTCACCCGGGCCGAACGTCCGGACGAGGTGGTCGGCGTTCCGCACGGCCACCTCGAGCAGGCCGGTGTCACCCGTGGCGCGGTGCTGCGCGACCGCGGCCTGGTACAGGTGCCCGGCGCAGTACATCTCGTGGCTCCACTTCAGGTCGACGTACCGCTCGCCCCCGCCCCGGACCTGCTGCACCGAGTCGAGGTAGCCGTCCTCAGCCTGCGCCCTGGCGTAGAGCGCTGTCACCTCGCGCTGCAGCTCGAGCAGGTCGTCGGCCGGGGCCCGGCC
Organism: Curtobacterium sp. BRD11; assembly: GCF_031844345.1. Taxonomy (NCBI): domain Bacteria; kingdom Bacillati; phylum Actinomycetota; class Actinomycetes; order Micrococcales; family Microbacteriaceae; genus Curtobacterium; species Curtobacterium sp. BRD11. The sequence goes on from NZ_JAUZUZ010000004.1 coordinate 87,214, forward strand.
GTACTCCCACGCAACGGCCTCGAGCCACTTCGTCACGTCGGAGTCCATGAAGATCGGCCCGACCGCCTCGCCCTGCTCGTCGCCCGCGGCGATGCGCAGGTTCCGGAAGTTCCCTGCGTCGCGGAGGCGCTCGTACCCGCTGCGGACGGCGTCGCGACCGTTGCGGTCCTGGCGCAGTGCCCAGAAGCCCCCGGTGATGCGCGCAGCGCCGGCGGGGAGCGGACGGGACACCAGGTGTGCACCCGCGGTCGGGAGGACCGGGGTCGCGGTCCGCGCCCCGCGTCCCGTCGCGGGGGTGGCCGTCGGGGTTCCGGTCGTGGTGGTCATGGCGCCTCCTTGCGTCTGACTGGCGGCCGTCCGTGCGGAAAGCGCTTTCCGGGACGACCGTACGACAGGTGGTGCGGCAGCACAAGAGCGCAGTCGCCTAGGATCGGCGCGGGCTCGGTCGGCCGGGCCCCTGCCGGAAAGGACGTTGCCGTGGCCACGGACCGCAGAGCCCGACTCGCTCGCATCAGCGACGTCGCAGCGCTCGCCGGGGTGTCCATCGGGACGGCGTCGAAGGCGCTGAACGACACCGGGCAGCTGCGCGACGAGACCCGGGCGCGGGTCAAGGACGCGGCGGAGAAGCTCGGGTTCGTCGGCGACGCACGTGCCCGTGCGCTGTCCTCCGGTCGGACGTGGACGGTCGGCATGGTGACGACCGACTCGTTCGGACGGTTCACGATGCCGGTGCTGCTCGGGGCCGAGGACGCCCTCTCCGCCGGCGAGGTGATGGTCCTGGTCGCCGACACCCGCGACGACCACGTGCGCGAGGCCCACTACCTCCGGTCGCTCGTCGCCCGCGGCGTCGACGGCATCATCGTCACCGGCCGCTCCGCCGATGCCCGGCCGCCGATCGAGGTGCCGGTCCCGGTGCCCGTCGTCTACGCGCTGACCCCGTCCACCGACCCCGCGGACGTCTCGATCACACTCGACGACCCCGCCGGCGCTGCTGCTGCGGCGGCGCACCTCGTCGGACTCGGGCGGCATCGGGTCGCCGTCGTCACGGGCCCGCAGGACGCGCGGTCGGCGGTCGACCGGGCGCGCGGGGCTGCCCCGGTGCTCGGTGACCGGATGGTGGGCGCTCCGATGCACGGGGAGTGGTCCGAGCGCTGGGGGCGGCAGGCCGTCGACCTGCTCGACCGGGAGCCGTCCGCGGTGGACGCGGTGCTGTGCGGGAACGACCAGATCGCCCGTGGCGTGTGCGACCGACTGCGGGAGACCGGGCGGTCGGTGCCGGGGGACGTCGCCGTGACCGGGTACGACGACTGGGACGTGGTGGCGCTCGCGTCGCGGCCCCCGCTGACCACCGTCGACATGCGGCTCGACGAGCTCGGTCGCATCGCGGGCCGGGCGCTGCTCGAGCTCGTGGCCGGAGGGAGTCCGGTCTCGACGGCCGTCACCCCGTCGCTCGTCGTCCGCGAGAGCACCCTCGGCGCGTAGTCCGGCGGCCGGCGGCGGGCGGCGGGCGGCGGGCCGCGGGCGCCGGGCGGCGGGCGGGGTACCCGGCTGCGCGAGCGGGCACGACCTGCCGCGGGCGTGCCGCCGAGCGGGCACGACCTGCCGCGGGGTTGCCGCCGAGCGGGCACGACCTGCCGCGGGGTTGCCGCCGAGCGGGCGAGATGTGTCGGCGAGGGGGGCCGAGGGTGACAGATCGTGCCCGTTCGGTGGGGCTCGGTACGGCTCGGTGGAGAGAGCAGCCTCGCTGCGCGAGCGGGCACGACCTGCCGCGGGCGTTCCGCCGAGTGGGTGGGATGTGTCGACGAGGGATGCCGAGCGTGACGGAACGTGCCCGCTCGGCGCTGGGAGCAGCGGGGGGAGCGGGCGGGAGCGGGCGGGAGCCCGGCGCGCGCGAGCAGGGCGGCGCGCCGACGCGTTGCAGGCGTGAGCGCTCACGTGCCAGGATGTGAGCGCTCACGCAGGACGACGAGGTCTCGGGAGGACACATGAGCGACGACCGCCGGCAGCAGGTCGAGGACGGCCGCACGACACTCGGCATCGAGCTCGGCTCCACCCGGATCAAGGCCGTGCTCGTCGACGAGCAGCTCCGACCGATCGCGAGCGGCTCCCACGAGTGGGAGAACGAGTACGTCGACGGGCGGTGGACCTACCCGCTGGTCGCCGTCGAGACCGGTGTCCGCGCGGCCTACGCCGACCTGGTCGCCGACGTCGAGCGGCAGTTCGGCGTCCGCCCGACGGCCTTCCGCGCGGCGGGCGTCTCGGCGATGATGCACGGCTACCTGGCGTTCGACGAGGACGGCGAGCTCCTCGTCCCGTTCCGCACCTGGCGCAACACCTCGACCGGTCCGGCCGCCGAGCAGCTGAGCGCCGCGCTCGACTTCAACGTCCCGCAGCGCTGGTCGGTCGCGCACCTGTACCAGGCCGTGCTCGACGACGAGTCGCACGTCGCCCAGCTGGCCGGCGTCACGACGCTCGCCGGGTACGTGCACCGCATGCTCACGGGCCGCGACGTCCTCGGCGTCGGCGACGCGAGCGGCATGTTCCCGATCGAGTCCGGCCCGGTCGAGAGCGCCCCGGGGGAGCCCGGTCGCCGCGACTACGACGCGTCGATGCTCGCCGCCACGCAGGACCTGCTCGGCGACCGCGTCCCGGACCTCCGCGCCCTGCTCCCCGAGGTGCTCGTCGCGGGTGAGGACGCGGGTGCGCTCACCCCCGAGGGAGCCACGTGGCTCGACCCCACCGGCACGCTGCAGCCCGGCGTCCCGTTCTGCCCGCCCGAGGGCGACGCCGGCACGGGCATGGTGGCCACGAACGCCGTCGCCCCGCGCACCGGCAACGTCAGCGTCGGCACGAGCATCTTCGCGATGGTCGTGCTCGAGCGGGCGCTCCGGACCCCGCACGAGGAGCTCGACGTCGTCACGACCCCGGCCGGTGACGCGGTCGCGATGGTGCACTGCAACAACGGTGCGAGCGAGATCGCCGCCTGGGCCCGTGTCTTCGGCCGGTTCGCCGAGGCCACGAGCGAACGGACCGGCAGTGCGTCGGTCCCCGTCGACGACGTCTACGCCACCCTGCTGGCCGAGGCCGCCGACGCGGACCCGGACGCCGGCGGGCTGCTCTCCTTCAACTACCTGGCCGGCGAGCCGGTCACGCACGTCGAGGACGGCCGACCGCTGCTGCTGCGCACCCCCGGCGCCCGCTTCACGCTCGGCAACCTCGTCCGCTCCGAGGTGCACGGTGCCTTCGCGACCCTCGCGATCGGCATGGACGTCCTGCACGGCGAGGAGGTCGCCGTCGACCGGATGACCGCGCACGGCGGCCTCTTCCGCACGCCGGGTGCCCCGCAGCGCCTGCTCGCCGCAGCGCTCCGCGTGCCGGTCGCCCTCGAGGAGACCGCGGGCGAGGGTGGCGCCTGGGGCATCGCGGTGCTCGCGGCGTACCTGGAGCACACCGACCGCCCGCTGGAGGACTTCCTCGCCGACACGGTGTTCCGCGGCGACGCGGTCCACGTCGCCGAGCCCGAGGACCGCGACGTCGCGGGCTTCCAGGACTACCTGGCCCGGTACCGCGCGGCCCTCCCCGTGCAGGACGTCGCCGCCGCCGCGACCCGCCCCGGCGTGGCGAACGACCAGGCCGCACCGACGGACCAGGCCGCACCGACGGGGCAGCCCGCACCGACCGACCAGGGCGAGCCGACCGACGTGGTCGAGGCGCGCCTCCAGACCGAGAAGGAGTCAGCCGCATGACCGGACCGATCACGGACGAGACGAGGGCGGCCGTCGCCGCGGCGCGGGAGCGCGTCGCGTCCCTGCACGGCGAGCTCGTCCGCTACGGCCTCGTCATCTGGACGGGCGGCAACGTCTCCGAGCGCGTGCCGGGCACCGACCTGTTCGTCATCAAGCCGAGCGGGGTCTCCAGCGACGACCTCACCCCGGAGAACCAGGTGGTCTGCACCCTCGACGGGCTGCCCGCCGACGGGTGGGGCAACGCGCACGGCCCGTCGTCCGACACCGCCGCGCACGCCTTCGTCTACCGGAACATGCCCGAGGTGGGCGGCGTCGTGCACACCCACTCGACGTACGCCACGGCATGGGCCGCCCGCGCCGAGGAGATCCCCTGCGTGATCACCGCGATGGCGGACGAGTTCGGCGGTCCGATCCCGGTCGGCCCGTTCGCGATCATCGGCGACGACTCCATCGGCCGCGGCATCGTCGACACCCTCGCCGGTCACCGGAGCCGCGCCGTGCTCATGCAGAACCACGGCGTCTTCACGATCGGCAAGGACGCGAAGGACGCCGTGAAGGCGGCGGTGATGTGCGAGGACGTCGCACGCACCGTGCACATCGCGAAGCAGGGCGGGGAGCTCGTGCCGATCGCCCCCGACGACATCGATCGACTCTTCGATCGCTACCAGAACGTCTACGGACAGAACCCCGAAGGAGCCATGCGATGACGCAGGTGAACCCCCAGGCCACCCTCGACAGCTACGAGGTCTGGTTCCTCACCGGGTCGCAGGGCCTGTACGGCGAGGAGACCCTGCGCCAGGTCGAGGAGCAGAGCAAGGCCGTGCACGCGGAGCTCGCGGGTGCACTGCCCGTGAAGCTCGTGTGGAAGCCGGTGCTCAAGGACGCCGACGGCATCCGTCGCGCGCTCATCGAGGCGAGCGCCGACGACAAGGTCATCGGTGTGACGACGTGGATGCACACGTTCAGCCCGGCCAAGATGTGGATCGGTGGCCTGCAGGCGCTGACGAAGCCGCTGCTGCACCTGCACACCCAGGCGAACGTCGCGCTGCCGTGGGGCGACATCGACTTCGACTTCATGAACCTCAACCAGGCCGCGCACGGCGACCGCGAGTTCGGCTACGCGCTGGCCCGCCTCGGCGTCCGGCACGCGACCGCCGTCGGGCACGTGTCCGACCCGCGCGTGGTCTCGCGGGTGGAGAACTGGACGCGCGCCGCGGCCGGTGCGGCGGCCGTCCGCGAGCTGAAGCTGACGCGCTTCGGCGACAACATGCGGTACGTCGCCGTCACCGAGGGCGACAAGACCGAGGCGGAGATCGAGCTCGGCGTGCAGGTGAACACCTGGGCCGTGAACGAGCTGGCCGCAGCGGTGGCCGAGGCCGAGGCGGACACGGCAGCGGTCGACGAGCTCGTCGCCGTCTACGAGCGCGACTACGACGTCGACGCTTCGCTGCGGCGCGACGGCGGTGACCGTCACCAGGCGCTCCGCGACGGAGCCGCGATCGAGCTCGGCCTCCGTGCACTCCTGGAGCAGAACGGCTCCGCCGCGTTCACGACGAACTTCGAGGACCTCGGCACGCTCAAGCAGCTGCCCGGCCTCGCGGTGCAGCGGCTCATGGCCGACGGCTACGGCTTCGGCGCCGAGGGCGACTGGAAGACCGCCGTCCTCGTCCGCGCGATGAACGTCGCCGGTGCGGGCCTGCCCGGTGGGGCCTCCCTCATGGAGGACTACACGTACGACCTCACCCCGGGTGCCGAGAAGATCCTCGGCGCGCACATGCTCGAGGTCTCGCCGACGCTCACCACCGCGACGCCGACGCTCGAGATCCACCCGCTCGGCATCGGCGGCAAGGACGACCCGGTGCGCCTGGTCTTCACCGCGGACGCCGGCGAAGCCGTCGTGGTCGCCCTGTCCGACACGCGCGACGGCTTCCGGCTCACCGCGAACGTCGTCGACGTCGTCCCGCCGACCGAGGCGCTGCCGAACCTGCCGGTCGGCCGTGCCGTCTGGGAGCCGCGTCCGTCGTTCCCGGTCGCCGCGGAGGCCTGGCTCACCGCCGGCGCCGCGCACCACACCGTCATGACGACGGCCGTCGGCCTGCAGGTCGTCGAGGACCTCGCGACCATGGTCGGCACCGAGTTCCTGGTCATCGACGAGCACACCACGGCTCGCGGGTTCCGCGACGAGCTCCGCCTGCAGCAGGCGTGGCACCGTCTCGACCGCGGGTTCTAGGACCGTGACCGTGGCCGCGACGACGCGCACCAACTGGGCGGGGAACGTCACCTACCGCGCCTCCGCGCTCGACCGCCCCACCTCGGTGGCGGCGGTCCAGCAGCTCGTCGCGGCCACACCGCGCCTGACGGCGCTCGGCTCGACGCACTCGTTCAACGAGATCGCCGACACCGACGCCGTCCAGGTCACGCTCGCCGGCCTCCCGCCGGTGCTCGAGGTCGACGCCGACCGGCGCGTGGTGCGGGTCGCCGCCGGCATGACGCACGCACAGGTGGCGGCCGGCCTGGAGGCTCGTGGCTGGGCCCTCGCGAACCTCGCCTCCCTGCCGCACATCTCGGTCGCCGGCGCGGTCGCCACCGGCACGCACGGCTCCGGCGTCCGCAACCCGTCGCTCGCGCAGGCGGTGGTCGGGCTCGAGGTCGTCCGGGCCTCCGGCGACGTCGTCCGGGTCGACGCGTCGTCGCCGGACGGCGCCCTCGACGCGCACCGGGTGGCACTCGGTGCGCTCGGCGTCGTCACCGCGGTCGAGCTCGCGATCGAGCCGACGTTCCAGGTGGCCACGACCGTGCACCTCGACCTGCCGTGGTACGCCGTCCTCGAGCACTTCGACCGGGTGGTGTCGGACGCGTACTCGGTGTCCTTGTTCACCTCGTTCGACGACCGCGGTGCCCGACAGGTCTGGACGAAGCACCGCGTCGACGAACCTGCACCGTCGGTCGACCTCGTCGCGCTCGGTGCCCGTCGGGCGGGCGGGCCCGTGCACCCGGGGGAGAACGACGCCGCGAGCGTCACCGAGCAGGGCGGGGTCCCCGGGCCGTGGGCCGAGCGGTTGCCGCACTTCCGATCGACCTTCGAGCCGTCCACCGGTGCCGAGATCCAGGCGGAGTACCTGGTCCCCGCAGAGCACGCCGTCGCCGCGCTCGATGCGCTGCGCCCGCTCGAGCCGATCTTCGCGCCGCTGCTCATCGCGGCCGAGGTCCGGACGATCGCCGCCGACACGGCATGGCTGGCGCCCTCGTCGGGACGGCAGTCGGTCGGGCTGCACTTCACCTTCCGACGGGACGCCGAGGCCGTGGCTGCCGCGGTCGAGCGGATCGAGGGTGTCCTCGCGCCCTTCGATCCCCGCCCGCACTGGGGGAAGGTCTCCGCCGCGAGCGTCGAACGCCTGCGCGAGGCGTACCCGCGCCTCGACGACTTCGCGGCGCTCGCGCGGGACCTCGACCCGACCGGGCGGTTCCGCAACGCGTTCCTGGCGCGCCTGCTGTCCTGACGCGCCTGCCGTCCTGACGCGCCTGCGGTCCTGACCGACGGGGTGCCCCTCGCCGCTGGTGGCGGCGAGGGGCACCCGCATCCTCAGCCCTTGCGGAGCAGGTCGACCAGCAGTCTGGTGGTGTTCACGAGCAAGCTCGCGATCCCCAGCCAGAGCGCGTGACGCCTGTTCCGGCCGTCGTCGTCTCGCGACATCGAGGACCTCCTGGTGTCGTCGCCGGCGGACACGAAGAGCTTCGAGCCAGGGATGCGAAGCCGAGCGGGCTCGGCTACCATCGGTCCGAGCGCTGAGCTCGGGGATGGGTTTGCATCCCTGGCTTTCCACTCGGAAGGCGAACTGAGGCCCGGATCTGTTCCTGCAGATCCGGGCCTCGCACGTTCACCTGGCCGCGCTCCGGCGGGTGCACGGCCGAGGACACCCTCCCGAACCGTCCGGTGATGTACCACCGGATCGGGGTCGCTCGCACCGCGCGCCGCAGTCTGCGCGCCGACCGCTCCGTCGCTCCCAGCGCTCTCGGACCTGATCGGCGGGTGGCGCACTGCTCGGTCGCTGAGTGCTCACATGTGTGATCACAAAGGTTGGGGCATGGCGAACCTCAACCGGATCCTCGGCATGGCCTCGAAGGTCATCGACAAGCAGATGCAGAAGCAGCGCGCGCAGGGGAACGCCGCAGCCGGCCACCAGCAGAACCCGCACGGCACCGGGGGCGGGACCGACTGGCGTGACATCGTCCGGACTGCTGCGGACAAGCTGACGGGCGACGACCGGTCGCGACAGCCGCAGCCGGGACAGCCGCAGCCGGGACAGCAGCGGTACGGGCAGCCGCAGCAGCAGTACGGTCGGACCGAGCAGCACCCGGAGCAGCCGCAGGCGCACGGCGGGCACGCCGACGCGGACAAGATCGCCCTGGCGAAGTACGACTACCTGCTGCGGACGGCGAGCCCGGACCAGATCGAGCAGGTGCACCACGACGCCTTCGCGCGGCTCACCCCGGCGCAGCGGCAGCAGGTGCGGGACCGGTTGGACTCGGAGCTCCCGCCGCACGAGCACCTGCGGGACGACTCGTCCGGCGGCATGGCGCGGGCGATGACCCGCGGCGAGATGTCCCGACCCGGGCTCATCCGCCGCGTGCTCGGCGGCTCCGGGCGACCGGGCAGCGGCAGGGGTGGTGCCTTCGCCGGCGGTGCTGCCGTCGGTGCCGGTGCGGTGGCGCTCGGTGGTCTCGCGGTGGCGGTCGCCGGAGGAGCGGTGGTGAGCGCAGCGGCGGCACCCGTGCTGGCCGGCGCGGCCGACCTCGGTGTCGACTTCGAGGGCATCGCCTCGGGCATGGGCGACCTCGGTCTCGCGGACCTGGGCGGCGGCGTCGAGGGCTTCGCGGCCGAGGGCGAGCAGTTCCTGGGCGGACTGGGCGAGCAGGCGTCCGGCCTCGGTGAGCAGGCGTCCGGTCTGGGGGAGCAGGCGTCGAACCTGGGCAACGACTTCCTCGGTGGGCTGTTCGATCGCTGACACGCCCGGCGGCGACGTGCTCACTCCCGTCGGACGAGCGCGTCGCCGACGGTGCTGCGGTAGTACAGCACCGCGCGGCCGTACCGCGTCCGGTTGAGCAGCCCGCCCCGTTCCATCACCCGCAGGTGCTGGTTGACGGCCGAGGTGGAGACGCCGAACCGCATCGCGAGGTCGGTCGACGACGCGGGCTCGCCGAGCGCGTCGAGGAGCGCGGCCCGCGTGCCCCCGAGCAGGTCGCGGACGGCACCGGCGTCGGGGTGCGACGCGGTCGACCACATCGCGCCCTGCCCCCGCGCCGGGTACATGACGGTCGGGGGCATGTCGTCGTCGATCGGCGTCGACGCGCGGACGACGAACACCGACGGGACGAGCGTCAGTCCCTCGCCCTGCACCGGGCGGTCGCGCGCGATCGGGCTGCTCAACCGGACGTCGACGTGTCGGCCGTCGAAGCGCACCGACTCGGACAGCCCGCCGAGCACCGCGCCGACGCCCTCGTGCGCGGCGATCCGGCCGCGGTGCGTCACGTCGGCCTGCAGCACGCGGCGCATCCGCGGCCAGTACGGTGCGAAGCAGAGCTCCCACGTCGTGGCGAGCGCCCGGACGAGCCGGTCGACGACGTCCTCGTGGCGCCCGACGAACACGTCCGGCACGGTGGCGTGCACCCGCTCGAGGTCGGTCCGGAGCCGGGAGGGGGAGATCCGGCCGAGGGCACGGAGCTCGTCGTCGAACGACCCCAGCGGGGACTCCGGGCGAGGGTTGACGAAGTCCGCGACCCACCGGCGCTCGTCGACCAGGCCGGCGAGGACGGGGCGGTCGAGGACGGGCAGCACGCCGGCGATGCGCTCGAGCCACGGCCGCTGCAAGGGGTACCGCTCCGGTGCTCGGAAGGCGCGCAGCCCGAGGCCGAGCTCCGACAGCGGCGAGATGCCGAACCGCACCGCCGAGACGTCGGAGGGCTCGAGCCGGTAGCGGATCATGAAGCCTGACGCTACATCCGTTCTGGTCAGCACCGCGCTGCTGCGAGAACAGGACCGTGAGCACCACGGCGCAACCGGTCCCGATCCGCACCCTGGTCCGACAGGACCCGACGCTCCGACGCCTGCTCACGGTCACGTTGGTGGACACCCTCGGGCGCGGTGCCTTCTTCACGCTCACCTCGCTGTACCTCATCACGATCGTCGGGCTCCCGGCCGTCGCGGTCGGTCTCGGCCTCACGGTCGCCGGCGCGGTCGGCGTCGCCGCGTCGCTCGTGTTCGGGCACCTCGCGGACCGGTTCAGCGCGCGACGGATGCTCGTGTGGCTGCACCTGGTGCAGGGGCTCGCGCTCATCAGCTACGTGCTCGTCCACGACCTGCCGACGCTCGTCGCGACGGCGTCCGTCGTGACCCTCGCGCAGCAGGGCGGCAGCGCCGTCCGGAGCGCTGCGGTCGGCCGGGCGTTCCCCGGTGGGGAGCGGGTCCGCGTCCGGGCGACCATGCGCACGGTCACGAACGTCGGCATCGGCGTGGGCACCGCGCTCGCCGCGGTCCCGCTCGCGATAGGCACCGGCGAGGCCTACCGCGTGACGATGGTGCTCTCCGGCGCGCTGTTCCTGGCGTCGGCGGTCCTCGTCGCGGGTCTGTCGGCGGCGCGCGTCGACGCGGCCCCCGCGGACCGCACGGACACCGGCACGATCGTGCGCCGGGAACCCGCCGGCCGGAGCCCCTACCGCGACGTGCGCTTCCTCGCCGTCACCGCCCTGACGGGACTGTTCGGCATGCAGTTCGGCCTGTTCGAGGTCGGGGTGCCGATCTGGATCGTGCAGCACACCGTCGCCCCGGACGTGCTCGTCTCGCCGCTGCTGCTCGTGAACACCGTGATCGTCGTCCTGCTGCAGGTCCGGCTGAGCCGCGGGACGGACACCGTCGCGGGAGCGGCCCGGGTGATGCGGCACGCGGGGTGGGTCATGGCGGTGGCGTGCGGCCTGTGGGCCGCCGCCGGGTGGGTCCGCGGGGACGACTGGGTGCCGGCTGCGACCGCGACCGCCGTGCTCGTCCTCGCGGCCGTCGCGCACTCGCTCGCGGAGATCACGTCGAGTGCGGCGGGGTGGGCGCTGAGCTTCGAGCTCGCACCGGCGGACCGGATCGGTGCGTACCAGGGCGTGTACGGCACCGGGTACGCGGTCGCAGCGATGATCGCGCCCACCGTGGTGACCCTCACCGCCGTCGACCTCGGGACCGCCGGCTGGGCGATCCTCGCCGTCGTGTTCCTCGGTTCGGCGCTCGGGGTCGGAGCGATCGCCGGACGCGCCGCGAGGACGACGGTCACGGCCTGACGGGGCCGCGCCGCGCCTCCCGACCGGTGTCCGTCGTCGCCGTCCGTCGGGCGTGACCGGACGCCTCGCGCGCCGCGGGAATACGCTCGAGCCGCAGGCGTTGTGCTGTTGCGTCGTGCAATGTTGCGTTGCATGTCGTCCGGACCACGCGAGCGTTCGGGTCCGCGCACCGACCGGTGCCACCATGGACCGCCCGGCCACCCGAACCGGGACGGACACCCCGTCCACCACGACGACGCTGGCCGCAGCAGACCGGACCCCCGGTCGGCGGCGCTCGACACCCCCACCCCCCCCCCACGAGGAGCAGCACACCATGCACCGCCCCAAGCGCTTGACGATCACCGCGGCCGTCGCCGCCGCCGCAGCCCTCGTGCTGACCGGCTGCTCGGGTGGCGGCGCGTCGGACGACGCGTCCACCGGCACGAGCAAGGGCGGCACGCTCGACATCCTCACCGCGCAGACCGCGCTGCACTGGGACCCGGCGACGAGCCAGAGCCTCGGCATCACCTCGATGGGCCTGGTCGCCCGCCGCCTGACCACCTGGGACGTCCAGCCCGGGAAGACCGCGAAGGTCGTCCCCGACCTGGCGACCACCACGGGTGAGTCGAGCAACGGCGGCAGGACCTGGACCTACACGCTCAAGGACGGCCTGAAGTTCCAGGACGGCACGCCGATCACCACGAAGGACATCAAGTGGGGGATCGAGCGGTCCTTCGCGCCGAACCTCACCGGCGGCCTGAGCTACCACAAGTCCCTGCTGGTCGGCGGCTCCGACTACCAGGGCCCGTTCGAGGGGAAGACGCTCGACAGCATCGAGACCCCCGACGACAAGACCATCGTCTTCACGCTCGACGCCCCGTACGGCGACTGGCCGTGGCTCGCGTCGATGCCGGCGTTCGCGCCCGTGCCCGAGGGCGAGGGCAAGGACACCGGCGCGTACGACGCGAAGCCCGTGTCGAGCGGCCCTTACCAGATCGAGTCGAACACGCAGGGCTCGCAGGTGACGCTCGTCCGGAACAAGGAGTGGAGCGCGAAGACCGACGCGATCCGCACGGCCGGTCCGTCGAAGATCGTCTTCAAGGAGAGCCAGGACGCGTCGACCACGACGCAGAGCCTGATCGCCGACAACGGTGACGCGAAGAACGCGTTCGGTGCGCAGTTCCTCGGTGCCGCCGAGCTCAACCAGGTGCGCGCCAACCCCGCTGCGCAGGACCGCCTCGCGACGAGCAAGGCCGGCCCGATCACCTACATGGCGATCAACACGCAGCGCGGGGCGCTCAAGGACCTGAAGGTCCGCCAGGCGCTGCAGTACGCCGTCGACCGCAAGTCGTTCCGCATCGCCGCCGGCGGCGCGCTCGCCGGCGAGTACGCGTCGACGCTCGTGACGCCGGGCATCGCCGGACGCCAGGACTACGACCTGTACGAGACCGGCGCGACGGGCGACGTCGACAAGGCGAAGGCGCTGCTGCAGGACGCCGGTGCCGAGGACCTGAAGCTCACGCTGGTGACGCAGAACGACCCGACCTACCTGTCCCAGGCGCAGGCCCTGCAGGCGGGCCTGAAGCGCGCCGGCATCACGGTCACGCTCAAGCCGCTCGACTACGACTCGTTCACCCAGGCGACGACGAACGGCACCGACTTCGACCTCTCGCTGTCGAGCTGGCAGCCGGACTTCCCGAGCGCGAACGCCAACATCCAGCCGCTCTACGACTCGTCGGAGATCGGTGGGGGCGGGTACAACGTCTCGAAGTACAGCAACCCCGAGGTCGACGCCCTCATCGCGAAGGCGACCGGCACGGTCGACCAGTCCGAGGCGCAGGAGCTGTGGGCGCAGGCGGACCGGCGGATCATGGAGGACGCCCCCGTCGTCCCGCTGATCTACGCGAAGCAGTCCTTCCTGGCCGGGTCGAACGTCGAGAACTTCCGCATCGCGGACTTCCCGGCCTACCCGAACTACCTCAAGGTCTCGCTCTCGCAGTGAGTGCACCGCTGCTCGAGGTCGAGGGGCTCCGCGTCGCGTTCGGCGACGCGGAGCCCGTCGTCCGTGACGTCTCCTTCACCCTGACGCCCGGCCGGGTGCTCGCGCTCGTCGGCGAGTCCGGTTCGGGCAAGTCCGTCAGCGCGATGAGCGTGCTCGGACTCCTGCCACCCTCCGCCCGTGTGTCGGGCAGCGCCCGGTTCCGCGGGACCGAGCTCATCGGCGCCTCCGTGGACGAGCTGCGCGCCGTCCGTGGTGCGGGCATCGGGGTCGTGTTCCAGGAACCGATGAACTCGTTCACCCCCGTGCTGGCGATCGGCACGCAGATCGCCGAGGCCGTGCGGGCGCACCCGACCGACCTGGACCGGGCGGGCGTCTCCGCCCGCGTCGACGAGCTGCTCCGGGCTGCCGGGCTGCCGGACTCGGCCCGGATCCGGAAGGCCTACCCGCACGAGCTGTCCGGCGGGCAGCTCCAGCGGGCGATGATCGCGATGGCGCTCGCGGGAGACCCCGTCGCGTTGTTCGCCGACGAGCCGACGACCGCACTCGACGTGACGGTCCAGGCCGGGATCCTCGACCTGCTGCGTCGGCTCGGTCGCGAACGCGACCTCGCCGTCCTGCTCATCACCCACGACATGGGTGTGGTCGCGGACGTCGCCGACGAGGTGCTGGTGATGCGCCGCGGTGACCCCGTCGAGCACAGAGCGGTCGCCGACGTCTTCGCGCACCCGGAGGCCGACTACACGCGCGAGCTCCTCGCCGCGGTCCCCGCCCTGGAGGCACACCCCGCGTCCGCACCGTCGGCCGCGGCCGGGTCGGGGGCCGAGTCCGGCCACGATGCCGAGTCTCGGGCCCAGCGACCGTCCTCGGGCTCCGCGGCGCGAGGAACGTCGCCCAGCGCGAGGCTCGCGTCGGCAGCCGAGCCCGGAGCCGCGGTCGCGCGCCTGCGCGACGTCGCCGTGCGCTACGCACGCCGCGGCGACCCCACGGTGCACGGGATCGACCTCGAACTCACGGCCGGCCGGACGCTCGGCCTGGTGGGGGAGTCGGGGTCCGGCAAGTCGACCATCGGCCGCGCGCTCGCCGGACTCGTCCCCGTCGTGGACGGCTCGGTCGAGGTCGACGGCAACGACCTGCGCACCGCACGCGGGAAGCGCCTGCGCGAGCTCCGCAGCCGCGTGGGCATCGTCTTCCAGGACCCGGCGTCGTCGCTGAACCCGCGACAGACCATCGGCTGGAGCATCGCCGAACCGCTGCTCGTGCACGGCGAGGGCACACCGGCCTCGCGCGCCGACCGCGCCCGCGAGCTCCTGTCCGCGGTGCAGCTCGACCCGTCGTGGACCGAACGGTTCCCGCACCAGCTGTCGGGCGGCCAGCGGCAGCGCGTCGCCGTCGCCCGGGCACTGGCGCTCCGACCGGCCCTGGTGATCGCCGACGAGCCGACCAGCGCCCTCGACGTCACCGTGCAGGCCGCCGTGCTCGACCTGCTCGCAGACCTGCAGGACGAGTTCGGCTTCGGCATGCTGCTCATCAGCCACGACCTGGCCGTCGTGCGCCAGCTCGCCGACGACGTCGTCGTGCTGCACGACGGCCGCATCGTCGAGCGCGGCGCGACCTCCGCCGTGCTCGACCACCCGCAGCAGGACTACACGCGCATGCTGCTCGCGGCGGCCCCGGTCGCCGATCCCGCGCGACAAGCCGCCCGCCGCGAGGCCTGGCGTGCCTGGGAAGGAGTGGTCTCGTGACCGCGAACGTCGTCGACCGGCCCGTCTCCGCGTCGGCCGGTCGGACCACCGGGTTCCGCGCCGTGGTGCGCCGGGTCCGTCAGGACCGCTGGGCCGTGGCCGCCGCGATCGTCATCGCGGTGTTCGTCGTCGTGGCGATCGCCGCACCGCTCATCGCCGCCGCCACCGGGCGGAACCCGTACAGCTACGACGTCGACGCACTGAACGACTTCGGGGCTCCCCGCGGTGCTGCCGGCGGCGTGAGCGGCGAGCACTGGTTCGGCGTCGAGCCGCTGACCGGGCGGGACCTGTTCGCCATCGTGACCTACGGCGCACGGACCTCGCTCGGCATCGGGCTCGCCGCGACCGCGATGTCGATCGTGATCGGGGTGCTCGTCGGTGTCACCACCGGGTTCCTCGGCGGCTGGTACGACCGGGTGCTGTCGCGCGTGGTCGACGTGATCTTCGGGTTCCCGTCCCTGGTCTTCATGATCGCGCTCACCGCGGTCGTGCCGACCTCGTTCCCGAAGCCGCTGCTCGTCGTGCTCGTGATCGGGTTCTTCGGGTGGCCCTCCGTCGCCCGCGTCGTGCGCGGGCAGACGCTCTCGCTCGTGAGCCGGAACTACGTCGTCGCCTCGACCGCGATGGGTGCGGGGCGCTGGCACGTCATCCGCAAGCAGCTCCTGCCGAACCTCGCCGCGACGATCACCGTCTACGCGACCATCTCGATCCCGTCGATGATCGGCGCCGAGGCCGCGCTGTCCTTCCTGGCCGTCGGGGTGAACCCGCCGACGCCGTCGTGGGGCCGCAGCATCGGCGACGCGATCGGCTGGGTGCAGACCGATCCGATGTACCTCGTCTTCCCCGGAGCCGCACTGTTCCTCATCACCCTGGCCTTCAACGTGCTCGGTGACGCCCTGCGCGACGCCCTCGACCCGCGCGGGGGCGACCGATGAGCACCGTCCGCTTCCTGGCCGTCCGGATCCTCGGCGCCGTCGTCGTGCTGTTCGTCGTCGCGGCGATCACCTACGCGCTGTTCATGCTGCTGCCCACGAACCCGGCCCGGGCGATCTGCGACAAGCCGTGCACGCCCGAGCGGCTCGCTGACGTGCAGGCGTTCCTCGGCACCGACAAGCCGTGGTTCGCGCAGTTCGGGGCGTACCTCGCCGGCATCTTCGCCGGTCGCACCTTCGGTTCCGGGGCCTCCACGATCACGTGCGCGGCGCCGTGCTTCGGGTACTCGTTCCAGCTGCACGACAGCGTCACGAACCTCATCGCGTCGCGCCTGCCCGTGACCGCGTCGATCGCCGTCGGGGCGGCCGTGCTGTGGCTCGTCGCCGGTGTGGCGGGCGGCACGGTGTCCGCGCTCAAGCGGGGGACGCTGGCCGACCGCGCCGTCATGACGGTCGCCGTCGCCGGGGTGTCCTCGCCCGCGTACCTGATCGGGCTGCTCGCGATCCTGCTGTTCGGGTTCACCCTCGATTGGCTGCCCACGAGCGGGTACGTGCCGTTCGTCGAGGACCCGGTCGGGTGGGTGACACACCTGGTGCTGCCGTGGTGCGTGCTCGCCTTCATCAGCGCGGCCATCTACGCGCGGCTGACCCGCGGCGAGATGCTCGAGTCGATGTCGCAGGACTTCGTCCGGACCGCGCGTGCGAAGGGCCTGCGGGAGCGGCAGGTCGTCGTGCGGCACGGACTCCGGACCGCGATCCTGCCCGTGGTGACGCTGTTCGGGCTCGACCTCGGGTCGCTGCTCGGCGGCGCGGTCATCACCGAGAAGGTGTTCTCGATGCAGGGCCTCGGAGCGCTGCTCATCGACGCGGTGCACACCCTCGACCTGCAGGTGGTCGTCGGCTTCACGGTGTTCTCGGCGCTGCTCATCGTCACCGCGAACGTGATCGTGGACGTCGTCTACGCGTTCGTCGACCCACGGGTGCGTCGCCGGGCGTAGGTGCCGGTCCCCGCTCGGCCGGCAGCCCGGGCCCGCGACGCGCAACGTCGGCTCGCCATGTGTCGGCGCGCTTGGTGGTGCGGCGTGCTGCTGCACAACCGGAAGCACCTCGCGCCATGGGGTTCCGTGGCGCGAGGTGCTTCCGGTTGGTCGTGGTGCAGCGGGCGGCGCGCCTGGCGCACGCCTAGAAGTACGTGATCCCGTGCGGCGTGCGGGCCGGCGTGAGCATCGCCCGGAGCAGCGCGGGCGCCGTCGGGTCCGCCGCACGCACGAGTCCGGCCGCGGCGAGGGTGACCGGGGACACCGAGCCGATGAGCACCGCGCCGAGGTCCGCCACGTCGAGCCGCAGGTCGGCCTCGCCGTCGGCGCCGTCGGACAGGCGCGTCACCGTGCCCTGCCCGTCGGTGACGTCGAGCCGGTAGGTGCCCGACGCGAACCTCATCGCGTCGGAGACGGCGAGCGTCACCGAACCGTCGACCGCGTACGGCCGGCTGCTGAGCACCGCCGGCACGTCGAGCACCCGGAGCCAGACGTGGTCCTCCTCGTGCTCGACGTCGTAGGCGCGGTTGTCGCCGAGGGCCGCGACGATCGGGTCGTCGAGCCGCGAGCGGCTGTACTGCACCACGTCGTTCAGGTCGATCGAGAGCAGGAACTCCCAGAGCGACAGGTACGCGGCATCGTTCGCGTAGACCAGGTCGACGATCTCGAGGACGGTGTCGCCCTTGCCCTCCTTCACGCGCCAGGTCACGTAGCCGTCGACCTCGTCGGAGTCGTCGGGGCGGTGCACCGCGGCGCGGACGTCCTTCGCGGGCTGGCCCTCGCCGTCGCGGAGCCCGAACACGATCGGCCACGTGCCGGCGTTCCGGACCATCGAGCCCGGGGTGCGTGCGTCGAACCGGTCGAACACGGCGCGCCCGGTGCCCTCGGCGAGCCACTCCGGCGTGACGACCGCGACGGTGCCGGTGGTCGGCGCGAGCAGCGGCAGTGCCCGCTCGCGGCGGACGGTCACCGCCCGCTCACGGATCGCGCAGCCGAAGCCGAAGCGGCGGTAGATGGTGCCCTCGGACGCGGTGAGGGACGCGACGGCGTAGCCCTCGGCGACGCCGCGCTCGAGCGCGTGCGTCATCATGCGGCGGAGGATCCCGCGCCGACGCTCGGTCGGTCGGACCGTCACGGCCGAGATCGCCTGCGTGTCGATCGCGGCGCCCTCGGCCCACGTCAGGCGCTTGCGGAACCAGGTGAAGGTCCCGGCCGGCCACGTCTCGTCGACCGAGCCCGGGAACGGGTCGCGCAGGTACACGCCGAGGAACGTCTCCTGGTCCTCCAGGAAGTGCGACGCCATCCGCGCGGCACCCTCGGCGTCGGGGTGGGCTTCGTGGAACCCGAACCCGACGGCGCGCATCCACGCCTCGGTCTCCGGCGTCGGCGCCCCCTCGGCGTCGGTCGTCGGCGCGAACTCGCGCAGGTCGTAGCGGTCGTCGAATGCGTCGTTGCTGGCCACGAGCCGACCCTACCGGTGCGCTCCACGCGGGCGCCTCCCTCGCGCGGTGGAGCAGCAACCGTCGGGTGGGCGGTGGCGCCCCGACCGTTCCTGCCCACCGACGCAACCGGGCGACCGGGTGGCGGACGGGAGGCACGTGGCGCCGCCGCCACGTGCCTCCCGTCCGCCCCTGGTCACCTGGTACCGCGGGGCCGGTCAGGGCGTGCCGCGCCGCGCCTCCTGGTCCACCACCTCGTCGAGGTCCGCCAGCTTCCGCATCTGCTGCAGCGGCCGCGCCATCCGGTTGTTCTCCCGCAGCGCGGGCTCGGTGCGCGACAGGAACGCCCAGTAGCCGGCGGTGAAGGGACACGCGTCCTCGCCGAGCCGCTTCGTCGGGTCGTAGCGGCAGCCGCCGCAGTGGTCCGACATCCGGTCGATGTAGCGGCCACCGGAGGCGTACGGCTTCGTCGCGACCATCCCGCCGTCCGCGTGCTGCGACATCCCGATGATGTTCGCGGGCATCACCCAGTCGGTGCCGTCGACGAACACGTCGGTGAACCACTCCGTCAGGTGGACCGGGTCGTAGCCCCGCTGCAGGGCCCAGTTGCCGAGCACCATGAGCCGTTGGACGTGGTGCAGCCAGCCGTGGTCGTGCAGACCCTCCATCGCGGTGGACAGGCAGACCGCGTCGATCTCGGACGCGTCGAGCTCCTGCCACCAGCGGGGGAGCCGCTCGTGTGCGCCGAGGGCGTTCTCCTCGGCGCCGTAGTCGTCGCCGAACCACCAGTAGAGGTGCCAGACGTAGTCGCGCCAGCCCGCGACCTGGCGGACGAAGCCCTCGACGCTCGCGAGCGGGGCGTCGTGGTCGCGGTGCGCGGTGAGGGCTGCTTCGACGACCTCGAACGGGTCGAGCACGCCGAGGTTCATCGGCACGCTGAGCAGCGAGTGCGCCATGGTCCAGTCGTTCGTCAGCGTGGCGTCCTCGAACGGCCCGAAGTCCCCGAGCCGGACCTGCACGAAGTCGTCGAGGGCCTGCCGGGCCTCGTCGGCGGTCACGGCGAAGCGGCGGGTGTCGTCCCTGCCGACGAAGCGGACGAGGCCGTCGTGTTCCCAGCGGTCGAGGTCGTGGCGGACCTCGTCGTCGATCTCGTCCTCGGTCGGCCACCACGGATCGGGCAGCCCGAGCGTGGTCGCTCCCCTGGGCGGTGGTTCCCGGTTCTGGTCGTCCAGGCTGAACCTCCCGCCGATCGGCTCGTCCGAGTGCATGAGCCAGCCCTCGCGGCGGCGGACCCGCTCGTAGTGGGTCTCCATCCGGAAGCGGCCGGTGCGCTCGGCGGCCCACTCGGCGAACTCGGCCTCGTCGGTGATGAAGCCGCGGCTCGGCAGGATCTCGGTGCCACGGCCCCAGTGCCGGACCTGCGCGCGCAGGGTGCGGGAGGGCGGGTCGACCACGTCGAGGTCGTCCCGGCCGACCAGGGCGTCCTTGAGACCCTCGACCTGCACGTGCTCGGCCCGGTCGCCGAGCTCCCGCACCCGGTGGCGGAGGGCGCTCAACCAGAGGTGTGCCTTCGCCCGGTGCATCGGTCGGGCGGTGAAGAACTCGCGCGCCTCGACCACCAGCGCGGGGCCGCCGTCGTCGAACAGCGGTCCGTACTGCCCCGGGAGGACGAGCCGGGTGCGGTCGGTGCTGCCGGCGTCGGTGCTGCCGTGGTCGGGTGCCATGCCCGGACGCTACCGGCGGCGTGTGACGCCCGGCTGACGCCCGGCTGACGGCCGGTGTGCCCCGACGTCGGCGTCGGCGGCCGGGGCTGGCCCGGCGGCCGCGTTCCGGTCGCACGACGTGCCGCTCGTGTTCGGCGGGCGCGGCACGTCGTGCGACCGGAACGGCCGCCGACGGCACGTCGTGCGACCGGAACGGCCGCCGACGACCACGTCGTGCGACCGGAACGGCCGCCGACGGCCCGTCGTGCGACCGAGGGCCGCCGACGGCCCCGTCGCGGCCGGCCGGCCCGGTCAGTTGTACGACGCGAGCCGGTTCGGCGCTGTGTTGCCCGCCGGCGTCGGTACCGCCCCACCGACCCCGTTGATGACGCTCGAGATCGTGCCCGTGTCACCGAGCGACACCGTCACGAGCCCGTGCGCCCGGATCCCCGCGCCCGTCGGCGTCTCGAACGCCCGGTCTGCGTGCACGGAGGGGTTCGTGTTGAAGAAGCAGTAGACACCACCGCCCCAGATCTCGTGGTTCGACACCCCCGACGCGACCTTGTACGCCGCGTACCCGGCTCCGGTCGGGCTCTGCCACGAGGCGTTGTCCGGCACGTCGTACGGCATCTCGTTCTGGAAGAAGATCGTCCGACCCCGGTTGCCGTTCCACAGCACCTCGTACCGCTGGTAGTGCTCGACGAACAACCCGGTCGCCAGGACGTCGTCCCCGTTCACCTCGACACCCGTGGCGCCGGTGTTGACGTTCCACCCAGTGGCCGCTCCGCCGTGGTCGGCCCGCCACGCCCAGATGTGGTCGACCAGCGTGTCGTCCGCGTTGACCTGCAGCGTCGTCGACGCCTTGCCCTGGATGCTCGACCCGACGCGGAAGAACACGTCCTGGATGCTCTGCGGGTTCGACGCGTGGTCGACGTGCGAGCCGCCGGTGCCGAGTCGGACGAGCTGCGCGCTGTTCGTCGTCCCCGCGTCGACCACGAGGTTCGAGACGTTCACACCCGAGACGTCCGAGCTGGTGAGGACCGCGTTGCCCTTCGTCGGCACGAGCGTCGGGAAGCCGATGCCCGTGACGACGGTGTCCGGACGCGTGACGTTCAGCGCGGCGTCCAGCTGGTACGTGCCCGGGGTGAAGAACAGGTTCAGCCCCTGCGCCAGCGCGCTGTTGATCGTCGTCGCGCTGTCACCGGGGTGTGCGACGTAGAAGTTCCGCATCGGGATGTCGGTCCCCGGCGTGTTCGGCCACGTCACCCCGGTGGAGTTCGTCCGCAGCGACGGCACGAACACGTGGTACTTGTTCGACGAGTCGATGTACAGGTACGGCTTCTCACGCGTCACCGGCGTGGTCGACAGCGTGGTCCAGCTCTTCGAGAAGTCGTTCGCGGGAGCGCCCTGCACCCCCGAGAACACCATGTTCCAGTTCCCGCCCTGCCAGCTGCCGAGCGAGGAGTTCCGGGTGTACCACTGCTGCTGGGACCCGCTGGTGACGGTGCCGTCGACCTTCGAGTCGGCGATGTACCCACCGGACGAGTAGCCCTGACCGCCGTCCTGGTTCGACGGTCCCATCGTCAGGTTCCCCTTGACGTGGACCCGCCGCATCGGTGCGGCCTGCGACACCGCCCAGCGGTCGGTGCCGCCCTCGGGGACGACCGACAGGTTCTCCGCCGACCGCCAGAAGTTCTGCGTCGCGTTCTTCTCGTCACCGGCGTTCCACCCGGAGTCGACGTTGATCGCACCGGTGATCGTGACGTCGTCCGGGTTCTTGCCGAGGCCGGCCACGGACGTGTAGAAGCCGAGGTTCGCCCAGAGCCGACCGTAGCTGCCCGGCTTGAAGAGGAAGGCGTACCGCTGCGAGCCGAACTGCGCCCCGCTGCTGCGGAGCTGCGAGTCGAACGCCGCGTCCACGTCGGCCTGGATGGTCGAGGTCGGTGTCGACGGGCTGTAGACCTTGACGTTGCTGCCGAGGTCCGGGGTGTCGCTGGTCGGCACGGCTGCCTGTGCCTGCACGGCCGGCGCCAGGGCGCCGACCAGTCCGACCGCCGTGATCGTCGCGAGGAGCGTGCTCATCCGTCGTTGCATGATGCTCGATTCGTCGTCGGACGGCCCCGTTGCCGCCCGCAACAGACGGTAGACCCGCCCGGACGCCGCGGCAGTCGGTGCTGCGGCGGACACGTGCGTACCCCGTTCGGGGGTCGGACTGGAGGCCCTGATCGCCCCCGCCCCGCCACCCCCGTCCCGGCGCTCGGTACGCTCCGAGCATGTGGCCGACCGAGCAGGACTGGCGTGCGTCCGTCCCGCGTCTGCTCGCCCGCGCGGTCGAGCGCTGGGACCTGCGCCCCGGCGAGCCGTACGCGGGCGGCAGCGTCTCGCACGTCGTCCGAGTGCGGCTGCCCGACGGCGGCGATGCCGTCCTCAAGCTGTCCCTGCCGCACCGCGAGGCCGAGCACGAGGCAGCAGCGCTCGGGTGGTGGGACGGCGCCGGGGCGGTCCGCCTGCTCGCCGTGGACCCGGACGACCCCTTCGTGCTGCTGCTCGAGCGCTGCGACCCCGGCACCCGCCTCGTGCAGCGTGACGACGTGCCGGCCGAGGAGCGCCTGCGCACCGCGGGTGGTCTGCTCACGCGGCTCTGGGCGACCGGGATCCCGGACGACCACCCGTTCGAGTCCGTCGCCGACGTCGCCGCGGAGTGGGCGGCGCTCGCCGAAGCCCGGATGCTCGAGCTCGCGCCACCCTTCGACCCCGGACTCGTGCGCCGCGGCACCGACCTGCTCCGCACCCTGCCCCGCGACGCCCCACGGTCGGTGGTCGTGCACGGGGACGCGAACCCCGGCAACGTGCTCGCGGCGGTCCGGGAGCCGTGGCTCGTCATCGACCCGAAGCCGATGGTCGGCGATCCGGCCTACGACCTGAGCCCGGTGCTCGTGCAGGTCGGCGACCCCTTCCGCACGGGCGACCCCCTGCGCGCCGTCCGGCACCGGGTCGCCGTGCTGTCGGACACGACCGGCCACTCCCCGGACCGCATCACCGCCTGGTGCACCGCGCGGCTGGTCGAGTCCGCCCTCTGGTCGGTGAGCAGGGGAGCGCTCGGCGAGGGTGTCGACGCGATGGCCCGTGCTGCGGTGGTCGACCGGCTCGGCGCCTGACCGCCGCGGGGCTCACCTCCGCGGGAGCCCGGCGACGTAGGCCGTGAGCACCGCGGTCGGATCGACGGCTGCGACCGCGCCGACCCGGTAGAGCAGCAGGGCGTCGAC
Source organism: Curtobacterium sp. BRD11 (assembly GCF_031844345.1). Taxonomy (NCBI): domain Bacteria; kingdom Bacillati; phylum Actinomycetota; class Actinomycetes; order Micrococcales; family Microbacteriaceae; genus Curtobacterium; species Curtobacterium sp. BRD11. The sequence goes on from NZ_JAUZUZ010000004.1 coordinate 110,380, forward strand.
GATCCCGACGAGGTCCCGTGCGGAGCCGTCCGGGTCCACGACGCCGATGCCGTCGAGCAGGGTCCGTGCCGCTCGGACGAGGTCGTCACGCACCGGGTCGGCGCCGGTCAGGGGAGCACGCAGTCCGGGGTCGTCGCGCAGTTCGACGAGGAGCGCGAGCCGGGCGGCCTGTGCATCGCCGCGAGCAGCGAGTGCGTCGAGGAACCCGGTGGCGACCGCGACGACCGAGGCGTCGTCCGGGTCCTCCGGCAGCTGGAGTCCGGCGACGTCGGACGCCAGCTGCTCGGTGATCCGCGCCGCCACCAGCGCGAGCAGTGCGTGCCGGGTCGACGCGTAGTACGTCGTCGACCCGGGCGGGACCCCTGCCTCGGTGTCGACGCCGCGGTGGGTGAGCGACCGCGCGCCGCCGCGCGCCACGAGGCGGACCGCTGCGTCGGCGAGGTCGTCGCGTCGTCCCAATGGCTTCCCCTCTCGGCCAGGACATCGTACTGTTCTCTACATCTGTAGAGGATCGATCGGGAGGGTGTCGTGCGCGCAGTCGTCGTCGGCGGGGGAACATCGGGTCGAGCGATCGGAGCGGCGATCGCCGCGCGGGGCTGGGCGGTGCAGGTGTCGTCGCGGCGGACGGGGTTCGACGTCCTGCGCGACGAGGTCGCGGCTGTGCTCCGGGGTGCCGACGTGGTGGTCGAGGCCACCGGTCGCTTCACGACGAGCCGCCGACGAGCCACCGACTTCTTCGTCCGGTCGACCACCGCGGTCGGTTCGGCTGCCGCAGCGGTCGGGGCGCGGCACGTCCTGCTCTCGGTCCTCGGGTGCGAGCGTCCGGAGGTGCAGGGGTACGGCTACTTCGCCGGCAAGGCAGCGCAGGAACGGGCCGCCGCGACGACCGGTGCCGAACTGTCGGTGGTGCGCTCGACGCAGTGGCACGAGTTCGCGGAGCAGAACGCCGAGCGCTTCGGTGTCGGTCGCGTCGCGCTGGTCCCGGCGATGACGATCGCTCCCGTGGCGCTGACCGCGGTGGCCGCCGTCGTGGCGGAGGTCGTCTCGGGTGAGCGCAGGGAGCGACGCGTCGAGGTCGCCGGGCCGCGGCGGACGACACTGCTGGCGATGACGGAGTCGCTGCCCGCTCCCGGCATCCGTGCGCTGCCGCTCCGCATCCCCGGTCGGCTTGGGCGCGCGTTCCGCGACGGTGCGCTCCTGCCGGACGTGGGTACGGAGGTGGTCGGACCGTCCTTCGACGAGTGGCTCACCGCGCGGTCGCGCCACTGATGCCGGTCGGCCGGTCGGCCGGTCGGCCGGGGCGTCGCGCTCGCGGCAGGCCGACCGGCACGACGGCGTCCGCTCAGCGCGTGCCGGCGACGACGGCGTCGAGTGCGTCGTCCGCAGACCTCGGCTCGCGGCCGAGCAGCGTCCGGAGCGTCGGGTCCGTCCCCGCGAACCACCCTCCGGCCGCTGCCTCGTACATGCCGAGCAGGAACCGGACCATGCGTTCGTCCTGCCCCGCCGCGACGGCGCCGCCGACCCACTGTTCCGCGTCGACGAGCCGGAAGCCGACGTCGCGACCGACGCGCTCGGCCAGCCGGTCCGTGAGCTCCCCGAAGGTCGGTGCCGCGGTCGCGGTGACGGTCACCGGTCCCTCGGCCGGCGTCTCCTGCAGCAGCAGGGCGGCGGCCGCCTCGGCTGCGTCCTCACGGGCGGTCCAGGACACCGGTCCGTCTGCCGGCAGGGCGACCGTCCCCGTCTCCGGCCACGGCCCCAGCAGCCACTGCAGGCTGTGGGCGTAGAAGCCGTTCCGGAGCGAGGTCCACCGGAGGCCCGACTCGGCGAGCAGGTCCTCGGTGGCGGCGTGGTGCTGTGCCGGCACGAACGGGGACGCCGCTCCCGCGCCCTGGTGGCTCGTGTAGAAGACGTGTCCGACGCCGGCGCTCGCCGCGGCCTGCACGGCGTTCCGGTGCTGCCGGACGGTGTCCCCTCCGGGGTCGTTCGACGAGACGAGCAGCAGGCGGTCCGAGCCGGCGAAGGCCTCGACCAGGCCCGCCGGGTCGTCGTAGTCGCCGTGACGCACCGTCACGCCGCGCTCGGCGAACCGCGCGGCGCGTGCGGGGTCCCGTGTCACCACCGTGAGCCGGGATGCCGGGAGGTGGTCGAGGAGGTGGTCGGCGGTGGCGCCGTTGAGTGCGCCGGTCGCTCCGGTGATCGTGATCATGGTGGCCTCGTTCGTGTTAGCGGTGGAAACACCAGAACCGTAGCGCTGGTTTCCGGTGGAAGCAAGCACCTGTTAGCGTTGATCCGTGACCAGTACCGCACCGGCGATCGACTCCCGTCGCGACGTCCGCGAGCGCATCGTGGTCGGCGCTGCGGAGCTCCTCCACGACGGCGGTGTCGACGCGGTGACGACGCGAGCGGTCGCCGCGAGAGCAGGAGTGCAGGCGCCCACGATCTACCGGCTCTTCGGGGACAAGGACGGACTGCTCGACGCGGTCGCCGAGCACGTCACGACGGTGTTCAGCGCCGAGAAGGCCGCGATGGTCGACGCCGCCGGAGCGGACGGGACGGACCCGGTCGAGGCGCTCCGCGCGGGATGGGACGCGACCATCGCCTTCGGGCTCGCCAACCCCGACCTGTTCGTCATCATGAGCGACCCGCGTCGCGGGCGAGGGTCACCCGCCGTGGCGGCCGGGCTGCGTGTGCTCGAGGAACGGTTGCGACGGGTCGCGGTGGCCGGACGTCTCCTCGTCGGGGCGTCGGAGGCGGTCCGGCTGGTGCACGCGGCCGGTACCGGTGCCGTGCTCGCGATCCTGGGCGAACCGGAGGGCCGACGCGACCCTGCCCTGGCCGAGACGGTCTGGGCCGCGGTCGAGGCGCAGGTCGTCGTCCCCGAGCGCGACATCGTCGCCGGTCCCGACCGGGCGCTCCGCACCGCGGCGTCGACCCTGCGCGCCGGCGTCGAGGAACTCGACCGACTGACGGCAGCCGAGCGCGCTGTCCTGGCGGAGTGGCTCGACCGCGTGGCGGCGGGGCGTCGGGAGTCCGACTCCGGAGGAGCCTGACCGTCCGACCTGCGTCGGACGCAGCTCAGTCGGTCGCGCCCCTCGGCGGGTCCACGAGCAGCGCGACCCGGTCCCGCAGGTAGTCCTCGAGCGGCACGGCGGTTCCGGAGGTGGGGGACCAGCGGACGACCGGTTCGCCGTCGACCACGGCGAGCACACCGTCGGCCCCGACGAGCGAGTCGTCGAGCGGGATCGGCACCGCGCCGTGGTTGACCGTGTCGCCCGCGGCGAAGTGCCCCTTCGCCGCGGCCGCCCGGTAGGCGCGGCGCACCTCGGCGGAGACCGAGACGAACTGCTGGCGTCCGGGGTCGGTCACGCGGGTGATCTGCCCGGTCGCCCAGACCCCGCCGGCGGTCTCGGAGGACGATCCGAGCAGCAGGGCTCCGACGCGCCAGACCCGGCCGAGCGAGCGGATCGTCGGCTCCCGACGGATCCCGAGGACCGCGCGGGGCTCGACGTACTCGCCGAGGGCCTCGTCGCGGACGCCGGCTGCCCGCAGGCGCGCGGCCGCGTGGTCGAGCAGGGTCTGCGCTCGCCGCACCGCGTCCTCCACGAGCCCGTCCGTCACGCTGCCCGAGCCTAGACCGGCACGTCACACGGGGTCGCGCGGCCGGAGGAATGCGCCCGCTGCCCGTACGGTTGCACGGTCTCGGAACGAGGAGGGCCCATGGGCATCGTGCGGTGGTTGTTCGACGCGCAGCTCGTCATCGGCGACCAGACCGTGCTCTGGCGCGAGGTGATCGGCAACGTGTTCGGGCTGCTCAGTGCGCTCGGCGGGATGCGTCGCAGGGTCTGGGCGTGGCCGGTGGGGATCCTCGGGAACGCCCTGCTCTTCACGGTGTTCATGGGTGCGCTCTTCGACACCCCGAACCCGGTGAACCTGCTCGGCCAGGCCGGCCGACAGGTCATGTTCATCGTCGTCAGCGTCTACGGGTGGTACCGGTGGACGCACCGCGCGGACGAGGCGACGACCGTCGTCGAGCCGCGGTGGGCCTCCTGGTCGACCCGGGGGCTGCTGGTGCTGGCGCTGGTGGGCGGCACCGCCGTCCTGACGCCCGTGTTCCGGGCCCTCGGCTCGTACGAGCCGGTCTGGAGCGACGCCTGGATCTTCGTCGGGTCCGTGCTGGCGACGTACGGCATGGCGAAGGGCTGGGTCGAGTTCTGGCTGATCTGGGTCGCGGTCGACCTGGTCGGGGTGCCGCTGCTCTTCTCGGCCGGCTACTACGCGTCCGGGCTCATGTACGTCTTCTACGGCGCCTTCACCCTGACCGGGTTCTTCGTCTGGGTACAGCAGGGGCGCAAGCCCTCGGCGGCGCCGGTGACGGTGGGCTGACGCGCTCGACAGGTGTTGCCTGGCCCCCGCACTGGGTGGAGACACGCCGGGGCCGGGTGCGGTGGACTGTCGGGATGGCAGACATGCACGGCGGGTCCGTCGAGGACGACGCGTCGCTGGCCGAGCGGATCGTGCGCGGGGCGATCCGGGCCTACCGGCTGCACCCGTTCCACGAGGTCGACGTCGGTACGGTCGCCGAGACCTGCGGCGTGGACCGCACGGTCGTCGACCGGCTCTTCCCGACCTGGGACGGACTGCTCCTGGTGGTCTACGACCGCTGGCTGCAGCTCCGCGGATCCCGCCGGTCGTCGGTGCCGCGGTGCACGCTCGAGCACGTGCGGATGACCCTGGCCGAGGACGTCGCCGACCCCGGTCTCGTCCGGGTGCTCGCGGGCGTCGTGACCCTCGCCGCGTCCGAACGGGACTTCGCCGGCTTCTTCCGCAAACGCTTCGAGGAGTACGTCGAGGAGCTCACCGTCGGGCTGCAGCGCGACGTCGACGCCGGTCGGGAGACCATCGGCATCCCCGCCCACCAGGCCGCGACCCAGTTGCTCGCGGTCTACGAGGGACTCCAGCTGCAGATGCTCGTCCGGCCGTACCTCGACGTCCTGGTCGAGTACGACCGTGCCGTGCACACGCTCCGGCACGGCTGGCGTGAGCCCGAAGCCGTGGCCTGGGACGTGGACGAGGTGCTCGTCCGCGGCTGACCCACGAGCGGTGCCGCCGTCGACACCCGTCGGCCCGTCGACGACCCGCGTCCGTCGGACCGCGTCAGCGTGCCCGGGCTCGGCCCCGGCGCCAGCCGGCGATCTGCCGCACCGTGACCTTCGACCCGTACTGCGCCACCGAGTGGCGGAACAGGTACTCGGCGAACCAGAGCAGCACCGCGGCCACGGCGAACACCTCGACGATGCAGACGACGGACTCGACGACGGACAGCGATCCGACGGCGTTCCGGACCATGGCGGTGATCGGCGTGAAGGTGGGGAAGTACGTGAAGAACGCCGCCACCGGCGACGACGGCGTCGTCATCACGAAGAACGCCGCGTAGAGCGGGATGATCAGGGCGAAGATCGCGGCGGACTGCAGCGTCGAGGCGTCCTTGATCGAGGGCACCGCAGCGCCGACGGCGACGAAGAGCCCGCAGGCGAGCAGCACCCCGCCGACGAGCAGCAGCGCACCGACGACCATCCGCCACGGGTCCACCGTCAGGCCGCCGAGCCGCGACGCGACGAGGGGCAGTGCGACCAGGGCGACCGCGAGCCCCGGCAGCACGACGACCCCGACCTGCACGAGCCCGACGAGCAACATGGCGAGGACCTTGCCCCGGATCAGGTCACCGGCCGTCACCGCGGTCAGGATCATCTCGGAGATGCGGTTCTCCTTCTCCTCGACGACCACCGTCACCATGCGGGTCGCGAGCAGGATCACGATGCCGAAGAACGCGAGGGCGTAGAGCAGCGGCGGGACGATCGACAGCCAGCCCGGTGCGACGCGGCCGTCGGCGTACGTGGTCAGGTCGGTCGACGGCGGGGCGCGGAGGAGCGCGACGGCCTCGTCGTCACCGACCGAGGCCGCGACGCTGCGTTCCAGCACCCGCTCGGCGAGCGAGGAGTAGCCACCGTTCTCGAACAGTCCGCGGTCGGCGGCATCCAGCCGGATCGCCTGCGCCGACGGCTTCTCCGGGTACTCGACGAAGAGCTCGAGCGTGCCCGCCCGGACGGCCGCGCGGTCGGCGGCCGGGTCGTCGGACGGCGACCCGCCCCACTCGGCCGCGACCCGCGCCGACACCAGGCCCGAGTGGTCGACGTACCGGAACGAGGTCTTCGCCGCCGAGGCGCTCGACGAGATCGAGTCGGAGCCGGCCGCCTGTCCGACGCCGACGAGCACCGAGACCAGGACGACGACGATCGGGAGCGCGAGGGTGCCGATCCAGAACGCGGGCTTCTTGACGGCGCGGACGAACTCGAAGCGCACGACCGTCCCGAGCCGGCTCACGCCGCCGCCCCGCTCGCGGTGGTGTGCTGCGTCGACGCCCGGCCGGCCGGGGCCTGGTCGGCCCCGGCGTCGTGGCCGTAGACCTGGACGAAGATCTCGTCGAGCGGGATGCGGCGCATCTCGAACGCGGTCACGTGCACACCTGCGCCGACGAGCGCGGCGAGGATGTCCGACCCGTCCACCGCGGCTGCCTCGGTGGGCACCAGGTGGGCGACGTGACCCTCGTGCCGGGCGAGGCGGTACAGGGGAGAACGGGGGACCGTGCCGGTGAGCTGCACCCGGGCGACGGCGCCGCCGAAGGCGTCCTGCACGTCGGGGATGCTGCCGTACGCGGCTGCCCGGCCGTCCTTGAGCAGCAGGATGCGGTCGCAGAGGCGCTCGACCTCGTCCATGTGGTGCGTGACGAGGACCACGGTCGCGCCGTCCGCCTTCCGCTCGTCGACCAGGTCGAGGAGCAGCCGACGGTTGACCGGGTCGAGCCCCTTCGTCGGTTCGTCGAGGATGAGCAGGCGCGGTCGGTCCATGATCGTGATGCCGAGCTGCACCTTCTGCTGCTGCCCGCCGGACAGCTTGTCGACACGGAGCTTCGCGCGGTCGGCGAGCCCGACGCGCTCGAGGTACTCGGTGCTCCACGCCGCGGCCTCGGTGCGGCGGAGGCCCCGCAGCGTGCCGAAGTAGGTCATGACGTCGAGCACGGACTCCTTGCGGTACAGCCCGCGCTCCTCGGGCAGGTACCCGATGCCGCCGGTCGCGGGTCGGTACGGTGCGCCGTCGACGAGCAGGGTGCCGGAGATCGGCGTCGTGATGCCGAGCAGCGCCCGGATCGTGGTGGTCTTGCCCGATCCGTTGCTGCCGAGCAGCCCGAAGGTCTCGCCGGGGGCCACGTCGAACGACAGCCCGTCGACGACGTCCCGGTCCCCGAAGCGCATGACGAGGTCCCGCACGCTGATGCTCGCGCCGCTCATGCTGCCGACCCTACCGGCGGCCGCCGCGAGTTCCGCCGCCCGTTCCTTCCCATCGCACGTGCGGTGGGAAGCGAGAACGGGCGTACCTGGTCGAACGGTTCGACCCGGTACGCCCGTTCCCACCTGGCACGCCCGGTCCTGCCCGGTGGGCGACGACCGAGGTGACCACACGACGGACGGGAGGCGCGGTGCCTGCCCGCACCGCGCCTCCCGTCCGCCACCGGGTTCCGTCAGGAACGCAACCAGGCGGTCCCCACACCCGACAGTGCGCCGTCTGCCACCGGCGCGGAGGCGAGCAGCAGCTCGCCGGCGGGGAGTGCGTACGGCTCGTCGCCGAACACCGTCACGCTCGTCCAGCCGTTCGGCCGGCGGAACGCGAGCACGTCGTCGCGACCGGTCTCGAGCCACTCGAGGTGCTCCTCGGACTGCAGCTGGCCGCGCAGGCCCAGGGCCTTCCGGTACAGGTTCAGCGTCGAGTCGGGGTCGGCGTCCTCCGCCTCGACCGAGACCTGCGCGAACCACGCGGGCTGCGGCAGGTGCGAGCCGCCGTCGCCGAACCCGAAGGACGACCCCTGCCGCGTCCACGGGATCGGCACGCGGCAGCCGTCACGGCCCACGTCCACGCCCGGGTTCCGGAAGAACGCCGGGTCCTGGCGCTCGGCGTCGGGGATGTCGCCGACCTCGTGCAGGCCGAGCTCCTCGCCCTGGTACAGGTAGGCCGAGCCGGGCAGCGCGAGCTCGAGGAGCGTCGCCGCCTGCGCCCGACGGAGTCCGAGCGAACGGTCGAGCGCCGCCTGGTCACCGCCCGCGAGCAACCACGCGGACCCCTGCTTCTGCTCGTCGCCGTTGCGGGCGGGCAGTGCGTAGCGGGTGGCGTGCCGGACGACGTCGTGGTTCGAGAACACCCACGTCGTCGACGAGCCGGACTGCTCGGCGAGCCCGAGGTTGAACTCGATGATCGTGCGGAACTGCTGTGCGTCGAAGTCCGCCTCGAGCAGGTCGAAGTTGAAGGCCTGCCCGAGTCCCTCGGCGCTGGCGTACCGGGCACGGCGGTCGGCTGCGACCCACGCCTCGGCGACCGCGGTGCGGGCCGGGGTGTACTCGTCGAAGACCTTCCGCCACTCGGCGTAGATCTCGTGCACGTCGTCGCGGTCCCACAGGATGTGCGAGCCGTCCTTCGGGGCGGCGAGCACCTCGGCCCACGTGGGCAGCTCGCCCGCGGGCAGGTCCTTCGCCAGGCCGTGCGCGACGTCGATGCGGAAGCCGTCGACCCCGCGGTCCGACCAGAAGCGCAGCGTGTGCAGGAAGTCGTCGCGCACCTCGCGGTTCGCCCAGTTCAGGTCGGGCTGCTCCGTCGCGAAGTTGTGCAGGTACCACTGGCCGTCGCCCACGGAGGTCCAGGCCGGTCCGCCGAAGATCGACACCCAGTCGGCCGGCGCCTCGGACCCGTCGGGACCGGTGCCGTCGCGGAACACGTAGCGGTCCCGAGCCGGGCTGCCCTTCGGCGACGCCAGTGCCTCGCGGAACCACGCGTGCCGGTCGCTCGTGTGGTTCGGCACGATGTCGACGATGACCCGGATGCCGGCGCCGTGCAGGGCATCGACCATCTCGTCGAAGTCGGCGAGGGTGCCCAGACGCGGGTCGACGTCGCGGTAGTCGTCGACGTCGTAGCCGCCGTCGGCCAGTGCCGACGGGTAGAACGGGCTGAGCCAGACGGCCTCGATGCCGAGGGAGGCCAGGTACGGCACCCGCGAGGTCACCCCGCGGAGGTCGCCGATGCCGTCGCCGTCCGCGTCGGCGAACGAGCGGGGGTACACCTGGTAGACGCTCGCCTGGCGCCACCAGGTCTCGGCGTCGGTGGCGGCTGCGGGCTGGACGAGCGTGTCGGTCACGTCGGGCCTTTCGTTGTTCGTGCGGGTGGTGGTCGTGGTAGTTGCGGCTGCGTTCGTGTCCGCGGTCGCGGACGGCGACGGCGACGGCGGGGTCACTTGATCGCGCCCTGGGTCACGCCGGCCATCACCCATCGCTGGGTGACGAGGTAGACGATGATCGCCGGGGCCATCGCCATCAGGTACGAGGCGAACGACACGTTGTAGTTGTTGCTGAACTGCGTCTGGAACATCTGCTGCAGCACCGGCAGGGTCTGCAGCGCCGGGTCCGAGGTGATCAGCGACGGCATCACGAAGTCGTTCCAGGACGCCAGGAACGCGAAGATGCCGACGGTGGCGCTCATCGGCGCGAGCAGCGGGAACACCAGTCGCCAGAACACCTGCCCCGTGCTCGCACCGTCGATGCGGGCACTCTCCTCCAGCTCGGCCGGGATCGAGCGCAGGAACGCGGTGAAGAGCAGCACGCTGAACGACAGCTGGAACATGACGTGCAGGATCGCGACGCCGAACGGGTTGTCCAGCCCGGCGAGGCCCGTGAGCTTCACCTGCGACAGTGCGAGCACCGGGAACGGCAGGAACATCGCGGCGAGCAGGTAGAAGAACGACCAGCGGAAGAAGCGGCGCTCCCAGTTCCGGGCGATGGCGTACGCCGTGAACGACGCGAGCAGGATCGTCCCGACGACGGTGATCGCCGCGATGAGCACCGAGACGCCGAACGCCCGCGGGAAGTCCGTGAGCTCCCAGGCCTGCACGAAGCCGTCGACGCTGAACGGCGCCGGCAGCGAGAACGCGTTGCCGTCCACGGCCTGCGTCGTGGTCTTGAACGCCATCGTCACGGTGACGTAGAGCGGGACGAGGACGGACAGGGTGCACAGCGCGAGGACGATCGTGACCGGCCAGTTGAACCGTTCACCGCGGCGTCCGGCGGTGCGGTCGGCGTCGACCGACCGGATGCTGCCGGTCGCCGTCGTGCCCGGACGGAGGGGTGCTTGCATGGTCATCAGAGCGCTGCCTTCCCGCGGGTCGCCCGCAGCTGGATCACGGCGATGACGACGGCGATCACGAAGAAGATCGTCGCGTTCGCCATCTGGTACGCGTAGTCGCCGCCGCTGAAGCCCTTGAAGATCGACATCGCGACCGTCGTGGTCGAGGTGCCCGGGCCGCCGTCGGTCAGGCCGACGACGATGTCGTACGAGTTCAGGAAGTTCTTGAACCCGATCACGAGGTTGATGAGGATGTAGCCCGCCGTCAGGGGTGCGGTGATCGAGACCAGCTGCCGCCAGGCGCTGGCACCGTCGAGCGCCGCGGCCTCGTACACCTCGCCGGGGATCGACAGGACGCCGGCGATGTAGATGAGGAGCGTCGACGGGATCGCCTGCCAGGCGGTCACGACGACGATCGCGACCCACGCCAGGTCGGGGTTCGCCAGGATGCTCTGCTCGAGCGGGGCGATGCCGAGCGTGGTCGCGAGCGCCGGCAGGCTGTTCGCGAAGAGGAACGAGAACACGTAGGCGATGACGATGCCGGAGATCACCATCGGCAGGACGAAGACGCCGCGGAGCGCGATCTTGCCGCGGATCTTCGACGTCAGCGCGATCGCGAGCAGGAACGCCACGGCGTTCACCAGGAGCACGGTGACGAGCGAGAACCCGATGGTGAACAGGTACGCCTGCAGGATCGCGGGGTCGGAGAAGACCGCGACGTAGTTCGTCAGGCCGGTGAACCGGAACTCGCCGAAGCCGACGGAGTTCGTGAAGCTCAGCACGATGCCCATCGCTGCGGGGAGCGTGATGGCGAGGGTGAAGAGCACGAGCGTGGGGACGAGGAACAGGAGGAAGAGCGGATCGACGCGCTTGGCGCGTCCGCGGACGCCGGCCTGGAGGCGCGGTGCGGCTCCGCCCCGGCGGCGGCGGTCCGCCGTCGTGATCGATTCGGTGGTCGTGGTGGCCAAGGTCGTCTCCTTACGCGGCCGACCGGAGCGCGAGCCGCGCCCAGTCGCCGTCGAGGGTGCGGAGTTGCGGGTCGGGCGCACCGCCGAAGGCGATGGACTGCAGGTAGTTCGCCACCGGGATCTCGGCGGGGATGAGCTGCGAGGCGCCGAGGTAGAACGCGGCCTGGTCGTACGAGTCCTGCATGCCGCGGAGCGCGGGGTTCGAGACCGGAGGGGAGTCCTTCCGCACACCGAAGCCGTTGTTGTCGGCGTTGTACCGGTCGCTGATCTCCGGGCTCATCAGGAAGGACAGGAACTCGCGGGCGGCCTCCTGCTTCCGTGAGGCCTCGGGGATCCAGAGCCCGAGGTCGACGTTGACGCGCACCTTGTTGTCGGCGGGGTCGTCGGTCGCCGGGAACGGGAAGGTGCCGAGGTCCATGTCGGGGTTCGTCTTCGCGATCTCGCCGAGCGCCCAGGGGCCCTGCAGGTACATCGCCGCCTTCCCCTGCGCGAACGCGAGGTTGCCGTCGCCGTAGCCCCGGCTGGCGGCGCCCTGCTGGTGCCACTGCAGCAGGTCCACCATGCGGCCGACGGGAGCGGCGAAGTCCTTCTCGAACGACACCGCCGACCCCCTGCCGACCGAGGTGCCCTCGCGGTCGAGCGCCGCGAAGGTCGACGGCACGTCGAGCATGCCGCCCACCGAGTAGTCGAACATGCCCTGGGCGATCGTCCAGTTGTCCTTGTACGTGCCGTACATCGGGGTGATCCCGGCCTTCACGAGACGCTCGCACACGTCGGTGAACGCGCTCCAGGTCGTCGGCACCTCGAGACCCTGCTGCGCGAACAGCTGCTTGTCGTAGATCACCGACGCGGCGGTCACCGAGTAGGGCAGGACGCTCGTCCGGCCCGGGTAGTCCGCGGTCTGGCGCATCAGGGGCCAGAGGTCGGGGTTGATCGTGTCCTTCTCGGGCAGGTCGGACAGGTCGGTCAGGGCCCCGTGCTCGACGAACGACACCATCGCGTAGTTGTAGTTCAGGCACCCGAGGTCCGGCGGTCGGTTCCGGACGAAGTTCGCGGACATGTTCGACGTCGAGTCGCGGACCACGCGGATCTTGGACTGGCTGTCGTGGAACTTCGCGATGACGTCGTCGAAGTACCCGATGACCTCGGGCTTCGACACGTAGAAGGTGATCGTCTCGGGTCGGCTGCTCGATCCTCCGAGCGGGGCGCACCCGGCGAGTGCCAGGCCCGCGCCGATGCCGCCCGCACCGAGCAGGAACCCGCGGCGGGTGACCCCGGCCGTGCTCCTGGTGGTGGCGTGTGCTTGCACGTCGTCTCCGTCCGTCCGGACCCGGCGTCCCTGCCGTTCCGACTCGCGTGCCGGCGTCGGTGTCGGCTCGCGCGACTAAATGTACTCAGAAAATCTAATCGCGCAAGCAAGTCGCGTCGCGGTAGGGTCGGCGCATGCCACAGCGCCGTGTGACCCCCCGCGCGACCAGCGCCGAGACGGTCCTGGCGTACGCCCTCGAGCCGTCGTCCGGTGCCTTCACGGCGACCGAGGCGATCGACGCCACGGGGCTGACCCGCTCGACCGTCCTCGCCGCGTGCGCGGAGCTCGTCCGGCTCGGTTGGCTCCGCGACCTCGACGACGCCCGCACGGCAGGGGAGTACCGGAAGGGCCGGCCCGCCCGGCGCTGGGAACTCGTCGCGGACGCCGGGGTCGTCGTCGGCGTCGACGCGGGGCAGCACCGCGTCACCGCGCTCGTCGCCGACCTGCGCGGCGCCGTCCTCGCCCGCACCGAGGGGGCGCTCGGCGAATCCGGGCTCGAGGTGCCCGTCCGGCTCAGTGTGACGACCGACACCGTCGCGGCGGCACTCACCGCGGCCGACGTGGACGCCGCCCGCGTGCTCGTGACGGTGGTCGGCATCCCGGCTCCGGTCGACGCGCTCGGTGCGTCACCCCGCGACGGCGGCTTCTGGGACAGCATGAACCCGGGCTTCTCGGACGTCGTGCCCCACGGTGTCGTCGTGGTCGAGAACGACGCGAACGCCGCCGCGCTGGCCGAACGGCCCTCCTCGGGGGACGCCTCGTTCGCGGCGCTGCTCTCGGGCGAGCGGTTCGGCGCCGGCCTGGTCGTCGACGGCGTGCTGCTCCGCGGTGCCCGGGGCGGTGCCGGTGAGCTCCGGGTGCTCGACCTGGTCGACGGGGTGGCCTCGTCGAACGGCATCGGGCGCACCGCCCGCGAGCTCGTCCGCGCGGCGCGGGCCGACGGGCGCATCGGTCCGGCCTCCCTGCTCGGCGGCGTCGAGGAGCCGGGCGCCGAGGCGGTGTTCGCCGCCGCCGCGCTGCTCGACCCGGTGGCGCTCGAGGTCGTCGACCGCCTTGGGGACCGCCTCGCCCGGGTCTGCGTCCTGCTCGCGAGCCTGCTCGACATCGACCGCGTGGTGGTCGCCGGTGCGATCGCCGACGCCGCCGCTCCCGTGATCGAGCGGGCGCGCGAGCACCTGGCTGCCTGGGAGTACGACCCGACGCCCGAGGTCGTGCCGTCGCGGCTCGGCGGCGACGTCGTGGTCCTCGGCGCCGTCGCGCGTGCGCTCGACCTCGTGCACGCCGATCCGCTGGCCTTCCCGCTGCCCGCCGAGACCCCCGCCGTCGCGACCTGACCGCCGATCCGCTCCCACCGAGCCCTTCCCGACCGGACGTACGAGTCGTACGATCGGTACATGTACAACCTGCCCGCGAGTGAAGCACGCCAGCGATGGTCCGACCTCATCGACCATGCGCACCGCGAACCGGTCGCCATCACGGTCCGCGGCCGCGAGCAGGTCGTCGTGCTCGAGGCGGAACTGGCTCGCCGGGCACTGCAGGCGCTCGAGGACGCGATGGACCGGGCCGCTGTCGATCGCGCTCGGCGGGAACTCGCGGAGGACCCGGAGACGCTGCCCCTCGAGCAGGTCGCCCGCGAGCTGGGCATCACGCTTGGGTGAAGCCTCGCCCGTCGAGTACCGGGTCGAGCTGACCAAGCGTGCCGCGAAGGCGCTGACGAAGCTCGACCGGGTCGTGCAGCGGCGGTTGCTCGCCGCCCTGGTCCTGCTCCGCACGACGCCGCGTCCGCCAGGGTCGACCGCGCTGGTCGGCCGGCCGGGCGAGTTCCGGGTCCGTGTGGGCGACCACCGGATCGTCTACGAGATCGTCGACGATCGTCTGGTGGTCCTCGTGCTGGTCATCGGCCACCGCCGTGACGTGTACCGCTGAACCCGACCGACCGACCGACCGACCGACCGCCGACCCCCCCTGGGCCGATCAGTGACACCGCGGCTCGGTCCGCGGCAGACTGGGCCCGTGACGATCCGACCCGTCCTCGTTCCCACGGTCCTCGGTTTGCTCGCGGTGTTGTGCACCGGGTGCGTCGCCGTCGGTCCGGAGGAGGGTGTCCTCACCCTGACGGGCAGCGACGCGGCCCCGCTCCCGGTGTGCAACGGCGCAGCACCCGTCTCGGTCTCCGCCCTGGCGTCCGACGACCCGCCAGCGTGCGAGCCGACCGGTCAGGTGCTCGTCTTCCCCGACGGAGGCCAGCTGCAGTTGCCGGGGGGATCGCTCGGCACCGGTTCGCAGGCTGCCGCGTCGGGCGTCCGGTACGCGTACAGCGGTGTCGGGCGGTTCGGCGTCGTCGCGGCGCAGGCCGGTCCTGGTTGCGTCGATGTCCAGGAGTGGGGGACCCCGGACGCGTTGCGTCGGGTCCACGACGCCTTCGGCTCGCGCTGGATGTGCGACTGACCGGGCGCGGGACGCGAGCGCCCGGCGGCCGCTCGCGGCCCCTCAGCGGAGGAGCGCCGCCAGGACCTCGGCGGCACGGGCGGCCTGCTCGGCGCTGACGTCGAGGTGCGTCACGAGCCGGACGTGCCTCGGGCCGAGCTGCATCACCCGCACGTCCCGCTCGGCGGCCGCGGCCACGAAGGCTGCCGGATCGGTCACCTCGGCGAAGACGATGTTCGTGTCGACGGTCGCGGGGTCGACGTCGAGCGCGGACGCGAGCACCCGGGCGTTGGTGTGGTCCTCGGCGAGACGGTCGACGTGGTGCCGGAGCGCGTACCGACCCGCCGCGGCCAGGAAGCCCGTCTGCCGCATGCCCCCGCCGTAGCGCTTCCGCCAGGTGCGGGCCGCGGCGACGTGCTCCCGGGAGCCGACGAGCACCGAGCCGACCGGCGCGCCGAGCCCCTTCGACAGGCAGACCGACACGGTGTCGAACCCCGCGGCGAGGTCGCGCAGCGCGATCCCCGACGCGACGTGGGCGTTCCACAACCGGGCACCGTCGAGGTGCACCGCGATGCCGTGCTCCCGCGCGAACGCCTGCACGGCGTGCACCTCGTCGACGGGCTGCACGGTCCCGCCACCGAAGTTGTGCGTGTTCTCGATCGCGATCGCCGTCGTGGACACGCTGTAGGCGCCGGCGTTCGGCTCAGCCACCTCCGCGACCGCCGCCGCGACGAGGCGTCCGCGCTCCGAGGGCCACGTGCGCGTCGTGATGCCGGAGAACACCGCCGCGGCACCGAGTTCGGCGCGGACGACGTGGGCCCGGACGTCCGCCAGGAGTTCCTCGCCCGGCGCGACGTGCAGCCGCAGCCCGAGCTGGTTCGCCATCGAGCCGGTCGGGGTGAAGAGCCCGGCTTCGTGGCCGAGCAGGTCGGCGACCTCGCGCTCGAGGGCGTTCGTCTCCGGGTCCTCGCCGAAGACGTCGTCACCGACCTCGGCGTCGGCCATCGCTCGGCGCATCGCAGGCGTCGGGCGGGTCACGGTGTCGGAGCGCAGGTCGATCGGAGCGTCGGTCACCGGGCAACGCTAACCCGCCGTCCGGTCCGTCGATCACCAGGCAACACCGACCCGCCGTCCAGTCCGTCGATCACCGGCGTCGCTACGGTGAGGCCCATGCAGCCGCCAGCAGCCGGGACCCTCCGCATCCTCCACCTCTCCGACACGCACCTGACCGGTGACGGTGCCCTGCACCAGGGGTCGGTCGACACGACGGCGGCGTTGGACGCGGTGCTCGCGCACGTCGACGGGGTCCCGGGCGTCGGCCTGGTCGTGGTCTCGGGGGACGTGTCCGAGGACGGGAGTCCCGCGTCCTACCGCACCGCTCGCGAGCGGATCGGCGCCTGGGCGCAGCGGCACGGCGCCGCACTCGTCCTGGTCCCCGGCAACCACGACCTCCGCGAGGGCTTCCGCCAGGTCCTCGCGAACGGCCACGTCCTCGGGGAGGGCGGCACGCCGCTCGCGCACACGATGGAGTACGTCCCGCCGTCCGTGCCGGTCTCCGGGCAGTCGGTCGTCGCCGGCTTCCGCGTGGTGACGGTCGACACGAGCGTCCCCGGTGCCGGCTACGGCGCGCTCAGCGACACCGCGCTCGAGCGACTCCGCGCGGCGCTCATCGGCGAGCCCGTCCCGCACGGCACGGTCGTCGTGCTCCACCACCCGCCGGTGCCCTCGCCGACCTTGCTGCACGAGGCCCTCCGCCTGCAGGACCCCGAGGACCTCGCCGAGCTCCTCGACGGCTCGGACGTCCGGGTGGTGCTCGGCGGGCACCAGCACCACCACAGCGCCGGGTCGCTCGCCGGCGTCCCGGTGCTCGTCGCGCCCGGGGTCGCGAACGACACGGACGTCGTCGGACCGTACGCCGAGGAGTCCGCCCACGTCGCCCACGGCGCACTGGTCGTCGACGTCGCCACCGACGGCTCCGTCTGGTCGACACCGGTCCGCGTCCCCGACCCGGACCGCGACGTGCTCGCCTTCGCGCTCGACGCCGAGACGGTGGCACGGATCGCGGAGCAGGCGGGGCCCGCCGCGCGCTGACGGCGCCTGGTACCCCTCGCTTACGGACACCGTTCCGGCGTCGCGAGTACACCGGAGCCATGCCCACGGAAGGAGTCCCCCATGCGCATCGGTAGTGCAGTGCAGTACGACCGGTACGGCGGGTTCGACGTCGTCGACCTCGTCCCGCAGGAACGTCCCGAGCCCGGACCCGGCGACGTCGTCGTCGAGGTCGTCGCCGCCGGCCTGAACCACGTCGAGCGGTTCCTCCGCGAGGGGAAGCTGCGCGACCACATCGACCTCGAGTTCCCTGCCCACCAGGGCGTCGACTTCGCCGGCATCGTCCGGGCCCGCGGCGCCGAGGTCCGTGACCTCAAGGTCGGCGACGAGGTGATGGGCCACGCGCCCGAGGGCGGTGCCCACGCCACCTGGATCCGCGTGCCCCGCGGTGCGGTCGTGAAGAAGCCCGAGCACGTCGGGTGGGAGGTCGCCGGCGGCCTCTACCTGGCCGGCGCCACCGCCGCGACGATCGTCCGCGGACTCCGTCTCGGGCCCGACGACACCGTCGTGATCTCCGCCGCTGCCGGCGGTGTCGGGCACATCGAGTGCCAGCTGGCGCACGATGCCGGCGCGACCGTCATCGCCCTCGGCAGCCCGCGGAACCACGACTACCTGCGGCAGATCGGTACGCTGCCGGTCGCGTACGGCGAAGGCGAGGAGGACCGCATCCGGCAGATGGCGGCCGGCCGGCCGATCACCGCGTTCATCGACAACCACGGCGGTGGCGGTGCAGCGGACCTCGCATCGCGGCTCGGCGTGCCGTCGGAGCGGCTGGTGACCTCCGAGCACCGCCGCGACGTCGAGATCCGGTTCCTGCGGGCACCGGCCGACGACGAGGAGGCCCGTGACCTGCTCACCCTGCTCGGCAAGGCCGTGCAGGACCGCCGCGTGCAGGTGCTCATCTCGGGCTTCTACCCGTTCGAGTACATCGTCGACGCCTACGAGGACCTGGCCGAGATGCGCTCCCGCGGCAAGGTCGTGATCGGCATGCAGACGGTGGAGACCGGTGCGCGACTCGACTGGTACCGCTCGGAGAAGGCGCGTGACCTGCGCGACCGCTACGCCGATGCACGAGGCGCGGACACCGAGACGATGGCCGGCGGGTCGGCGAGCCCGGAGGCCTGAACCACACGCGCGACGATCGGGCCCGGTCTCCGGCAGGAGGCCGGGCCCGATGCGTGCGCGGGAGAGCGTGCGTCGGCTAGCTGAGGACGTCCTTCGTCGCGAACCGTCCGTACGCCAGCGCCCCGAACACGGCCACCCAGCCGAGCTGCAGCAGCGCGTTCGCCCCGAAGGAGTCGAACGCGATCGGGTCGCGGAGCAGGTCGCCGAAGCCGAGCCACAGGTGCGAGAACAGGAACGGGTGCAGCCGGTCGAGCTGCGGGAGCTGGTCGAGCACCTGCGACACCCCGGCGAGCACGACCGTCGCGGCCATCGCCCCGACCGGCACCGTCGTCAGCGTCGAGGCGAAGAGCCCGATCGCGGCCAGCCCGAGCATCGACAGGGCCACGTACAGCGCGAGGAGCAGTGCGCGGCCGGCGTACGACCAGCCGCCGACCTGCGTCCCCGACAGCAGGGTCACCGGGCCGATCGGGAAGAGCAGTGCGCCGATCGCCGCGCCGACGAGCACGACGAGGAGCGTCGCGGCCAGGCAGAACGCGACCGTGGCGGCGTACTTGACCAGGATGAACCGCAGGCGGCCGGTCGGGGCCACCAGCAGGTAGCGGATCGTGCCGTGCGATGCCTCGCCCGCGACCGTGTCCCCCGACACGACCCCCACGGTCAGGGGCAGGAACAGCGGGATCGACACGGTGAGCGCGGTGAACGCGACGAAGAGGCCGTTGTTCGTGATGTCCCCGAGGAACGCGGGACCACCGGAGTCACCGTCGGTGGTCAGGCGCACCGCGATCGCGATGAGCACCGGGACCAGGGCGAGGGCACCGAGCATCGCCCAGGTCCGGCGGCGCCGGAACAGCAGCGCGAGCTCCGACCCGAGCAGGGCGAAGGGGCGGACGGGACGGCGGACGGGCTCAGGCTGCGACATCGAACCCCTCTCCGGTGAGCGCGACGAACAGGTCCTCGAGGGTGCCGCCGCCCACCGCGACGCCCCGGACCCGGACGTCGGCACGGACGAGGTCGGCCGTGACGGTCTCGGGCAGGACGTCGTCGGGCAGGTCGGCGACCAGGACGTCCGCACCGGTGTCCCGACGCGGGGAGAGCCCCAACCGCACGAGCACCGCCGAGGCCTCGCCCACGTCGGGGGTCCGGACGGTCAGGGTCCGTCCGCCCGTCGCCCGGAGCTCGTCGAGGGAGCCCTGCGCCACGAGGCGCCCGCTCCGCATCACCGCGGCGTGCGTGCAGACCTGCTCGATCTCGGCGAGCAGGTGGCTCGACACGAAGACCGTGGTGCCGTCGTCGGCCAGCGAGCGGATGAGGTTGCGGACCTCGCGGGTCCCCTGCGGGTCGAGGCCGTTCGTCGGCTCGTCGAGCACGAGGAGGTCACGCGGCGCGAGCAGTGCGCCCGCCAGGCCGAGGCGTTGCTTCATGCCGAGCGAGTAGGCGTGTGCCTTCTTGTCGGCGGCGTGGCCGAGCCCGACGCGCTCGAGCGCCGCCGCGACACGGTCGTGGCGGGTGCGCGGGTCGGAGGTCGGGTCCGCCGCGTCGAACCGCTGCAGGTTCGCCCGACCGGACAGGTACGGGTAGGCGGCCGGACCCTCGACGAGCGCGCCGACGCGGGGGAGGACCTCCTGCAACGCGCCCGGTACCGCACGGCCGAGCACCTCGATCGTGCCGCTCGTCGCCGCCGACAGTCCGAGGAGCATCCGGATGGTGGTGGTCTTGCCGGAGCCGTTCGGACCGAGGAACCCGAAGACCGATCCGCGCGGGACGGCCAGGTCGATCCCGTCGACGGCGCGCTGCCGGCGGAACACCTTGACGAGCGACTGCGTCCGGATCGCGAGGTCGGGAACGGGCCGGCCGGGCTCCGTCGCCGCCCGGTCCGGCTGCGGGGCTGTCGTCACTTGGCGGCGGCGACCAGCGCGGACACCGGGACGGCGCCGGCGAACACCCGGCCGTCGTCCGTCAGGTAGACCGACACGAGCGACGTCTGCAGTGCGCGGCCGCCGTCGACGGGCTTCGTCACCTGGTCGAGGAGCGCCGAGGCGTCGGAGTCCGGACCAGGTCCGGCGGTGTCGCCGGCGGGCAGCTCCACGACGCTGTCCCACCCGGAGCCGGTCACCGTCGGTCCGACGCCGCTCCGGTCGTCGCCGTGTGCCCGACCGCCCTGCCCGTGCTGGTGGGCGTCCGAGAGGTCCTTCGTCGTGACCTCGGCGCCGGACGGCGGGGTGAAGTCGAACAGGCGAGCGTCGGGCGCGCCGTAGTCGAGGCTCGTGAACCCGACCTGGAACGCCGGGTCCTGCTGCCCGGCTGCGGTCACGGTGACGCGCAGGGGCAGGCCGGTCTGCTGGTCGACGGCGAGCCGGACCGAGCCGACCAGGGTGTCGTCGGACCTCGGCGTCAGGGTGACCTGCCACGCGTCGTGTCCGGCGACGCGGATCGTCGTCGGGTCGGACACCCGGGTGCTCGGGGTGATGGCGTCGACCGCACGCTCGGCCGCCTGCGCCGGCGTGGTCGCGCCGGCGGTGGGGGCGTCGGCGTCAGCGGGGAGCGTCAGGTGCACCGCCGTGCGCTCCTTCGAGTCCCAGGTCCACACGTCGGACCCGTTCCGGACCACGTCCTGTTCCGCGAGCTGCCGGGTCAGCTGGAAGCGCTGTTCGTCCTCGCCACCGACGTACACCCGCGCGGTGTGCCCGGCGGTGAGCAGTCCGAGCACGTCGGACGCGTCGCCCTCGAGCGAGGAGCCGCCGCTGCCCGAGGGGAGCTCCGGCAGCCCGAGGTCGCTCGTCTGCGCGATCGTGCCGGAGTACTGCGCGTCCCGGGACCCCGCGATGCTCGCGAGGACCTCGGCCGCGGTGGGGTCCGAGCCCGCCACCGGTCCGGCAGCGGCGTTCGCGATCACGGGCGCGGCGATGACGCCGGCGACGACGACCGGCGCGATCGCGGCGGGCAGCCAGGCTGACTTCTGCATCGTGTCCCCTTCGGTGGAGCGGTGGGTCGCGAGCACCGTACGTCGGGCTGCCGACAGTCGGCTGGGCGTCCGCGGCTGTCGTCCCGGTGCCCGGCACTCGTAGGATCGGTCCGCCCGGCGACGGGACGACACGGCGGCGAAGGAGACGGCATGCGCGCGGTCCTCGGACTGGACATCGGTACCTCGAGCACGAAGGCGCTGCTGGCCGGGTTCGACGGCAGGGTGCTCGCCGAGGGCTGCCGGGAGCACAGCGTCGACCGCCCCGTCGAGGGGCGGGTCGAGATGGACGGCGACGCCTGGTGGGCCGAGTTCGTGGACCTGACGACCGAGCTGCTCGCGCGGGTCCCGCACGCGCGGGTCGAGGCGGTCGGGGTCAGCGGCATCGGTCCGTGCGTCCTGCTGTCGGACCAGGACGGACGGCCGCTGCGGCCCGCGATCCTCTACGGGGTCGACACCCGCACGGCGGACATGCTCGACGAGGTCGCGGCGGAGCTGGGCGGTGACGACGCCGTCCGTGCCCGGTGCGGCAGCGGGCTCAGCACCCAGGCCGCCGGGGTGAAGCTCGCGTGGCTCGCCCGGAACGAACCCGACACGTGGCGTCGTGCCCGACGGTTCACGATGCCCTCGTCGCGGATCGTCGAGCAGCTCACCGGCGAGTACGTCCTCGACCACCACTCGGCGAGCCAGACGACCCCGCTGTACGACGTCCACGCCGAGCGCTGGATCGACGAGTGGTGCGCGCGGCTCGCGCCCGGTCTGCGGATGCCGCGGCTGCTCTGGCCCGGTGACCGGGCCGGTGACGTGACGGCCGCCGCGGCCGCAGCCACGGGCCTCCCGGCCGGGATCCCGGTGATCGCGGGGACCATCGACGCGTGGGCCGAGGGGGTCAGCTCCGGCGTCCCCGCGCCGGGGCGGGTGTTCCTGCAGTACGGGTCGACGATGTTCCTCATCGCGCCCACCGACCGGCCGACGTCGGTCCCGGGTCTGTGGACCACGGTCGGGACCCGCCCTGGGCAGCCCTGCGTCGCGGGGGGCACCGCGACCTCCGGCGCCGTCACCGACTGGCTCCGGCGGCTCGTCGACGGCGACCGTGCAGCACTCCTCGCCGAGGCGCGGGCCGCCGGTCCGGGCGCCGGGGGACTGCTCGTCCTGCCCTACTTCGCCGGGGAGCGGACCCCGATCGCGGACCCGGACGCCCGCGGAGTGGTCGCCGGGCTGACGGTCCGGCACACGCGTGGTGACCTCTACCGCGCGACGCTCGAGGGGACGGCCTACGCGGTCCGCCACAACCTCGAGGTGCTGGGCGGGGCCGGCATCGACGTGCACGAACTCGTCGGTGCCGGCGGCGGGGTGCTCGGACGACTGTGGCCGGAGATCGTGTCGGACGTCACGGGGCTCCCGCAGACCATCCCGTCCGTCACAACTGGGCGTGCTTCGGCACGGCGTACCTGGCCGCGCTGCTCGTCGACGGCGCGGACCGCGTCGACATCCGCGCCTGGAACCCGCCGGCGGTCGTCATCGAACCGGATCCGGTGGCCTCCGAGCGGTACGACCTCGGGTACCGGGACTACCGGGAGCTCTACGAGGCGACCGTGCCGGTCGTGCACCGGTTGGCGCGCCGCCAGCGCGACGACGGGACCGCCACCGCACCGGCCGGTCCGGCGGGTGCGCTGGCGGTCCCGAGGGGGCGACCGGCGTCAGGTCACGCGGTGGCGGTGACCCCGGCGTCGGTGCCGGCTGCGCCTCCGGCGTCGGTGCCGGCTGCGCCTCCGGCGTCGGTGCCGACGGGCGCGGAGCCGTCGTAGCCGCAGATCGCGGCGACCTTCTCCGCGCTCGCGCTCGACGGGTCGAACGTGTACCCGAGCCACTCCTTCGCCATCCGCCGGGCGACCTCGATGCCGACGACCCGCTGGCCCATGCAGAGCACCTGGGCGTCGTTCGACAGCACCGACCGCTCGACGCTGAACGAGTCGTGCGCCGTGACGGCCCGGATGCCGGGGACCTTGTTCGCGCTGATCGCGACGCCGAGCCCGGTGCCGCAGACCAGGATCGCTCGGTCGGCCTCGCCGTCCGCGATCATCCGGGCGGCGTCGACGGCGACGTGCGGGTACGCCGTGTGGCCGTCCGCGTCCACGCCCACGTCGACCACGCTGGCCACGCGGTCGTCGGCCTCGAGGTCCCGCTTGATGACCTCCTTGTAGTCGAAGCCCGCGTCGTCCGAGCCCACCACCAGTCGTAGCGTCATGCGTCCACTCCTTCGCGTCGTGCGCGGTCGGCGAGCACCTCGCCGATCCGTGTGAGGACCATCCCCATCGAGGTGGCGCCCGCATCGGGCGTCCCCACGCTCTTCTCGGCCAGGGGTCGGGCCCGCCCGACCTTCGGCCGCAGGTCCGCCGTCGCCTCCGCCTGCTCGACGGCGACCCGCGCTGCCGTCCGCCAGGCCGCCGGCAGGTCGGCGCCGTCGTCGACCGAGGACCTCAGCCGGTCGACGAAGGGCAGCAGTGCGTCGAGCAGCGTCTTGTCGCCGCGGGCCGCGCCGCCCAGGTGGACGATCGAGTCCGCGAACGCCTGCGCGGCAGCCACGACGTCGGCCGGACCGTACGTCTCCCGGTCGTCGCCGAGGGCACGACCGAAGGACTCGAGGGCCGCGCCCCAGAGCACACCGGACGTCCCGCCGGCGGACGCTGCCCAGGCGTCACCCGCCCGACCGAGCACGAAGGCGACACCCGCGGCCGGGTCGGTCTGCTCGACGGACCGGCGAGCCGCCGAGACACCCTTGACCATGCCGCGCCCGTGGTCGCCGTCGCCGGCGACCGCGTCGATGCGCCCGAGGGTCTCCTCGTGCTCGCGGAGCAGCGCGTCCATCGCCACCACGGCTGCGCGGGCGGTCTCGGCTGCCCGCCGGGAGGCCTCGGTCGCGTCCGGCACGACGGTCGCCTCCGCCTCGGCCTCGGCCACCGCGTCGGCCGGCACGAGCGCCGCGACCGGAGCGGCGACCTTGCGGTACGCCGGCGTGTAGGCGTCCGCGCGCCAGTACTGTTCGAGCTCGTCGTCGAGGAACTGCAGCGTGAGCGAGCAGCCGCCCATGTCGAGGCTGGTGACGAGCTCGCCGACCTCGGGCTCGACGACCTCGAGCCCGGCGTCCTCGAGGAGCGGCAGCACGCGGCCCCAGAGCAGGAAGAGCTCCTCGTACTTGGTGTCGCCCAGGCCGTTGAGGATCGGTGCGACCCGCGGCCCGGCGCCCTCGGGGCGTTCTGCGACCAGCCGCTCGACGAGCAGTGCGGCGAGCTCCCGCGCGGGCAGCACCGGGACGTCCCGGATGCCCGGCTCACCGTGGATGCCGAGGCCGAGGCCGAGGTGTCCGTCCGGGACGGAGAAGAGCGGTTCGGTGGCGCCGGGCATGGTGCAGCCCGAGAACGCGACGCCGATCGTCCGGGTGGCGGCGTTCGCCGCGGTGCCGACGCGCTCCACCTCGTCCAGGTCGAGTCCCGCCGCCGCGGCGGCACCCATCGCCTTGAACACCGAGAAGTCGCCGGCGATGCCCCGCCGCTGCGCGACCTCGTCGGCGCTCGCGACGTCGTCGGTGACCACGACGATGCGCGTGTCGATGCCCTCGGCGCGCAGGCGCTCGGCGGCGAGGCCGAAGTTCATCGTGTCACCGGCGTAGTTGCCGAACGACAGCACGACGCCGCGGCCCTGGTCGGCGGCCTTGGCCACCGAGTACACCTGGGCCGCGGACGGCGAGGTGAAGACGTTGCCGACGACGGCGCCGGTGGCGACGCCGGGGCCGACGACGCCGCAGAACGCGGGGTAGTGCCCGGATCCGCCGCCGACCACGACGGCGACCTGCCGGTCGGCGCCCTCGGTCGGGAGGGCGACCACCCCGCCGTGCACGCCGCGTACCCGGTCGGCGTACAGGGCGAGCCAGCCGGCCAGCTGGTCGTCGGCGAAGTCCTCGGGGTCGTCGTGGATCGTGGTCATGGCGTGCGTTCCTGTCGTGCGGTGGACCGGGGTCCGGTGGATGGGGTCAGGATCGGGTCGGACGACCGGGTGCGTCGGTCGGGTCGGAGGGGACGGGTCGGGGGACCGGGCGGCGGCGGGACGGCCACCGCCGCCCGGGGTCGGCTCGGCGGGCCTCAGCGGGTGCCGCGGTGCGGGCGTCCCTGGGGCACGTCGAGGAAGTGGATCATCACGAAGGCGCAGGCGTAGAGGCCGACGAAGGTCCAGGTCACCGCCTGGCCGCCGCCGCCGAGCGCGAAGACCGCGGCGACGACGCCGGTGCCGAGGAACGCCGCGCCACCGGCAGCGGTGGTGTACATCGCCATCGCGGCACCCTTGTGCTCCGGGGCGAGCGCGGGCATGATCGCGCCCATCGGGACGAAGCCGGCGAGCAGGCAGCCGAACACGCAGCCGGCGACGACCGAGAGCACGTAGCCCCAGTCGGAGCCCGCGGGCACGAGCTGCGGCACGTACCACCAGGCGACGAGCCCGGTCGCCGAGCCCACGATGCCGAACCACTTCACCGTGCGCTGCCAACCGATCCGGTCGCCGACCCATCCGAACAGGGCGTTGACCAGGATGTTCGTCGCGTAGACGCAGACGGTCATGAGCAGCCAGCGGCTCTGGCCCCACCCGCGGTCGTTCGCGATGATCGCGGGCAGCACGACGAACATGCCGAACTCGGGCGCGGTGTTGATGAGGCGGACGAGGAAGCCCATCAGGATCTTCGGCCGGGTGGCGGTGAGGCGGATCCCGCTCGTCATCACGCGCCAGGCGCTCTCACCGGCGGGTGCGATCCGCGTGAAGCCGTTGGGCAGGCGGACGCCGAACAGCATGATCAGGAAGCCCACGACCACGAGGCCGATCGACGCGACCATGGCGCCCGCCTCGCCGACCGTGCCGCCGCCGAACACCGGGATCGCCCCGATGGCGAACAGCGAGCCGAGGGTCGGCAGCCCACCGGTGAAGGCGACGTAGAACCAGCCGACCGCCGAGCCGTTGCGCTCCACCGGCGTCGTGATGTTCACCCACACCAGGAAGGCGAACGCGAACAGCGGGTAGCCGAAGCCGCGCAGGGCGTACGCGACGGCGGCGAACGGCACGCTCTGCACGTTCAGGGCCAGCAGGAACAGCACCTCGAAGACGACCCAGACGGCGAAGCCGAGGATCATCACCCGGCGCGGACCGACCAGGTCGGACAGGGCGCCGGAGACGTAGCTGCCGATCAGGGCGGCGAGGCTGTAGAACGTCACGATCGTCGCCACGGTGGCCTCGGGGCTGCCGAGCACCGCGACCATGTGCGGGGTGATGAAGTTCGACTCGACGCCGTTGCCGGTCATGAAGACCAGCACGGAGACGAAGCCGAGGGCGAGCGGACGGGGGATCCCCATCCGGTCCAGCCGGCCCTCGGACCGGCCGGCGGTGGGCGTGGAGGCGGTGGTGCGCGCGGTCGTCGTCGACATCGCGGGGACTCCTCGGGTGTCAGGCCCGCGCGGCGGACGTGGTCGGCGCGGACGTGGTCGGTGCGGACAGCGACGGGATGATGGACACCTTGACGGACGCACCGGCGGAGTCGCCGACCAGGTCCAGTGCCTGCTGGAAGTCCTCGAGCGGGAACTGGTGCGTGCAGATCTCGTCCATCGGCAGCGTGCCGGACTCGAGCAGCTTGATCGCCGCCGGCCAGGTGTGCGGGCCGAGGTGTGCCCCGCGGACGTCGAGCTCCTTGTCGTCGGAGATGATCGACCAGTCGACGGAGACGGCGTCCTTGAAGACCGAGTACTCGACGAACGTGCCGAGCTTGCGGAGCAGGTTCAGGCCCTGCGGTACCGCGGACGGGTGGCCGGTGGCCTCGATGTAGACGTCGGCACCGTAGCCGTCGGTGAGCTCCTTCACCCGGGCGACGGCGTCCTCGTGCGCGATGTTGATCGTCAGGTCGGCACCGACCTTGCGGGCGAGCGCGAGCTTCTCGTCGACGACGTCGAGCGCGATGATCCGCAGCGGGTTCTTCTGGCGGGCGCCGGCGATCGCGGAGAGACCGATCGGACCGGCGCCGGCGATGACGACCGTGTCGCCGAACCGGATGTCGCCGCGCTCGACGGCGTGGAAGGCGCAGGAGAGGGGCTCCGCGAAGGCGGCGACCTGGCCCGGCAGCGCGCGGTCGACCGGGTGCGTCAGGGCGCCGCTCGGCACGAGCACGTACTCGGCCATCGCGCCGTCGAAGCCCTTGAAGCCGAACATGTCGTGGACGTTGCACATCCAGTAGGCGCCCTCGAGGCAGTAGCGGCACTCCCAGCACGGCACGATCTGCTCGCAGGCGATGCGGTCGCCGAGTGCCACACCGCGCTTCGCGAGCGCGTCGTCGGCGCCGGCGACGATCGTCCCGACGAACTCGTGGCCGGGGATCCGGTCGGCTTCCGCCCATGCCGGGCGGTTCTCGTCGCCCCAGAACTTCGCCGCGCCGTGGTAGCACTTCAGGTCGCTCGCGCAGATGCCGACGGCGTCGGTGCGGAGCAGGAGCTCACCCGGTCCGGGCTGCGGGACCGGACGCTCCTCGAGTCGGTAGTCGCCCGGACCGTGGACCACCACGGCACGCATCGTGGTCGGGATCTCGCGGTGCGCGTCGCCCTGCGCCGGGGTCTCGGTCGTCGTCGTCGACATGAGCTGGTCCTCCGTTGGTCAGCCGGGCGGTGTGCCCGTTCCGATGGTTCGGCGACGACTGTACACGCTCGGGAACAGATGTCCAGAACACAATTTCTGCTATCGTTCCGACACCACGACCGCGCATCGCAAGGGAGCGACCATGACCACCGCCACCGAGACCGACCTCGCCGCCGCACTCCGACCGGGCCCCGACGCCGTCGAGCTGACGAACGACCTGACGGGCCGCACGGCGGTCGTCACGGGTGGGGCGTCCGGCATCGGCAACGCGATCGCCCACGCCTTCGCGTCGCGCGGGGCCCGGGTCGCGATCGTCGACGTCCGGACGGACGCCTCGGCCGCTGCAGCCGCCGGGCTGCCCGACGTCCCCACCGGTGCGCACCTCGGGCTCGCCTGCGACGTCACGGACGACGCCTCCGTCTCGGCGGCGGTCCAGCAGGTCGTCGACGCCGCCGGGTCGATCGAGGTGCTGGTGAACTGCGCCGGCATCGTCGCGCTCGACGCAGCGGAGGACCTGGACGGCGGCGCGTGGGCGCGCACGCTCGACGTCAACCTGACCGGGACCTTCCGGCTGGCGCAGGCGGTCGGGCGGCACATGCTCGCGGCGGGCAGCGGTCGGATCGTGAACATCGCGTCGCAGGCGGCACACGTCGGCCTCGACCGGCACGCGGCGTACTGCGCGTCGAAGGCCGGCGTCCTCGGGCTGACCCGGGTGCTCGCACTCGAGTGGGGCGGACGCGGGGTCACGGTCAACACCGTCTCGCCGACCGTCGTGCTCACCGACCTCGGCCGGGCGGCCTGGGCGAACGAGGCGGGGCTCCGCCACCAGGACGAGATCCCGACCGGTCGCTTCGCCACCCCCGCCGAGATCGCCGCCGCGGTGCTGTTCCTGGCGAGCGACGGTGCCGCGATGGTGAACGGCGCCGACCTGCGCGTGGACGGCGGGTTCACGATCCGGTGACCCCCGGTCGGACTACGATCCGAGTGTCCGACCGATCCGAAGGGTCCGCAGCATGTCCTCCGAGAGCACCACCGGCGCCGAGGGGGCCCGGGCCCGCTTCCCGCTCGACACCGTGTACCAGGCGGCGCGGATGTACTACCTCGAGGACGCCACCCAGGTCGAGATCGCGTCGCGCCTGGGGGTCTCCCGTCCCACGGTCAGCCGTCTCGTCGCCGAGGCCCGCCGCGCCGGACTCGTCCGGATCGACGTCGTGGACCCCTTCCAGGACGAGACCGTCGCACTGGCCGAGCGCCTGCAGGTCGTGCTCGGACTCCGAGCCGTGCACCTGGCCGCCGTGACGCACCAGGCGACGCTCGGTGCCGACCTGGCCGCCCCCATCGCGACCGCGGTCGAGGGCATGGGGCTCACGCCCGGCGACGCCGTGCTGATGTCCTCCGGTCGCACCGTGTACGACGTCGCACACGCCGGGATGCCGCCGCTGGCCGGGGTCCAGATCGTCCCGACGGTGGGCGGCCAGGCGGACCCGATGCCCTGGTTCCAGACGAACGAGATCACGCGGACCGCTGCCGAGCACTCCGGTGCGATCCCGGCTTTCCTCTTCGCGCAGGCCCTGCCGTCCGCCGCGATGCGCGCCACCCTCGACGAGGACCCCGCCTTCCAGCACGTGGTCGGGCTGTGGGGGCGGGCCAAGGGTGCGATCCTCGGCGTCGGCGCACCGACCCCGACCCGCGACGCGCTGGCACGGGGGATCCCGGTCGAGGACGCCGTGTTCGACCAGGCCGCCGGTGACGTCTGCCTCAACTTCTTCGCCGCGGACGGCTCGCCGATCGAGTTCCCCGGCAGCGAGCGCATGGTCCGGACCTCGCGCGACGTCCTGGCCGGCGTCCCGCACGCGGTCGGTGTGGCCGTGGGGGCGGCGAAGGTGCCGAGCATCGTCGGCGCGGTCCGCGCCGGCATGGTCAACGAGCTGGTGAGCGACGCCGCGACCGCGCGCGCCCTGCTCGACGCGCTCGCCTGACCCGGCCGCGCACAGCGGCACCCTCGGCCGCGTCGCCCGTGCGCGTGCCGCCCGCCGTCGGGACGGCACCGTCGACGGACGGGAGGCGCGGTGCGGGCCGGTGCCGCGCCTCCCGTCCGTCCCGTGTCCCGACCGTCAGTCGGTCGTGCGGGCGGTCCTGCGGACGTCCCACAGGTGGTGCACCGGGTCGTGCGCGTAGTAGGTCGCGAGGGTCGCGACCGTGAAGACGCTGCCGTCCGACCGCCGGCCCGTCCGCCCGAGGGCGTCGTCCGGTACCGCGGCGAACGCGGCCGCGGCGTCGCGAGCCGCCTCGGTCAGGTCGCGGGAGACGACCGCCGGGTCCTGCTCGCCGTACCGCTCCTCGACGGCGGTGGCGTCCTGGTCCCAGTTCGCGAAGGCCGGGCCGTCCTCGGAGAGCACGACGCGGAGGCGTTCGGTCATCTTCCGGTGGACGTCGCGGACGTGTGCGCCGTACTCGAGCGGCGACCACGTGTGGTCGTCCGGGCGCTGCCGGACGTCCGGACGGGCGAGCTGCTCCGGCCAGGCCGCCGTGTTCTCCGTGATCACGGCAGGGACGTCGCGGAAGGCGAGGGCTGCGCCGTCGAAGCCGCACTCGGGGCACGCCGCGCCGATCACCCAGGTCCAGTTCTTCGTGTCCGGTCGGATCGCCATGGGGCAGACGTTACCGGCTCGTGACCTCGCGCCCCATCGGCACGGGCATGCGGATCGGGCGGGACCCCCGTCCGGGTGACACGCCGTTCCCTGTGAATCCCGTGGCAGTGCCCGGCCTCGTGCTCCCTAGCGTTGCTGGCTGTCCCGGGCCGGTACCGACCGGCCCGCCCCACCACGAGGAGATCGCGAATGGGTTCCGACCCCAGCAGTACCAGCACCCGACCACCCCGACGTCTGCGCGTCAGTGACGTCACGGTGGTCGACCGGAGCATGATGCGCCGGGCCGTCAGCGGCATGGTCGTCGGCAACACGATGGAGTGGTACGACGTCGGGGTCTACGGCTACCTGGCGGTCACGATGGGCCGGGTGTTCCTGCCCACGGCCGAACCGTCGGTGCAGATCCTGTTCAGTCTCGGGGTGTTCGCGGCGACCTACGTCGCGCGGCCCCTCGGCGGGATCGTGTTCGGGCGGCTGGGGGACCGGCTCGGACGTCAGAAGGTGCTCGCCACGACGCTGATCCTGATGGCGTCGTCGACCTTCCTCATCGGGGTCCTGCCGGCGTGGTCGACCATCGGTGCGGTCGCTCCGGTGGTGCTCGTCGTGCTGAAGCTCGCGCAGGGGTTCTCGACCGGTGGTGAGTACGCCGGGGCCACCACGTTCGTGACCGAGTACGCCCCGGACCGTCGGCGCGGCTTCTTCGCGAGCATCCTCGACTTCGGCAGCTACATGGGCTTCGCGCTCGGTGCGACCGTGGTGACCGTCCTGCAGGTGACCCTGGGCGAGGAGACGATGACCGCCTGGGGCTGGCGCCTGCCGTTCCTGCTCGCCGGCGTGATCGGCGTCGTCGCGATCTGGTTCCGCCTGCGCATCGAGGAGTCGCCGGTGTTCCAGGCGACCCAGGCCGCGCAGGAGGCCGCCGCGTCGGACCGCGAGGCCGCAGCGGGCGGCCGACCGGCGAACGTGCTCGTCATGGTGCGCGACCACTGGCGCCCCATCGTCATCGCGATCATGCTCGTCGGCGCATCGAACACGGTCGGCTACGCGCTGACCTCGTACATGCCGACGTACCTCACCGACTCGCTCGGCTACTCCGCGATCGACGGCACGCTGCTCACCATCCCCGTGCTCGTGCTGCTCGCCGTGATGCTGCCGGTCGCCGGACGGCTGTCCGACCGGATCGGTCGCCGCACCGTGATGTGGATCGGCGCCGGGACGACCGTCGTGCTCGCCGTCCCCGCCTTCCTGCTCATCGGGCACGGCGCGCAGTGGTCGACCCTCACCGGGCTCGGGCTGCTGGCGTTGATGACCGCGCTGTGGGTGTCGAACCAGGCGGCGTCGCTGCCGGCGCTCTTCCCGACGTCGACGCGGTACGGCGGCATGGGCTTCGCCTACAACATCGCCATCGCGGTGTTCGGCGGGACGACGCCGCTCATCGTGCAGGCGCTCCTGACGGCCACGGGGGACCAGCTGGCGCCCGCGTACTTCCTCGTCGCGATGAGCGTCGTCGGAGCGGTCGGTGTGTTCTGCATGCGGGAGTCGTCGCAGCGCCCGTTGCCGGGGTCGATGCCCGCGGTGGAGTCCGAGGACGAGGCCCGCGAGCTCGTGCTCACGCAGGACACGAACCCGAACCTCGACCTGGGGGACCTGCCGTTCGCGGCGCAGGACCAGGCGGAAGCAGCCGCCGAGCGCTGACGGTGTGCGGCTGACCGGCGCCGGGTGACCGGGGCCCGGGGCGGCGCGCGGCGCCCGACGCGCGGTGCCAGGTGCCAGGTGCCAGGTTCGCGACGTTGCACGTGTCGATCGACGCGTGCAACGTCGCGGTTCGCGCGTCACCCGCGTCTCCGGGCGTTCCCACGTCCCTGGCGAGCAGTGCCCCGCCGTCGGTGCTGCCGCCGGCGCCCGCGCCGGCGGCCGTCCGCGGTGCTCAGTCGTGCCGGTGCTCGTGCGACGGGTCGAGCGCCGGCCACACCGGGAACGGGTCCGGCCACCGACGCCACACGTCGGGCCCGGCGAGCAGTTCCGCCGGGGTGAGGAGCGCACCGTCCAGCGCGCGTTCGACGGCGTGCACGTCGAGGCGCTCGCCGACGAACCAGATCGCCTGACCGACCGGTGCGTCCTCGTCCCACGACGGGTTCGCGGTCGGGTCGAGCGCCAGCATCGCGCCGAAGCTCGACCACGAGCCGACGTGGTCCGGCCGGGACGCCAGTCGGAAGAAGCCCTTCGAGCGCAGCACCCGGCCGTTCGCCCCCGCCGCGAGGTCGTCGGCGATGACGTCGGCGAGCCGCCCCGGGTGGAACGGCAGGGGCTCCCGGTACCGCACGGTCACCAGGTCGTCCCGCGGACCGCGCCCGGTGTCGGTCCGGCCGGAGTCGGACGACAGGGCGCGCATCCACCCGGCCCCCGAGGCCAGCAGCCGTGCTGCGCCGCCGTTGGACGCCGGCAGGTCGAGGGCGCTGCGCACGGCGGGCGCGGCGACGATCACCGCGTGCGGTGCCATGCGGTGGAGGAGGGACACGAGGGCGCGACGTCGTCGCCCGGACAGCGGCTCGACCCGGTCGAGCGCGATCACCGTGGCGTACTCGACGACGGAGACCACCCGCTCGGCCGCGACGAAGGCGTCGTCCACGTCGGACCAGAGCAGGTGGGCCACGTCGTCCGCGCGGAGCACGGCGACCACGTGGCGCAGGATCCGGTCGTCCCCGGTCTCCGAGCGCGCGGCGTTCGCGAGCATCATGCCGACCGCGCGGACGTCGACCTCGGGCGCCAGTGTCACGACGAGGTCGTGGTCGGCGTCGGGTCCGCACACGCGGTCGAGCTGGTCGCGCCGCGCGGCGATGCCCCGGGCCGCGGCGAGGGCGTTGCCGGCGACGTGCATGCGGTGGCCGCTGCTGATCCTGCCGGCGACACGGACGGCGTCGGCATCGTGCAGGGCGGTGACGAGGGTGGTTGCTGCGGGGCGCATGTCGAGTACCCTACATGACAACCGTTCTCAACAAGGAGCCGGTGCAGGAAGGAGACCCCCGTGAAGGTCCGCAACTCGCTCAAGGCGCTCAAGAAGATCCCCGGCTCGCAGATCGTGCGTCGCCGCGGTCGCGTGTACGTCATCAACAAGCGCGACCCACGCTGGAAGGCCCGCCAGGGGTAGGTCACCGGCCGTCCGTAGGGTGGGGTCATGCGACTCCTGCTCATCCGGCACGGCCAGACCCCCGCGAACGTGAACGGTGTCCTCGACGCCGAGGTGCCCGGGCCCGGGCTCACCGAGCTCGGGCAGCAGCAGGCGGACGCGCTGCCCGCGGCCCTGGCCGACCGCGGGATCGAGCGGCTCTTCGTCTCGTCCATGGTCCGGACGCAGCACACCGCCGCGCCCCTCGCTGCGGCGCTCGGGCTCGAACCCGTCGTGCTGCCGGGGCTCCGTGAGATCGAGGCGGGCGACCTGCAGGGCAAGCACGACCGGACCTCGGTGCAGCTCTACATCTCGACCGTGCACGGCTGGTCGGCGGGGGACCGCGCGGGCCGGATGCCCGGTGCCGAGAGCGGCGACGACTTCTTCGCGCGCTACGACGACGCCGTGCGGCAGATCCTCGCGACCGGGGTCGAGGTCGCGGCTGCGTTCAGCCACGGCGCGGCGATCCGCACCTGGGCCAGCGCGGTCGCGCAGAACACCCCGGACGAGTTCGGCACGAAGCGGCACCTCGAGAACACCGGGATCGTCGAGGTCGAGGGGTCCTTCGAGGACGGCTGGCGCCTGGTCGACTGGGAGGGCGAACCCGTCGGCGGCGAGGACCTCATCGACCGGACGGCGCAGGACCCCACCGGCGACGCGTTCTGACGGCCGAGCCGTGCCCGAGACGCCGGCGTCGACTCGAGACGCCCGCAGTCGAGCGAGACGCCGCCCGATCCGGCGGCGTCTCGTCAGGACGGCGGCGTCTGGTGATCCGAGCGGTGCGCGAGTGCGTGACCACGCGACGGACGGGAGGCGCGGTGCCAGCCGGCACCGCGCCTCCCGTCCGTCTGCGCTCGCGTGGACTACGCGGGCTGCGCCGTCGTGTGCAGCGGCACGATCACGCCGTGCGACTCGCGCAGGACGTCGAGCGTGCGCTGGACCTCGTCCGCGCGCTCCTCGGTGTCCCAGCCCAGGGTGTCGGCGAGCACGTCCGCCAGCTCGTCGAGCAGGTCGATGGTGACGCCGCCGACGAAGGCGAGGTTCGTGCGTCGGAGCACCACGTCGACCAGGTGGACCGCCTGCTCGTGCTGCGCGAAGTACGCGACCTCGGCCCGCGTGAGCGACGGGTCGGACTCGAGGGGCACGACCGGGCCGTCGGTGAGGACGTCCACGACCTCGGCCGCACGGGTGCCGTAGCGCTCGAGCAGCCCCTCGACGACGGACTCGTCGAGGCCGTCACGGTGCGACTTGATCCACAGCGCCCGCTGCGCGTCGGTCGTCGGGAAGTCCTTGCCGCCGCCGATCGCCAAGCCGGTCGTGTCGACCTTCCGGGCGGTGCCGAGCTTCGTGGTGACGTCGCTCGACAGGTGCGCGGCCAGGGCGCGGAACGTGGTCCACTTGCCACCGACCAGGCTCAGCACCGTGGTGTCGGGGAGGCCGGCGATCGGGGTGTCGACGATCCGGTAGTCGCGGGACACGAAGCCGGGGGCGGTGTCCTCGTGGCGGGGGAGCGGGCGGATGCCCGAGTAGCTGTAGACGATGTGGTCGCGGGTGACCTCGATCTGCGGGAAGACGTGCTTCACCAGGCCGAAGAAGTAGTCGATCTCCTCCTCGGTCGTGGTCACCGGCTTCGACGGGTCCGCGTCGATGTCCGTCGTCCCGATGAGCACCCGGCCCTTGAGCGGGTAGATGAGGACGATGCGGCCGTCGTTGTTCTCGAAGAACAGCTCGCGGCCCTTGGTCGCCTCGAGCAGCTCGTCGTTCTTGACGACGATGTGGGAACCCTTCGTCCCGCCCATGAACTTCGTCTCGCCGCCGAAGGCCTGGTTCGTCAGGTCGGTCCAGGGGCCGGACGCGTTCACGACCACGTCGGCGGTGAACACGAAGTCCTCGCCGGTCTCCCGGTCGCGGAGGACGACGCCGCCGTCACGGGTGCCGGCTGCCTCGACGTAGTTGACGGCGCGGGCGGTCGCGGCGCTGCCGGTGCCCTGCGCGGCGGCGAGGCCGTCCTTGAGCACGTCGAGCGCCAGGCGCTCCGGCTCGTGCACCGAGGCGTCGTAGTAGGTGCCCGTGTACTTGAGGTCCTTGTTGAGTGCCGGCATGTCGGCCAGCGCGGCCTTCTTGGTGAGGAAGCGGTGCTTCGGCACCGAGCCGCCGTCGCGCGAGAAGGAGTCGTAGATCGTCATGCCGATCTTGATGAGCGCGGCACCGCGCTCCTTGGTCGAGCGCTGCTTGTGGGTGAGCATGCGCAGCGGAGCGTTCATGATGCCGGAGAACGTCGAGAAGATCGGCATCGTGGTCTGCAGCGGCTTCACGTAGTGCGGCGCGATGCGGATCAGGCCGTTGCGCTCCTGCACGCTCTCGCGCACGAGACGGAACTCGCCGTTCTCGAGGTACCGGATGCCACCGTGGATCATGTGGCTCGACGCGGCCGAGGCCCCGCCGGCGTAGTCGCCGCGCTCGACGAGCACGACGTCGACCCCCTGCAGGGCGAGGTCGCGGAAGGTGGCGATGCCGTTGATGCCGCCACCGACGATGAGGACCTGTGCGTTCGGGCGCTCGGTGAGCGCGCTGACCGTCTTCCGGGGCTGCGTCTTCTTCGACATGGTGCGTCGCTTCCTTGGTCGGTTCCGTGGGACTCCTCCGATGGTGCGCCTGTGTGGGAGGGCGGGCAACTTGCGTGCACGAACGTGCAGCACACGTGTCGATCGGGTCGGCAGGCCGGCTGCCGACGCCGCTGCGGGTGCGGGGGCGACGGCCGGGAGGCGCGACAGGGGTTGCAGAGGCCCTGCACGTCCGTGCATGCTCGGTTCCGTGAGTGACGCAGCGCAGCCGATGCGAACGCAGCAGGCGCTGCGCGCCGCGCACCTGTACTACCTGCAGGACCTGACGATGGACGCCATCGCCGACGAGCTGGGGACCTCGCGCTCGTCCGTGTCGCGCCTCCTGAAGTACGCCAGGGACACCGGGCTGGTGGACATCCAGATCCGCTCGCCCCTCGACCAGGCCGCCGCGCTCAGTCGCAACATCCGCGCGCGGTTCGGCGTCCACGCGCACGTCGTGCCGGTGCCGGACCACACGAGCGACGTGGACCGGCTGGAGCGGGTGGCGCTGTCCGCGGCGCGCATCCTGACGCAGTACGTCGAGTCGAACATGGTGATCGGCATCTCGTGGGGATCGACCGTCAGTGCGGTGAGCCGCTACCTCGTACCGAAGACGACGCACGGGTCCACCGTGGTGCAGATCAACGGCGCCGCGAACACCCGCACCACGGGCATCGTCTACGCGTCGGAGATCCTGCGCCGGTTCGGCGAGGCGTACGGCGCGTTCGTGCAGCAGTTCCCGGTGCCGGCGTTCTTCGACGACCCAGCGACGAAGGAGGCGCTGTTCCGCGAGCGCTCGATCCGCCGCGTCCTCGACCTGCACGAGCGGATGGACCTCGTCGTGTTCGGCGTCGGTGCCCCGCAGGCGCCGGTGCCGTCGCACGTGTACTCGGGCGGGTACCTCGACCCGTCCGACCGCGACGAGCTCACCGAGGCCGGCGTCGTCGGGGACGTCTCGACCGTGTTCTACCGCGCCGACGGCTCGTGGAAGGACATCGGCGTGAACACCCGGGCCGGTGCGCCGGACCTCGACACGATCAAGCGGGCGCCGCGTCGGGTCTGCGTGGTGGCCGGGCGCTCGAAGGCGGCGTCGCTCAAGGGTGCGCTCGCGGCCGGGCTGGTCACCGACCTCATCCTGGACGAGAGCGTCGGGCAGGCGATCCTGCAGCCCTGACCGCTCCGCTTGGGTCAGGTGCCGACCTACTTTGTCGGTGGTGCCCCGTAGGTTCTGGTCCATGGTGCCTTCTCACGAGAACCCCGATCGGGTGGAGTCCGACGGCGCCGTCCCGGCGGCACCTGCGACCGCGACGGACGGCCGCTCCTTCCGCCGCATCGCCGGCACCGACGTGGATGAAGCCCTGTCGTTCTTCACCGGCGACTACGACTTCCGGGCGCCCCGGGTCCGACGGACCCGACAGCGCCCACAGTGGGACTTCGCGGGGGTGAGCGACGGGCTGCTGTCCCTGCGGACGGCCCGGTTCCTCGTCGACCTCCGGACCGAGAGCGTCGTGGACGACCAGGTCCTCGTCGCGTGGTTGCGGTCCGGCTCCAGCACCCTCACCTTCGGCGGCCGGAGCATCGACCTCGAGCCCGGCGTGCCCGTGGTCCTGCCTGATGCGTACGAACTGCACCACCGCGACATCGGGCTGAACCTGGTGCAGCTCGACAAGGCGCACGTCAGGTCGCTCCTGGGCGATGCCGACTTCACGTTCGACGCGATGCACCGTCCGACCGCCGACGGCGTGCGCACCTGGCAGTCGGTCGTGCGCGCGCACTCGTCGACCTGGTTGCACAGCGACAACGACCTCAGCCCGGCGGCACGGCGCAGCATCGTCGACGCCTTCGTGACCGCGGCGGTCGACGCCTTCCCGCACCGCGAGCGCTGGCAGTCGACGGTCACCGGCAACGGTCCGGAGCACGCCCGACTGCGGCTGGCGCTCGAGTACGTGCACGCCCACGCGCGGGACGCCATCGGGACCGCCGAGATCGCTGCGGCGGCCGGGCTCAGTCCGCGTGGGCTCCAGCAGTCGCTCCGGCGGCACCTCGACCAGACGCCGGGTGACCTGCTGCGCAGCGTGCGGCTCGACGGCGCCCGGGGGGACCTGCTCCGCGGTGACCGCGACGACACCAGCGTGGCGGACATCGCTCGCGCCTGGGGGTTCGGGCACCTCGGCCGGTTCTCGGCGACCTACCGCGCCCGCTTCGGCGAGCTGCCGAGCGAGTCGCTCCGCGCGCACTGACCACCCGGGGCGTGCGCGGGCCGAGCCGAATCTCGTGCGACCGTATCGGCGGAGACCGTGCAGATGTTCGGCGGAATCCCATCCGAAACGAACTCCGGCGCATCGTGGAAGTGTCCTGCACCGCCCACGAAGGAGTCCGTGATGCTGATCGGCGTCCCCACCGAAGTCAAGAACAACGAGTACCGCGTCGCGGCCACGCCGGCGGGTGTGGATGAGCTCGCGCTGCACGGTCACCGCGTGCTCGTGCAGGCCGGCGCCGGAGCCGGATCATCCTTCTCGGACGACGAGTACCGGGCTGCGGGGGCCACCGTCGTCGACACGGCCGCCGAGGTCTGGGAGCAGGCGGAGCTCGTCCTCAAGGTCAAGGAGCCCGTCGCCTCCGAGTACGCGTCGATCCGTCCGGGACAGGTGCTCTTCACCTACCTGCACCTGGCTGCCGACCGGCCGCTCACCGACGCGCTCGTCGCCTCCGGTGCGACCGCGATCGCCTACGAGACCGTGCAGCTGCCGGACCGGTCGCTGCCGCTGCTCTCGCCGATGTCGGAGATCGCCGGGCGACTCTCCGTGCAGGTCGGCGCCGACCAGCTCATG
The DNA here is from genome assembly GCF_031844345.1 of Curtobacterium sp. BRD11. Taxonomy (NCBI): domain Bacteria; kingdom Bacillati; phylum Actinomycetota; class Actinomycetes; order Micrococcales; family Microbacteriaceae; genus Curtobacterium; species Curtobacterium sp. BRD11. Next base: position 149,403 of record NZ_JAUZUZ010000004.1, read on the forward strand.
CGCACGAAGGGCGGCCGCGGGCTGCTCCTCGGCGGGGTCCCCGGGACGCCGCGCGGCCGGGTCGTCGTCATCGGCGGCGGGGTCGCGGGGGAGCACGCCGCGACCATGGCCCTCGGACTCGGCGCCGAGGTCACGGTGTTCGACATCAGCCTGCCGCGGCTGCGTGCGCTCGACGCCCGGTTCGACGGTCGGATCACGACGCTGCGGTCGTCGTCGCACGCGATCGCCGATGCGCTTCGCGAGGCAGACCTCGTCGTGGGGTCGGTGCTCATCCCCGGTGCCTCGGCGCCGAAGCTCGTGACCGACGCCATGGTCGCGGACATGCGGCAGGGGTCGGTGCTCGTCGACATCGCGATCGACCAGGGCGGCTGCTTCGAGGGCTCGCGGCCGACCACGCACGACGACCCGACCTTCCGCGTGCACGACGCCGTGTACTACTGCGTCGCGAACATGCCGGGTGCCGTCCCGCGCACCAGCACGATCTCGTTGACGAACGCGACGCTGCCCTACGCCCTCGCGATCGCCGACCAGGGGTGGGAGCGGGCCACCGAGGTCGACCCGGCCCTCGCGAAGGGCGTGAACGTGCACGCCGGCCAGGTCGTGAACGAGGCCGTCGCGGCCGCGCACGGCCTGGCGGCCGCCGCGCGCTGACGCGCGCCGCGCGTCGCGTCGCCGCCGCGCCGCTGCGGCCGAGGCAGCGAAACTCGGCCTGGCGGACACTTTCGCTGCTGGAACGCCACGAAAGTGTCCGCCCAGCCGAGTCTCGCGGCTACGCCGCGCGGGCTGCCGCGGCTACGCCGCGGCCGCGGCCGCGCCGCGCGCCCCGCGCGAGCGCGCGGCCAAGCCGACCCGGGCGCGCACCACGAGGGTGACGACGACCGCGGCGGCGATCCCCACGACGGCCGTGACCGCCGTCGGCACGGACACGAGCGGCCCGTCGAGCCGCCCGACCGCGACCCACGCGAGACCCCAGGACAGCGCCGCGGTCGGTGCGAGTCGTCCGCCGCCCCAGATCGCCAGGAGCACCCCGACGAGCCCGGCGACCGCGGCGACGAGCACGCCCCAGGCGTCCTGCCCGAGTCCGAAGCCCCGGAAGCCCGCGGCCGTCAGCACCGCAGCGGTGTTGGCCGCGGTCGCGACGCAGACCCACCCGAGGTAGAGCCCGAACGTCCCGTCGGTCACGATCGCCTCGACGGCACCCGAGGGACGCGTCCGCCGCAGCACCGCGAACGCCCAGACCAGGACGCCGAGCAGCGCGACGATGATCGGCTCGCTCGCCCACAGGAACCCGAACTGCACGGACAGGATCCACGCCGCGTTGAGCAGCAGCGACAGCACCGCGGGGACGAACAGGCGCTCGTGGCGCTCGTCGTCGGCGGTGCGGAAGAACTGCCGCACCGTGTAGGCGATCAACCCGACGTAGACGACGCTCCAGATCGAGAACGCGGGGCCGGCCGGTGCGATCGCGGTCGACGACGCCGAGAGTGCACCGCCGGCTGCTTCGGCGATGGGGGTCCCGCCCGCTGCGCCCGAGCCGACGAAGGCGCCGACCACTGCCACCACAGCGCTCACGGCGACCGCGATGCGCTTCCAGATCTTCTTCATGTCCGCTCCGTTCGTCAGCATGCTGATGACCCGTACGGTAGGCCCGCCCTGCGGCGCCGGACGCAGCCGACGTCCAGGTGGCCGGGGGACGGACCGACGGGCGGTGCGTACGGTGGCATCGTGACCGTCGAGCTCAACACCGTCTACGTCGACCGCATCGCCCCGATCGCCTGCCCGTCGCTCGACGACACCTTCCGGATGATCGGCGAGCAGGGCGCCAGCGCGTGCATCGTGCTGCACCGCCCCGACGCCGAGGAGCTCGGGGACGTCGCGGTCGCCCTCGGGCTGCACGAGCTCGCGGTCGAGGACGCCGCCGAGGGGCACCAGCGCCCGAAGCTCGAACGCTACGGCTCGACGCTCTTCACGGTGCTGAAGCCGGCGGTCTACCACGACGGCCCGGAGGAGGTGGAGTTCGGCGAGGTGCACGCCTTCGTCGGACAGGACTTCTTCCTGGCGGTCGTCCCGGCGGACCCCCGTGGCGCGCAGGCCGTCCCGCACGCGCTCCGACGGCTCAGCGGCAAGCCGGCCCTCGTGACGGCGGGACCGCAGGCGCAGCTCTGGGCGCTCATGGACTCGATCGTCGACGGCTACGCGCCGGTGATCGACGGCCTGGAGGAGGACATCAACCAGATCGAGGACCAGCTGTTCTCCGGGGTGGCGGGGGTGTCGAGGCGCATCTACGAGCTGTTCGGCGAGGTCGTCGACTTCCAACGCGCGGCCCGTCCGCTCATCGGCATCATCGAGAACCTGCACCGCGGCGCGGAGAAGTACCACCTGCCGGTGGAGCTGCAGCGCCGCTTCCGCGACGTCCTGGACCACGTCATCCGCACGGTCGAGCGACTCGACACCTTCCGACAGCTGCTGCAGAACGCGCTGACGGTCGACTCGACCCTCGCCGCGCAGAAGCAGAACGACGACACGAAGCGCATCTCGGGCTGGGCGGCGATCCTGTTCGCGCCGACGCTCATCGCGGCGATCTACGGGATGAACTTCACGCACATGCCCGAACTGTCGTGGACGTGGGGGTACCCGCTGTCCATCGTCGCGATGATCGCCTTCGCCTCGATCCTGTTCGTCGTCTTCAAGGTGAAGCGCTGGTTCTGACGACCCACCGTCCCGGACGGCCCGGCCCCGCCGGTTCCGCGGACCCTCGCGCGTCGTGTTGCGCAGCACACGCCGCGCCAGCCAGGCTCGTCGTGCCCACGACGCACAGGCGTCGACGACGCCGACCGGAGCAACGATGCCCACCACCACGAACGACCTCGTCCACCTGACCGCCGGTGGGGTGTCCGTCGTGCTCGACTGCCGCGACGGCGCGCTGCCCGCCGTCGTGCACTGGGGCGCTGCCCTCGGGCCGCTCGCCCACGACGAGCTCGTCGCCCTCGCGGACGCCGACGTGGCCCCGGTCGCGAACAACGAGGCCGACGTGCCCGTCCGCCTCGCACTGCTGCCGGAGCCCCACCGCGGGTGGACCGGTCGCCCCGGGCTCTCCGGCCACCGTGGTGGTCGCGACTGGTCACCGGCCTTCACCGTCACGGCGATCGACGTCGACGACACCCACGTGACCGCCGAGGCCGAGGACACCACCGCGGGCCTCGCCGTCCGCGTGACGCTCGAGCTGCTCGTGTCCGGCCTGGTGCGCGTCCGCGCCGCCGTCACGAACACCGCCGTCGGCACCTACACGGTGGACGACCTGACCGTGGCGCTGCCCGTGCCCTCCCGCGCCCGCGAGGTCCTCGACTTCGCCGGCCGCTGGGGCAAGGAGCGCACCCCGCAGCGTCGCGAGCTCGTCGTCGGCACGCACGAGCGCGACAGCCGCAAGGGTCGCACCGGAGCGGACGCCGCGACCGTGCTCAGCGTGGGGGAGCCCGGGTTCGGGTTCGCCCGCGGTGAGGTCTGGGGCGTGCACACCGCGTGGAGCGGGAACCACCGTCACTTCGCCGAGCGGCTCGCGACCGGGCGCCAGGTGGCCGGTGGTGGCGAGCTCCTGCTCCCCGGCGAGGTCCGGTTGGACACCGGCGAGACCTACGAGGGCCCCTGGGTGTACGGCGCGTGGGGTGACGGCCTCGACGACCAGGCCCGCCGGTTCCACCACTGGCTCCGCAGCCGCCCGCAGCACCCGTCGACCCCGCGGCCGGTGACGATCAACGTCTGGGAGGCGGTCTACTTCGACCACGACCTCGCCCGCCTCACCGACCTCGCCGAGCGGGCCGCCCGGCTCGGCGTCGAGCGGTACGTGCTCGACGACGGCTGGTTCCGCGGTCGCCGTGACGACCACGCCGGTCTCGGTGACTGGTACGTCGACGAGGACGTCTGGCCGGACGGCCTCGGTCCGATCGTCGACCGTGTCCGTGCCCTCGGCATGGAGTTCGGGCTGTGGTTCGAGCCCGAGATGGTGAACGAGGACAGCGACCTCGCCCGGGCGCACCCGGAGTGGATCATGCAGGCGGACGGCCGGCTGCCCGTCCGCTCGCGCGACCAGCAGGTGCTCAACCTCGCGATCCCGGAGGCGTACGCGTACGTGCTCGAGCGGATGACCGCGATCATCGGCGAGTACGGCGTCGACTACGTCAAGTGGGACCACAACCGCGACCTGGTCGAGGCCGGGCACCCGGGCGGCGGGGCAGCCGTGCACGAGCAGACCCTCGCCACCTACCGCCTGATGGCGACGCTCAAGGAACGCTTCCCGGGGCTCGAGATCGAGTCGTGCTCGTCCGGCGGTGCGCGTGTCGACCTCGCGGTGATCGAGCACACCGACCGCGTGTGGGTGTCCGACGACATCGACCCCTTCGAGCGTCAGCAGATGCACCGCTGGACGCAGCAGCTGCTGCCGCCGGAGCTCCTCGGCGCGCACGTCGCCAGCGGGGTGAACCACACGACGGGCCGCTTCCACGACGTGTCCTTCCGTGCGGGCACCGCGCTGATCGGGCACTTCGGCATCGAGTGGGACCTCGCGCAGGCCACCGCGGACGAGGAGCGCACCCTCGCGTCGTGGATCGCGCTGCACAAGGAGTGGCGCGCACTCCTGCACGGCGGCCTGCTCGTCCGCGTCGACGAGGTCGACCCCACGCGCCTGGTCTACGGCGTGGTCGCCGAGGACCGCCGCCAGGCCGTGTTCTTCGTCGCGAGCACGGGCCGGTCCGAGGTGTCGGGCATCGGGCGCGTGGTCCTCCGTGACCTCGACCCGGACACGCGGTACCGCGTCGACCCGGTCCTGGTCGGTGAGGACCACGAGGTCCGGGCGCCCGACTGGTGGGCCGGCGACCGCGTCTTCAGCGGCCGCGTGCTCGAGCAGGTCGGCCTGCAGCCGCCGCTCCTGCCGGCCGACCGGGTGGTCCCCTTCCGCGTGACGGCCGTCTGACCGCGACGCGACCAGCAGCCGGACGGGAGGCCCGTGGCGGCCCCGCCACGGGCCTCCCGTCCGTCCACGGGTGCCGTCGGCCGTCCGTGGGCCGGTCCCGATCGCCGCTAGGCTTCCGGTCATGCCGCAGACCGGGAACGCGACACGCACGACCACGCCGGTCTGGGCCCTCAAGCTCGCCGTGATCACCGGGCTCGTCGGCATCGCCGGCGGCGTCGCGGGCATCTCGGTGTGGCTCGCCCTGCAGGCCATCCAGTTCGTCGCCTTCGGGTACCCGTTCGGCGGGCACCGCGAAGCGGCCGATGCGCCCTCCGGGCTCAACCGCTTCCTCGCGCTCGCCGCGGCCGGCGTGCTCACGGGCGTCGCGTGGTGGGCGCTCCGGCGGTGGGCGAAGCCCGTGGTGTCGGTGACCGGCGCGGTCGACGGCAAGCGGATGCCGGCGCTCGCCACGGTCGCGAACGCCGCGGTGCAGATCCTGGCCGTCGGGCTCGGCGCCTCCATCGGCAAGGAGGTCGCGCCCCGCGAGATCGGTGCCTGGCTGTCCCAGCTCGTCACCGCTCGTGCCGGCCTGACGGGGCGCGAGACGCGCATCCTCGTCGCCTGCGGTGCTGCTGCCGGCCTGGCGGCGGTGTACGACGTGCCGCTCGGAGGCGCGCTCTTCGCGGTCGAGGTGCTGCTCGGTGAACTCACGTTCGCGACCGCACTGCCGGCCTTCGCGACGAGCGCGATCGCCGCGTTCACCGCACGGCTCGTGATCCCGGACGAGGTGCTCTACGACGTGCCCGCGATGCACCTGTCGCCGTCGCTGCTGGTCTGGGCGGTCGTCGTCGGGCCGCTGCTCGGGTTCGCGGGAGTCGGCTTCGTGAAGCTCACGAACCGGCTGCAGGCCACGGCGCCGAAGGGGTGGCACCTGCTCGTCGTGCTGCCCGTCGTCTTCGCGATGGTCGGGCTCATCGCCGTGCCGTTCCCGGAGATCCTCGGCAACGGGCGCGCGCTCGGCCTCGTCGCGATGAACGCCACGACCGAGGCGCCGACGTTCGCCGGGCTGTCGCCGATCGTGTTCCTGCTCCTCCTCGGCATCATCCGAACGATCACGACCTCGGCGACCATCGGAGCCGGTGCGGTCGGTGGCACGCTGACGCCCTCGATCGCCGTCGGCTCCGCGGTGGGCGCCGCGCTCGGCGGCCTGTGGGTGCTGCTCTGGCCCGCTGAGGGCTCGAGCCTGGCGGCGTTCGCGTTCGTCGGAGCGGCGGCCTTGCTGGCGACCACGATGCGGGCGCCGTTCACCGCGCTCGTGCTCGTCGTCGAGTTCACGCAGGAGGGCACGGACATCCTCATCCCGTCGCTCCTGGCGATCACGGGCTCGGTCGCGGTCTCCTACCTGCTCGCGCGGCGACGCAGCGCGCAGATGGTCTGAGTCGTCCGTCCGGACCGGGTCGGGCCGGCCGCGACACCGGGCCGGCCGCGACACCGGGCCGGCCGCGACCCGGACAGGCGCCGGAGCCGCGACACCGGGCCGGCACACCCGGACAGGCGCCGGGGCCGCGCCTACCATCGGCGGCAGGTCGGGGCGACGGGCCCCGCACGAGGTGAGGAGCCGTCCATGGCGGGGTTCGACGACATCACGAAGAAGGCACAGGAGCTCCTGAAGGACGGCAAGGTCCAGGACGCCCTGAAGAGCGAGAAGGCCGAGGACGTCAGCGACAAGGTCCTGGGCGGTGTGGCCGACGCGGTGAAGAAGGCCACGGGCGGCAAGTACGACGACAAGATCGACGCCGCACGTGAGCAGGCCGACAAGCGCATCGGCAACGAGTAGCGGCCGGCCTGCCTGCGTCCCGCCGCCGTTCCGGCTCCTTGTCCGCTGCAGGCGATTGGACGCACGGGGCGGGACCGACCACGATTGACCGCGTGACCGTGCTCGCCCCGAACCAGCCGCTGACCGAGTCCGAGGTCGCCGCGATCAAGCGGGACTTCCCGATCCTCCAGCAGGAGGTGAACGGGCAGTCGCTCGCGTACCTCGACTCCGGCGCGACGGCCGAGCGGCCGCGGCAGGTGCTCGACGCCGAGCGACGGTTCCTGGAGCACGACAACGCGGCCGTCCACCGCGGTGCGCACACGCTCGCGGCCCTGAGCACCGACGCCTACGAGGACGCACGGGCCACGGTCGCCGGCTTCGTCGGGGCGTCGTCGCCGTCCGAGGTCGTCTGGACGGCGAACGCCACCGACGCGCTGAACCTCGTGGCGTACGGCATCGCCAACGCCAGCCGCGGACGCGGGGGAGCGGCGGCGGAGCGCTTCAGCATCGGTCCCGGCGACGAGGTCCTGGTCACCGAGGCCGAGCACCACGCCAACCTCGTGCCGTGGCAGGAGCTCGCCGCGCTCACCGGTGCGACCCTGCGCTGGGTCCCGGTGGCCGACGACGGCACCTGGACCGCCGAGGACGCGGTCTCCCGGATCACCGAGCACACGAGGATCGTGGCGTTCGCGCACGTCTCGAACGTCACCGGCATGGTTGCGCCCGTCGCCGCGGTGGTGGCAGCGGCCCGCGCGCACGGCGCCCTCGTCGTCCTCGACGCGTGCCAGTCCGCGCCGCACCGGCCCCTCGACGTGCAGGAGCTCGGCGTCGACTTCGCCGCGTTCTCCGGGCACAAGATGCTCGGGCCGAACGGCATCGGCGTCCTGTGGGGTCGCGGGGAACTCCTCGACGCCCTGCCGCCGTTCCGCACCGGTGGGTCGATGATCACGACCGTGACGATGGAGTCGTCGGAGTACATGCCGGCGCCCGAGCGCTTCGAGGCCGGGACGCAGCCGGTGTCCCAGGCCGTCGCACTCGCCGAGGCGGTCCGCTACCTGCAGGGCATCGGCATGGAACGCGTCCGCGCCCACGAGGAGCACCTCGCCCGCCGGATGCTCGACGGTCTGGCGGCGGTGCCGGGCATCCGGGTCGTCGGCCCGCCCGCCGGGGTGCCGCGCTCCGGACTCGTGTCCTTCGACGTCGACGGGGTGCACGCCCACGACGTCTCGCAGTACCTCGACGCGCAGGGCATCGCGGTCCGGTCCGGGCACCACTGTGCCCAGCCGCTGCACCGTCGGCTCGGACTCGTCGCGACCAGCCGGGCGAGCACCTACGTGTACACGACCGAGCAGGACGTCGATCGCTTCCTGACCGCCGTCGGCGAGGTCCGCGGGTACTTCGGAGCGGCCTCGTGAACGGCCTCGACTCCCTCTACCAGCAGGTCATCCTCGACCACGCGAAGGCGCGGCACGGCGACGGCGTGCTCGACGGCGCCGACGCGTCGCACTTCGAACGGAACCCCACCTGCGGCGACGAGATCACCGTCAGCGTGCGGCTCGAGCCCGGGTCGGACCGCATCGCGGCCATCGGCTGGCAGGGCGACGGGTGCTCGATCTCGATGGCCTCGGCGTCGGTGCTGACCGACATGGCCGTCGGCCGGACCGTCCCGGAGCTGCTCGAGCTCACCGAGTCCTTCCGCACGATGATGCGGTCGCGCGGGGCCGGGGAGCCCGACGAGGACGTCCTCGAGGACCTCGTCGCCTTCCACGGCGTCTCGAAGTTCGTCATGCGGGTGAAGTGCGGGATGCTCGCCTGGGTGGCTGCCGAGGCTGCCGTCCGCGAGGCCACCGCGGTCTGAACCGGTCCGGTCAGCTCCCAGGAGCGGCACCGACGTGTGCGAGCACGACCGGGTCGCTGCACCCCCGGGCGAACCCGGCGATCCGTCGGTCGATGTCGCGTTGCAGGACGAACGCGCCGATGCGCTCGGCCAGCGGTGCGAGCCAGGCGGGTCGGCACGTGAAGTTGTAGCGCCACACCGCCAGCGTGCGGCCCGGCTCGCCCGCCACCGGCGTGAAGCGCCACCCACCGCCCATCTTCTCGAAGAACCACGAGCCCTTCGTCATCTTCATGCCGACGTTCGAGGGCGGGTTGTACGAGACGTACTCGCTCTCCATCCGCAGGCCCGAGCGCTGCACCGTGGAGGTCCGGACGCCCTTCGCCGGCGCGTCGGCGCCGATGAGGTGCTGTCGACGAATGAAGGGGTCCCAGCGCTTCCGGACCGGTCCCTGCACCTGCGACACGGCGAAGGCGACCGCGACGGGGACGGGGACGACGCGGCGGGACTCGACGACGGGCACGCCGCCATGCTGCCACGCGAGATCGACTCAGGTCCGCGGCGCCGTGCGTCGGGCGGGCGTCACACGGCGTCACCTCACGTGACGCGTCGGGCTGCTGGACGTAGCTTCGCCGCGTGACCTCGACGAACGAGACCCGGCAGATCCGCTTCAACGCGTTCGACATGAACTGCGTCGCGCACCAGTCCTCGGGGCTGTGGCGCCACCCCCGCGACCGTTCGCGGCACTACAACGACCTGTCGTACTGGACGGACCTGGCGCAGCTGCTCGAGCGCGGGCGCTTCGACGGCATCTTCATCGCCGACGTCCTCGGCACCTACGACGTGTACGGCGGGACGAACGAGGCCGCGCTCCGCACCGGTTCGCAGGTGCCGGTGAACGACCCGATCCTGCTCGTCTCCGCGATGGCCGCCGTCACGGAGCACCTGGGCTTCGGCATCACCGCGGGCACCGCCTACGAGCACCCGTACCCGTTCGCCCGGCGCATCTCGACGCTCGACCACCTGACGAAGGGCCGCATCGGCTGGAACGTCGTCACCGGGTACCTGCCGAGCGCCGCGCGCAACATGGGGCAGACCGACCAGCTCTCCCACGACGACCGCTACGACGTCGCCGACGAGTACCTCGAGGTGCTCTACAAGCTGTGGGAGGGCTCGTGGGAGGACGACGCCGTCGTCGAGGACCGCGAGACCGGTGTCTTCACCGACCCGTCGAAGGTGCACCCGATCGAGCACCACGGCACGCACTTCGACGTGCCCGGCATCCACCTGTCCGAGCCCTCGGTCCAGCGGAGCCCCGTGGTCTACCAGGCGGGCGCCTCGCCCCGCGGCATCCGCTTCGCCGCCGAGAACGCCGAGGCGGTCTTCGTCGGCGCGCCGACCATCCCGCAGCTCGCCGCGACCGTCGGCAGGATCCGTGACGCCCTGGAGGCCGCTGGTCGCGACCGCTACGCCGCCCGCGTCTACACGCTGCTCACCGTCATCACCGACGAGACCGACGAGGCAGCCCAGGCCAAGTACCGCGACTACCGGTCGTACGCGTCGGCCGAGGGCGCGCTCGTGCTCAATTCCGGCTGGATGGGCGTCGACCTGTCGCAGTACGACCTGGACGAGCCGCTCGGCAACATCGAGTCGAACGCGATCCAGTCGGCGGCGGCGAACCTGTCCGCGGCGACGGGGGAGGACGGGTCGAACTGGACGGTCCGGGACATCGCGGAGCACACGGCGATCGGCGGCCTCGGTCCGGTCGCCGTCGGTTCCGGGGCGACGATCGCCCAGCAGCTGATCGACATCCAGGAGCAGACCGACGTGGACGGGTTCAACCTGGCGTACGCGGTGACCCCCGGCACGTGGGAGGACGTCATCGAGTTCGTCGTGCCCGAGCTCCGCGCGCGCGGTGCCTACCCGGACGAGTACGTCGAGGGGTCGCTCCGTCACAAGCTGCACGGCCGCGGCGACCGGCTGCCGGAGGAGCACCGCGGCGCCCGGTACCGGGTCGGCTCGCGGGCGACCGTCTGACCGATCGCGCGGCGGGCTCCGACCTGACCGCCGGTCGGGGCGTGCGACGTATGGTGGTCGGGTGATCGGGTCGTCCTTCGTCGTGCGCACCGCGGACGACGAAGCGACCGCGGCCGCCTGCATCGCGCTCTGGGTCGCCGCCGTCGCGGACCGGGACGGGGCGCCGGCCTCCGACGCCGTGCGCGCACGTGCGCACGAGAAGTTCGCCGCGGAGCGGGTGGCCCTGGTGGTCGCCGACGACGGCAGCGCCCCGCTCGGGTTCGCCCTCGTCACCGCACCCGGCACCGGCGGCGCGCCGAGCGACGGCGCGTACCTCAGCCTCCTCGCGGTCGCGCCGGCGGCACAGGGGCACGGACTCGGCCGTCGACTGCTCACCGCCGCGGTGGACGCCGCCGCAGCCGCCGGGCACGACCGGTGCGAGCTGCACGCGCTGGACGACAACGCACCCGCCCTCGCGCTCTACACGAGCGCGGGCTTCCGACCGGTCGGTGACCCGTTCCCGCACGCGCTGAACGGCCGTCCGACCCGGGTCTGGCACGCGGCCTCCGTTCGGTGAGGTTAGGCTCACCTCACCACGAAAGCCCTGATCAGGCTTGCCTCACCTTGCTGGCGCGAACCGCTCCGGAGTGGTTCGATGGCCGTCATGTCGACCGCTTCGGACCTCTCGCTCCCCACCTCCGAGCACGACGACGCCACCAGCGCCGCGCGGCTCAACTGGCTCCGGGCCGGGCTGCTCGGCGCGAACGACGGCATCGTGTCCGTCGCGGCCGTGCTCGTCGGGGTCGCCGGAGCCGGCGCGGGCACGGGGCCGATCGTCGCCGCCGGCACCGCGGCGCTCGTCGGCGGGGCGATCTCGATGGCCCTCGGCGAGTACATCTCCGTGAGCGGTGCCCGCGACGCGCAGCGCACCGGGCAGGCCGCCGAGCAGGCGAAGCTCGAGGCCGACGCCGAGGACGCCCCGGCGCTCGCGGCGCACTACCGGTCGCTCGGGGTCGAGGGGGACGTCGCGGATGCCGTCGCGCGGGAGCTGACGCGGCCCGAGGTCCGTCGTCGCCGCGCCGAAGCGGCCCTGCACGACGCCGAGGACGAGATCGTCAGCCCCTGGCGTGCCGCCTGGGTGTCGGCGGCGACCTTCACGGTCGGCGCACTGCTGCCGTTCCTCGCGATGCTGCTCGCGCCGGAAGCCCTCCGCGTGCCGGTCACCGTGACCGCCTCGCTCGTCGCGCTCGCCCTGACCGGCACGACCGGTGCGGTGCTCGGCGGTGCTCGTCGGGGTCGCGCGGCGCTGCGGGTGGTCGTCGGCGGGGCGCTCGCGCTCGCGGCGACCTACGTGGCCGGGGCGCTGCTCGGGACGCACGCGCTCTGACCGGACGGGGACGGTCGCGTCTGCGATCGCGATCAGCGACCACTCGCGTCAGGGCGATGCGCTCCCGGGACCGACCCGAGGCCGTCCCCGCTCGTGGCGTCAGGGAAGCTGCGGTGGGGCGATCAGTTCGAGGAAGCCCCCGAGCGCACCCTCGAGGTAGATGATCCGTGTGCCGGTCCGGACGCGACTGGTCATCTCGTGGGGTTCCCCGACGGGCCGCCAGCCGTGTGCTGCGCAGAGGTCGAGCACGCGGTCGAGGTCCGACACGGTCAGCGCGATGTGGACCGTGCCGGTGTGCGCGGGGGAGTCGGATGCTCGACCCGAGCGGGGAGGGTCGTACTGCAGCAGTTCGATCCGTTGGTCCCCGAGCGTGACCGTGCCTGCACGGATGGTGGATCCCTGGACACCGGTGGTCGCAGTCGTGGTCCGTGTGTCGAGCGTGAAGGTCCGTTCGAGCGCGAAGCCGAGACCGGAGCACCACAGCACCAGCGCGTCGTCGAGGTCGTCCACGGTGAGCCCGGCGTGCGCGACGTCCGAGACGAGTGGTGCTGTCATCCGATCAGTATCGCGCTCCACCGGACAGCTCGGCCCACGGGCACGGTCGTCGCGATCACGCCGAGCGAGCTACCGGAGCCGAGGGGCGCGGAACGACGACGTTCGTCGCACCGGGAGTACGTGGTCGAGGAGAGGGCGGGATGCTCCTCGCTGCCGTGGTCGAGGACCTCGGACCGCCCGGCCTGGAGCGCACGCTCCCGTCGACCCGAGACGCGCACGGTCTCTCCGCGCAGTTCGGCTTCGCACCGTCGGCTGACCCGTCCGAGCTCATGGTGCGCGTCTGGTGATCGATGGTCCAGGGCCACGGGTGTGGGGTGGACGCATGCAGATCGGAGAAGCCCTGTTGCCCACACGGTCCGCGTCGGTCGTTGCCGGGTTCTTCGACCGACTCGGGTGTGAGGTCGAGCGGGACGGTCCGAGCGTGACCGTGGCCATCGGCCTGAGCCGGCTGCGCTTCGTGGAGAGCGACTTCGAGGGCGCTCACCACCTCGCGTTCACCATCCCGACCGGGTCGTTCGACCTGGCCCGCCGGTGGCTCGGACAGCGCGTGCTGCTCCTGTCGGTCGACGATCGAACGGAGTTCGGAGGACCCCCGTCGTGGGACTCGCGGTCGATGTACTTCGACGGCCCTGATGACCAGGTACTGGAACTCATCGAACGTCGAGCCCTGCCTCCCCGAGAGGTGGAGTCCTTCGCCGCTGCCGATCTCGTGTGCGTGAGCGAGATCGGCGTGGCAGTCCCGGACGTCCTCGCCGCGGTCGCGACCCTGCGAGCAGCAGACCTCCAGCCCTACGGGAACGAGCCCACCAGCGAGTTCGCTGCCGTCGGAGACGTCGACGGTCTCCTCATCCTGGTCACCCCCGGCCGCGCGTGGTTCCCGACCAGCACGCGTCACGTCGCGGACACCGCCGTCACGGTGCGCACCTCCGTGCAGCAGGAGGTGACGCTCGGTGCTGGGAAACGCCTCCGGCCCGTGACTGCTGGTCTCGGCGGACGTCCGGTGACCGACTGAACAGCTGGAAGGATGCGAGCATGCCGTGGCCGCGCGCCGTCCCGCTCAGCGCAGACCGTCTCTGCCTCGAACCCCTGACCGTCGAACACGCCGACGTGATGGTGGACGTGCTCGCGCCGGTGGAGCTGTACCACTTCACCGGCGGCGGACCGCCGAGCCTGGAGGAACTCCGTGCGCGCTACACCCGTCAGGTCCGGGGTCGGTCCCAGGACGGCACCGCAGGGTGGCTGAACTGGATCATCCGCCCCCGCCAGGGCCGCGCGCCGATCGGGTTCGTGCAGGCGACCCTGCACCGGACCGCCCAGGTCACGACGGCGGACCTCGCCTGGCTCGTCACGCCGAGCGCGCAAGGGCACGGGTTCGCGACCGAATCCGCGGAGCGCGCAGCGACGTGGCTGCGCTCGGTCGACGTGCGGGAGCTCAGGGCGCGGATCCACCCGGAGCACGGAGCCTCAGCACGTGTCGCCCTGCGGATCGGGATGCACCCGACGAGCACCCGTTGCGACGGCGAGGTCCTCTGGCGGGAGCGACCACCAGCAAGCGATGAGTGCTGACGCGGGACTCGGTACCCGATCGGCTACTCGGACAGCAACGACCGGCGGCGTTCCGCTTCGTCGAGTCGCCAGCGGCCGATGGCAGCCGCGATCCCTGCGGGGACCGAGACGGCCAGTGGGTACTGCCAAGTGAGGTGGTCGTCCTCGAAGGCCAGCAGGAGCACCTGCATGCCGATCGCGGCGAGTGTTCCGCCGAGGACGGCATGTGCGCTCACACGGACGGCACGGCTCCGAGTGCGTCGGAGCGCGCGGCCGAGGAGCTGGGTGAACGGCAGCGCCACGGCAGCGCCGACGGCGGCGATCACGGCGAAGACGACGACGAAGACGACGACGAACAGGAGGGCGCTGGCGGCTCCGTCGAGCGAGACACCGCCCCGGATGGCGATGACGATGCAGGTGATGACCGAACCGGTCGGAGCGACAGCTCCAGCGAGCCAGATGTAGCTCGTCAGGACGAGCTTGTAGGTCGTCGCCCAGGTCCACGGTTCCACAGCAGCAACCATGCCGCATCGTACGGTCTCAGGCGACGTGTTCTTCCCTCGGTGCCGGGTGCCAGCGGAAGACGTCGAGGAGACGGGACAGGCCCGGCGTCCGTGACGCCAGGACGAAGACCGCGTAGCCGAGGACCCCACCGACGGTGTTCCAGATGAAGTCGTCGACGTCGGCGACGTGGCCACCGGAGAAGAGCCGCTGCGCAGCAAGCTGCAGCAGTTCGATCGCCAGGCTCACCGCCGCGGCGGCGAGGAGGACCTTCCACCAGGACGGGCGGCGCATCAGGAGCGGGATCAGGACGCCCAGCGGGGCGAACACGACCACGTTGGTCACCGCGTCCGCAGCTTCGTAGTCGGAGAACGGGATCAGCGCCAGCGCTGGCGTCCACGGCTCAGCGTCGGGGAGCGGATCGAGGAACACGGGGAAGACGGTGTTCGCGAGGATGCCCGCGGCGTAGACAGCGATCACCCCAGCGACGGTCGCGCGCTGCCAGGTGAACCGTCCGGACCGGAGCAGGAACACCAGGTGCACGACGAAGACGATGATGCCGAAGACGGATGCAACGGGCAGGGCGGGGACTTCGCCGTACGGGTTGTCTGACATCAGCACGACACTACGTGTCGTCGCTCCGTCGTCGCCACTCTCCGCCGGCGTAGGCAAGCATGAACAGCCCGAACATGGTGAGCGGTGAGATGGCCAGGAAGACCAGCATCGAGTCGACGAGGAACAACAGCAGCGCGGCGACGCCGAGAAGGACGACACCGCCGAGGACCATCGTCCACAGCGGGAGACGTCTGCTCAGCCGCTGGCGGTCACCCATGGGCCTGACGCTACCCGTCGCCGCGTCCGCGACCGCGCGCTCGTGCAGCCGTTCGTCGTGTCAACCGGCGGGCGGGGGACTGTCGTGAGTTCCCGTCGAGTCCTACCCTGGTGCGATGCAGGGTTCACGGGTCACCCGCCTCGCGGCCGCCGCTGGCCTGGTCGCGGTCCTCACCGGTTGCGCGGCCCAGGCGCCGCCTGCTGACGGTCCGGCGATGAAGTCGCTGCAGCTCCGAGCCGTCGTGTCGGAGGTCGAGGAGGCGTGCACTGCGCCTCCGGTCACCACTGACGTCGCAGCGTCGGCGTGTGACCAGGACGGCGCGACCACCTACCGGTTGGCGAAGTCGCTCGGGTCGATCACGCCGACCTCCGCGCACCGCTCCGACGGTGAGGGTGCGGGCGGCTCGATCGTGTTGCAGTTCGACAGGACCGACAGCGATGTCCTGGCCTCGGCCACCCGCGAGACGATCGACGAGCGCATGGCGATCCTCCTCGACGGCAGGGTGCTCTCGGCACCCCAGGTCATGGAACCCCTCACCGGCGGTGAGGTCACCCTCGCGTTCGGGTCGTCCGCCGAAGCTCGCGAGGTCGACGACCGCCTCCGCGCGACGACGTCCGAGGACTCCCGGTAGCCGGTCCCTCCCGGAACCGCCCGGTGAGAGGATCGGGCATGCCCACCGCCACTGCGCTGCTCGTCATCGACCTCCGACCAGGTGCAGTTCCGTCCCGGTCAGTGAGTGGAGGCGCACCGGGTCGACGTCGGGAGTGACCGCTCCTCGTACACTCGCCGGATGGACCAGGACACCGTCCTCGAGCACATCGCCGAGCGATCGCGGGTCGTGGGGCACCCGCTGGTCGTCGGCATCTCCGGCTTCTGCGGCTCCGGCAAGTCGACGCTCGCACGCAGCCTCGTCGCAGCACTGCCCGATGCCGTGCGGCTCCGCGGCGACGACTTCCTGGACCCCGCTCGATCGCACCGCCGTTCCTCTGACTGGGACGGAGTGGAGCGCGACCGCCTGGTCTCGACGGTACTGGAACCGTTCCGAGGAGGACGGCCCGGGCACTTCCAGCGGTACGACTGGGCATGGCGGGCCCTCGGTCCCGAGGAACCGCTCCCGCAGGCGAGGATCCTCGTCCTGGACCTCATCGGACTCTTCCACCCCGAGGCGTTGCCCGCGCTCGACGCGACCGTCTGGTGCGACGTCGACCTCGACACCGCAGCTCGCCGCGGTACGGCCCGTGACCGGGCACTCGGCCGCAGTCACGACGCGCTCTGGCGCGACGTCTGGATCCCGAACGACCGGGACTTCGCGCAGCGCTTCGCGCCGCGCGACGCTGCCGACCTGCTCGTCGAGCCGTCCTGCTGACCCGTCCGCCTCTCGACGTGGACGCGACCCGGCGCCCGCAGTGACCGGCGGGGCGGCCGCGAGCCGTGCCTCCAGGCCGGTCACGAGCCGGATGCGGTCAGGCCCGGTCCAGCTGCCGGAGCTGGGCGACGTCCGGCCACGGCGCCCACTTCGCCCGCGGCGCGTGCAGCAGGTACGGCTGCGGCGTCGGGTAGGTGACCAACTCGAGCGTCGACCCCCACGGGGTGCGCGTGTAGACGAACCGGTTGCCCTCCCCGGCCTCCTCGCCACGCAGCGGCCGCGGGTCCGAGTTGCGGACGGCACCGGCGGACTCCGCGCGGGCGAGGGCTGCGTCGAGGTCGTCGACGTACAGCGCCAGGTGCTGCCACCCGAGGTCCGACGGGTGCGCGGCGGCGCGCTGGTCGGGTCCGCGGTACTCGAAGAGCTCGAGTCCGGGTCCCTCGGGCAGCGCGAGCATGCGGATCGCGCCCTGCGCCATCGACGACGGGATGCCGAGGTAGCGGTGGGCCTCCGGTGTGCCGTTCGGCTCGTCGGTGGTCCGGCGCACGTCGTACAGCACGACGGCGTCGAAGGCGTTCGCGAAGAACGCCGTGGCGGCCTCCACGTCCGGCACGGTGACGCCGACGTGGTCGATCCGGATGCCCGTGGTCATCCCTCGATGATGGAGCCGGTCGGGCGGCCTGGACGGGCTTGGGGCAGGACCTGCGGCGTTCCCTGCGGCATCCCGCAGCCGCCGCCCGGAACGAGCGTTCCAGCGGGCTGTCCGTGTCACACGACCGTTACACGAGGGAAACGGGCGACGCGAAGTGCCTTCGTAGCGTCGTCCTCGAGCGGGGACCCCCGCCGCACACTCCCACGGAGGACGCCTTGGTCACAGAGATCGCGACCCCGGTCGCCGCGCCCCACGCCCCCCGGACGACGTCGTCGGCAGCCGCCGGCGCCGGCATCGTCAAGCCCGGGTACGACCCGGCGCTCACCAACGAGGACCTCGCCCCGCTGCGCGAGCAGCGCTGGACGAGCTACAACATCTTCGCCTTCTGGATGTCCGACGTGCACTCGGTCGGCGGGTACGTCACCGCCGGGTCGCTCTTCGCGCTCGGCATCGCGAGCTGGCAGGTGCTCGTCGCCCTCGTCGTCGGCATCCTCATCGTGCAGGTGTTCGCCAACCTCGTCGCGAAGCCGTCCCAGCGGACCGGGGTGCCGTACCCGGTCATCAACCGCGCGGTGTTCGGCGTCATCGGGGCGAACGTCCCCGCCGTCATCCGCGGCCTGATCGCGACGGCCTGGTACGGCGTGCAGACCTTCCTCGCCGCGCAGTCGCTCAACATCGTGTTCCTGAAGTTCGTCCCGGGTTCAGCGTCGCTGCTCGACCACTCGTTCCTCGGGCTCTCCGCGCTGGGGTGGATCTCGTACGGCATCCTCTGGGTCGCGCAGGCCGCGCTGTTCTCGATGGGCATGGAGGCGATCCGCCGCTTCATCGACTTCGCCGGTCCGGCCGTCTACGTCGTGATGATCGCGCTCGCCGTCTACCTCGTCGCCCGGGCCGGCATCGGCAACATCTCGCTGACGCTGCACACGGGCGCGCCGATGTCGTTCGGTGCCTCGATCCCGGTCATGCTCTCGGCCGTGGCGATCGTCGTCAGCTACTTCTCCGGTCCGATGCTGAACTTCGGTGACTTCTCGCGCTACGGTCGCTCGTTCCGAGCCGTCAAGCGCGGCAACCTCTGGGGCCTGCCGATCAACTTCCTGTTCTTCTCGGTGCTCACCGTGCTCTGCGCGAGCGCGACGGTCCCGGTGTTCGGCAAGCTCATCACCGACCCGATCGAGACGGTCCAGGCGATCGACGCACCGTTCGCGATCCTGCTCGGCGGCCTGACGTTCGTCACCGCGACGGTCGGCATCAACATCGTCGCGAACTTCATCAGCCCCGCGTTCGACTTCTCGAACGTCGCCCCGCGGAGGATCAGCTGGCGGACGGGCGGCATGATCGCCGCGGTCGGCTCCGTGCTGCTGACGCCGTGGAACTGGTACGGCAACGACCAGGCGATCCTCTACACGCTCGGCATCCTCGGCGCGCTGATCGGCCCGCTGTTCGGGATCCTGATCGCCGGCTACTACCTGGTCGCGAAGCAGCGGGTGGCGGTCGACGACATGTACACGAAGGAGCCCACCGCCCGGTACTGGTACCGCGCGGGCTGGAACCCGAACGCGATGTGGACCCTGCTGCTCGCCGGCGCGGTGTCGGTCGCCAGCGCGGTGCTGCCGCCCGCGACGGGTGTCCTGCCGTGGTTGAGCAACTACAGCTGGTTCATCGGCTGCGGGCTCGGGCTGGTCGTCTTCTGGGCGCTCGAGCGTCGGTCGCCGCGGATGCCGGTGCTGGCATCGGAGGACCCGACGGTCGACGACGGCGCGGCGGCAGGACGCGACTGACCGTCCGCCACACCCCTGCACCGACCCCGGCCGGGAGGCGCGACACGCCTCCCGGCCGGACCGTCGCCGCCCGGGTCCACCACCTCCTCCTCGTCCCCACCCCCGCCTGAGAGGCCCCGCTTGCGCATCCGCGTCGTCAACCCCAACACCACCCCGTCGATGACGGCCTCGATCGGCCGCGCCGCGGCCGCGGTCGCCGGACCCGGCACCGTCGTCGAGGCGGTGACGCCCACCACCGGACCCGCCTCGATCGAGAGTCACTACGAGGAGGCCCTGGCGGTCCCCGGGCTCCTGGAGCAGATCGCGCTCGGCGAGCAGGAGGGTGTCGACGCGTACGTCGTCGCGTGCTTCGGCGACCCGGGTCTCGACGCCGCGCGCGAGCTGGCCGCCGGGCCGGTGCTCGGGATCGCCGAGGCCGGCTTCCACGCCGCTGCGATGCTGGGGCGCCGGTTCGGGGTCGTCACGACGCTGGCGCGCACGACCGGACGGGCGTGGGAGCTCGCGGAGCGCTACGGGTTCGCGTCCCGGGTGACCGAGGTCCGTGCGTGCGAGGTGCCGGTGCTGCAGCTCGACGATCCGACGTCGGGCGCCCGGGAGCTCGTCGTCGAGGAGTGCCGCGCCGTGCTCGCCGGCGGCGCCGATGCGGTGGTGCTCGGCTGCGCGGGCATGGCGGCGTTCTGTGCCGAGGTCTCGCACGAGATCGGTGCGCCGGTGGTCGACGGGGTGGCTGCGGCGACGGTGCTCGCGGAGTCGCTCGTCCGGCTCGGGCTGCGCACGGGCAAGACCGGCGAGTACGCGCCTCCGCCACCGAAGCCGGTGACCGGGCTCCTGTCCGGGTTCACGCTGCAGAGGTCCGACGTCTCCGCGCCGATCGTGCTCGCGGGGGCCTCGGCATGAGCGCCGCGGTGGGCGCCGACCTGGTGCTCCGCGCTCGGCGGGCGTGGGTCGACGGCGTCCTCCGCCCGGCCGCGGTGGTGGTCCGCGACGGCGTGGTCGACGCGGTCCTGCCGTTCGGTGCCGCGGTCGCGGCCTCGCTCGACCGCACCGTGCCCGACGAGCACGTGCTCCTGCCCGGGCTCGTCGACACGCACGTGCACGTCAACGAACCCGGTCGCACCGAATGGGAGGGCTTCGCCTCGGCCACGCGGGCGGCGGCCCTCGGCGGCGTGACCACGATCATCGACATGCCGCTCAACTCGATCCCGGCAACCGTGGACGTCGACGCCCTCGCGGTGAAGCGGGCGAGCGCCGCGGGCCGGGTCGCGGTGGACGTCGGGTTCTGGGGCGGCGCGGTCCCCGCGAACGCCGGAGCACGCGGTCCGCTGCACGACGCCGGGGTCTTCGGCTTCAAGTGCTTCACCGCGCCGAGCGGTGTGGACGAGTTCCCGCACCTCGACCCGGTACAGCTCCGAGCGGCGATCGAGGAGGTCGCCGAGCTCGACGCCCTGCTCATCGTGCACGCCGAGGACCCGGACCACCTCGTGCCGCACGAGACGCTCGGCGGACGGTACGCCGACTTCCTCGCCACCCGTCCGGGCCGCGCCGAGCAGTCCGCGGTCGCGCGGGTCCTCGACGGCGCGCGGTCGACGGGTGCCCGCGTGCACGTGCTGCACCTGTCCGACGCCGGGGTCCTCCCGATGATCCGCGCCGCGAAGGCCGACGGGGTCCGGGTGACCGTCGAGACGTGTCCGCACTACCTGGCGTTCGAGGCCGGGTCGATCCCGGACGGCGCGACCGAGTTCAAGTGCTGCCCGCCGATCCGCGACGACGCGAACCGCGACGCGCTCTGGGCGGGGCTGCTCGACGGCACGATCGACTGCGTCGTGTCGGACCACTCGCCGTCCACAGCCGACCTGAAGACCGACGACTGGGGGTCGGCGTGGGGCGGCATCGCCGGACTCCAGGTGGGCTTCCGGGCGGTCTGGACCGAGGCCGTGCGCCGGGGGCTCCCGCTCGAGGCCGTCCTGCCCTGGTTCACGACCGGCCCCGCGGCGATCGTCGGCTTCCACGACCGCGGTCGGATCGCGCCGGGTGCGGTCGCGCACCTCGCCGTCCTCGACCCGGCGGCCGAGGGCGTCGTCGAGGTGTCGGCCCTGGCCCACCGCAACCCGGTGTCCGCGTACGCCGGCCTGCACACGCTCGGGGTCGTCACCGAGACCTGGCTCCGCGGGCGGCTCGTGGCGACGGCCGGCCACGGGGTCACCGCCGTCGAGGGGGTCCTGCTCGACCGCCCCGCGGCGCCGCAACACGCACGAAACGGACGTTTCGCTACGCTCGTTCCCGGAACGGAGGCATCATGACGCAGCCAGTCAACCCACCCGCCCGACTCCTGATGGGACCGGGGCCGATCGACGCCGACCCCCGCGTGCTCCGCGCGCTGTCGACCCCGCTCGTCGGGCAGTACGACCCGTGGATGACGACGACGATGACCGCGACGCAGGAGCTCTACCGCCAGGTCTTCGGGACACGGAACGACGCCACCGTGCTCGTCGACGGCACGTCCCGCGCGGGCATCGAAGCGGCCCTGGTGTCACTGCTCGCCCCGGGGGACCGGGTGCTCGTGCCGGTCTTCGGACGCTTCGGGCACCTGCTCGCCGAGATCGCGACCCGTGCCGGCGCCGAGGTGCACACCATCGAGACCGAGTGGGGGCAGGTCTTCCCGCCGTCCGTGATCGAGGACGCGGTGCGCCGGGTCCGACCGAAGGTCCTGGCGATCGTGCAGGGCGACACCTCGACGACGATGAACCAGCCGCTCGACGAGCTCGGGGCGATCTGTGACCGGCACGGCGCCCTCCTCTACACCGACGCGACGGCGAGCATCGGCGGCAACCCGCTCGAGACCGACGCTTGGGGCATCGACGTCGTGAGCGCCGGCCTGCAGAAGTGCCTGGGCGGCCCCTCCGGCAGTGCACCGATCACCCTGTCGCCGCGTGCCGTGGCCGTGCTCGACGGTCGCCGCAGCATCGAGGCCGGCATCCGCGAGGCCGACGACGTCGTGTCCGACGACCCGATCCGTTCGAACTACCTCGACCTCGCGATGATCCTCGACTACTGGGGTCCGCGGCGCCTCAACCACCACACCGAGGCCGCGTCGATGCTCTACGCCGCGAACGAGTGCGCCCGCATCCTGCTCGAGGAGGGGCGGGACGCCGTGGTCGAGCGCCACGCGATCGCCGGTCGGGCGATGCTCGTCGGGGTCGAGGCGCTCGGACTGCAGGTGTTCGGTGACGTCGCGCACAAGATGCACAACGTGGTCGCCGTCGAGATCCCGGACGGCGTCGTGGGTGACGAGGTCCGCGGCGCGATGCTCGAGGACCACGGCATCGAGATCGGGACCTCGTTCGGGCCGCTGCACGGACGGGTCTGGCGCATCGGCACGATGGGCTACAACGCCCGCAAGGACACCGTCGTGCGCACGCTGGCCGCCCTCGAACACTGCCTGCGCCGGGCCGGGCACGCCGTCCCGCATGGCGCCGGGGTCGACGCCGCGCTCGACGTCCACGCCGGCCGCGTCGCGCCGGTCGGGGCAGCCCTGTGACGACGACGACCGGACCCGCGACGGCCGAGGTCCCCGCGGCGCCGACCGCGAGCGCCCGGGCGATCGCCGATGCCGCGACGATCGTCCGGTGGTGCGACGCGCTCGCCGGGATCTCGCAGGACGACGGACGCACCACCCGCGTCTACCTGTCGCCGGAGCACGCCCGGGTGAACGCCGTGGTCGCGGAGTGGATGCGCGACGCCGGACTCCGCACCTGGCAGGACGCCGCGGGCAACCTGCACGGCATCGTCGACGGTGCGACGCCGGACGCACCCGTGCTGCTGCTCGGCTCACACCTCGACACCGTGGTGGACGCCGGCCGGTACGACGGAGTGGTCGGCGTGCTCATGGCGATCCGCACGGTGGCGCGGCTCACGGCCTCCGGCCCGCTGCCCTTCGCGCTGCAGGTGATCGCGTTCTCCGACGAGGAAGGGACGCGCTTCGGCAAGGCACTGTTGGGCTCGTCGGCCGTGGCGGGGGTCTGGGACGACGCGTGGTGGGACCTCGAGGACGGCGACGGTGTCACGCTCCGCCGGGCCTTCACCGACTTCGGGCTCGATCCGGAACGCGTCGGCGAGGCGGCACTGCCCCCGGAGCGGCTCGTCGGCTACCTCGAGGCGCACATCGAGCAGGGCCCCCACCTCGAGCAGGCGGGGCAGGCGCTCGGTGTCGTCACGAGCATCGCGAGCGCCCGGCGGTTCACCGTCGAGGCCGTCGGCGAGGCACGGCACGCCGGCGGCACCCCGTACGAGCGGCGTCACGACGCGCTGCTCGCCGCGGCCGAGGCGGCGCTCGCCGTCGAGCGGATCTGTCGCGCCGAGCAGCACGTCGGCACCGTCGGCACGATGTCCGTCGAGCCCGGGGCGGTCAACGTCGTCCCCGGCCTGGCCCGGTTCAGCGTCGACCTGCGGGGGGAGTTCGACGAGGGACGTGACCGCGTCTGGGAGTCGATCACGGCGGTCTTCGACGAGATCGGAGCCCGTCGTGGCGTGACCGTGTCGCCGACCGAGGTGCACCGTGCCCCGGCGGTGTTCTGTGCCCCGGTGTTGATGGACGCCGTCCGTGCGGGGATCGCCGCGACCGGGGAGGCCACACCAGCGGAGCTCTTCTCGCGCGCCGGGCACGACGCGATGTCCCTCGGGCTGGTCACCGACGTCGCGATGCTGTTCCTGCGCAACCCCGACGGCATCAGCCACCACCCGGACGAGTTCGTCTCCGAGGACGACGTCGCGCTCGGCCTCGACGCGCTGGCCGTCGCCGTCGAGCGCATCGCCGACGACCGTGCGGAGACCCGGTGAGCGCCGCGCCCGACGTCCGTGCCCGGGTGGACGCGGTCTGGGACCGCCTGTCGCCCGCGGAACGCCGGGTCGCCGCGATGGTCCGGCACGATCCGGAGCTGCTGCTCGTCGGCACCTCCGCCGAGCTCGCGGCCGAGTCGGGCACGTCGAAGGCCACCGTCTCGCGGCTCGTCCGGTCCCTGGGGTTCCAGGACGCCGCCGAGGTCCGCCAGGAGCTCATGTCCGCGCGGGGGAGCGGCCTGCCGTGGGCCGCCGAGGACGCCGCGCACGTCGACCAGCGGGCCGTCGAGGCACGCAACCTCGACGCCGCGTTCGCCTCGCTCGCCCGGGCCGACCGCGTCCGGCTCGCCCGCCGGATCGTCCGTGCCCGGCGGGTGCTCGTCTTCGGGGAACGCGGCGCGCACCCCGTCGCCATGCAGCTCCGGTCGCAGCTGGCCCAGGTGCGACCGGACGTCCGGATCGGTCCGGCACCGGGGCAGCGCCTGGGCGAGGAGGTCGCCGACCTCGACCGCCGCGACCTCGTCGTGCTCGTCACGGTCAGGCGGCACGCGGCGGGTGCCGAACGGCTCGTGCGGCACTGTGTCGCGACCGGCGCCGACGTGGTCGTGCTCGGCGACCCGACCGCAGCCGTGATCGCGGCGCCCGCGGCGACCGCGGTGCTCTGCCCGGTGGACTCGCCGTCGGCGTTCGATTCGATGGCGGCGCTCTTCGCGGTCGTCGCAGCGATCGCGAACGACGTGTACGAGGCCTCCGGGCCGGCAGGGCGTGCCCGGGTCGACGCCGTGGCGGCGGCCTACGACGCACTCGGGGAGCTCGCCCCCCGCTGACCGTCCCCGTCCCGCTCGAGCTCGTCGCGCAGCGATGCGCCGCGCGCGGCGATCAACCGCGGCAGGTAGCGGGCGAGCGCTACCCGCTCGGCCAGCCAGCCGAGCGGGCCGAGGGGCGCCCGGAAGACGACCTCGTCGACCATCCGCGTCCCGTCGGCCGACGGCTCGAACCGGTGCTCGTGCCGGAACCGGGCGAACGGACCACGCACCTGCTCGTCGACGAAGCGACCCGGAGCCTCCAGGGCGGTGATCCTGCTCGTCATCGACCAGACGATCCCGAAGTGCCGCGCACGCCACGTGACGCTCTCGCCGAGCCCGATGGTGCCGGACGTCGTCCCGGCCACGGCGCGTTCGTCGGTGTCGGCCATCGAGCGTTCGTGCGCGCCGATGTCGAGCGACAGCGCGAAGACGCGCTCCACCGGAGCGGCGATCTCGGTGACCACCCGGAAGGCGACGGTCACGCGTCCGGCCAGACCTGCGGCACCGTGCGGTCGTCGTCGCGCAGTACCGCGGCGAGCAGCTGGTCGTGGCGGGCGCCCCGGTGCACGACGGCCGATCGGGACCGACCCTCGAAGCGCATGCCGATCCGCCGGGCCGTCGCGGACGACGCGGCGTTCGTCCCGAGTGCGCGCCACTGCACCCGCACCAGGCCGAGCCCGTCCGGCGGTGCGGCGAACGCCCACGCCAGCACACGATCGGCGGCCTCGGCCATCAGGCTCTGCCCGCGGCCGTCGGGGTGCAGCGCCCAGCCGATCTCGCCGGCGCCGTCCACGAAGCCGAAGACGCCGACGGTACCGAGCAGCCGGGGGTCCTCCGCACGGCGGATCCCGAAGTCGTACCGGGTGTCGTCACGCCACCCGACCTCGACCAGGTCGAGCCACTGACGGGCCTCGGCGTGCCCGTACGGCACGGGGACCGGGGTGAACGCGATGACGTCCGGGTCGTTCGCGTACGCGATGACGGCCTCCGCATCGGCGGGACCCGGCGCGGAGAGCACGAGCCGGTCGGTCCGGAGCGTCACGGGGAGCACACCGCGAGCCTAGCGACGGCGCGACCACGCGGTAGCGTCGGCGACATGACGTTCGACACCCTCGCCTTCCCGGTCATCGACGGACACAACGACCTCCCGTGGGAGCGCCGCGAGTCGCACCACTCCGGCGTCGAGGGCATCGACCGCGAACAGGGCACGCTGCACACCGACCTGCCGAAGCTCCGGGCCGGCGGGGTCGTGGGCCAGTTCTGGTCGGTGTTCGTGCCGTCGGACGACCCGGACCCGGTGCGCACCACCCTGCAGCAGATCGACACCGCGCACCGGATCATCGCGCGGTACCCCGACGACCTGACCTTCGTCCGCACCGCTGCCGAACTGCGCACTGCCGTCGACGCCGGACGGATCGCGTCGCTGCTCGGCGCCGAGGGCGGGCACTCCATCGGCGACGACCTCGCGGTGCTCCGGTCCTTCGCCCGGCTCGGCGTCCGCTACATGACGCTGACGCACAACGACGACACGACCTGGGCCGACTCGGCCACCGGTGCCCGGGCACACGGCGGCCTGACCGACCGCGGACGCGAGGTCGTCGCCGAGATGGAGCGGATCGGCATGCTCGTCGACCTGTCGCACACCGCGCCGGCGACGATGCGCGACACCCTCGACGTCGCGACGCAGCCGGTCGTCTTCAGCCACTCGTCCACCGTCGCCGTCGACGACCACCCGCGGAACGTGCCCGACGACGTGCTCGCCCGGCTCGCCGACAACGGGGGCGTCGTGATGATCACCTTCGTGCCGAAGTTCGTGTCCCGCGCGTGGGCCGACTGGGAGGAAGCGGGGTCCGAGGGGGAACCGCCGCTCGTCACGGTGGCGGACGTCGCCGACCACGTCGACCACGCCCGTGAGGTCGCGGGCGCGGCCCACCTGGGCCTCGGTGGCGACTACGACGGCACGCCCGTGCTGCCGCCGGACCTGCGGGACGTGTCGCGGTACCCGGTGCTCGCGGAGGAGCTGCGGCGACGCGGCTGGGGTGACGACGACCTGCGGGCGCTCGCCGGGGGGAACGTGCTGCGGGTCCTCGAGGCGACGGACGAGCGGTTCGCGCGGAGCGCGCTGCGCTGAGCCGCGCGGGCGCGGGCGCGGTGGGGCAGGGGTGGCCGGGAGGCGCGGTGTGCGCCCGCCGTGTCAAGGGGCGTCATCGACAGGGGAACACCGGGCGCCGTCGCTAGGATCGCGAGCGGACCGCAGCGCCGCCACCGACGGCGTGAGAACTCGACCCGGAGGACGACAACGGATGACCGGCACCATCTACGACAACATCTCGCAGGCGTTCGGCAACACCCCGCTCGTCCGGCTCAACCGCCTGCCGAAGGCCGACGGCGCCGAGGTCCTCGCGAAGCTCGAGTTCTACAACCCGGGCTCGAGCGTCAAGGACCGCCTCGGTGTCGCGATCATCGACGCGGCCGAGGAGTCCGGCGAGCTGCGCCCCGGCGGCACCGTCGTCGAGGGCTCGTCCGGCAACACCGGCATCGCCCTGGCGCTGGTCGGCGCCGCCCGCGGCTACCGCGTCGTCATCACGATGCCCGAGACGATGAGCGTCGAGCGGCGTGCCCTGATCCGTGCCTTCGGCGCCGAGATCGTCCTGACCCCGGGTTCCGAGGGCATGAAGGGCGCCGTGGCGCGCGCGGGCCAGATCGTCGACGAGACCCCCGGCGCGATCCTGGCCCACCAGTTCGAGACGGCCGCGAACGCCGCGATCCACCGCAGGACCACGGCGGAGGAGATCCTCCGCGACACCGAGGGCCACGTCGACGTCTTCGTCGCCGGTGTCGGGACCGGCGGGACGATCACGGGTGTCGGTCAGGTGCTCAAGGAGCGCGTGCCGGGCGTGCAGATCGTCGCCGTCGAGCCGAAGGACTCCCCGCTGCTGACGAAGGGCAAGGCGGGGCCGCACAAGATCCAGGGGATCGGCGCCAACTTCGTCCCCGAGGTCCTCGACCGTGAGGTCATCGACGAGGTGTTCGACGTCGAGCTCGACGACGCACTCCGGGTCGCCCGCGCGCTCGGGACCGAGGAGGGCATCCTGGCCGGCATCTCGTCGGGCGCGATCATCCACGCCGCCGTCGAGATCGCCGCCCGTCCGGAGAACGCCGGCAAGCGCGTGGTCGCGATCGTGTGCGACACCGGCGAGCGCTACCTGTCCACGCCGCTGTTCGAGGGACTCACTGCGTGACGCGTGCCGTCCGACGCGGCGTGCTGTGGCGGGTCCGCGAGGATCTCGCTGCGGCACGCCGCGGTGACCCCGCTGCCCGGGGTGACCTGGAGAACGCGGTGGTCTACTCGGGGCTGCACGCGATCTGGACCTACCGGTTCACGCACCGGTTGTGGCTCGCGCGTGGTCTCCCTGGATCCCGGTTCGCGGCCCGGGTGGTCGCGCAGGTCGCTCGATCGATCACGGGCATCGAGATCCACCCCGGCGCCCGCATCGGCCGGCGCTTCTTCATCGACCACGGCCTCGGCGTCGTGATCGGGGAGACGGCGGTCATCGGTGACGACGTGCTGGTGTTCCACGGCGTCACGCTCGGCGGGCGCGGGGGCGAGCACGGTCCGGGGCGGCGGCGGCACCCGACCGTGGGTGACCGCGTGGTGCTCGGTGCCGGGTCGTCGCTGATCGGCGCGATCACGATCGGCGCGGACTCCGTGGTCGGCGCGAACACGGTCGTGACGAAGGACGTCCCCGCGGGCTCCGTCGTCACCGGCGTCGCCGGTACGGCCCGGCCGAGGTCGGGGCACGAGGGCGTCCCGACGCTCTGACCGCGGGCGGCCGCGGGCGGCCGCGAGCGCCGGGCGATCGAGCGCCCCGGTCGACCGAGCGGTCCGTCGCCGGGCTGGCCGGCCGCTCGGTCCGTCGGACGTCAGCTCTTCTCGCAGGCGATCCCGTCGCCGTCGCGGTCCATCTTCTTGTTGGCCCCGTAGAGCGCGTCGTCCTTCTTGACGGTGCCCTTGAGTGCGCGGTAGGTGGTCTTCCCGCCGGAGGTCACCCGGTTCTTCGTCACCGACTTCTTCGCGATGCCACCGGAGTACACCTTGTGGACGGCGGTGCAGTTCGCGTAGGTCTTCGGCGCGGCGGAGGCGGTGGTCGCGCCGCCGAGCACGACGGACGCGGCGAGAGCGGTGGTGACGGCGGCGACGCCGAGGCTGTGGATGATGCGCACGGGTTCTTCCCCTGGGACGGGTCGTGACCGCTCGCGCGGCCGCCGCGTCGGGTGCACGGCGGACCGAGCGTACCCGAGCAGCACTCATTCCTTGATCCCCCCGAACGAGGCGTGTGCGGCATGCTGGTGCGATGGACGGCGCAGCACTGCACGAGGTGACCTTCCGGACGGCACTGGCCCTGCCCGCGGTCGAGGAGACGCAGCCCTTCGGCGAGCAGTCCGTCGTCCACAAGGTGGTCGGCCGGATGTTCGTGCTCGCCACGACGTTGCGCGGGGTGCCCATCGTCAACCTGAAGTGCGCGCCGCCGCACGGGGCGGCACTCGTCCGAGACCACGCCGAGATCAGCCCGGGGTGGCACATGGACAAGCGTCACTGGATCACGCTGTCACCGGGGGACGGTCTCGACGAGACCATGGTCGAGGACCTCGTGGCGAACTCGTACGACCTGGTCGTCGCCGGTCTCCCGCGGAACCGGCGCCCCCTCGACCCGGCAGCGCGCCGTCGGGCGGAAGGGTCAGACCCGGCCGCGCGCGAGGACCTTCGCGAGGTCACGGACGACCGTCGGGGCGAGTCGGTCGCCGGAGTCCAGCACCGCGCGGGCCCGCTCGGCTGACGGGCCGGCCGAGATCTCGCCGATCGTGACGCCGTGCTCCGGGCGGTGTGTGACGACCACCGGGTCGCCGGCTGCCACCGGTCCGCTGTGCAGGACCCGGAGGTAGGCACCCGGCCGGTTCTCCGCGGCGAACCGCTTCACCCAGCCGGGGATCCCCATCCGGCGGGCGAAGGTCCCGCACGGCACCCGTGGGATGGTCACCTCGAGTTCGAGCGTCTCGCCGATGCGCCACCGCTCGCCCGTGACGGCACCCGTGACGTCGACCCCGCTCGTGCGGAGATTCTCGCCGAACAGCCCGGGTGGGACGTCGCGCTCCAGGGCCTCGGCGAAGTACGCGGCGTCCTCGTCGGCGTAGGCGTACACCGCCTGGTCCTCGCCGCCGTGGTGCTTGCGGTCCGCCTGCACGTCGGCGTGGAGCCCGAGCGGGCGGACACGGACGGGCCCCACGACCGGGCGCTTGTCGATGGCGGTGATGCCGATCGTGCCTGCGTCGCGGAGCAGCTGGTCGACGCGGCAGACGGCGGTGACGTGGCTCATGCCCACATCCTGGCGCACCGGGGTCACGGAGCCGAGCCCACCGTCGTGCGCGGCCACCCGCCCAGACTTCCTCCACCACTGACCGGTAGAAGGGTGGTGTGCCGTACCAGCCCCTCGCCGACCTCGACGACGCCGTCCTCGCGGGCCGCTCGTCCGACGGCGACGTCCGGGCGTTCGAGGTCCTGATCCGGCGGTACACACCCCTGCTCCGGGCCTACGCCCGGCGGACCCTCGGATCGACCGACGAGCTCGACGACGTCGTGCAGGAGACCTTCATCACCGCGTGGAACCGGCTCGACGCGCTCGACGACGGCGCCAAGGTCAAGTCGTGGCTCATGCGGATCCTCAGTCGCAAGTGCATCGACCGCATCCGGGCGCGGCGCGAGCACCTCGACGTCACCGAGCTCGAGGTCGCGGCACCGCGGGACGACGCTCCCGAGCGGGTCGCCGAGGCCCGGTCCCGCGAGGAGGCGGTCGAGACCGCCCTCGCCGAGCTCCCCGAGGCGCAGCGGCGGTGCTGGGTGATGAAGGAGATGCTCGAGTACCGCTACGAGGACATCGCCGAGGAGCTCGACCTGCCGGTGTCGACCGTGCGTGGCCTGCTCTCGCGTGCGAGGAAGAACATGATCCGTCTCATGGAGGCATGGCGATGACCGGACCCGACCGCACGCGCCCCGACGACGTACCGCTCGACGCGCTCGAACCCGAGGACCTCGACGGCCACACCATCGACGAGCTCGCGGACTACCTGGACGCCGGGATGCAACCGGCCGACCCGAGCATCGACGACTCCGCGGCGTGCCAGAACGCGCTCGCCGCACTCGTCCGGCTCCGACAGTCGTCCCTCGGCTCGCTCGACACCGCCGCTGCTCAGGAGGCACCCGCGGACGAGTCGTGGATCGGCGGTGTCCTGGCGAACATCTCGCTCGAGGCCCGCGCCGGTCGCGACGTCCCGCTGCGCCCGTCCGTCCCGACCGAGCGTCCCGTGATGACCGAGGGAGCCATCCGGTCCCTGGTCCGGACGGCCGGGGACGTCGTCCCCGGTGTCGTGATCGCCCGCTGCGCGCTGCAGGGCGACGTCACGCTGCTCGATGCACCCGTCCGGGTCCTGGTCGAGCTGGCGATCCGGTCCGGGGCACCGATCCACGCCACCGCCGAGCACGTCCGCCAGGCCGTCGCCGAGATCCTCGCCGAGCAGACCGACCTCCGTGTCGCGGCGGTCGACGTGCACGTCCGTGACCTCCTGCCCCCGCTCCCGCCCGCGCACGACGGGGACCAGGCAGCGCCAGGAGCGACCGACGAGGAGGGCCGCGCATGAGCATCGACGACGAGACGGCCGCGGCGATCGAGGCCGCGGTCCTCGCGGCGCCCGGCGTCGCCGACCTGTACCGTGCGCGGCCGACCCTCGGCAGCGCGGTCGAGTCCGCCCGGCGGCTCGCCTCGCGTGCGCCGGTGTCCCGGGTGGTGCTCGACGACGACGTCCTCCGCGTCGTCATCGGCACCGACGGATCGGCTCCCGCGCGGGCTGCGGCGCGTGCGGCGCACGACGCCGCGCTCCGCGTCGCGAGCGAGCGCGGGCTCGCGCTCGGCCGCGTGGACGTGCGCATCGCGCGCGTCGGCTGACCGGACGGGCTCGCTCGCACGGCGGCAGGGCGACGACGACGGACCACGGGACGGACGGGAGGCACGGCGCCCGCCGGCACCGTGCCTCCCGTCCGTCATCCGGTGACGCCCGTCACCCGCTCGCGGCTCAGTAGAAGTTGTTCGCCTGCGAGTGGGCCCACGCGGCACAGGGCGTGCCGTAGGCCGCGCTGATGTACCGCAGCCCCCAGGTGATCTGGGTGGTGGCGTTGGTCTGCCAGTCGGCCGCGACCGTGGCCATCTTCGAGCCGGGGAGCGCCTGCGGGATGCCCGTCGCGCCACCGTTCGGGTTGACGGCCCGGTAGTTCCAGCCGGACTCCTTGGTCCACAGGTTGTCGAGGCACTGGAACTGCGCGGAGCCCCAGCCGTACTGCGACGACGCCATCGAGGACGCCGTGGCCTTGGCGCCGGCGACGGTGTTCGCAGCGGCGAGGCGCTCGGCTGCTGCCGCGGCCTCCGCTGCCGCACGCTCGGCTGCGGCCTTCGCCTCGGCGTCGGCCTTCGCCTGCGCTGCTGCCGCTGCCGCCGCGTCGGCGTCCGCCTTGTCCTGGGACGCGCTCTCGTCGGCGACCTGCGTCGTGGCGTCGACGGTCGAGGCGATGCGGGTGGTGATCGCGGAGCCGGACATGCCGCGGTAGTCCGACAGGGCTGCGACCTGGCGTTCGAGGGCGCGCGTGTCGGTCTTGTCGTTCGCGTCGGCGAGCACCGTGCGGGCGGTCGCGATGGTCGCGGCGGCCTGGGCGCGGTCGAGGTCCGCGCCGTGCAGCGCGGGGGTGGCCGAGGCGCTCGCGGAGGGGACGCCGATGGCCTCGCCGATGGCCGGCTGTGTGCCGACGGTGGCGAGTCCGCCGACGAGGGCGACGGCGGCAACGCCCCCGACGACGAGGGCGGAGCGACTGCGGAGCGCACGGCGGACACGGCGGCTCGGGGTGTCGAGCGCCTGGCGTCGGGTGGTCGCGGTGATGGGGGCTTCGGGGGTGGTTCGCGTCATCGGTTCCGGTGGTCGGCCGGCTGGAGGGCGACTCCCGGGCACGCCGGATCGGGCACGCGGGTGTGGGGGAGCGTGCACGACCGTCGGGACGGCCGTCGTGGGGGAGCCGCGAGCCGGGGGAGGACCGGACGGTGGTGTGGGGCCCGTCCGTCCGCCGCTGGGCGACCGGGTGGCCGCCTGCTCGGGCGAAGCCGTCACGATGACGTGTCAGCCTGGACAGCCCGTCCGGAAGCCCTGGCAGAACCGTCCGTCCACCCCTTGGTAACGGTTCGGTAACGGTGCTGACGCCGCCGGATCAGCGCCCGGAGGTGTGTGCTTCCTGGGAGCGCTCGCCCTGGCCGATTCGTTCGAGGGCGGCGAGGGCGGCGGCGATGGAGTCGACGTCGTCGTCGGGCAGGTCCGCGATGAGCCCGGCGACGATGCCGGTGCGGTCGGAGCGGGCCCGTTCGACGGCAGCGATGCCAGCGGGGGTGGCCGACACCATGAACGCCCGGCCGTCCCGCGGGTCCGCCTCGCGTTCGATGAAGCCGCGCTGCTCGAGCTCGGTGAGGATGCGCGTCATCGTGGGCTTCGTGACGACCTCGATCCGCGACAGGTCGCCGGGGCGCAGGGGTCCCTCGGCCTGGATCGTCGCGAGTGCGGAGACGAGCCCGTAGCCCAGCGCGGCCGAGTCGGTGCGCGCGCGGCGGTTGATGCGTCCGACGGCGGCGGCGAGGCGCGCGGCGATCTCGGTCCGGTCCGGCTGGCGGTGGCTCATGCGGTGCTCCCGGGTCGTCGGGTCGAGGCTGTTCGAGCGGGTCGGAGCGATGCTACCGGTCCCCACGGGCGGGTGACCGAGTGCCGTGCGGGGTGCTGACGCCGGGTGCGTGAACGCCCGTCCCGAGGTCCGGGACGGGCGTTCCTGTACGACGTGACAGGTGCGCTCAGCTGGAGCGGTGCCGCTTCTCGCCCGGGAGCAGGTGGATCGCCTCGGTCGCGAGTTCGGCGGCGATGTTGTCACCGCTCTCGGTCGCGTCGCGCAGCCGGCGGAAGTCCGCGGTCAGCTGGTCCCAGTCGATGAGCTCGTCGAGGTTCGGCAGGCGCAGGCGGAACGCGAGACCGTCCGTCGTGTCGCGGCACACCCGCTGCAGGTTCTCGTTGCCGCAGGCGTCGACGTACAGCCCGAAGACCGAGAGCGCGTCGTGGTTGACGGCGGGGACGTCGTGCGCGTCGAGCTCGGTGATCGTCCGGTCGAGCTGCGCCAGGATCTTCTTCCGCGTCGGTGCCGTGAGCCGGGGGACGGCCAGCCGGACGACCCCGCCGAACAGCACGCCGAGGGTCTGCATCGCCTCGACGACCTCCTCGGCCTTCGGGGTGGTGACCCGGGTGTACCGGTTCGGTGCCATCTCGATGAGACCGGCGCGGGCGAGCTGGCTGAGGGCCTCGCGGATCGGGGTGCGGGAGACGCCGAGCCAGGCGATGAGCTCGTCGTCGTTGAGGCGTTCACCGGGCTCGAGCGTGCCGTCCATGATCGCGGCGTGGATCTTGTGGCGGACGGTGTCGCGGAGCAGCTGGTGCTCGGTGGGGGCGCTGCTGGGGACCGGCATGCGGGTGTCCTCGTTCTCGGTGGACGGTCGGGAGCGCCGGACCGGTCGGTGTCGACGCCTGATCACCGTACCTGATATGTGAACGGTCGTCCGTCGGCCGCCGTGCCTCAGGTGGCGTCGAGCAGCCGGACCGTCACCGGGTCCTCGGTCCCGTCGAACCACCGGTCCAGCAGGGCACGGAACGGAGCCGGGTCCTCGGCGGCCCTGGCGAACAGTGTCGCCGACGACCGCGCCTTCAGCGCGTCGATCCCACCGAACAGGTCGTCTGCGCTCCGGGCCGGTGCGTCGACGACGGTGCGGGCAGCCTCGAGCAGGCGCGGACCGAGCACGGGGTGCGCCAGGAACGCCCGCGCCTCGGCGAGCCCCTCGATCGCGTACCGCTGCGCCGTCGCACTGCGCCCGAGGCCGGCGAGCTGCGGGAACACGAACCACATCCAGTGCGACCGCTTCCGGCCGGCCGCCAGCTCAGCGAGTGCCTGCTCGTGGACGCCCTCCTGCGCACGCACGAACCGGTCGAGGTCGAACGGGTCGTCGCTCACCGGACCACCTCGCCCCACGCGTAGCGCACGGTCGTCGCGTCCACGACGAGCAGTGAGTCGGGGTCGCGGTCGAGGAGCCCTGGTAGCCCGACGGCGTCCGGCAGGTCGCCCTCGAGCCGCTCGAGCCGGGCGCTGCGGACGGTCAGCGGCGCGTGCTGCCGCTGCCAGAAGAGCGTCTGCGCCAGGTGCCGCGCGTGGATGCCGGCGCGCGTGGTGAGCGCGGCGGCGAGCGGCGTGTCCACGACGTCGCCCGCGGAGACCCGGACGAGGACGTCGTGCCGCGGGCGGGGTCGCGGCGGGCGTGCGTTCCCCGCGTGCACGAGCGCCCGCGCCCAGCGGACCGGGTGCGTCGCCCGGGCCGGGTGCCGGACCGACCGGTGGTCGAGGGTGTCCCCGCGACGCGTCGCCCGGACGTGGGAGAACGTGTACGGCACGCCGAGCAGCGTGTTCGCGGCGACGATGGCGGGGACGTGGCCGGTGTCGACCGTGCGGTAGACGATGCCGTGGCGACCCCTGGTGTCGACGGTCGGGATCTCGATCGTGACCTCGGTCATCGAACCGAGTCGTCGTGAGGGCGGGAACGGCGGGAGGGCCGTCTCGCGGAACACGTAGGCGGTCAGACCCACCCACGCGCTGCCGTCGACCACGTCGGGCCGGGTGCCGCGTGGCACGAGCCGGGCGAGCGAGGCCGGGTCCCGCCGCCAGTGCGCGAACACGATGTCCTCCCACGCGTGCACGGCGACGGGCCGGTGCACGAGCGGGACCGCCGCCCGCTGTCGGACCGCGTCGGTCACCGTCGTGGCGCGTGTCGTCCGACGCGCACGGCCCAGGCCACGAGCGGCGCCTGCAGCGGGAGCCGCGCGACGCCGACCAGCCGTGCGGTGCGCCCTGCGCGTGGGCTGTCGAGGAGGTCGGCGGCCATCTTGACGTTCGCGGGGAAGACCGCCAGGAACAGTGCCGCCGCCGCCCAGCCGGACGCGCGACGGGTGGCCGGCACGGCGAGTCCGGCGGCGATGCCGAGCTCGGCCACGCCGGAGGCGACCGTGGTCAGGCGCGGGGGGAGGCCCTCCGGCACGATCCGGTCGTAGCCCCGCGGGCGCAGGAAGTGGGTGACGCCGGCTCCGCCGAGGAGCACGGCGAGCATGGTGGCGGTCCGGGTGGCACGTCGGGCGCGCTCGCGTCGTCGCATGCGCCCATCGTGCACGCCCTCGCCCGAGCGGGTGTCGGGCGTCGCTCAGGTCAGGGCGGTCGCGACGAGGTCGAGCACCGCCGTGGCGACGTCCGCCTTGCTGCCGGAGGTCTCCCGGACGACGTCGCCGCCGGGCACGAGCACCTCGATCGCGTTCTCCTCGCGTTCGAAGCCCGCGTCCCACCCGACGTGGTTCACGACGAGCAGGTCGGCCGGCTTCCGGGCGATCTTGGCGCGTCCGAGGGCGATCCGGGCCTCTCTGTCGGGCTCGGTCTCCGCGGCGAACCCGACGATGACCTGCCCCGTGCGGCGTGCTCGGACGAGGTCGGCCAGCACGTCGGGGTTGCGGACGAGCTCGAGGGTCATGGTGTCGCCCTGGTCGTCCTTCTTCAGCTTGTCGGGGCGGACCTCGGCCGGTCGGTAGTCCGCGACCGCGGCGGTCATCACCACCACGTCGGCGTCGACCGCCGCGGCGTGCACCGCGTCGGCGAGTTCCTGGGCGGACCCGACGGGCACCACGGTCGCACCGAGCTCCGCGGTGAGCCCGGCGTCCACGTTCGCGGCGACGAGCGTCACGGTCGCGCCGCGTCGGACCGCGTCCGCGGCGATCGCCACGCCCTGGCGTCCGCTCGACCGGTTGCCGACGAAGCGCACCGGGTCGAACGGCTCGCGCGTCCCTCCGGCGCTCACGACGACACGCACCCCGGCGAGGTCGCCCTGGTCACCTCGCGCCCCCGTCCCCGACCCCGCTGCGGCGCCGGCCGGGAGGCCCGCCCCGCCCTGGTCCCGTCGGCCCGCCTCGGTCGGTCGGTCGAGCACCGCCAGCGCCGCGGCCGCGATGTCCTCGGGTTCCGCCATCCGGCCGATCCCGGCGTCGTCACCCGTCAGCGCGCCGACCACCGGCCCGACGAAGTGCACCCCGCGGTCGCGCAGGGTCCGGACGTTCGCCCGGGTCGCGGGGTGCTCCCACATCTGCGGGTGCATCGCGGGGGCGACCACCACGGGCGCCTCGGTCGCGAGCAGCGTCGTCCCGAGCAGGTCCCCGGCGAGTCCGTGGGCCATCCGCGCCAGGGAGTCGGCGGTCGCGGGCGCGACGACGACCAGGTCCGCCCGGCGTCCGAGCGCCACGTGCCGCACCTCGGCCACGTCGTCCCAGACGCTCGTCGTGACCGGGTTCCGGCTCAGCGCCTCGAGCGTCGGCAGTCCGACGAAGCGGAGTGCACCCTCGGTCGGGACGACGTGCACGTCGTGGCCGCGCTTGACGAGGTCGCGGACGACCCCCACGGCCTTGTAGGCGGCGATGCCCCCGGTGATCCCGACGACGACGGACAGACGGCGACCTGCTGCAGCATCCACGTCGGTCACGCTACCCGGACGGCCGTGCGAGGATCGAGCCCATGTGCACCGTCGTCGTCCGCGTCGACCCCGGCGCCGCGTGGCCCGTCACCGTGCTGGCGCTCCGTGACGAGTCGCCCGACCGTCCCTGGGACCCGCCCGCCGCCTGGTGGCCCGAGCTCGACCCCGCCGTCCGGGGTGTGCGCGACCGGTCGGCCGGCGGAGCGTGGCTCGCCGCGTCCGACGCCGCGGGGCTCGCCGTCGTGCTGAACCGTGCCGAACCGGTGCCGAGCGACGACGGCACCTGGACCACCCGCGGCGTGCTGCCGCTCGACGCGCTGACCGGCGCGGCGCCGGGCGCGGGCGGCTCGCTCCCGACCACGCGTGCGTTCAACCTGGTACGGGCCACGGCCGAGGGCGCCGCCGTCGACACCTGGGACGGCAGGGCGGTGCGGACGACCCTGCTCGAGGCCGGCGTGCACATGGTGACCCACGGAGCCCCGGACGACCCCGCCGCGCCGCGGGTCGGCCGGTGGCTCGAGGCCTTCCGCGCGGCCCCGGCGCCGGCCGGACCGCCGGCGCTCGGCCCGTTCGACGAACTCCGCACCGCCGACCTCGGCGACGACGCGGGCGACGGCTGGAGCGGCTGGTTCGGCGTGCTCGCCGACTCCGCGGCCCTGCCCCCGGACCACCCGGACGCGATCCTGCGCGACGCGGTCGAGCCGGACGGCCACGTCGCGACGCTGTCCGTCGTCGCCGCCGCGGTCGGGCCCGGTCGGACGGTGCTGCAGCACGCGCGGCTCGCCCACCCGGGACGCCTCGACGGCTCGGTGGAGCTGCACCGGGCGTGATCGTCCCGCCCGGACGTCCCCGATGCTGTGAGGAGCAGCAGCGCACCGGCCGGTCCCGCCGTGGTCCGGCGGCGTACGGTCCCCGTCGTGACCCCGACCACACGGCCGTCCCCGCGCACCGTCGCGGGCATCGGTGACCCTGCTCCGCGGCACCGTCCCCGCGGTCGAGCCGTCCTCGCGACGACGCTCGCCGCCCTCACCGCGCTCGCCCTCGTCGGCTGCAGCGAGGACTCCTCGGTGGCCGCGGCCTCCTCGCCGAGCCCGACCGGCCGCGCCTGGGACCACGCCCCGGGGGAGCGGATCGTCGTCATCGGCGACTCGGTGAGCGGCGGCCACGGCCTGACGCCGGAGCAGGCCTGGCCCGCGCTCCTCGCCCGGACCGAACGGTGGCAGCTGACGAACCTGTCCTGCGACGGGGCCGGCGTCGTCGCCACGGGGGACCCGGACGCGTGCGCCAGTGCCTACCCGGGGCTCGTCAAGCGTGCGGTCGACCTGCGCCCCCGGGTCGTCTTCGTGCAGGCGAGCTCGAACGACCTGGGCGAGGACGACGCACAGGTGACGAGCGCCACCGACCAGCTCGTGGCCCTCGTCCACCGCGACCTGCCCGGAGCCCGGGTGGTGGGGCTGAGCGCCGTGTGGAACGAGCAGGCCCCGCCGGCGCAGCTGGCGACGATCTCGCACGCCCTGCAGCGGGCGACCCGGCGCGACGGCGGCACCTACGTCGACGTCGGGCAGCCGCTGTCCGGCCACCCGGAGTGGATGCAGTCCGACGACGTGCACCCGACCGCCCGCGGACAGCGTGCCCTCGAGGCGGGGGTGATCGACGCGTTCGCACGCGACCACCTGCGGTTCTGACGCCGACGGGACGCGGTCGGGTCGTGCCTCCCGGCCGGTGCGGGTGCCGAGCCAGCGGTCAGGCGGGCGCGTGCGTGTCGGTGAGGTCCTCGGCGACCGCCCAGAGCGACCGGGCGAGGTCCGCACTGCGCGCCGAGCGCGGCACCGAGACCGTCGTGGTCGGTCCGGTCAGGCCCCCGAACCCGGACGGCCCGTAGTAGGCCCCGCCGACCGCGGCCGGACCGACGGCTGCGTACAGGAGCGGCTCCGCGCCCTGCTCCACCGCCTGCGTGAAGGGGAGCGCGCGGTCGCTCGCGCGGACCGGACGCGACCGGCCGAGCGAGCGGCCGGTGGACTGCAGGTTCGTGCGCGTGTAGCCGGGGTGGGCCGCCGTGCTGACGAGTGGCCAGTCCCGCTCGACGGACAGCCGGTGCAGGTGCAGCGCGAGGAGCAGGTCGGCCAGCTTGGACTGCGAGTAGGCCCGCCAGCCGTTGTAGCCGCGCTCCCACTGCGGGTCGGTGAAGCGGATGCTGCCGGGGATGGCGGCGAGGCTCGACATCGTCGCGACGCGCGGGGGCCGGGCGTCGTCGCTGCCCGCGGCCGTGCCGAGCAACGTCGGCAGCAGCAGGTTCGTGAGCGCCAGGTGTCCCAGGAAGTTCGTGCCGAACTGCAGCTCGAAGCCGTCCGCGGTCTCGAAGCGTTCGGGCGGGGCCATCACGCCGGCGTTGTTCGCCAGGACGTGGAGGGGACGGCCGTCGTCGGCGATGCCCGCGGCGAACCGGCGGACGCTGGCGAGATCGGCGAGGTCGAGCTCGCGCACCTCGAGGTCGGCGCCCGGGTGCTCCCGGCGGATCTCGGTCGCGGCGTCCTCGCCCTTCGCGGTGGTGCGGACGGCGAGCACGACGCTCGCGCCGGCACCGGCGAGCCGCTTCGCGGTCTCCTTGCCCGTGCCGCTGTTCGCGCCGGTCACGACGATGCGACGGCCGGTCTGGTCGGGGATGTTGGCCATGCGCGGAACGGTACGCCGGCGGTCTGGTGACCCGCCGGGCGCGCGCCGTCGGGGCTGTACGTCCGGCTCCCGCGGTGCTACAGTTCATGCAAACGCATCGATCAGGAGGCGCACATGAGCAACGCATTCGGCACCGACCGCCCGTCGGACGTCCCGCCGCCCGCACCCGAGCGCATCGGGCCGGTCCAGCTCGGCCTCGACACCTTCGGAGACGTCACCGAGCGTGCCGACGGGTCGCTCCGCTCGGACGCGCAGAGCATCCGCGACGTCGTCGACCAGGCTGTCCTCGCGGACCAGGTCGGGATCGACTTCATCGGCGTCGGGGAGCACCACCGCGAGGACTTCGTGGTCAGCGCCCCCGAGGTCGTCCTCGCCGCCATCGCCGCCCGCACCTCGTCGATCCGCATGGGCTCCGCCGTCACCGTCCTGTCCTCGGACGACCCGGTG
Source organism: Curtobacterium sp. BRD11 (assembly GCF_031844345.1). Classification (NCBI taxonomy): domain Bacteria; kingdom Bacillati; phylum Actinomycetota; class Actinomycetes; order Micrococcales; family Microbacteriaceae; genus Curtobacterium; species Curtobacterium sp. BRD11. The sequence continues at coordinate 190,069 of NZ_JAUZUZ010000004.1, forward strand.
CGCGTGTACGAGCGCTTCGCCACCGTGGACGCCCTGTCGGACGGGCGCGCCGAGGTGATCCTCGGCCGCGGCTCGTTCACGGAGTCCTTCCCGCTGTTCGGCTACGACCTGGCCGACTACGAGGTCCTGTTCGAGGAGAAGCTGCAGCTCTGGAACGCCCTGCGCGGTGGGGACGCGGTGACGTGGTCCGGCACGAAGCGCGCGGCGCTCGTCGACCAGGACGTCTTCCCCAAGCTCGAGCACGGCCCGATCCCGACCTGGATCGGCGTCGGCGGCTCGCCGCAGTCCGTCATCCGTGCGGCGTCCTACGGCCTGCCGCTGTTCCTCGCGATCATCGGCGGGCAGCCGGCGCAGTTCGCCCCGTTCTCGCGGCTGTACCGCCAGGCGCTCACGCAGCTCGAGCTCCCGCAGCAGCCCATCGCGATGCACTCGCCGGGCTTCGTCGCCGAGACCGACGCCGAGGCAGCCGAGCGCTACTGGCCGTACCACAAGGCCGTCACCGACCGGCTGGGCCGCGAGCGCGGCTGGCCGCCCCTCGACGCCGCGCAGTACCAGGCGGGACTGTCCGCCGGCGGGTCGCTGTACGTCGGGTCGCCGGAGACGGTCGCGCGGAAGATCGCCCGGAACATGCGGATCCTCGGCGTCTCGCGCTTCGACATGCGGTACGCGACGGGTCGCCTGCCGCACGAGGACATGATGCGGTCGATCGAGCTCTACGGCACGCGGGTCGCACCGCGGGTGCGCGAGCTGCTCGCCGAGCCGGTGCCGGTGCCGTAGGCGGACGCCTCCTCGGGGCGGGCCGGCGGGCCGGTGCGGCTCGGGGCGGCTCGGTGCTGCTCGGGGCGGGCCGGTGCGGCTCGGGGCGGGCCGGTGCGGCCTGCTCGTGCACAACGAGAAGCACCCCGCACCACGGGATTCCGTGGCGCGGGGTGCTTCCCGTTGTGCCGGGTCCGGCAGCGTCCCGTCGGCCGGGAGGCGCGCCCCACCGCCGTCACGCCGACTCACGGCAGCGCCGGGTACCGTCCACCGCATGTCGCCCCGCCCCAACATCGTCGAGCGTCGGTTCCGTGGTCGCATCATGGGCGTCGGCACGACGTCCGGCGTGCGGTTCGTCGTCGGCATGTGGGACCGGTCGCCGTTCGGAGCCTTCACGGACGTCTTCGTGGAGCAGCCGGACGGGTCGAGCGTGCTGCTCGCTCCGGACGAGATCGTGGCCGCGTACGTCTCCGGGACCTACCGCTTCGACACGGTGTCGGTGGTCGACATCGACGCCCGCCGCACCGCTCGTGGTCTCGAGCTCGACGCCGGCCCGCTCCGCGCCTCGATCGGCGTCGGATCCATCTCGCCGCTCGGGCGGGTGCTCCGCATCGTGCCGAAGCCGATCGCGCGTGATCCGCGGTGGCTCAGCGTGATCGACCCGGTCGCACGACTGGTCGCTCCCGGCGCGGGCACGGCCGGGACCGCAGGAGGTGGCCGCCGCGAGTACTACGGCGTGACCGGCGCGCACGACGTGACCGCCGTCTCGGGGTCCTGGGCGGGAGAGCCGCTGGGGTCCCTGGCCCCGCTCGACCCGCCCGTGGCGTTCGGCTTCGCCTCGATGCCGCGCGTCCCGCAGGTCGTCGACGTCGAGACGACGATCCGCGAGCCCGCCGTCTGACGCGTCGCCCTCGGCCCCGGGGGCGGCGCGGTGTGGGGCCGCTGGGTCGGAGCGTGTGGGTGTCCGTCCGTGCCCGTTCCTTCCCATGACGACCGCGGTACCTGATCGTTCCGGGCGTACCTCCCGTTCTCGGACGGCCAGGTACGCCCGTTTCCGCCAAGGACGCCCATTTCCGCGAGGTACGCCCGTTCCCGCCAGGTACGCGCGTTCCCGCCAGGTACGCGCGTTCTCGCCAGGGACGCCCGTTCTCGCCAGGTGCGCCGTTCTCGCCAGGTGCGCCCGTTCCCGCCCTGCACGCCCGGTCCCGCGCGGCACGCGTCCGCGCCGCAGCCACTCGTGCGGGGGCCGGAACCCGGGCGGGCAGGTCCCAGCGACGAGGGGCACACTGGCGGGAACGGAACGCGCCCGGGCAGTGCCCGGCCGGACGTCGAGCACAACGGGGCGCACGACGAACAGGAGCATCATGACCGACACGCAGGCAGACCACCGCGCAGCCATCTCGGACATCGTCCACGGCGCTCGAACCGCCCTGCTCACCACCGTCAGCGACGACGGCCAGCTGCACGCCCGTCCGCTGGCCGTGCAGGACAAGGCGTTCAACGGGACCCTCCGCTTCCTGGTGCAGGACGGCAGCGAGAAGGTGGAGGACATCGCGCGCAACCCGCACGTCAACGTCGCCATCGAGTCGCAGGGCGGGTACCTGTCGATCGCGGGCACGGCGACGGTCACCCGCGACGAGTCCGTCATCGACGAACTCTGGTCCCCGTTCGCCGAGGCGTGGTTCCCGGACGGCCGACAGGACCCGACCATCCGACTCCTCACCGTCGAGGGCGACTCGGTCGAGTACTGGACGCAGGACACCGGCCCGGTCGGCAGCCTCGTGCAGACCCTGAAGGCCGCGATCGGCAAGCAGAGCCAGCCCGACACCGGCCACCACGGCACCGTCGAGCTCTAGCGCGACCAGCTCCCGCACCACGCAACGTCGGCGGTTCCTCGCAGCGGTACAGCCCTGCGAGGAACCGCCGACGTTGCGTTCCGCGAGCGTGCCGCGAGCCTTCCGCCCCGCGACCGGGGTCAGGGCGGGCCGAGCAGCCAGAGCACGGCGACGAGCACCGGCTGCCCGAGGAGCGCACAGCTCACGAACGTCCAGCGCATCCAGGGCCGGGCGACGAGTTCGGGGGAGCCGAACAACGGCGCGAGCGGCATGAGGAGCCGCGGGGTGGACGCCATCGGCAGGGACACCGCGAAGATGTAGAGCGCGTAGGCGGCCGAGTACAGCACGGTCGTCGAGCCGAGCGCCCGGGTCGAGCGCCGCAGCAGCCAGACGGGGTACGCCACGAGCAGGACGACCACGATCAGGACCCCACCGACCCCGAGCCACCGCCCGGCGATCAGGAACCAGGGCGTCATCGGTGTGAAGTCGACCCGCCCGATGAAGTTCACCCACCAGGACATCTCGGTCTCCAGGTAGGCGTCCGACCGCCCGGTGACGTGCGCCGCGATGACCGGCCACGCCAGACCCGCCGCAGCCATCACCACGCCGGCGGCCACGACCCGGACGCGCTCCGCCACCGGGAAGGCCTCGAGGGACCGCACACCGGCGCCCGCGGCGGCTCGTCGTGCACGCACCCAGCGGACGAGCGCGACGACCCCGAGCAGGAGCGGCAGCGCGAGCGCCCCGGGACGGGTGAACGCCGCGACCACGCCGAGCACCGTCAGCAGGCCGTAGCGCCGTCGTTCGAGCGCCAGCAGGGCGCCGAACGTCAGTGCCAGGAACGTGCTCTCCGCGTAGCCGACCTGCAGCAGGAACGACAGCGGACCGCACGTGAAGAAGAAGACCGCCCACATGCCCGCGGCGTTGCCGGCACGGTCGCTCACCAGCCGGTGCAGCAGGAACGTCGCCACGAGCCCGGCGGCCAGCGCGACGAGGGGCGCCCCCACGGCGAACGGCACCCCGGTCGAGGCCGTCAGCATGCGGATGGCGAAGGGGAACGCCGGGAGGAAGGCCCACGCGTTCTGGGCGACGTGCCCGGCGGCGTCGAGCGGCAACGTCGTCGGGTAGCCGTGCACCGAGATCTGCTCGTAGTACTGGCCGTCCCACGCGGTGAGGAACGACCCGAACCCGTGCTCGTTGCCCCAGATGGCGTTGTCCGGCATCTGCCGGGCCATCAGCGGGTAGGCGAGCGCCAGCCAGACCGTGGAGACGAGACGGCCGCCGCCCCACACCAGCAGCACCGCGGCCCAGACAGGCAGGCTCGTCGCCAGGTCGACGATGCGACGTCGACCGTTCGCGAGCGTCCCGGTGACGGCGCCGTCGGTGCGGCTCACCGGCCCGCTCCGGCGGGCGCAGGGCTCTCGGTGGGCACGGACCGAGCGTACCGACCGTCGCCTGGCACCCTCCGGCACGCCGGTGGCCGGACGCGGACGGGTCGGTCGTCGGTGGTCGGCCGGGAGGCCCGTCCCGCGTTCTGCACACCGCAACGGCTCCGGCGGGTGGTCGGTCCGCGCAGTGGGGCCGGCCCTAGCCTGGAGGCCCACCCGGACGGACCGCGTCCGACGACCAGAGGAGTCCCCGTGCCGAAGACCGCCATCGTCACCGCGAACGCCCCGGCACCCGCCGGCCCGTACAGCCAGGGCATCGTGGCCGGCGGGTTCCTGTACACCGCGGGCTTCGGGCCGCAGGACCCGGCGACGGGGGCGATGGCCGACGACGTCGCCGGACAGACCGCCCAGGTGCTGGCCAACGTCGCCGCCGTCCTCGCCGAGCACGGCGCGACCCTCGACGACGTCGTGAAGTCGACCGTCCACCTCGAGCACTCGGACCGGGACTTCGCCGCCTTCAACGAGGAGTACGCGAAGCACTTCTCGGAGCCGTACCCGGTCCGCACGACCGTGCAGTCGCACCTGGCCGGGATCCTCGTGGAGATCGACGTCGTCGCGGTGCTGCCCAGCGCCTCCTGATCGTCACCCGCCGTCCCGCTCCCTGAGCGGAACCTCACCGACCTCCGGTGCCCCTCGGTGCCGTCGCGCCCGCACGCCGGATCCCGGCGCCCGGGGTGGTGCCCGTCAGACGTCCGGCAGCGAGCACCGGCACGCCCGCCACCAGGACGTCTTCCGTCCCCACCGCCGTGGCCGTCGGGTCGTCGTAGGTCGACCGCGCCGCCACCCGCTCGGGGTCGACCACCGCGAGGTCGGCGACCGCCCCCGCACGCACGACCCCACGGTCGCCCAGCCGCAGGTGCTCGACGGCGGTGGTCGACAGGTGCCGCTGGGCGTCCGGCCACGACAGCAGCCCGCCACGCACGAAGTCGCCGAGGTACCGCGCCACGGTGCCGGTGGCCCGCGGGTGCGGGTGCGTGCCGACGTGGATGCCGTCCGACCCCGCGGTGTGCCCGGGGTGACGGACGAGCGGCGCGAGGTCGGCGGGGGAGCGCGGGTGCGGGACGCGCATGATCGCGGTCACCTGCAGGTCGGAGGCGACGAGCAGGTCGATCGCCAGGTCCACGGGTTCGGTGCGTCGCACCGCGGCGGCGTCGGTCAGGGTGCGGCCCTGCAGGTCGTGGTGCGCCGGTGAGGGCACGTGGGAGAGCGTGACCTGGTCCGCCCAGCCCGGTCCGAGGTCCGGGCGTGCGGTGACCCGGTCGAGCACGGCGGTGCGGACCCGGCGGCGTCCGGCGTCGTCGGCGACCGCGCGGGCGAGGTCGACGGTGCCGGGGCGCGCGAGTGCAGCGGGGAGCAGCAGCATCGACAGGATCGTGCACCCGCGGGAGTACGGGTACGCGTCGAAGGTCAGCCGTACCCCCGCGGCCGCCAGGTCCTCGAGCACGCCGAGGGCCGTGTCGACCGGAGCGTGCAGGTGCGACACGTGCGCACGGACCCCGCTCGACCGGACGATCTCGGCGACCTCCTCGAGCCCGACGCGGAGGTTCGCCTCGTACCCGCCGCGGACGTGCGACACGTAGACGCCGTCGACGGCGGCGACCTCCGCGCAGAGCGCCGCGAGCTCGGCGGTGTCGGCGTACAGCCCCGGCACGTAGTCGAGCCCGGTGGCGAGCCCGAGCGCTCCCTCGGCGAGCCCGCGGCGGACGAGCGCGCGCATCGCCGTGGTCTCCTCGGCGGTCGCGGGTCGGTCCTCGTCGCCCAGCACCTCGTGCCGGATCGTCCCGGCGGGCACCAGGGTCGCGACGTTCAGCGGCGTGGTGCCGTCGTACGTCGCCAGCAGGCCGGCGGTGCTGCCGCCGCGGTACCGGGGGTGCGGGCCGTCGATCGCCGCGAAGTACCGGCCCGCCCACCTGCCGTCGCCGGGGGCCGGGCCGACGCCGTCCTGGCCGGTGACGATGGACGTGACGCCCTGACGGAGCAGCGCGAGCTGGACGTCCTCGTCGAAGACCCGGGATCCGGCGTGCGAGTGCGCGTCGACGGCCCCGGGGAGGACCGTGCGGCCACCGCAGTCGATCGTGCTGGCGTCGTCCGGCACGGGAATCGTCGCACCGACCGCCGTGATCCGACCGCGTTCCACGAGCACGTCCGCGCGGGTGGGGCCGTCCCGGTCGACGACGGACCCGCCGCGGAGCACGAGCGGCGCACCGGTCTCCGCGGTGGTGGTCACCGGGCGAGCCCCGCGACGAGCCGCTCCGCGCGGGACCGCAGCGCGACCGTGTCCCCGGTGCCCAGGGCGTCACCGACCAGGGGGGAGCCGAGTCCGACCGCCACCGCACCGGCTGCCAGGTAGTCGGCAGCATCGTCGATCCCGATGCCGCCGGTCGGGACCACGTCGACGAAGTCGAGCGGGGCGAGCACCTGCCGCAGGTACGCGGGGCCGCCGAGCTGTGCCGCCGGGAACACCTTCACCGCCCGGGCGCCGAGCCGCCACGCCCGCACGATCTCGGTCGGCGTCGCTGCCCCCGGGTACCAGCCGAGGCCCCGCTCGTGGGCACGCTCGCCGATCGCGGGGTCGAGGTGCGGGCTGACGACGAAGGACGCCCCCAGGTCGGCAGCGTCGTCGACCTGTTCCGGGTCGAGGACCGTGCCCACCCCGACGGAGACGCCGTCGCCGAACCGTCGCGCGGTCCAGGCGGTGCCCTCGCGCCAGCGCGGGGTGTTCGTGGTGAGCTCGACCGCGCGGACGCCGGCGCCCACCAGGGTGTCGACGACCGCCTCGACGTGCTCGCCCGTGCCGCCGCGGAGGATCGCGACGGCCGGACCCGCGCCGTGCCGGGTGCCGTGGTCCGGCACCGACGGGCTGTCGCCGGTGGACGTGTGGTGGGTGCTCACGGTGTGGCTCCTCGGATCGGTCGGGCGGGTTCGTGCCGGACGGGTGGTGGTCGCGGTCAGCGGTCGACGCGGTCGTGCACCGCCGTGTCGACAGCGGTTGCTCGGGGGCCGGCCGGGTCTGACGGGTCCGATGGGTCTGACGGGTCCGACGGGTCGGACGGGTCCGACGCGTCGGCGGTGAGCGGGTCGGTGCTCGCGCCGGGGACCGGCAACCGCCAGTCGCCCGGGACGGTGCAGGCGAGCGCTCCGGCGTCGGCGGCCCGGTCGAGCGCGGTGTCCGCGTCGGCCCCTGTGAGCGTCGCCGCGAGCCAGGCCGCCACGAACGCGTCACCGGCGCCGACCGGGTCGACGACGCGCACCGGTGTCGCCGCGCGGCGGGTCGTCCGCCCGTCCACGACCGAGACGGCGCCGCGGGAGCCGAGCTTCACCACGGCACGACCACGGGCCAGGTCGGCGAGCCCACGGGCGAGGTCCTCGTCGGACTGCGGCGGGCTCGCCCCGTCGTCCCCGGCACCGTCCGGGTCACCGAGCAGGATGCGGGCCTCGTCGTCGCCGGCGAAGACCACCGCGGCACGGGCGGCGACGGCGCGGTAGTGCTCCCGGGCGACCGCGGCGTCGAGCAGCTTCTGCCGGTGGTTCACGTCGAAGGACACCGGGACCCCGGCGGCCTCGGCGCGGTCGAGCACCGAGGTGACGGTCCGCCGGGCGGACTCCGAGAGCGCGAGCGTGATGCCGCTGACGTGGACGAGCGCCGACCGCTCGACGAGCCCGGCGGGGACGTCCTCCGGTGCGAGCGCCGAGCCCGCGGAGTGTCGACGGTGGTAGGTCACGCGGGTCCGGCCGTCCCGCAGTCGTTCCTTCATCATGAGCCCGGTCGAACGGTCCGGGTCGACGACCGCGGCGACCTCGACGCCGGCCTGCCCGACGTCCCGCAGGACCCGGTCACCGGCGGGGTCCGCCCCCACGCGTCCGACCCACGTGGCCGGGACACCCGCGCGGACCAGCCCGATCGCGACGTTGCTCTCCGCCCCGCCGGTGTCGACGCGCATGTGGTCGAGGTCGCACACCTCGCCGACACCGGGGCCGGCCAGCAGGAGCATCGTCTCGCCGAGGGTGAGGACCCCCGTGCCCGCGCTCACCGGGTCACCCCACCCGGTGCCGTGCGACGCAGGGCGAGCTGTGCCGACGAGGACCCGAGCGCGACCGAGATCTCGAGCGCGGTCCGCACGACACCGTCGCCGAGCTCGCGGACCGCCGCCGCCGGGAAGCGGGACGCCAGCCCCGAGATGCTCATCGCGCCGACGACCTGGTTCGCGTGGTCGAGCACGGGCGCGGCCACGCAGCGGATGCCCGGCTCGTTCTCGCGGTCGTCGATCCCGTACCCGCGCGCCCGGGTGCGGTCGACCTCCTGCCGCCAGCGTCCGTCGTCGGTGATCGACTGGTCGGTCATCGCGGTCGCGGGCACGGCGAGCACCGCGCCGAGGAGCCCGGGGTCGCCGAACGCCACGATCGCCTTGCCGGAGGCAGTGTTCCGCATCGGCAGGCGGTGGCCGATCCGTGACCCCATCCGGACCGTTCCGCGGGTCTCGACCTTGTCGACGTAGACGATGTCCGTGCCGTCCGGCACCACCAGGTGACAGGTCAGGCCCGTCGACTCCGCGGTGCGCCGCATGAACGGCGCCGCTGCGGCGCGCAGGTCGATGCCCTCGAGGTAGCTCTGCCCGAGCAGCAGCGCGCCGAGGCCGAGCGTGAAGCCGGCGTCCGGGGTGCGGCGGAGCAGGTCGGTCTCGACCATCGGTGCGGTCAGGCGCAGCACGGTCGACTTCGCGGTGCCGAGGGTCGTCGCGAGCTCGCCGAGCGACACCGAGGCGGCGCCGTTCCGGGTGCGGTCGGCCACGTGGTCGAGGAGCGTCAGGCCCCGGCGGAGCGACAGTGCGGCGTTCCGCGCGGGCACGGGCGACGGCGGCGACTGCTCGTCGTCGGGCATCAGAACCACGTCGCGACCGTCTCGGTGACGGTGTCGTCGTCCGCGAGCACCTGCACCTGCCGCCACTTGTCGAAGACCGTGCACGGGTGGGAGACCCCGAGCACGACGACGTCGCCGGGCGTCAGCCCGGGTGCCCCGTCGGCCAGGGCGAGGTAGCAGTGCTGGTCGTCGAGGCGGGTGACGGTGACCGCCCCGGGTGGTGGGACGACCTGCGGGTCGTGGGCCGTGCCTCCCGGCCGGATCCCGCGCACCACCGGCAGGCCCTCGTCGAACGACACGTCGCGCTTGCCGACCGCGACCAGCGCGCGGCCCGGCTCCGGGCAGGACGTGACGCGGCCCCACACCTCGATCGCCGGGCGGAGCGAGCCCTCCTCCGGGCGGCGGCCGAACGGCGTGCGCTCGGCGTAGAAGCCGTCGTCGTGCGTGAGGTAGGCGCCCGAGCGCAGGAGCACGTCGACGTCGTCCGGACGGCCCTGCACGGCGTCGACCACCCCGTCGAACCAGGCGCTGCCGCCCATGCTGAGCAGGGTGCGGCCGGCGACGAGACGACGCACGTCGCTGGCGATCGCGAGGACCTCTGCGACCCAGGCGCGTGCGGTGTCGACGTCGGGCAGGCCCCCCTCGTACCCGGTCACCCCGCGGAGGACGAGACCCGCGTCGTGCGCCGCGACGGCGACCTCGCGCGCCTGCTCGGCCGAGCGCACGCCCGTCCGGCCGCCGGGGAACCCGACCTCGACCAGCACGTGGACGGTGCCGTCGACGGAGCGGGCGGCGCTCGCCGCCGCGGTGACACCGGCGACGGAGTCGACGTTGCAGAGCACGTCGGCGTCGGGGTCGACGCTCCGGCGGGAGGCGAGCCAGGCGAGGCCGGCGGGGTCGAGGACCTCGTTGGCGACGAGGATCCGGTGCACGCCGTGTGCCCACGCGACCATGGCCTGCTGGACGGAGGCGACCGTGACGCCCCAGGCGCCGGCACGGACCTGGCGGTCAGCGAGGGCCGGGGCCATGTGCGTCTTCATGTGCGGGGCGAGCAGCAGCCCGTGGCGGTCGACGTACGACTGCATGACGGCGGTGTTGTGGGCGAGGGCGGACTCGCGGAGCGTCATCACCGGGAGGTGCGCGTGGTCGAGGACGTGCCGGCCGAGGACGGGGGCGGCGGGGTCGGCTGCGCCCTTCGTCGTGACGGTGCCGGGCGGGCGGACGGGGTGCCCTGCTGCTGCGGGGGTGGTCGTCATCGGTCCTCCTGCGTCGTGCGGTGTGCTCCTGGGGCAACGCTCCCGGTGCCGGGTCCACCGGGCAACGTCCTCGTCCCGCCCATTCTGCGGTGCAGAACGGTGGTACGCCCCGGCGCCTGCCGGCTGCGTCGGGCAGAAACCGAGCGGGCATAGCATTCGACGTGATGACGACGACACGACGACGGGGGAGCACGGCGGTGGCCGTGCTCGTCGCGGGCACCTTCTTCATGGAGCTCCTGGACGGCACGATCCTCGCGACCGCAGCCCCGGCGATGGGCCGCGACCTCGGCGTCGACTCCGCCGCGGTCGGTGTCGCGATCACCGCCTACCTCGTCACGCTCGCGGTGTTCATCCCGGTCAGCGGCTGGCTCACCGACCGGGTCGGCTCCCGCACGGTCTTCACCGGCGCGATCGCGCTCTTCACGGTGGCCTCCGCCCTGTGCGCGGCGTCGGAGGGGCTCGTCGAGCTGACGCTCTGGCGAATCCTGCAGGGGCTCGGCGGAGCACTCATGGTGCCCGTCGGACGGCTCGTCGTCCTGCGGAGTGCCGGACGCGAACAGCTCGTCACCGCCATCGCGATCCTCACCTGGCCCGCACTCGCGGCACCGATCATCGCCCCGTTCGTCGGCGGCGTGCTCGTCGACACCCTCAGCTGGCACTGGATCTTCCTCGTCAACATCCCGCTCGGGGTGATCGCCTTCGTCGCCGCACTGGTCCTCGTGCCGCAGGAGCGCGCTCCGGAACGCGTCCCGTTCGACTGGCGTGGGTCGCTGCTCGCCTGCCTCGGACTCGGCTCGCTCGTGGTGATGGCGTCCCTGCTCGCACTCGACGAGATCCCCCTGGTCGCGGTCGTCGTGTCGGGCTTGGTCGGGGGCGTCTGCTGCTGGCTCGCCGTGCGGCACTTCCGTCGGGCCCCGCACCCGATCATGGGCCTCGGGTCGTTCCGGCTCGAGACCTTCCGCGTCTCGCACGCCGGGGGCAGCCTGTTCCGGCTCGCCGTGTCGGCCGTGCCGTTCGTGCTGCCGCTGCTCTTCCAGGACGCCTGGGGCTGGAGCGCGGTGCTCGCCGGGTCCGCGGTGCTGTGGGTCTTCGTCGGCAACCTCGGGATCAAGCCGATGACCACGCCGTTCCTCCGCTGGTTCGGCTACCGGCCGGTGATCGTCGTGTCGAGCGCGATCGCAGCGCTGAGCGTCGTCGCGATGGTGTTCCTGACCGAGGACACCCCGTTCTGGCTGCTCGCCGTGCTGCTCGTGGTGAGCGGCGCCGCGCGGTCGGTCGGCTTCACGGCGTACAACACGATCGCCTTCGCCGACGTCGAGCAGGCGGACATGACGCCGGCGAACACACTCTCGTCGACGCTGCAGCAGGTCGCAGCGGGCTTCGGGGTCGCCGTCGCCGCCGTGGCCATCCGGGCTGCGGCCGGGCTCGGCGGGACCGGGCCCTACGACGTGGCCTTCTGGGTGATCGCCGTGCTCCTCGTGGTGGCCTGTGTCGAGGGTGTCCTGATGAGCCGGACCGCGGGGGACACGGTGCGACCGGCGCGACGGGTGCGGGCCGCGGCGCGCTGACGGGCGCCGTCCCGCTGTCGGGCGGGGCTGTCAGCCGTCCGCTGTCCGGCGGGGCTGTTAGCCGTCCGCTGACCGGCGGGGCTGTTAGCCGTCCGCTGACCGGCGGGGCTGTTAGCCGTCCGCTGTCCGGCGGGGCTGTCGGCCGTCCGCTGTCCGTTCGCGACACGGTCACCCGCGGGGGACCCCGGGTGCGCTACGGTCACAGCAACTGTCCGCGACAGCCGAGTACGGTTGCCGCGGCAGGGTGACCGAGACACCCAGGACGGAAGGCAGCATGGCCGGGCCACAGCAGCAGGGGACGATCGCCGACGGCACCGCCGTGCAGCCGACCGAGCTGCGCGTCGTCAGCTACAACCTCCGCGAGCACACCGCCAACAGCGAGCTCGCCGCCCTGGCGGAAGCGTCGCAGGCGGACGTCATCTGCGTGCAGGAGTGCGACAGCAACGACCTCGCGCCGGAGGTCGCCGGGCTGTCGCTCGCCGCCTCCACGAAGGCCAACCGTCTCGGTCTCGCGATCTACAAGCGCGACGACCGCTTCGAGGTGCAGGACTTCAGCATCCACTCGCTGCAGAAGTCGCTGCACGACCGGGTGCTCGCCCCCGCGCACGAACGGCTCATCGCGATGCGGCTCCGCGACACCGAGGCCGAGACGGAGGTCATCGTGGCCTCGTTCCACGCCTCGCCGCTGACGGCCACGAACTCCCTGCGACGCAAGCAGATCGAGGCTGCCCACCAGTTCGTCCGTGAGCTGTCCGACGAGGCTCCGGCGATCATGGTCGGCGACTTCAACTACCCGTGGTTCCAGACGAACCTGCGCCGGAAGATCGAGGAGCACGGCTTCGCGCTGTCGCTGTCCGACCAGCCGACCTACCTGCGCTACCGCAAGTTCACCGGCCACTTCGACTTCGCGACGAGTGTCGGGCTGCACATCGCCGGCGTCGAGACCCTGCCCGCGGGCATCTCCGACCACCGGCCGATCCTGGTCCGCGCGCACTACGAGCACCCCGGCGTCGCGACCGCCGCCGTCGAGGTCCCGGAGACCCCCGCCGCCTGACGCTGCCACGTCGCGGTGCTCGCTGTCCCTCGCCCGCGTTCCGGCACCGTCCCGCCGAACGGGCATGACGTGCCGTGTCCGTCCGTCGAGCGGGCACGTTCGGCTGCCAGCAGCGCCGGGCGTGACGGATCGTGCCCGCTCGACCCCACCCGCGGCGGGACGGTACCGCCGACGGACGGGAGGCACGGTGCCAGCTGGCACCGTGCCTCCCGTCCGTCGTCGATCGCCGGGGCGACCGGTCCGCGCCTCAGCGACGCAGCGTCGCCCGCGCGAGCCGGTTGCCGATGAACTGCCCGAGCTGGACGATCACCACGATCGCCGCCACGGACACGTAGACGATCCACCAGTCGTACCGCTGCGAGCCGTACACGATCGCGTACTCGCCCAGGCCGCCGCCACCGATCAGGGCTCCCTGCGCCGTCATGTCGACGATGCCAACGAAGATGAACGTGTAGCCGAGGATGAGCGGTCCGACGCCCTCGGGGATGAGCACCGTCAGCAGGATCGACACGGGGTGGGCCCCGGACGCGCGCGCTGCCTCGACCACGCCCGGGTCGACGGCGAGCAGGTTCTGCTCGACGATCCGGGACACCGCGAAGGACGCCGCGAGCGAGATCGCGAACGTCACCGCGGGGACGCCGATCGTGGTCTGCACGGCGACGCGCGACAGCGGTGCGATCGCGGCCAGGAAGATCACGAACGGGATCGGGCGCACGATGTTCACGAGCACGTTGACGACCGTGTACACCGCCCGGTTGCCGAGCAGGTTGCCCGGACGGGTGGCGTAGAGGACCAGTCCGAGCGCGAGGCCGATCACGCCCGCGAAGACGAGGGAGACCAGCGTCATCACGAGGGTGTCGCGGATCGCGGCGAGGAACACGTCGGACGTGTCGATCACGCTCTGGAAGCCGTTGCCGTTCATGCTGCGACCTCCTCGTCGACGGTGACGTGTCCGTCGCGCAGTGCCCCGATCGCGCGGTCGACGGCGGCGGGGTCGTCCGCGGTCAACTCGTAGGTCAGCGACCCGATGCGGCGTTCGCGGATCTCGCCGACGCCGCCGAACACGAGCTCGGCCGACACCCCGGCGGTGCGGAAGGCCGCGTCGATCCGGTTCTGCAGGCCCACCTCGTCGGTGATCTGCACCGTGACCAGGCGGCCGCGGTGGTGTTCCCGCAGCCGCGCCAACTGCTCCGCCGAGGGGCGGTCGTGCAGGGCGGTGCGCACGAAGCGCTGCGCCGCACCGGTCTGCGGCGACGCGAACACGTCGTAGACGTCGCCGACCTCGACCACGCGGCCGTTCTCCATCACGGCGACCCGGTCGGCGATCCGGCGGACCGCGTCCATCTCGTGCGTGATGACGACGATGGTGACACCGAGCTCGCGGTTCACGCGACGGAGGAGCGCGAGCACCTCGGAGGTGGTGTCCGGGTCGAGGGCGCTCGTGGCCTCGTCGGCGAGGAGCAGCTCGGGGTTCGAGGCGAGCGCGCGGGCGATGCCGACGCGCTGCTTCTGGCCGCCGGACAGCTGCTCGGGGTACGCGTGCGCGCGCTCGAGCAGCCCGACGAAGTCGAGGAGCTCGGCCACACGGCGGTCCCGCTCGGCCTTCGCGACACCCGCGACCTTGAGCGGGTACGCGACGTTGCCGGCGATGGTCCGCGAGCGGAACAGGTTGAACTGCTGGAAGATCATGCCGATCTTCCGGCGGGCCAGGCGGCGTTCCTTCTCCGGGATCGCGGTGAGCTCCCTGCCGCCGACGGTGACCGTGCCGGACGAGGGGAGCTCGAGGGCGTTCACGAGGCGGACGAGGGTGGACTTGCCGGCACCGGAGTACCCGATGACGCCGAGGACCTCTCCCTGGTGCACGTCCAGGGAGACGTCCTCGACGGCCACCACGGTCTCGCCGGTGTCGGCGCGGCGGTAGTGCTTCGAGACGCCGCGGAGTTCGACGAGGGCGGGCACTACTGCTTGGCCGCCTTCGCGTCCTGCTCGACCGTCGCGAGCTCGTCCTGGAGCTTCGTGGCGCTCTCGTCGCGGGCGACGGCCTCGGGCAGGTCCTTGGCGAAGGCCTTCTGCACCGCCGGGTCCTGGAACAGCTTCGCCAGGTCGAGGTAGGTCTTGTTGTCCTTGTCGGCGTCGCGCACCGCGAAGACGTTCACGTAGGGGGCGGCGCTCGCACTGGCCGGGTCGTCCTGGAAGACGATGTCGCTGGTCGGGAGCTTCGCGGCGGTGGCGAAGTTGTTGTTCACGACCGCGGCGGCGACGGAGCCCTGCTGGAGCGCGTTCGCGGTCTGCGAGGCGTCGAGGGGCTGGACGTCGACCTTCGACGACTCGATGTCGGTCGTGGTCGAGAAGGCCGAGCCGCCGTCCTCGAGCTCGAGGAGCTTCGCGGACTGCAGGATGAGGAGCGCGCGCGCCTGGTTGATCGAGTCGTTCGGGATCGCGACCTTCGCACCCTCGGGCAGCTCGCTCGGCTTCGAGTACTGCGTGGCGTACAGCGGCAGCGGGTACACGGCGGTGGAGCCGATCGGCTGCAGGTCGTCGTCCGAGGTGACGTTGTAGTCCGCCAGGTACTGGATGTGCTGGAACTGGTTGATGTCCAGCTGGCCGTCCTTGAGTGCGGGGTTCGGCAGCGAGTAGTCCGAGAAGTTGGTGAGCTCCACCGTCACGCCGAGCTCGTCCTTCGCGAGCTTCGTGTACGTGCTCCAGTAGCCGAGCGACTTGTCGGCGACGCCGATCGTCACGGTCTTCCCGGCGCCGTCACCGGAGGCAGCGCCCTCGGACCCGCCGGAGCGGACGGCCGCCACGACGACGGCGACGACGATCGCGACCACGACGACCGCGGCGGCGATGATCCAGCCGACGGGGCGCCTGCCCTTCGGCTTCTGGGGCAGGACGGGTGCTGCGGACATGGGTGCTCCTCGTGGGGGACGTGCCCGGACGGGTGGGGCGGGGCCGGGCGGGGCGAGCCCGGACGGCGGCGTGCACGGGCGGTGCGTGGGGAGCCGCGGGATGCCGCGGCCAGGTTCCGAGTGTGGCTGCCCGCGGCGCGACACGCACGATCCGTTCCGCCGTGTTACATCCGTGCCGTTCTCCACAGGTGCCGCACGGCGAGCACCGGGCGCTGCGGGGCTTGGTTGACTCGGAGCGTGCGCAGCCTCGAACTCGTCCTCGACCCCGACTCCGATGCCGCCGTGCGCGCCGCGTGGGACGCCCTGACGGCAGCCGACCTGCCGAGCCTCGGCCGGTCGGGGACGAACGACCCGCACGTCACCCTCGCGGCCGGCGACGCGCTGCCGGTCCCGGAGGGGTTCGACGCCGCGGTGCCGACGACGCTCCGGCTCGGTGGCCTCCTGCTGTTCCCCGCCGGCGCCGGGCGGTCCGTGCTCGTCCGTGCCGTCGTCGTGGACCCGGTCCTCGCGGCCTTCCACGCGGCGGTGCACCGGCAGGCACCCGACGCCGTGGAGACCTCGCTGCCCGGCGGCTGGTCGCCGCACGTCACCTTCGCCCGTCGGGTGCGCGACGAGGACCTGCCCGCCGCGGTCGCGACGCTCCGGGCGACCCCGCTGCCGGAGACCCTGACCGTCGGCGGGGTCCGCCACTGGGACGGCGAGACGAAGACGGTCACCCCCGTCGCGTGAGGGGTGGCCCCGGTCGGGAGGCGCGGCTCAGGTCCGCAGCACCCGCTCACCGAACACGGACGCGAACCGCCGCTCCGGGTCGGCCGCCGCCACCAGCCTGCGGAAGTCCGGCAGGCGCGGCCAGAGGGCCTCGACCGCGTCGGCGTCGAGCGAGCTCGTCTTGCCCCAGTGCGGCCGGCCGTCGAACGGCGCGAGCCGTGCTTCGAGGTCCGGCAGCAGCGCCGCGACCGCCTCGGGGTGCTTCCGCCAGGTGAACGCGATGCAGAGGACGTCCTCGCCCTGCGTCGGGCTGAGCCAGGACGGGTCGGCGGCCATCGTGCGGAGCTCGCACACGTGCAGGTGTGGCTGGATCCGGTCGGCGAGCCCGCGGAGGGCCTCCAGTGCGGCGGCAGCGTGCCGCAGCGGGACGAAGTGCTCGCTCTGCACCTCGGACCCGACGCTCGGCACCGCGTCGATCGGGAAGTGCGGCAGCCGGTCCCACCACGGGCCCACGGTGCCGTCGCGAGCGGTGACGTGTCCGTCGGCCGGGCGTCCCGGCAGCCGCGGTGCGCCGAGCAGGGCCTCCGGGACGTCGACGTCGTCGGCGCCGTCCGGCACGCGGGACTTCAGCAGCACCTCGCCGACCTCGTCCCCGAACACCGTGTAGGAGCACACCGAGTAGGCCGCGGCGTGCACGTCGGCCACGTGCGCGACGAACCGGTCCCACGGGACGGGCCCGTACGCGTCCTGGCGCATCCGGTAGGACGGTTCGACGTCCACCTCGACGCGCGTCACGATGCCGAGCAGCCCGAGGTGCAGCACGGCCCCGTCGAAGTCGTCCTCGCCGCGACGGACCGTCCGCACGGCACCGTCCGGCCCGAGGAGCTCGAACGACCGCACGGCGGTGCTCAGCGACCCGAGCGTCGTGCCCGACCCGTGCGTCGCGGTGGCGATCGCACCGCCGATCGAGATGTGCGGCAGCGAGCCGGTGTTGTGCAGGGCGACCCCCGCGGCGTCGAGTTCCGGCGCCACCACCCCGTAGCGGGTACCGGCACCCATCGAGGCTGTGCCGGCGGCGGCGTCGACGACGAGGTCCTCGGGGAGCCCCGTCAGGTCGAGCAGCACCCCGTGGGTGTCCGCCACGTCGTTGAACGAGTGGCGGGTGCCGAGCCCGTGCACCCGCTGCGACCGGGCGACGACCTCGGCGGCCTCCTCCAGGGTGCGCGGCCGTTCGACCCGTTCGGCCGAGTAGGTGACCGTACCGGACCAGTTGACCTCGCGCGCCGTCGACCGCATGCCGCCCACGATGCCACGCCGTCGTCGACGTGGCACCGGGGACCGCCGGCCCGGTCCGGTGGTGTTCCGGGTCAGTGCATCGCGGGGGCGCCGGCGGGTGCGCCCTCGGGCGTCGCCGGGCGGCGGACGAACGCCGAGGTGAGGATGCCGACGAGGGAGATGACGCCGCCCACCAGGAACGCGGTCTGCACGCCCGAGGCGGTCGCGGCGGCGACCCCGGCGGCGTCCGCGTCGGCCCCCGCCGAGGCCGCACCGATCGTCAGGAGCGTGACGAAGAGCGCTGTCCCCGCGGCACCTGCGAGCTGCTGCGTCGTCCCGAGCACCGCGCTGCCGTGCGAGTACAGCTTCGGCGGCAGGCCACCGAGCGCGGCGGTGAAGAGCGGGGTGAAGGTGAGCGCGAGGCCGATGCTCAGCACGACGTGGGCGCCGAGGACGAACCACACGCTGGTGTCGACCCCGACCGTGGAGAGTGCCCAGAGCACGGCACTGATGATGATCGACCCGGGCACGAGGAGTACGCGGGGGCCGCGGCGGTCGTAGATGCGGCCGACGAGGGGCGAGAGCAGCCCCATGATCAGGCCGCCGGGCAGGAGCAGGAGCCCGACGGTCAGCACCTCGAGCCCGAGGACGCGCTCGAGGTAGATCGGCAGCAGGATCAGCGTGCCGAACATCGCCATGAAGCTGATGCCCATCGCGACGATCGGGACCGTGAAGCCCTTCGTGCGGAAGGTCCGGAGATCGAGCAGGGCGCTGTCGGTGCGCTGCAGGCGGGTCTGCCGGACGACGAAGAACGCCAGTGCCGCGAAGCCGACGACCAGGGCGAGGACGGGGACGAGCGGCCCGGTCGACCCGGCCTCGCCGAAGCTGGACAGCCCGAAGACGATCCCGCCGAACGCCACGGCGGAGACCACGACCGACAGGACGTCGAGCGGCGCGCGGCGGGGCGTGGTCACGTTGCGGACCTTGAGCACGCCGAGCACGAGCGCGGCGACGGCGATCGGCAGCACGAACCCGAAGAGCCAGCGCCACGACAACGCGTTGAGGATCAGGCCCGAGATGGTCGGGCCGACGGCGGGCGCCACCGAGATGACGATCGAGATGTTGCCCATGATGCGGCCGCGGTGCGCGGGCTCGACCAGGTTGAGGACGGTCGTCATGAGCAGCGGCATCATGATCGCGGTGCCGCTGGCCTGCACGATGCGGCCGACGAGCAGCACGGGGAAGCCGGGTGCCGCGAGGGCGACGAGCGTGCCGAGACTGAACAGCGCCATCGCCGCGATGAAGACCTGGCGCGTGCTGAAGCGCTGGAGCAGGAACCCGGTGATCGGGATCACCACCGCCATGGTGAGCAGGAAGCCCGTGGTGAGCCACTGCCCGGTGGCCGCCGAGATGTCGAGGTCCTCCATGAGCCGGGGGAGCGCGACGCCCATGATCGTCTCGTTGAGGATGACGACGAACGCGGAGACGAGCAGCAGCCCGATCACGAGTCTGGTCTCGCCGGCGGAGGGCTGCGAGACGCTCCCGGTGCGCGGGGCGGAATCGACGGCCTGGGTCATGCGGGGCTCCTGGGGAGTGACGGGGGAGTACGGCGGAGAGGACGAGGGCGCGCGGATCGCGCAGACAGGGCAACCGCCTGAACGGATCCGAGTATTCCGCTTCCGTGTGTCGTCCTCGTGAACAGGTCCACCCCGAGCGCGGTCAGCGCAGGATCGCGAACCCGTCGCCGTCGCCGTGCGGGACCACGCTGCGTCGGGCGACGTCGGTGACCGTGGCGGTCGGCGGACCGGTGCGGAGGAACGCCATGAGCGCCTCGACCGCCTCGGACGGCCCCTCGGCCTCGACCTCGACGGTCCCGTCGAACAGGTTCCTGGCGTACCCGTCGAGTTCGAGCCCGTCTGCCTTGCGTGCGGTCCAGTACCGGAAGCCGACCCCCTGCACCGAGCCGGACACCACGGCGTGCACCCTCGTCACCGTCGTCATGGCGCCAATGTAGGCACGTCGGGGACCCGGCACGTTACGGCACTGTTCCGGTTCCGTGAACCGCCTGATAGTGTCATCACAACCCGAACACTTCGAGTCATCATGACACAAACACCTCCCACCAGCATCCGCGTCGCGGTCTCCACCGTGATCGTCGCCCTGCGCCCGCACCCCGACACCGGTGCCCCGGCGCTGTGGATGCCGCTCGTGCGCCGCGTCGCCGATCCGTTCGAGGGGTCGTGGGCGCTGCCCGGTGGCTGGGTCGGCCCGGACGAGGGGCTCGAGGACTCCGCCGCGGCGCGCCTGCGCGAGACGACGAACGTGCAGCCGCGGTACCTCGAGCAGCTGTACGCGTTCGGCGACGTCGACCGTTCGCCGAGCCGCGTGGTGTCGATCGTCTACTGGGCGCTCGTCCACCCCGACGAGGCCGAGTCCGTCCCCGACGACTGGAACGTCCGCTGGTTCCTGGCCGACGAGCACCCCGCACTCGCGTTCGACCACGACCACATCGTCGCCTACGCCCTCTGGCGGCTCCGCAACAAGGTGTCGTACTCGCGGATCGCGCAGGCGTTCCTCGGGGACCGGTTCACCCTCGCCGAGCTGCGCGGGGTGTACGAGGCCGTGCTCGGGCGGACGCTCGACCCCGCGAACTTCCGTCGACAGGTCGCGCAGTCCGACGCCGTCATCGCGACGGACGAGACCACGAGCGGTGACCGGCACCGCCCGGCTCGGCTGTACCGCTCGAACCCCGACCTGGCCTACGCGGACAACGGCCCGCTGCAGCCCGCCCACCCCCGGCAGCACCACCCGCAGAACCGATAGGAACCACAGTGTCCATCGCCACCACGATCGAGCTCATCTCCAACGGCAAGGCCGACGGCAGCACCTGCACCCCCGACCTCGCCGCGCCGACCTGGGACTTCGACAGCCGCCCGGGCTACGGCCCCGGCTCGTCGATGTCCGACGTCATCCCGACCTCCGCACCGCGGCAGGGGCAGCTCCCCGACGAGTACCGGACCGCGAGCGACGCGGAACTCCACGAGCGCATCGAGCGGGCGAAGGCGACGCTGGGGGACCGGGTCGTCGTGCTCGGCCACTTCTACCAGCGCGACGAGGTCGTCCGGCACGCGGACTTCCTCGGCGACTCGTTCCAGCTCGCCAACGCCGCCCTGACCCGGCCCGACGCCGAGGCCATCGTGTTCTGCGGCGTCCACTTCATGGCGGAGACGGCGGACATCCTCGCCCGTGACGACCAGCGTGTGGTCCTGCCGAACCTCGCCGCCGGGTGCTCGATGGCGGACATGGCCGACATCGACAGCGTCGAGGCGGCCTGGGCCGAGCTCGCCGCCGTGTACGGCACCGAGCCCGACGCCGACGGGCGCGTGCCGGTGATCCCCGTCACGTACATGAACTCCGCCGCCGACCTCAAGGCCTTCTGCGGCCGGAACGGTGGGATCGTCTGCACGTCGTCGAACGCGGCGACCGTGCTCGAGTGGGCGTTCGAGCGGGGGCAGCGCGTGCTGTTCTTCCCCGACCAGCACCTCGGTCGGAACACCGCGAAGGCCATGGGGATCAGCACCGACCGCATGCCCATGTGGAACCCGCGGAAGGCGCTCGGCGGCAACGACGCACAGACCCTGCTCGACGCGCAGGTGGTCCTCTGGCACGGGTTCTGCTCGGTGCACCGCCGGTTCACGGTCGAGCAGATCGACCAGGCCCGTCGGGAGGACCCCGGTGTGCAGGTCATCGTGCACCCCGAGTGCCCGATGGCCGTCGTCGATGCCGCGGACGCTGCGGGCAGCACCGACCTCATCCGCCGGACCGTCGCCGCCGCCACCGAACCGACCTCGTTCGCGATCGGGACCGAGATCAACATGGTGAACCGGCTCGCGGCCGAGTACCCGCAGCACCGGATCACCTGCCTCGACCCCGTCGTCTGCCCCTGCTCGACGATGTACCGGATCCACCCGGGCTACCTCGCCTGGGTGCTCGAGGCACTCGTCCGCGGCGAGGTCCTCAACGAGATCACGGTGCCCGCCGACGTGCAGGCCGACGCCCGGGTCGCGCTCGAGCGCATGCTTGCCGCGAAGCCCCGCGGCTGACGGCCCCGCGCGAGGACACCGGGGACCGCACCGTGCACGTCGTCATCGTCGGGTCCGGCATCGCCGGGCTCACCGCCGCGATCCGCGCCAGCGCCCGCCACGACGTCACCCTGGTGACGAAGGGCGGGCTCGCCGACGGCGCCACCGCCGCTGCCCAGGGCGGGATCGCCGTCGCGCTCGGCGCCGACGACGCCGTCGCGCTGCACGAGCACGACACCCACGTCGCGGCCGTCGGTGGGGCCGATGCGCGCGCCGTCGCGCTGCTCTGCGCCGACGGGCCCGCCCGGGTGCGGGACCTGCTCGCGCTGGGCGTCCCGTTCGACCGGACGTCGGACCCCGCGTCCCTCGACCGCCACGGCGACGACCTGGCACGCGGGCGCGAGGCCGCGCACGGTCGCTGGCGCGTCCTGCACGCCGACGGCGACGCCACGGGCGCCGCGGTCGAGCGCACGCTCGTCGCCGCCCTGCACCGGCAGCACGTCACGGTCCTGGAGCGCACCTGCCTCACCGACCTGGTCGTCCGGGACGGAGCGGTGGTCGGTGTGGACGTGCTCGACCTGCTCGGCGAGCCCCGACGCATCGAGGCGGACACGGTCGTGCTCGCCTCCGGGGGCGCCGGCCACCTGTACCGCGAGACGACCAACCCGCTGGTCGCGACCGGCGACGGTGTCGCAGCGGCCTGGCGGGCGGGGGCCGTCCTCGCCGACCTGGAGTTCGTCCAGTTCCACCCGACCCGGCTGGCCGTGCCCGACGGTGGGCTCGTCTCCGAGGCGGTCCGCGGCGAGGGTGCCGTCCTGCGCGACGCCGCCGGACGACGCTTCATGAGCGCCGTGCACCCGGACGCCGAGCTGGCGCCGCGCGACGTGGTCGCCCGCGGCATCGCGGCCGCCGTCCGCGACCAGGGCGGCGCCCCCGTGCTCCTCGACGCCACGGGGCTCGGCGCGGACCGGCTCGTCGCACGCTTCCCCGGCCTCACCCGCGCGACCCGCGCGGCCGGCTTCGACTGGACGCGGGAGGGCGTGCCGGTCGCCCCGGCGGCGCACTACGCGATGGGCGGGATCGCCACCGACAGCGAGGGGCGCACCAGCCTCCCCGGACTGCTCGCCGTCGGCGAGGCCGCCTGCACCGGCGTCCACGGCGCGAACCGACTCGCGTCGAACTCCCTGCTCGAGGGGCTCGTCTTCGGCGTGCGGACCGCCGACGCGATCGGTGCCCCACGACCCGCGCAGCTGCGCCTGCGCGGCGACGCGGCCCTGCCCGTGCGCACCGTCCCCGACGACCAGGTGGGCACGGAGGCGGAGCCGCACCGTGCCTCCCGGCCGGACGGAGGGGTGCCGGGATCGACGCCGCACGGGACGGACCGCAGCGGACGGCCTGGAGGCGCCGCCCACCCGGACCGTGCCGCCGACCTCCGGCAGGCGGTCCAGACCGAGATGACGGAGCGGGTCGGCCTGCTCCGGGACGCGGACGGACTCGCCGCCGCACGTCGCGCGCTCGCTGCGCTCCGGTCGCCGGTGGCGCGCACCGTGCGGGACCACGAGGACCGCGCCCTGCTCGACCTGGCGCGGGTCACCGCGCTCGCGGCGGCTTCCCGGACCGAGTCGCGCGGGTCGCACGCGCGCACCGACCACCCGGAGACCGATCCCTCCGCGCCGGTGTCGAGCGGGTGGGTCCGCGCCGTCCGGCGCGGCAGCGCCCCGGCCTCCGTCCCGACCAGCAGTACCGCGCAGTCCAGCAGCACCGCGCAGTCCAGCAGCACCGCGCAGTCCAGCAGCACCGCGCCCGTCCAGCAGGGAGTCCCCGCATGACCACCACCACCGCAGCCGACCCCGGGACGATCCCGCCGCACGCCCTGCGTCGCGTGATCGAGACGGCGCTCGAGGAGGACGCTCCGTGGGGTGACGTCACGAGCGAGACGCTCATCCCCGTCGACGCCCGCGCGACCGCGACCCTGGCCGCCCGCGAACCCGGCGTGCTGTCCGGCGGCGCGGTGTTCGCCGCCGTGATGCACGCCGTCGACCCCACGGTGCGCACGGAGCTGCACCTGGCCGACGGCGAGCCCTTCGACGCCGGACAGGTCCTCGCCACGGTGCACGGCCCTGCGCGCTCGGTCCTGCGCGCCGAGCGGGTCGGGCTCAACCTGGTGCAGCGGATGTCCGGCATCGCGACCGTCACCGCGCGGTACGTCGCGGCCGTCTCGGGGACGGGCGCACGGATCGCCGACACCCGCAAGACCACTCCGGGACTCCGGGCCGTCGAGCGGTACGCCGTGCGCTGCGGCGGTGGCCACAACCACCGGAACTCGCTGTCCGACGCCGTCCTCGCCAAGGACAACCACCTGGCCGTGCTGCTCGCCGGCGGCACCGCGATCGGCGACGCCGTCCGCGGAGCCCGTGGTCGGCTCGGGCACACGGTCCACCTGGAGGTCGAGGTCGACCGGCTCGACCAGGTCGAACCCGTGGTCGCGGCCGGTGTCGACACGATCATGCTCGACAACTTCACGCCGGAGCAGCTCGTCGAGGGCGTGCGGCTGGTCGCGGGCCGTGCGCTCGTCGAGGCCTCCGGCGGAGTCTCGCTCGACACGGTGGGCGCCATCGCGCGCACCGGGGTCGACGTCGTCTCCGTCGGCGCACTCACCCACTCGGCGCGGGCGCTCGACCTCGGGCTCGACGTCGACGTGACCGGCGGCTGACCCGGTGTTCTACCTCGACCGCGCCGCGACCACCCCGGTCCGCCGTGAGGTGCTCGAGGCGATGTGGCCGTACCTCACCGGCGTCTTCGGCAACCCGTCGTCCACGCACGGGGTGGGCGAGGCGGCCGCCCGGGGACTCGCCGACGCCCGGGCGACGATCGCCCGGTTCCTCGGGTGCCGTCCGGGCGAGGTCGTCCTCACCACCGGCGGCACCGAGGGTGCGAACACCGCGGTCAAGGGCATCGCGCTCGCGGCACCCCGCGGCCGGCACGTCGTCACGAGCGCGATCGAGCACGAGGCGGTGCTCGAGAGCTGCCGGTACCTGGAGCGCCACCACGGGTTCACCGTCACGCTCGTGCCGGTCGAACGCGACGGGACCGTGACGCCCGAGGCGCTCGCGCGGGTCGTCCGTCCGGACACCACGCTCGTCTCGGTGGCACACGCCGACAACGAGGTCGGCACCGTGCAGGACCTCCCGGCCCTCGCGGCGGTCGCGCACCGCGTCGGGGCCCGGTTCCACACCGACGCCGTGCAGAGCGCTCCGTGGCTGCCCCTCGGGCTCGACCGGCTCGGCGTCGACGCGCTGTCGTTCTCCGGGCACAAGCTCGGCGCACCGAAGGGCACCGGCGCACTCGCGGTCCGGGGTGGGGTACCGCTCGAGCCGCTGCTGCACGGCGGGGGACAGGAGCGGGGGAGACGGTCGGGGACCGAGGACGTCGCCGGAGCGGTCGCCCTCGCCACCGCGGTGTCGCTCGTCGAGGGGGCCCGGGGCGCCGCTGCCGCCCGTGCGACCGTGACCCGGGACGCCGTGGTCGAGGGCGTGCTGGCGTCGGTGCCCGGTGCCGTGCTGACCGGGGCGGCGCCGGTCGGGTCGGCGGTGGGCGGGGCGGGTCGGCTCCCGGGGCACGCGTCGTTCTGCTTCCCGGCGGTGCCGGGTGGTCCGCCGGCGGTCAACGGCGAGACCGTGCTGCTCGAACTCGAGGAGCGCGACGTCGTGACCTCCTCCGGGAGCGCCTGTGCCGCGGGGAGCACCGAGGCCTCACACGTCCTCACCGCCCTCGGGCTGTCGGAGGACACCGCGCGCACGGCCCTGCGACTGACGTTCGACGACGGGCTCACGGACGAGGACGTGGCCGTCGTGGTGCAGGCGGTCGCCGAGTCGGTCGCCGCGGTTCGGCGCCTGAGCTGAGTGTACTAGACGTTCTACTCCATAGTTGGGGGTGATGTCCCCCCTTCTGCGGACAGCGATCGTCCGTCACCATGGAGCCATGGCGAACGCGATCACCACCCGGGACCGACAGGAGGTCCCCTTCCGTGCGGTCCAGCTCCTGCCGGCACCCGCGACCGTGGTCGCCATCGCACTCGCCGCGCAGCACGACCTCGGCACCGCCCCGCTCGGCGCCATCGCGACCGTGGGGGCACTCGCCACCGTCGTGAGTGCCCTGCTCCCGACGGTCGGCACCGCGGCACTCCGTCGGGCCATGCCCGCCCCCAGCGAGACGGACCGGTACCGAGGAGACACCGAACACCTCTGAGGAACCCACCACCCGAGGCCAGCACCGCGCGGTCCCGTCCCCCCCCCCGGGGCCCGCGGTGCTCATGACCGGACGCAGCACCCCTGACCGCGTCCGGCGCCGGACACGACATCCCCTGTCGTCGTGCCCGAGCGGCCGCCGCGCCCGTCGTGGACGCGGCGCCGGACCCTGACCGGCGCCGCACCCCCTGTCAGTCCACGACGGGTCGCGGTGGCGTCGAACGGCCGCGCAGCTGCCGTCCCGCCGTCGAGCGGCGGCCGCCCGGTCGTCGTGCCCGGGGGTGAGCGTGTCAGCGTGCCGGCGGCTCGGGGACGCCCGGCCAGACGTAGTCCAGGTCGTCGGGCACGTCGGGGAACAACGGTCGGTAGTGCTCCGGCGCCTTCTGCACGAGCTTCGACCGGTGCGAGGCGTGCACCGCCGGGTCGGTGTTCCACGCGGGCACCGCGAAGTCGCCGCGCTCGTACGCGACCAGGTCCTCGGGGACCAGCCCGAGGTCGGCCAGGGTCTTCTCCAGGCAGGTGTCGGCGTGCCCGCGCTCGAGCCACACCCGGCACGTCGCGTCCTGGTAGGCCATCAGCGCCGGGCGGTACCCGCGCCACATGGCGACGACGGGGTGGTGCTGCCAGCCGTAGTCCGGCAGGGTCAACGCCCGCATCACCTGCAGGGTCTCGACGCGCTGCTTGCCGAGTCGCTTGTCGTCGAGGACCTCGGCCGAGGCGCGGAAGTCGGCGTACGGCAGGAACGTCTGCATCACCCGGACGGTACCCGCGCGTGCTGGTGGGCGACACAAGTCGTCACACCCGGACGGGCCCTCGGACGACGTGTGAGCATCGACCGCATGGACGGAGCACTCGTCGTCGGCGTCAGCGGCAGCCCATCGGACCCCTCGCGCACCTCGACCCTGGTCGGGGCGACCGTGGCGCGCATGGCGGAGGACCTGCCGGACGCCCGGACCGCACAGGTCGAGATCGGACCCCTGCTCGCGGACCTCGGTGCCGCGCCCTCCCGCGAGGCGATGTCGGACCGCACCCGGCGAGCGCTCGAGACCGTCGAGGCAGCGGACGTGCTCGTCGTCGGCAGCCCGGCGTTCCGGGCCGCCTACTCCGGTGCCTTCAAGCTCTTCTTCGACTGGGTGGGGCAGTACGACCTCGTCGACACCCCGGTGCTCCTGACCGCCACGGGCGGCAGTGACCGGCACGCACTGCTCGTCGAGCACCAGATGCGGCCGCTGTTCGGCTTCTTCCAGTCGACGACCCTGCCGCTCGGCGTGTTCGGGAACGAGCGCGACTTCACCAAGCGCGAGGGCGGGTACGACATCGCCAGCGTCGACCTCGAGCTGCGCATCGACCAGGCGGTCCGGCGCGCGCTGCCGATCGTCCGCGGAGGGTTCGCCGCCGTCGGCGCCGACGACGTCCGCCGTCCCGCCGACTTCTAGTCGCCGCCCGCCCGCCGCTCGCGGTCGCACGACGCGCCGCCGGTCGCGCCGCCGAGCGGGCACGACACGCCGCGCGTCGTCCGCCGAGGGGGCGATGTACGTCACGGTCGATCGCGACCGTGACGTACATCGCCCGTTCGGAACCTCACCGGGACGGGACGGGACGGGACCGACGGGACGGACGGCACGTCTGGACGCGGGGCGGACGGGAGGCGCGTGGCGGGCAGGTGCCGCGCCTCCAGGCCGTCAGTCGGTCGGGTCGGCCACCAGTGACGCGACGTGGGCGACCGCCAGGCGGTAGCCGTCGGCGCCCGCACCGGCGATGACCGCGGTCGCCGCCGTCGCGACGTGGTCGACGTGCCGGAACGGCTCGCGCTTCCACGTGTTCGAGAGGTGCACCTCGACGACCGGGACGCTCAGTGCCTCGACCGCGTCGTGCAGCGCGACCGAGGTGTGCGCGTAGGCGGCGGGGTTGATGACCACCGCGACGAAGTCGTCGAGCGCCTCGTGCAGCCACCCGACGAGCTCCCCCTCGCGGTTGGTCTGCCGGAAGTCCGCCTCGAGCTCGTGGACCGCCGCCTCGGTGTGCACGATCGCCTCGAGCTCGGCGAGCGTCACGGTGCCGTACTGTGCCGGGTCGCGACGCCCGAGGATGTCGAGGTTCGGCCCGTTCAGGACGAGGATCCGCCGGGGGCGTGTCGTGGTGTCGGTGACCGGCTCGCTCATGGGGAGAGCCTACCGAGCGGCGGGGCTGCAGCGACGGCGACGGATGCGCGAGCTATGTGAACGGTCACATCGCGGTGTAACGTTCCCGCTCGGGTCGGCGCAGTTGCCGACTGCAACACACTGATGTGGAGATCGCATGGTTCTCGCTGCGGCGACCAACGGGATCCGGCTCGAACTGGGCTGGGTCGACTACTTGATGATCATCGTGTACTTCGCGGTGGTCATCGGCATCGGGTTCACCGCCCGCAAGCAGGTGCGGACGAGCATGGACTTCTTCCTGTCCGGCCGCTCGATGCCGGCCTGGATCACGGGCCTGGCGTTCGTGTCCGCGAACCTCGGCGCGACCGAGATCCTCGGCATGGCCGCGAACGGCGCGCAGATCGGCATGGCGACGCTGCACTACTACCTCATCGGTGCCGTGCCCGCGATGGTGTTCCTCGGGCTCGTGATGATGCCCTTCTACTACGGGTCCAAGGTCCGGTCGGTGCCGGAGTTCATGCTCCGCCGCTTCGGCAAGGCGCCGCACCTGGTGAACTCGATCGCGTTCGCGGTGTCGAACGTGCTCATCGCCGGCATCAACCTCTACGCCATGGCGATCGTCATCGAGGCGATGCTCGGCTGGCCGGAGTGGCTCGCGATCCTGGTGTCCGCCGCGTTCGTGCTCGCCTACATCACCCTCGGTGGCCTGAGCAGCGCGATCTACAACGAGGTCATGCAGTTCTTCGTGATCATCGCGGGCCTCGTGCCGCTGACGATCGTCGGCCTGCACCGTGTCGGCGGGTGGGGCGGTCTCACCGAGGCCATCAAGCAGACCCAGGGCGTGCAGCACCTGCAGGCCTGGACGGGTACCGGCATCGGCGACGTCACGAACCCGATCGGGGCGAACTGGCTCGCCATCGTGCTCGGCCTCGGCTTCGTGCTCTCCTTCGGCTACTGGACGACGAACTTCACCGAGGTGCAGCGCGCGTTCTCGGCGAAGAACATGTCGGCAGCCCGCCGGACCCCGCTCATCGCGGCGATCCCGAAGCTCTTCATCCCGTTCATCGTCGTCGTGCCGGGGCTCATCGCCGCGGCCGTCGTGGGCAACCAGTTCGCCTCGGGGGAGCTGACCTACAACGACGCGATCCCGAAGCTCATCCAGATGTACCTGCCGACCGGCGTGCTCGGCATCGCGGTGACGGGTCTGCTCGCCTCGTTCATGGCGGGCATGG
Organism: Curtobacterium sp. BRD11; assembly: GCF_031844345.1. Lineage (NCBI taxonomy): Bacteria > Bacillati > Actinomycetota > Actinomycetes > Micrococcales > Microbacteriaceae > Curtobacterium > Curtobacterium sp. BRD11. The sequence goes on from NZ_JAUZUZ010000004.1 coordinate 219,438, forward strand.
CGGCGAACGTCTCGTCCTTCAACACCGTCTTCACGTACGACATCTGGCAGCGGTACATCAAGCCGAACATGCCCGACCTGCACTACCTGAAGACCGGTCGCTGGGTCACGGTCGTCGGCGTGGTCGTCGGCATCGGCACGGCGTTCCTCGCCGCGCAGGCCGGCAACATCATGACCTACATGCAGACGCTGTTCTCGTTCTTCAACGCACCGCTCTTCGGCGTCTTCATCCTCGGACTGCTGTGGAAGCGGATGACCACCCAGGGCGCGCTCTGGGGCTACGTGCTCGGCATCGTGACGCCGACGATCACCTGGATCGCGTACCTCGTGGACCCGTCGCTGTTCTCGACGGCGACGGCGGAGACGATGTACGGCGCGATCATCTCGTTCGTCACGGTGCTCGTCGTCGGCGTGCTCGTCTCGCTCGCCACGAAGCCGAAGGACGTGTCGGAGCTCGGCGGCCTGGTGTACGGCGTCGGCAAGATCGACATGACCGCCGGTGCCGTCGCGACGGACACCGCCTGGTACCGCTCGCCCGCGCTGCTCGGCACCGTCGCGCTCGTGCTGTGCGTCGCCCTCTACCTGCCGTTCCTCTAGGCCCGGACCCGAAGGAGTACTCCCATGCGTGAGGACACCACGAAGCTCACCGAGGAGCAGGCGGCGCTCGTCCGCTCCACCCGCCGACTCGACCTGCGCCGCATCCTCGGCGGCCTGTTCGTGCTCTACGGCGTGATCACCACCATCGTCGGCATCGTCCACTGGGACACCGACCCCGAGAAGACCGGCGGCATCCACATCAACCTGTGGGTCGGGCTGTCGCTGCTCGTCGGCGGGCTGCTCTTCTTCCTGTGGGACCGGCTGAACCCGGTGCCTGCCGAGGACATCGTCGGGCAGGCCGAGGCCGAGGCCGACCAGCGCGCCGCAGGCGAGGGGCGCGAGCGGGTCTGACCCCGCTGCGCGCGGCTGCGCGGCTGCACGGCCCGCCTGACACGAACGGGCGTACCCGGCACGAACGGGCGTACCTGGTCGGTCGATCCGACCTGGTACGCCCGTTCTCGCTTCCCACTTCGAGCGTTCTGGGAAACACCGGGCGGCCAGGAGGCACGGGGCGGTTGACGTCGTCGGTCATCGTTCCTAGCATTGACATGTCGGTCGCGTGTTGCTCGACCGGAAGTGAGCCCCGGATACGCCTGCAGCCAGCGCGGGCCCGGGGCTTCGCGCTGTCCGGGCCTCGGGGCCCCGGTGTCACGACACGTCGGTTCGCTCCATCGCACGACGAGTTGCTTCAGCGCACGACGACGATCTCTGCGCCGATCTCCTCGTGCATCCCGGACGCGTACGCGCCGCAGGCCAGGTCTGCGAGGGCGACAAGGGGCTCGTCCGTCCCTCGGACGTGCTCGTACCGGACCGATCGACCGACGCCTCGTCGACGGAGCGCATCGAACATCGACCGATCGGCAGCATCACAGGAGGCTCCTCGCGACTCGAGCACGACGTGCTGCACCCCGCGGACCTCGAGCTCCCACACGAGGCGCTCCAAGCACGACCGACGTCGCCGCTCCGCTCGCGCAGGGGCACCGTCGTAGCGAACGACCAAGACCGCTGCCGCGACGGCGAGCAGGTCCAGCCAGGAGATGCGCTGTGTCCGGAGCGCCTCGTACCAGTGCAGCTTCCGCATGCGGGAGGGCTTGGCTGACCGGACCGCCGCACGCGCAGTCTCGGCTCGGCACTGAACGACCACCACCGCCGCGAGGACGTAGCTGGTGTGATCGAGCCCACCGCCGGGCTCGGACTCGTCGACGTAGGCCCGCTCCATGTGACCAGAGTATGACGTTCCAGTTGGTTGCAGAGAGGAACGGTTGCGCTCGACGGGCGGCTGCGCCAGGTTGGTGCTCGACGAAGGGAACCACCGTGGAGCAGATGGTGTTCATCAACCTGCCGGTCACCGACCTGGACCGGGCAGTCGGCTTCTACGAGGCGCTCGGCTACACGGTGAACCCGGAGTTCACCGACGAGACCGCCGCGTGCATCGTCGTGAGCAGCACCGTGTACGTGATGCTCCTCACGCATGCGAAGTTCCAGGAGTTCACCGACGGGACGATCGCCGCCCCCGGGACGGTCGAGGTGATCAACTCGCTGAGCGCAGCCTCGAAGGACGAGGTGCACCGCATCGTCGACGCCGCCGTCATGAGCGGCGGGAACGAGGACCGCCCGGAGACCGACCTCGGCTTCATGTACCAGCGCAGCTTCACCGACCCGGACGGCCACCGGTGGGAGTACGTCTGGATGGACCAGGCCGCGATGACGGGCGACGGCACCGACCGGTGACCCCGGGGTCGTCGGTGCGGTCGGCCAGGATGGACGCGTGAGCGACGACCCGACGATGATCCCCGACGGCCTGGTGACCGGAGAGGACGGCCTCGCGCGCCCGGTCTGGGCCGCGACCGACCCGATGCTCCGCGAGTACTACGACACCGAGTGGGGCATGCCGGTCCGCGACGAGCACGGGGTGTTCGAGCGGTTGTCGCTCGAGGCGTTCCAGTCCGGGCTGTCCTGGCGCACGATCCTGGCCAAGCGCCCGGCGTTCCGCGCGGCCTTCGCGGACTTCGACCCGGACGTGGTCGCGGTCTTCGGGGACGACGACGTCGAGCGCCTGATGGCGGACGCCGGCATCGTCCGGAACCGGGCGAAGATCCGCGCGACGATCACGAACGCGAACGCGACGATCGCCCTGCGCGCCGACGGTGGGCTCGCCGACCTCGTGTGGTCCTTCCGGCCGGACGCGACACCGGCGCCGCGGACGATCGCCGAGGTCCCGACGACGAGCGAGGCGTCCGTGGCGCTGTCGACGGCCCTGCGGAAGCGCGGGTTCGCGTTCGTCGGGCCCACGACGATGCACGCCCTGATGGAGGCACTCGGCATCGTCGACACGCACCTGGTCGGCAGTCACCGACGCGGCACGTCCGGCGTCTGGGCCTGACAGGCCGCGATCAGTCGAGCGGGAGCTGCATCTGCGTCGCGGTGACGCGGTAGCCGAGCGCGGCGTACAGGTCCTGCGCGCCCGTGTTGTACCCGAACACGTTGAGCCCGATGCTCGTGGCGCCGTGCTCACGGGCGACCCGCTGCCCGGCCTCGAGCGCCCGTCGGGCGTGACCGCGGCGACGGAACGGCTCGTCGACCTCGACGTCGAACACCCACCACTCGGTGCTGCCCGACGAGAACGGTCCGATCCAGAGGTACCCCACGACGGCGTCCGCGTCGTCGACCAGGTCCCAGACGAAGTGGTCGGGCAGGGGTGCCCCGTCCGGGAACCACTGGTCGAGCGACCGCTGCTTGTTCGCCTCGGCCTGCTCGCGGGTCTCACCGGCCCGCATGCGCGATCCGACGTACTCCGCCATCGTGCGGTCCAGCCAGGCCGGGAGGCGCGTGGCCGGCATCGGGACGAGCCGCGTGTCCGTCACCGGTTGCCCTTGGACCCGCGTTTCGGCTTGCCGTTGCCGAGTCGCTGGGTGCCCGGTCGTCCGGTCCCGCGCGGCTTGCGCGCGCCCTTGCCGCCCGCCTTGCCGCCGGCGGCCTGCTTCGCGGTGGCCTTGCCACCACCGGCGCGGGCGGTGCTGCCGCGACCGGCTCCGGAGCCGTCCCGCGTGCCGCGCGAGCCGGCGTCGTCGGCGTTCGTCGTGCCTCCCGGTCGGTCGGCGGCGTTCCGCGAGCTGTTGGCGGTGCGACCGCGCACGACACCGATGAACTCCTCGGTGGTGTCGGAGGCGTCCGCGTCGCGCCAGACGAGGGCGATCCGGGTGCCCGCTGCGCCGTCGAGGGGCTTCGCCACCAGGTCCTTGCGGCTGGCCGCGCGGAAGAGGGACTGGGGGAGCACGACGACCCCGACGTTCGCCTCGACCAGGTCGAGGGCGGCGGACACGTCCTCCGGCACGGGCCCGGCGTCGACGACGTGCACGTCGGCCAGGTCGGCCTCGGTCACCACGTCGGAGGAGGCGAGGGACGCGTCCTTCGGCATCGCGACGACGGCCGTCTCGGTCCAGAGCGGGATGGCGTTGAGGTGGGCGCCGACGGGCATCCGGGCGAAGGCCATGTCGGCCTCGCCGGTGAGCGCGTCGTCGACCTCGGTCGGTCCGATCGGCAGCAGGCCGAGCTCGGCGTCCGGGAAGCGTTCCCGCCAGACCCGGACCCACTTCGCGGGGGAGACCCCCGGGACGAAGGCGATGGTGAGGGCCGCGGTCATGCAACCGAGTGTAGGGGCCGTACCCTGGTACGCATGGCGCAGGAACAGACGATGAAGCCCGAGACGGCTGCGAAGAAGCTCGGCATCCTGCTGGCGGCAGCCCCGGAGTCGTTCCGCGCGGCGCCGGTCACCCGGACCGCCTTCGACGAGCTCCGCACGCAGCCGCCGGCGTGGCTCGAGGAACTCCGTCGCGAAGGGCCGCACCCGCGTCCGGTCGTCGCACAGAAGCTCGGCGTGTCGATCTCCGGCCTGGTGCGCGCCGGGGTCGAGGAGCCCCTGACCACCGCCGAGGTCAAGGCCCTCCTGCAGGAGATGCCCGAGTGGCTCGTGCGTGAGCGTGCGACGCAGGCCGAGGTGCACGCCGAGAACGCCCGCGTGAAGCAGGAGCGTGCCGACAAGGCCGCTGCGCGCGCCCAGGACTGACCGACCGGACCGACCCGGACGCCGCTCGCCGTGACCGCCGTGCACGAGACCGTCGCCGACGCGATGCTCGTCGTGCCGCAGTTCGCGTCGGTCTGCTGCATCGTGGGGGACCGCTACCGGCCCCGACCGGGTGTGATCGTCCCCGCCGCGGTGATGCTCGTGGCGATGGTGCTCCCCGTCGTGCAGGCGGGCGCCTCGTGGACGCTGCTGGCCGCGGCGACGCTGCTGCTCCTCGCGCCGCTGCCCGTGCTGCGGCGCCGTCGGCCGGACGGGCGTCGGGCGGAGCCGATGGACGTGCACCGGGCGCTGTCGTCGGTCGTGATGGCCGGCATGCTCCTGATGGGGCACGCGACCGGGCTGTCCGACGGGCACGCCGGACACGGGATCGCGCTCTCCGCGGTCCTCGGAGCCGGTGTGATCGGCTACTGCGCGTTCAGCGGGTGGCTGCTCCGGTACGAGTGGGCGCGCGAGGACCGTCGAGCCGTCCGCAGCGGTGAGGTCTTCGCGATGACGGTCGCCGTGGTCGGGATGACGCTGGCGATGTAGCGCGGGGGTCGACCAGCGGTAACGTCGGGGCGTGTCCGACCGAACCGTCCGTCGCCCCGATCCCGCACCGCGCCTCGACGAGGTCGACGAGCGCATCCTCTGGACCCTCGCCGGCGACGCCCGGATGCCGAACAACCGGCTGGCCGCCGCGGTCGGGGTCGCGCCGTCCACGTGCCTGACGCGGGTGCGCGCGCTCGAGGACGCCGGGGTGATCCGCGGCTACCGGGCCGACGTCGACGTCGCGAAGCTCGGGTTCGCGATCGAGGCGATGGTGTCCGTCCGGGTGCACGCCGCGGCCCGGCACGAACTGCGCGACTTCGCGAAGCGCCTGCTCCGGGTGCCCGTCGTGCAGGACGTGGCGTTCCTCGCCGGCGACAAGGACTTCCTCGTGCACATCGCCTGCACGTCGACGGAGCAGCTGCGGGACTTCGTCGCCGACGAGCTGAGCGGGGACCCCGCCGTCGCGACGACACAGACGAACATCGTGTTCGAGCGGCTCGTCGCGGACCGCGCGCACCAGGGGCGGTCGTTCGACGAGCTCCGCCGCTGGCGCGCCTGACCCGGGCCGACGACGTCGCACCGACCCGGGACGCGGACGGCAGGTCGCCTAGCGGGTGCGCGTCATCGGGACGTGCGGGATCGCGTCCTCGAGGAAGTCGTCGCCGGACCGCACGAAGCCGAACCGGCCGTACCACTGCTCGAGGTGCGCCTGCGCGTTGATCGCGATCGACGACGAGCGGGACTCGGCGATCGCCGCCTCCATGAGCTGCGCCCCGAGCCCCTGCGACCGCGCGTGCCGGGCGGTGGCGACGCGGCCGATGCGCTCGGTGCCGTCGTCCTCGCGGAGCAGCCGGAGCGTGGCGTCCACCGAGCCCTGTCCTGCCCAGAACTGCACCGTGCCCGGCTCGAGGTCGCGGCCGTCGATGTCCGGGTAGGCGCACTCCTGCTCGACGACGAACACGTCCTGTCGGAGCCGCAGGATCTCGTGCAGCGTCACGATGTCGAGGTTGCGCGTCGGGGCGGAGAAGATCGAGACCACGTGCGGCCTTTCCTGAGAATTTCTTCCGTGACCGGTTCCGGTCCGGGATCGATCGGCGTACAGTGCCGGTCAACCACTCTACGTGCGCAGCCGAGATCAGGAGGTGAGCGCATGGACCAGCCGTTGCGCGACCCCTGGCGCGCGCTGCTCCGGACCGCCCTCGTGGGCGTCGGGGTCGCCGCTGCGCTCGTGCTGCTCTCGCTGCTCCTCGGTGCCCGTCCGGCCGCAGCAGCCGAGGGGGCTCCGCAGCAGCGCGGGCTGGTCAGCGGGCTGGTCCAGGACGTCGGCGACACCGTGCAGGGAGCGACGCAGGCCGTCGACAGTGCGGTCGCCCCCGTGCGGCAGGCCGTCGCACCGCCCGCCGCTGCCCCGGTGCCAGCGGCTCCGGCTCCCGCAGCTCCCGCCCCCGCTGCTCCGGCTCCCGTCGCTCCGGCTCCTGCCGCCGCGGCTCCCGCCCCGGCGCGTCCCGCCCCGCCGGCACCCCCGGTCGCGCAGCACACCGCACCGACGGCCCCGGCGACGGCGATCGCGCAGCACACCAGCACGCAGACGCCGACCACCCAGCAGACGACGACCGCACAGCAGACGCCGGCGGCCCAGCAGGCCCCGACCACGCCGCAGGCGTCGCCGACGCCGCCGACCGGCACCGCCGCGATCCCGGCCACGCCGACGACCGCCGGTGGTGAGGACGTGGCGAGCAGTGCCTCCCGGCCGCTCACCGACACCCTCACCGGCGCCCTCCGCCCCGTCACCGAGACGGTGCAGACGGTCACGGGAGCACGGCCCGTCACGGGCGTCGTCGACACGGTCGACAGCGTGGTCGGCGCCCTCCCGGTGACCCGCGACCTGCTCGGTGACGACACCGTCGGCACCGTCACCGCGCCGGTCACCGGAGCGGTCGACGACGTGGTCGACCGTGTCGGGACGACCGTCGGATCGCTGCCCGGCACGGTCGAGCAGGTCCTCCCGCCCGTCGAGGACGCGCTCCCGGTCCTGCCGCTCCCGGTGACGCCGGTCCTGCCGCTCCCCGTCACGCCGGCCCCGCTGCCGCCCCTCCTGCCGGGAGGCACGGCGCCCGTCCCCGGGACCGCGCCGACCCCGGTGGGCGGCACGGACGAGCAGCCGGTGCGCGTCCGGCACGACGCGCCCACCCCAGCCTCCGCCGTCGCCGTGGACGGCGCCAGCGGCCCACCGACGGTGGCCGGTGTCCCGACACCACCGGGTGACGTCGCACGCGACGGCGCTCCGGCCACCGAGCACGTGGCGGTCGCCACCGTCGTCGGTGCTGCCGCCCCGGCCGCTCCGGTGCCGGCCGCGGCGACCGTCGGCGGGGCGGCGCTGCTCGTCCCGGCGGACGGCGACGGCCACGAAGGCCTCCCGTCCGGCCCGGGCGTCTCCGGTGCCGCGGGCGGTGCCACCTCCGGCTCCGCGGGCGCCGCGCCCGTCGGGCTCGACGGCACCTCCGGTGTCCGGTTCTCCCTCGCCGTGGGGTCACGCGGCAGCCTCGCCGACGACGTGGTCCCCGCGTCCGTCGTCGGCGACCACGACGTCGCTCCTGACTGAGATCGGTGCGCCTGTCCAGCACGGCAGGCATGCACCACCCGACCGCGATCGCGGTCGGAGGACAGATCTCGATCAGTGAGGAACGAACGACCATGAACAAGTACGTCTCGAGAGGGCTCTGGTTCACCCTCTTCGTCGGCGGCCTGACGCTCGGGGGGACCGCGGTGGCGAACGCCGCCACGACCTCCGGTGACGACGGCCTCCTGTCCGGCACCCAGGTGGCACCGTCGATCAGTGCCCCGGTGTCCGTCTCCGGGAACGCCCTCGGGGTGCTCGGCGACGCCGTGTCCACGACCGGCTCGGCTCCGGCTCCCGCTCCGGCTGCTCCGGCTCCGGCTCCTGCCCCTGCCCCGGCCACCTCGGGTGACGACGGCATCGCGTCCGGTACCCAGGTCGCGCCCGTCGTGACGGCACCGGTGCAGGCGACCGGCAACGCGGTCGCCGTGGGGGGCGACGCCGTGGCGACCGCTCCGGCGCCCGCTGCGGCTCCTGCGCCCGCCCCGGCTCCTGCTCCTGCTCCGACGACGACCGGCTCGGACGCTGTCGCGTCGGGGACGCAGGTCGTCGGTGACGTCACCGCTCCGGTGTCGGTCACCGGCAACGCCGTCGGTGTCGCGGGTGACGCGGAAGCCGCTCCGGCGTCCGCTCCGGCCGCGGCGACGAGCAGCCCGGCGGTCCCGGAACCGGCAGCCGAGCCGGTGACGTCCGGTTCGGACGGCATCGCGTCCGGGACGCAGGTCGCCCCGGTCGTGTCCGTCCCCGTGACCGTCGGCGGCAACGGCATCGGGGTGCTCGGTGACGGCTCCGCGACGGGGACGGCGCCGACCGCTGCCCCGGGTTCGGGTTCGGGTTCGACCCCGGTAGCGGGTGGCACGACGTCCGGTGACGACGCTGTGCTCGGTGGCACGCAGGTGTCACCGATCGTCGACCTGCCGATCACGATCGGCGGGAACGGCATCGGCGTCGTCGATGACGGCACCAGCACCGGCACCGGCACGACCGGCACCGGCGGGGGTTCGGGTTCGACCCCGGTCGCGGGTGGCACGACGTCGGGTGACGACGGCGTGGGCTCCGGGACGCAGGTCGCCCCGGTGGTCGCGATCCCGGTGACCGTCGGTGGGAACGGCATCGGCGTCGTCGGTGACGGCACCAGCACCGGCACCGGCACGACCGGCACCGGCTCGGGTTCGGGTTCGACCCCGGTCGCGGGTGGCACGACCTCCGGTGACGGCGGTCTGCTCGGCGGGACGCAGGTGATCCCCGTGATCAGCGTGCCGATCACCGTCGGCGGGAACGGCATCGGCATCGTCGGTGACGGCACCAGCACCACGACCCCGGGCACCGACCCGGGTACGGACCCGGGCACCGACCCCGGTACGGACCCGGGCACCGACCCCGGCACGGACCCGGGGACCGACCCCGGTACGGACCCGGGGAACGACCCCGGTACGGACCCGGGGAACGACCCCGGCACGGTCCCGGGGACCGACCCCGGTACGGACCCGGGCGTGACGCCCGGTGACACGACGGGCGGGACGACCCCCGGCACCTCGGTGCCGGAGGCGACCACCGTCCCGGTCGCGAGCACGGAGGTCACCGCGGCCGGCGCGGTCACGGCGACCAGCGCCTCCCGGTCGACCGTGGCGTCCTCGACGGGGACGACCGCCGCTGCTGCGCCGGCGGCGCAGCCGGAGCTCGCGTACACCGGAGCCGGCTCGCAGACGGTCCCGGCGGGCATCGCGTTCCTGCTCCTGCTCCTCGGAGCCGGCGTGCTCGTGCTCCGCAGGCGCATCGCCTGACACCAGGGAGTCGGAGGGGCGTCGTCCGCGGCGCCCCTCCGACCCGTGTCCGCGAACCGGATGCCGCTGTGGAGCGCCTGGAGCATCCCTGGGAGCGATCAGTGCCCAACCTGTGCGCAGTGGAAGCGCTTCCGAGGCTGTGCGGCAGCGGTGCGGGGCCACGATGAACCCGTGCTCCACGAACTCCTCCGCGTCCCGATCACCGGCAGCCGCCTGCTCGTCCCGGTGTACGTCCTCGCAGCCCTCCTCGCCGGGTGGGTCCTGGTCGGTCCGGTGCACGAGCGGCACCGGCTGCGTCGTGCCGCGGTCCGGGTCGGGGGAGCGGCGGTCGGAGGGGCGATCGGCCTCGTCGCCGTGTGGTGGACCGGCGACGTGCAGGACGACTTCGGCGTGCAGTTCACCCCGGTCACCCGGATGTGGGTGGCGTTCGCGTTCGCGGGCGTGGCGCTCCTGCTCGTCGTGGCGGTGCAGGGCGGGTGGCTCGCACGGGTCCTCGCCGTCGCCGCTGCCGGTGCGCTCGTGCTGTCGGCGGGCCTCGGTGTCAACGTGGACTTCGGGTTCTACAAGAACATCGAGCAGGCCGTCGCGACCAACCCCTACCGGAGCCGGGACCTGCCGCCGCTGTCGGACCCGGGGTCGCACCTCGAGGTCGACGCGGCGGACTGGCACGCGCCGGCCGGCATGCCGTCGAAGGGCGAGACCGTCAGCGTGACGATCCCGGGGACGGTGTCGCACTTCCGGGCGCGCAAGGCAGTGGTCTGGCTCCCGCCGGCCGCACAGGTGGCCCACCCGCCGCGGCTGCCCGTCCTCGTCGCGCTCTCCGGGCAGCCCGGGCAACCGGCCGACATGTTCCAGACCGGCGACCTCGGCAGCTTCCTCGACCGCTACGCCGCCGCGCACCACGGTCTCGCCCCGATCGTCGTGTCGCCGGACCAGCTCGCGGCGCCGAACCGGAACCCGATGTGCGTGGACTCCCGGCGCCTCGGCAGGAGCGCCACCTACGTGATGACCGACACGGTGCACTGGATCGAGCGGCACCTGCCGGTCGCCAGCGGAGCAGGAGCCTGGGGCATCCTCGGGTTCTCGCAGGGCGCGACGTGCACGATGCAGTTCTCCACCGAGCACCCCGACGTCTTCGGTGCGGCCCTGGCGATCTCGAGCGAGCTCGCCCCGGTGACCGGCGACGCGCAGCGGAGCACCGCGTTGGCGTTCGGTGGTTCGGCTGCCGCCTACCGTGCCGCGGCGCCCGTCGCGATCATGGCGGCGCACGGGCCGTACCACGACCACCTCACCGTCTTCGGCTACGGTCAGGACGACGCCCCCTACCGGGCGTCGACCGAGACCCTGCACGCCGCAGCGGTCCGTGCGGGCATGCAGACGCAGGTCATCGTTTCGCCGGGTTCGGCGCACGACTGGAACACCGTGCGGTACGTGCTGGCCCACGGACTGCCGGTCGTCCTGGCACACCTCGGTCTCCCGCAGGAGGACGGTGCGCTGTGAGCAGGACCACGTCAGGAGCGGCCGCCTTCGGGTCGCGGATCGTCAGGTCGACCCGGCGGCACCCGGTCACGGCGGTCGTCTTCGTCCTCGTGCTCCTCACCTCGATCGCGGGCCTCGTCGTCCGCGTCGTCGGGCACACCGGCTCCCTGGACACCGTGCACTTCGGACCCTTCCGGGTCTTCGCCGTCACCACCGGGGCGCTGGCGCTCGTCCTCACCCTCGCCGGGGTCGTGGCGCTCGTCGGGGCGTCGGAGCGACTGATGGGCAGCAGGCGGACGGCCCTCGCGTTCGTCGTGACCACCGTCGTCGGCACGGGGCTCGGCGCCCTCACGGCCCTCGTCGACCAGGACGACCGCGCGGCCGGCGCGCTGCTGCTCGGACGCGCGACGAGCTTCGACCCGTGGACGGCCATCGTCGGGACGATCGTCACCGCGAGCGCGTTCGCCGGCCCGCTGTGGCGCCGACGGATCCGGGTCAACGTCGTCGCCGTCGTCGCCGCGCTGCTGCTGTACGCCGGACACGCCTCGGACCTCTACGCATCGCTCGCGGCGGCGGCCGGGTGGCTGCTCGGCGACCTGCTCCGCCGGGGCCCCGCCCGGATCGGCTGGACCAGGAGCTCGCACCGCGAGACCCGGGTCCTGCTCGGCACCGTGGTCCTCGTGTCGGCCGTGGGTCCGGTCATCGCGCTCCTCTCCCGTGCCCGCGTCGGGCTCCTGGCCCCGCTCGCGGCCGTCGTCGGCACCGGGCCGGTCACCCCCGTCCACGGCTGCCACGCGGACAGCGCGTCGGGCGAGTGCCTGCGGGGGCTGCTGGCGTACCGGGCCACCGACCCGTGGACGCTCGTGCTCGCGGTCGCACCGCTCCTCGTGCTCCTCGTCGCCGGCCTCGGGCTGTTCCGGGGGAGTCGCTTCGCGGTCTGGCTCGCCGTGGTCGTCGACGTCGTGCTCGCCGTCGCGGCCGCCGTGACCTACGGGCTCCTGCCCGCCGGGGCGGCGGAGCTGCACGGGGCCGAGAACCGGTTCGTGGTCACCGTCTCGGTGACCGCCTCCGTCGTCGTGCCGCTCGCCACCGCGCTCGTGCTCGTGCTGCTCCGCCGTTCGTTCACGGTGCTGCCCGCACGGCGACGCGTCGTGACCTTCGCCGTGGTCGTCCTCGTCGCACTCGGCGTGGTGACGACCGTCGTGCTCGTCACCGCGGCGTCCACGCGCGAGACGGTCGCGGACCCGCTGCGGCTCGTCGTCGCGGCGCTCGGCCCGCTGTCGCCCGTGGTGTTCTGGGACCGGCTGGCGTCCCTCGACCCGGCGCTGCGCTTCGTGCTCGGCGCCGCTGGCCCGGTGCTCTGGCTGGTCGTGGCCGGTGCCGCCGTCCGTCCCACGGGCGCCGTCGAGCCGGACGCCGACGTCGACGGACTCCGCGAGAGCCGACTCCGCGCCCGCACGCTGCTCGAGGCCGCCGGCGGCGACACCTTCGGGTGGATGACCACCTGGCAGGGCAACGCGTACTGGTTCAGCGAGGACGGCCGCGCCGGTGTCGCGTTCCGCCGCAACGGGCGGGTCGCGGTGACGGTCGGCGGTCCCTTCGGGTGGCCGGACGCCCGCGACGCGGCGATGGTCGCGTTCGCGCGGTGGTGTGACGACAACGGCTGGACCGCCGTCTTCTACGGCATCGGGACCGAGGCCGCCGGGACCCTCACCGCGCAGGGGTGGGAGACGCTGCCGGTCGCGGAGGACGCCGACCTCGACCCCCGCACGTGGACCACGAGCGGCAAGAAGAAGCAGGACGTCCGCACCGCCGTGAACAAGGCGGACCGCGAGGGCATCACCGCCCTGTGGTCCTCGTGGCAGGACCTGCCCCCGGCGACGGTCCGGCAGATCGAGGCGATCTCCGAGGAGTGGGTCTCGGAGCGCGAGCTGCCCGAGATGGGCTTCACGCTCGGTGGCGTCGACGAGATGCGGGACCCGGCGGTGCGCACGCTCGTCGCGCTCGACCCCGAGGGCACCGTCCTCGCCGTCACGAGCTGGCTGCCGAGCCACCGGGCCGGCAGGGTCGTGGGGTGGACGCTCGACGTGATGCGGCGCACGGGCGCGGCCCCGAACGGGGTGATGGAGTTCCTCGTCGCGAGTGCGGCGCAGCGGATGCGCGAGGACGGCGTCGAGCGGCTCAGCCTGTCCGCCGCACCGCTTGCGCAGTCCGCGGAGGGTGCCCCCACGGGCGAGGGTGTGCAGGACCTGCTCGACCTGGTGGGCGGCGTGCTCGAACCGGTCTACGGGTTCCGCTCGCTGCTGCGCTTCAAGGCGAAGTTCGGGCCGGAGCTGCACCCGCTGGTGCTCGCCTACCCGGACCCGGTGGCGCTCCCGGCGATCGGTGTCGCCGTCGTGCGGGCCTACCTGCCGGACCTGTCCCTGCGGCAGGCGGTGGCGCTGGTCCGCGGGCGGAGCTGAGACCGGTCCGGCCGTGTCGGACCGACGCCGGCGTCCCGCACGCACCACGGGACGGACGGGAGGCCCGTGGCGGCGCCGCCCCGCGCCTCCCGTCCGTCCCGTGCCCGGCAGGCATCTCCGCGTCACACGGGGCAACGGCCCCGGACGGGCGCCCGGTGTGTGGGGTATCATTTCAGTCACGCAAGCGCTCCGGGGTCGGTGCAATTCCGAACCGGTGGTGACAGTCCACGAGCTGACGCAGGGTGCGAACCCCGCCGATGTTGACCCGGCGGAACTCCGGGACCGACGGTGAGAGTCCGGACGGGAGGAAGCGCAGGCGGACAGGACGTGCCCTCGTACCCGGGGTGCCACGACCCGTCCGTCCATGCCGACGATCGTCGAGCACCCCCGGAGTCCCGTTGAGAGGACACCAGTGTTCACCGGCATCATCGAGGAACTCGGCACCGTCACCGCCGTCGAGCAGCACGGCGACTCCGTCGCGCTCACCGTCCGCGGCCCGAAGGTCGTCGCCGACGCGCGGCACGGCGACTCCATCGCCACGAGCGGCGTCTGCCTGACCGTGGTCGAGCAGACGGACGAGACCTTCACCGCCTTCGTCATGAAGCAGACGCTCGACATGAGCGCGCACGGCGCGCTCGACGTGGGTGATCGACTCAACCTGGAGCGAGCGGCCTCGGTCGGCGACCGACTGGGCGGCCACATCGTCCAGGGGCACGTCGACGGCACCGCCACGGTGCTCGAGACCGCCGACGGTGACGGCTGGCGGCGCGTCCGGTTCTCGCTCGCCCCCGACCTCAGCCCGCTCGTCGTCGACAAGGGGTCGGTCGCGATCGACGGCGTCTCGCTCACGGTCAGCGCCGTCTCCGCCGAGGACGTCCCGCCGACCGATGCCTGGTTCGAGGTCAGCCTCATCCCGGAGACACTCGAGGCCACGACGCTCGGTACCCGGGTGCCCGGCGACCGGGTCAACATCGAGACCGACGTCCTCGCGCGACACGTCCGCCGCATGCTCCGGCTCGACGCCGCCACGGCTCCCGTCCCGGAGGCACGGTGAGCGCCCTCGACGCCCCGCACGCCGAGCAGGCGGTCGGGCCGCACCTGTCGAGCATCGCCGACGCGGTCGCGGCGATCGCCGCCGGGCGTCCGGTGATCGTGGCCGACGACGAGCACCGTGAGAACGAGGGCGACGTGATCCTCGCCGCCGAGACGGCCTCGCCGGAGTGGATCGCGTGGACGGTCGCGCACTCGTCGGGCTTCATCTGCGCCCCGGTCAGCGCCGAGATCGCCGATGCGCTCGACCTGCCCCCGATGGTCGCGCACAACGAGGACGTCCGCGGCACCGCGTACACGGTGACGGTCGACGCTGCGGTCGGTGTGACGACCGGCATCAGCGCGCACGACCGGGCACGGACGCTGCGGGTGCTCGCCGACCCGACCTCGGTCCGGGACGACCTGCACCGCCCGGGACACGTCGTCCCACTGCGGGCCCGACCCGGCGGCGTCCGTGAACGCGCCGGGCACACCGAAGCCGCGATCGAACTGGTCACCGCAGCCGGGCTCCGGCCCGCGGCGGCGATCTGCGAGATCGTCGGCGAGGACGGCGAGATGATGCGTCTGCCGGGCCTCGTCGAACTCGGGGCGCGCGAGGGCGTGCCCGTCATCACCATCGCCGCACTCGTCGAGTGGCTCGAGGCGGCAGACCGGGCGGCGGCGGAGTCCGCACCCCAGGAGGGAACGACACGATGAGCGGAGCAGGAGCGGCGGAGCGCGACCACGTCGACGGGACGGGCGTCCGGGTGGCGATCGTGACCGGGCAGTGGCACGAGACGATCGCCGGGGGCCTCCTCGCCGGAGCCCAGCGGGAGGTGCAGCGCCTCGGCGCGACCGCACAGGTCGTCCCGGTGCCGGGGAGCTTCGAGCTGCCGGTCGTCGCGAAGGCGGCGCTCGAGAGCGGGTTCGACGCGGTCGTCGCCCTCGGGGTGATCATCCGCGGGGGCACCCCGCACTTCGAGTACGTGTCGAGTGCGGCGACGGACGGTCTGACGAGCGTCGCGCTGCAGACCGGCAAGCCCGTCGGCTTCGGCGTGCTGACGCTGGACGACGAGCAGCAGGGCATCGACCGCGCCGGTCTGCCCGGGTCGAAGGAGGACAAGGGCGCCGAGGCCGCGCACGCGGCGATCGCCACGGCCCTCTCGTTGCGGAGCCTGCGCCAGATGGCCTGACCCGCGACGGCGAGGAGCGGCCGAGCGGGCACGAGCCCTGCGGGGCGTCAGGGTCACCTCCTCGCGCCCACCGCACAACGGGAAGCACCTCGCGCCACGCAGTTGCGTGGCGCGAGGTGCTTCCCGTTGTGCTGGAGCAGTTGCAACCACGACGTGCTCGTGCCCGTCCGACCGCCCGTCCGACCGCCGTCCCGACCGCCCGTCCGCCACGGCGCCCGCACGGACGACGACGGCCCCGCACCCTCCGGAGAGGTGCGGGGCCGTCGCGGTACGGCTGTGGTTACTTCTTGCCGAAGACGTGGATCGGCAGGAAGAACGAGAGGCTCATGAGGACGAGGCCGCCCATGAAGACGAAGGCCTGCCCCGACTGCACCTGGAACGCGAACCCGAACAGGTACATCGACACCAGCAGCAGCAGGATCGAGAAGAAAGCGGCGATGACGCGGCCCACGGTGGTACCTCCGGTTCGAGCGGGTGGATCGGGACCAGTCTATCCCCAGGAAGGAGCGGACCGGTTCACGGACGTCCGGGAGACGCCGACGTCAGGCTGCGGGCCGGGTCGCGATGAGCCGGTCGACGACCGCGAGCAGGGCGTCCATGTCGACGGTGCCGCGGTTCGGGCGGACGTCGGTCGCGATCGCGGCGCCGAGGGACGCCTGGTGGTAGAGCCCGTCGCCGAGCAACTTGACCGCCTGCGCCGTGGGGACGTCCCCGAGTGCGTCGACCAGGGTCTCCAGCCACGCGTTCTCGGTCTCGTCGAGGGTGCGCCCGGCCTCCTCGTACCCGGCCTGCTGCAGCCGGCTGGCCGCGAGCAGGGCGAGGTCGAGCTCGCTGCCCACGAAGAGGCAGTTGCGCACGAAGTACCGCGCAGCGCCGTCCTCGGCGTCGCGCATGCGGTCGACGTCGATGGCGGACAGGTCGGACAGGCGCTCGCACAGCCCCTCGACCAGCGCTGCCTTCGACCCGAAGTGGTAGAGCAGCCCGCCCTTCGAGACACCGGCCCGCGCGGCGACGGCGTCGAGGGTCGCCGGACGCTCGCCCTCCTCGCACACGATGGCGACGAAGCTGTCCAGGACACGGTCTCGGGCACTTGCCATGCGGACGAGTCTAGGGAACCGTCCGGACCGTGACGACTGCCGGGTTCCGTGAACGTTCACGAACGGGTTGTCCCGCAGCATCTGCGCGGCTAGCGTCGCCGTGACCGTGAAGGTTCACGACACGAACAGGATCCGCATGTCAGCGCAGACCGCGACCCCCTCCAGCACGCCCGCCGACGGCCCCGGGACGGACGGCTCGGCGACCCCGGCCCCGACCAGAGCGGGCTGGGCCGTCCTCGGTCCGGGTGGCATCGCCCGCCGCTTCCTCTCCCAGCTGCCCGCGAGCACCGGTACCCTCGTGGCCGCCGGCAGCTCCTCGACCGACCGGGCGCAGGCGTTCGCGGACGAGGCGGCCGACCACGGCTTCACCGACGTCCGAGCGGGGGAGTACGACGCCGTGCTCGCCGACACCGCCGTGGACGCGGTGTACGTCTCGACCGTGCACACCGGCCACGCCGACCTGGTGCTCCGCGCCCTCGACGCCGGCAAGGCCGTGCTCTGCGAGAAGCCCCTCGCCCCGAACCACGGCACGGCGATGGCCCTGGCCGACGCCGCCC
Organism: Curtobacterium sp. BRD11; assembly: GCF_031844345.1. Taxonomy (NCBI): domain Bacteria; kingdom Bacillati; phylum Actinomycetota; class Actinomycetes; order Micrococcales; family Microbacteriaceae; genus Curtobacterium; species Curtobacterium sp. BRD11. Next base: position 236,864 of record NZ_JAUZUZ010000004.1, read on the forward strand.
GCCAGGCCGGACTGCCGCTGGTCGAGGCGTACATGTACCGCTTCCACCCGCAGACCGCCGCACTGCTCGACCTCGTGCGCGAGGGCGTCGTGGGTGACGTCGTGCACGTCGACGCGTCCTTCGCGTTCCGCAGCGAGGAGCGCACCGGTCGGCTGTTCGACGTCGCCACGGCCGGCGGCGGGATCCTCGACGTCGGCGGGTACCCGGTGACCATGGCCGCCGCGGTCGTGCAGGCCGCCACGGGCGTCGCTGTCGCCGAGCCCGTCGAGCTGACCGCCACCGGCACCCTCGGGCCGACCGGCGTCGACGAGTGGACGGTCGCGCACCTGACCTACCGCGACGGCACCACCGCCAGCGTCCGCACCGGCGTCCGCGTGCAGGACGAGAACGCCGTCACGGTGCACGGCTCGCGCGGTCGCATCGTGCTGACCGACCCGTGGACGCTCTCCGCCGACCCGACGATCACCGTCCACACGGTCGACGAGGAGCCCCGCACGCTCTCCTTCGCCGGTGCGCAGCCCTACGCGCTCGAGGCCGACGCGACCACGGCGGCGCTGGCGTCGAACGCGGTCGAGGCGGCGCAGATGACCCTGGACGAGAGCCTCGCCACCGCCCGCACGCTCGACCGCTGGCGCGCCGCGATCGGCCTGCGCTACCCGTTCGAGGCCGAGACCGCCGACGTCCCGACGGTGAGCGGCCGTCCGCTGCGCGTCCGCGACGACGCCCCGATGCGCTACGGCGAGGTCCCCGGCGTCGGCAAGCGCATGTCCCGCCTGGTGATGGGTGTCGACAACCAGCCCGACCTCGCCCACGCGAGCGCGATCTTCGACATGTTCGTCGAGCAGGGCGGCAACGTCTTCGACACCGGCTACGTCTACGGCGGCGGGGTGCTCGAGGGACGACTCGGCCAGTGGATCCAGAACCGCGGCATCCGCGACGACGTCGTGGTCATCACGAAGGGTGCGCACACGCCGTACTGCGACCCGGAGTCGTTGACCCGGCAGCTGCTGGAGAGCCTGGAGCGTCAGGGCACCGACCACGCGGACATCTACATGATGCACCGCGACAACCCGGACGTGCCGGTGGGGGAGTTCGTCGACGTCCTCGACGAGCACCGTCGCGCCGGCCGGATCCGCGTCTTCGGCGGATCGAACTGGACGCCGGCGCGCTTCGACGAGGCGAACGCCTACGCGGCGGCGAACGGGAAGCACGGCTTCGAGGTCCTCAGCAACCACTTCGGCCTGGCCGAGGCGTACGACGTGCCGTGGGACGGCTGCGAGCACGCCACGGACCCGGCGTCGAAGCGCTGGCTCGAGGAGCGCCAGGTGCCGCTGCTGCCGTGGTCGTCGCAGGCCCGCGGGTTCTTCACCGGCCGCGCCGCCCCGGACGACACGAGCGACGCCGAACTGGTGCGCTGCTACTACTCGGACGACAACTTCGAGCGGCTGCGTCGCGCCCGTGAGCTCGGCGAGCAGTACGGCGTGCCGGCGACGGCGATCGCCCTGGCGTACGTGCTGCACCAGCCGTTCCCGACGTTCCCGCTGTTCGGGCCGCGCACGATCGCCGAGGCCCGCTCCTCGATGACGGGGCTGTCGGTCGAGCTCAGCGCGGAGCAGGTCGCGTGGCTGGACCTGCGCGCCTGAGCCGCACCGTCGGCCGGACCCCGGCGCGCGCCACGATCCACGACGTCGCGGCCGCGGCCGGGGTCTCGCGCCAGACGGTCACCCGCGCGGTGAACGGCCTGTACGGCATCAGCCCGGCGACGAAGGAGCGTGTGCTCGCGGCGGCGGCGGCGCTCGACTACCGCCCGTCGCGCTTCGGCCGTGGGCTCGTCACGGGTGGCGACCGCCAGCTCGGTCTCGTCGTCGACGACCTCCGGAACCCGTACTCGCCGGAGCTCGCGGCGGCGGTGCTCCGGCTCGCTGCGGGTCGTGGGTGGGACGTCATGCTGGCCGACGCGGGGCTCGCAGGCGACTCGGACCGCGCGGTCCAGGCGCTCGGGGTCCAGACGGACGTGGTGCTCGGCTACCTCGGTGCCCGGGCGCCCGAGCTCATCGAGCGTCTGGGCACCGTCCCCGTGGTGGAGCTCGACCCTGCCGGCGAGGTCCTCCGCGGTGCCGTCCGCATCGACCCCGCCGAGGCGGTCGAGGACCTCGCCGACCACCTCGTGCACACGGGGGTCCGGCACCCGGTGATCGTCGATGCGTCGGACACCGGCCGTCCGAGCGGTCGTGGCCGGCTGATGCTCGACGCCCTCCGGCGCCGTGGGTACCTGCCCGAGATCGCGATCGCCGACGCCCCGACCTCGGAGCTGGGCGCGGCGATGACGACCAGGGCGCTCGAGCGCTTCCGTCGCGTCGACGCGGTGCTGGCCTTCAACGACCTCATGGCGCTCGGGGTCCTGGGTGCCTGCCGCCGGGCCGGCGTGGACGTGCCGGGCGACGTGCGGGTGGTCGGGGTCGACGGCCTGGCGATCGGCACGCTCGTCGCGCCGACCCTCACGACGCTCGCGGTCGACCTCGACGCGGTCGCGCGCGAGGCCCTCGACCTCGCCATCGGCATGCTGGCCGGTGACCTGCCGCGCTCCGGCGCGGCGGTGCAGCGCACGGTCCGCCACCGGCTGCTGGTGCGCGAGTCCGCCTGAGCGCGCACGGTCGCCGACGGGAGCGGAGGGCGGACGGGAGGCTCGTGGCGGTCCGGCCACGGGCCTCCCGTCCGCCCGTTGGTTGCACTTGCAACCACAACCGTCCAGACGGTACACTCATGGAGTCCTGACGGGGCGCGTGACCACTTCCGCGTCCCGTCTCGTCTGCCCCACCGAAAGTGTCCGCCGTCGACCTGGTCCGGCTCGTTCCCCAGGGAGTCACCGTGTCCACTCTGCTCACCAGCCCCGTCGCCACCGCCGTCACCGGCAGCCGCGCCCGACGGTTCGCGGCGCTCGCCGTCCTGATGCTGCCGGTGCTGCTCATCTCCGTCGACAACACCGTGCTGAGCTTCGCGCTGCCGACCATCGCGCGCGCCCTCGACCCGAGCGCGACGACCCAGCTCTGGATCGTCGACGCCTACCCCCTCGTGCTCGCCGGCCTGCTCGTCGTGATGGGCAGCATCGGCGACCGCATCGGGCGACGCCGGATCCTCGTGATCGGCGCGACCGGGTTCGCACTGCTGTCCGTCGCGGCGGCCTTCGCGACCGAGGCCTGGATGCTCGTCGCAGCCCGCGCCGTCATGGGGGTCTTCGGTGCGATGCTCATGCCGGCGACGCTCTCCATCATCCGCAACGTCTTCGTCGACGCCGGGGAACGGCGGATGGCGCTCGCCGTCTGGTCGACGATGTTCGCGGCCGGCAACGCACTCGGCCCGCTCGTCGGCGGCGTCCTGCTCGCGCACTTCCACTGGGGTGCGGTGTTCCTCGTCGCGGTGCCGATCCTCGTCGTCATGCTCGTCGCGGTGCCGTTCACCGTGCCGGAGTCGCGCGACCCGCAGCCCGGCCCCGTCGACGTCCCGAGCATGCTCCTGTCGCTCGGCGCCCTCGCCCCCACCGCCTGGGCGATCAAGTCGGTCGTGCACCCCGAGGAGCGCGGGTTCGCGATCGCGCTGCTCGCCGTCGGCGTGCTCTGCGGGATCGCCTTCGTCCGCCGCCAGCTCCGCTCCCGCGCGCCCATGCTCGACCTGCGGTTGTTCCGCAGCACCGCGTTCACGGGCAGCGTGCTCATGAACATGGCCGCGATGTTCTCGCTCACCGGCTTCCTGTTCTTCATCGCGCAGCACCTGCAGCTCGTCGCCGGGCTCGACCCCTTCGCGTCCGGTCTGGTGCTCGTGCCCGGTTCGGTGCTCACCATCGTCGCCGGACTCGTCGTCGTGCCGATCGTCGCGCGGGTGGCACCCCGCTGGGTCGTGGCCGTCTCCCTGACGTTCTCGGCCGCCGCGTACGCGATGGTGTCGGTCCTCGGACACCACGCGTCGATCGTCGCGCTGGCGTTCGCCTTCGTGCTGCTCGGCATCGGCATCGGGGCGTCCGAGACCGTCACGAACGACCTCATCATCTCGACGGCCCCCGCGGACAAGGCCGGTGCCGCGTCGGCCGTGTCCGAGACCGCGTACGAGATCGGCGCGGTGCTCGGCACGGCCGTGCTCGGGACGATCCTCGCGACCGCGTACCGGTCGCACGTCGTGGTGCCGGACGCCCTCGCCGGCTCGGCCCGGACAGCGGCGCAGGAGACCCTCGGCGGTGCCGTGTCGGCCGCCGCCGACCTCGGAGGCTCGGCCGGTCAGGCGCTGCTCGAGAGCGCTCGTGCGGCGTTCGACTCCGGTGTGACGATCACCGGCGCCGTGGCGGCGGTGCTCATGCTCGTCGCCGCGGCGGCCTCCGTGGTCATGCTCAAGCGCGACTGAGCCGGGTCGTCCGGCGCGCCCGGGATCGGACGAAGCTGGGAATCGTTGACCGGAACCCCGGTCGAGGTCCTACGTTGGGAGGTGGCCGCGCAGCCGCGGCCGATCCCACCCGGAGGAACACCACGACTGCCATGCCCGACGAAGCCCCGGCCACGACCGCCGACGCGTACAAGGCCGCCTTCCGCGGACACCCCGCCGGTGTCGCGGTCATCACCGCCGAGGGGCCGGACGGTCCCACGGGCCTGACCGCCTCCAGCGTCGCGAGCGTCGCGGTCGACCCACCCGTGCTCGTCTTCTCGCTGTCGACCAAGTCCGGCTCGGCCGGCGTCGTGCTCGGCGCGGACGTCTTCGTCGTGCACCTCGTGGACTCGCTCAGCGTGGGCCTCGCCAAGCGGTTCGCCGCGACCGGCAGCCCCGCAGCGGACGACCCGATGTGGGGCACGCTGCCGACCGGGGACCGGTACCTGCCCGCCGCCGCGACGGCGCTGCGGTGCCGATCGCGATCGACGACCGAGATCGGCTCGTCCACCGTCGTCGTCGCCGAGGTGCTCGACATCGTGGTGGGTCAGGCGCACGGTGAGCCGCTCGTCTACCACAACCGGGAGTTCCACTCCCTCTCCGAACGTTCCCGGCTCTCCTGAGCCGCGGAGCCCGCTCCACCAACCCCAGATCGAAAGGACCTCGAATGGCCGAGTACACCCTGCCCGAGCTGCCGTACGACTACGCCGCCCTCGAGCCGCACATCAGCGGCAAGATCATGCAGCTGCACCACGACAAGCACCACCAGGCCTACGTGACCGGTGCGAACACCGCGCTGCAGCAGCTCGGCGAGGCGCGCGAGTCCGGCAACTTCGGTGCGATCAACAAGCTCGAGAAGGACCTCGCGTTCCACCTCGGCGGCCACGTCAACCACTCGATCTTCTGGACCAACCTCGGCCCCGACACGAAGGTCCCGGAGGGCGAGCTCGCCGCCGCCATCGACGAGTTCTTCGGCTCGTTCGAGCAGTTCCAGGCGCAGTTCGCCGCCGTCGCCAACGGCATCCAGGGCTCCGGCTGGTCGGTGCTCGCGTGGGACCAGGTCGGTCAGAAGCTCGTGACCTTCCAGCTCTTCGACCAGCAGGCCAACGTGCCGCTGGGCGTCGTGCCGATCTTCATGCTCGACATGTGGGAGCACGCCTTCTACCTCGACTACCTCAACGTCAAGGCCGACTACGTCAAGGCCGTGTGGAACATCGTCGACTGGGAGAACGTCGCGGCCCGCTTCGCGAACGCCAAGTCGCAGTCGTTCGTCACCCTGTGACGCGGCTGCCGGTCACGTGCTGACCGGCTGACGGACGGGAGGCGCGGTGCCGGCTGGCACCGCGCCTCCCGTCCGTCTGTCGGTGCCGATCCGTCCGACGGTGCCGGGCGGTCCGACGGCGCCGGTCCGTCCGACGGTGCCGGTCCGTCCGACGGTGCCGCTCGATCCGACGGTGCCGGTCCGTCCGTCGTGCCGTGTGGCCGTCAGGCGGCCGCCAGGCGGACGGACGACGCGAGCTCCTCGGCGATCGCCCGCAGCGCCCCGTCCACGTCCGAGCGGTCGGGGTCGACGAGTGCGCTCCACTGGGCACCGCGTGCCGCAGCGACCACCGCCCGGGCAGTCCGCTCGGCGTCCGTGCCGCACCGGCCGTGCGCACGGCACCAGGCCGCGAGCTCGTCGACCCGTCGTCGGTGGAGCCGCTGCTGGCGGTCACGGCCGTCGAGGCCCTCGACGCAGCCGAGCTCGAACGTCAGACGGGCTGCGAGTCGCCGCTCCGGGGTGTCGAGCCCGCCGAAGACGGCGAGCAGGTGGTCGGTGAGCGCGCACGGCTCGGCGGCGGGGTCGAGCGCCCGGTCCTGGTCGACGGACAGGTGGTCGACCACGGCGTCGATCAGGGACTCCCGCGAACCGAAGTGGTACACGATCGGGTACGCGCTCGTGCCGAGCACCCGGCCGAGGCTGCGGACGGAGGCGTCCTCGAGCTTGGTGTCCTGCAGGTGCCGGGCGACCTTCGCGACGATCGCGGGCTTCAGGGTCGGGTCGGGTCTCCTGGGCATGGCGTCTCCCGCGAGGTCGAGTGATCGGTCGGCGACCGTGCGCACACGATCACCTGAAATGTTAGCCGATCACCGGCCGGTCCGCGTGGTTCAGTGCTCGGCACGCTCCGGCGTCACCGTCAGGCTCTGCACCCGACCCGCCGCGAGGGGGGCGAGCCGGATCTCGATCCGCAGACGGCCGGCGTTGCCGGGCAGCCACCAGCGCAGGTGCGACGGCACCGAGGACTGCTCGTCGACCGGTGCGGCGGCGAGGTCTGCACCGACGGCGTGCGCGGACTCGAGCAGGGCGCGCCGTCGAGCGGTCCACGGGCGGTCGAGGGGGACGTTCGGCGTGCAGACGGCGGCGCCCAGGTCTGCCGCGCTGTCGTCGTCGACGGCCGGGTCCGCCCAGGCCTGCAGCAGCGTGGTGACGGCCCGACGCGCGGTGTGCGTGGCCTCCGTGGTCTGACGGACGCCCGGCGCGGCTGCTGATCCGCTCGTGGTGGTGGCGGCCGCCGGCGCCGCCGAATCGGCGTTCACCGCCGCGGCGAGCAGCAGGTCGAGTGCCCGCTCGGCCGGCGCCGAGACCTTCGCCTGCGTGGCGTTCTCGAACGCGACCACGCCGAGCCCGTGCTCCACCGACCACCGAATGTGCGCGGAGAAGCCGGGGTAGCCGCCGGAGTGCGACACGATCTCACCCGCGCGGTCGTCCTGCTCCACGAACAGTCCGAACCCGTACGCCGTCGGTCGCTTCGCCGCGGGCACCACCGAGGACGGCACGATCCGCATCGCCTGCTGCATCGCGCGACGGTCCGCGGGGGAGACCGGCCCGTCCTCCGGCGCTGCGGTGGACGCCGACGCGAGGTACCGGGCCCACCGCGCCAGGTCGCGGACGGTCGAGAAGAGTCCGCCGATGGGCGAGAACGCGCCCGGCCCGGTCATCGGCTGCGGGGTCCACGACCCGTCGTCGTCGCGCTGGCCGACGACGACGAAACCGCGCGCCTCGGCGGCGCTGAACACGGTGTCGGTCAGTCCGAGCGGCCGGAGCACGCGGTCCGTCACCGCCCGGGCGTACGGCGTGCCGGCTGCTCGGGCGATCGCGCGCCCGAGCAGGGCGTAACCGGTGTTCGAGTACGCGAACCGGGTGCCCGGGACGGAGTCGAACAGCAACCCTGCCCGGAGGACGGCATCGAGGGCGTCGTCGTCGATCGACTCCTGCCGGTCCGCCCACGGGTCGTCGGTCGGCAGCCCGCCGGACATCGTCAGGAGCATCCGGAGCGTCGGCACCGGGGCGTGCGGCGACGGGAGGGCGACCTCGGCGAAGGCGGGTACGGCGGTGGTGATCGGGTCGTCGAGGGCGACGGACCCCTCGGCGACCAGGGTGAGCAGCGTCGCCGCGGTCACGCTCTTGGTGCACGACGCGATCCGGTAGACGGTGTCGGCGTCGGGCGCGCGCCCGTCGCCTCGGTCACCGTGCCCTCCGGACGCGACCAGGCCCTCCCGGTCGAACACGCCCCAGACGCTGCTCGGCGCGACCCGGTCGGCGACCCGCGCGGCGAACAGGGCGTCGACCTCGGCGAGCACGTCGCGCGGGACCGTCATGCGCGACGCATCTGGTCGTAGGCGTCCAGTGCACGTTGCCGGGAGGCCTTGAGGTCCACCATCGGCTCGGGGCGTTCCTCGTCCGCGGGGACCCAGCGCCGCACGTACTCCTTGTGCGGGTCGAAGCGTTCCATCTGCCGGTCGGGGTTGAACACGCGGAAGTACGGCGCGGCGTCGAAGCCCGAGCCCGCGACCCACTGCCAGTTGCCCGCGTTGTTCGCCGGGTCGGCGTCGACCAGGGTGTCCCAGAACCACTGCTCGCCGACGCGCCAGTCGACGAGCAGGTTCTTCACGAGGAAGCTCGCCGCGGCCAGCCGGACGCGGTTGTGCATCGCCCCCGAGTGCCAGAGCTCCCGCATGCCGGCGTCGACGAGGTCGAAGCCCGTCCGCCCGTGCCGCCAGCGGTCGAGCTCGTCGTCGTCGACGTCACGCCACGGGAACGCGTCGAACTCGCGGCGGACGTTCACGGTCGCGATGTCGTCGCAGTGGAAGTACTCGTTCCAGTTGAACTCCCGCCACGCGAGCTGGCGGAGGAACGCCGGGGCCTGGCGGCGCTGCTCGGGCTCGAGCTCGCCGTGCAGGCGGTGCCACACCTGGTACGGGCTGACCTCGCCCCAGCGCAGGTGCGGCGACAGGTCGCTGGTCGCCGCCATCGCGGGCTCGTCACGCTGGTCGTAGTCCTCGAGCGCGTCGTGCACGAACTGCTCGAGCTTGCGGTGCGCCCCCGCCTCGCCGGGCTCCCACGCGTCGCGGAGGCCGCCGGCCCAGTCCGGCTCCGTCGGGAGCAGTGCCCAGTCGTCGAGGTCGTCGGAGTCCACGTCCGCGGGAGCGGGCAGGTCGCGCGGCTTCGGCAGCGGGTGCCGCGGTTCGGGCATGGCCTGTGCCGCTCGCCAGAACGGGGTGAACACCTTGAACGGCTCGCCCTGACCGGTGAGCACCGTCCACGGCTCCCAGAGCAGGTTCGCCGCGAAGCTGTGGGCCTCCGTGCCGTCGTCCGTCAGGGCGCTCTTGATCCCCGCATCGAGATCGCGCTCGACCCTGCCGTACCGACGGTTCCAGTAGACGGCGTCCGCCCCGGCCTGCGCGACCACCTCGGGGACCACCCGCGCGGCACTGCCACGGCGCAGGACGAGCCGCGAGTGCCGGGACCGCAGTTCGGCGTCGAGGGCGGCGAGGGAGTGGTGGAGCCACCAGCGGCTCGCGGCGCCGACGGGACGGATGCCCGCGGACTCCTCGTCGAGCACGACCACGACGGTGACCGGGCCGCCGTGGTCGATCGCGGCACGGAGCGCCGGGTTGTCGCCGAGCCGCAGGTCCTCGCGCAGCCAGACGACCGCGCCGCTCACGCGGACACCGCCTCGGACGGACGGGGACGGGGACCGGTACCGCCGGCTGCGGTGCGCAGCTTCGTGCACAGCTCCGTGAGGGTGCGGAGTTCGTCGTCGTCGAGTCCGGCTCCGACCTGGTCGGCGATGGTCTGCGCGTGCTGCACCGCCACCGAGCGGTAGACGTCGAAGCCGTGTGCCGTGAGGGCGACGATCACGCCGCGCGCGTCCGACGGGTCGGGTTGCTTCTCGACGATGCCGCGCGAGGCGAGGCGGTCGACCAGGCGGCTCACGCTCGGCTGTGTCAGGAGCAGGTGACCGGTCAGGTCGCGCATCCGGCAGCGTCGTCCGGGCTGCGTCGACAGGTTGAAGCAGACGTCGTACTCGTTGAAGGAGATCTCACCGCCCGGGAAGTCGGTGTTGAGTGCGCGCATCACGGTCACCTGTGCCCGGAACAGGGCTTCCCAGGCCGCGACGGCGGTCGCCTTGTCGCTGCGGCGTACGTCGTCCACGGTCGTCGTCCCTCCGGTCGTACGGTCGGTCCACACTACCGAGGGGCGTGTGACACCGGTCGGGTCGCGGGGGACAGCGGACCGGGCCGGGATGTGACGAGGGCCGGGACGTGACGAGGGCCGGTCGCCTTCTGAGCGACCGGCCCTCTCCCTTGCACCAAGAGTGTCCTGCAATCACATTCCGCAGGCGGTGCCACAGCAAACACTGCCTGCGACTCCGACTGTATAACGGCGAGGTAACGGCGCGCCAGCGTGTCCGGGCTCCGTTCGCTGCGAGTTCGCCGAACGTCGTCGGAGCAGATCAGAAGAGGTCGGGCGACGGCGTCGAGGCGTAGCGCACCGCGACGTCGGCGTGCCGGTCGAAGCGGTAGCCGACGCCGCGCACGGTCCGCACGATCTCCTCGAACGCACCGAGCTTCGAGCGCAGCCGACGCACGTGCACGTCGATGGTGCGCTCGTTCGGGGTTTCGTCCTCGTCGTCGGACCACAGGCCCTCGATGATCGCGGCACGGTCGACGGTCTGGCCCTCGCGCAGCACGAGGAACTGCAGGAGCTCGAACTCCTTGTAGGTCAGGGGAGCGGCTTCGCCGTCGAGCGTCACGCGCTTCCGGGAGATGTCGATGACGACACCGGTCTCCTCCGGCTCGGGCTTCTCGGCCTGCTTGCGGGCGGCCACGGCGGAGCGGTCCTGCAGCGCGAGACGGACCACGTCCACGTCGCGGCCCCCGGACCCCTCGGCGGCGACGGCGACGGCGGCGTAGGTCTCCGACGACGGGACGAGCTGGGCGGTGAGGGCCTTGAGCTGCTCGACCACGGCCGCGAGGCTCGTCCCGGCGGCAGCGGCCGCGGCCTCGTCGATGCCGACGTAGAGCGCGAAGCCACGCGCCTCGGTGCCCTCGGGGAGCGCCCGGTTCCGCTGCGGTGCGACGACCGGGCTCGTCGGGATCCCGCTCGGTACCGGCGGGGCGACGGGCGTGCGACGCGGACGGATCGGCGTGACCGTGCCGAGGTCGGTCGGCACCGTGGTGGCGGGACGGAGGGCGGTGCGGGGCTGGGGGATCGTGAGCGACATGGCGGTTCTCCGGGCGGGGCTGCGGTGCGGTGCACCGTGCGGTGTCGAGTGCGTCGGTCCGGGTACGGCTGATCGCCGTGTCGCCCAGCGGTCCTGCGGTGGACCGGGGCCTCCCGGGAGGTACGGGTGGTCTGCGCTCCGACGGGACGCGGTGTGGGGGGCGTCGTCGAGGTGCTGTCACCCGGGGATCACACGCGCGCGACCGGGGTGGTGTCGCGGGGGATCCGGCTGGAACGGGTACCGATCAGGCACACATTCGACAACGCATGACCGCCGACGCCGGCATCATGGTGCCGGCGTTCCCCAGGGCCTCGGAGAGGACTCGGGAGGACACGGTTGCAGTCATGGGACGAGTATCCGCGGTATACCAAGGCGCTGTCAACCGTCCGCACGGACGGTGACGAGAGCGGACAGCCGGTGGTCGGGCGGACCCCGCTGCCGGACGGGAGGCGCGCTGCCGGCCCGCCACGGGCCTCCCGTCCGCCGTCGCGTGGGCGGGGCGCGGTGCGCGTGACGCGGTCTGCGCGCGAGACGCCGCTTCTCGCGCGAGACGCCGCCCTTCGCGCGAGACGCACCTGGAAGCGGCGGTGTCTCGTCGAGTCGGCGGCGTCTCGCGACGACGACACCGTCCCGCGCGAGCGCCGAAGACGCGAGACGCCCCCGTCGACACGGCCGGAGCCGGGTCGACGGGGGCGTCGGGGGAGCGGGTGCTACTCGGCCAGGCCGTACAGGCGGTCGCCCGCGTCGCCGAGACCCGGGACGATGTAGCCGTTCTCGTCGAGCTTCTCGTCGAGGGCGCCGAGGACGATGCTCACGTTGCGGTCACCGACGGCCTGCTCGACGGCGGCGAGGCCCTCGGGTGCGCCGAGGATGCAGACGCACGTGACCTCCTCCGCGCCGCGGTCGAAGAGGAAGTCGATGGCGGCGGCCAGCGTGCCACCGGTCGCGAGCATCGGGTCGAGCACGAAGCACTGCCGACCGGACAGGTCGTCGGGCAGGCGCTCCGCGTAGGTCTGCGGCTCGAGCGTGTCCTCGTTGCGGGCCATGCCGAGGAAGCCGACCTCGGCGGTGGGGACGAGCTTGACCATGCCCTCGAGCATGCCGAGCCCGGCGCGCAGGATCGGCACGACGAGCGGACGGGGCTTCGCGATCGCGACACCCATCGTGTGCGCGACGGGGGTGTCGATCGGCGTGGCGGTGACCCGGACGCTGCGCGTGGCCTCGTAGGCGAGCAGCGTGACGAGCTCCTCCGTCAACGCACGGAAGGTCGGGGAGGGTGTGGTCCGGTCGCGGAGCACCGAGAGCTTGTGGGTGATGAGCGGGTGGTCGGCGACGTGGACTCGCATGGTGTCGAGCGTACCGTGCCGATGGGGCAGGATCGACGCGTGGAGCACCCAGCCGGACGACCGTTCACCGCGGCGATGGACCGAGCGCTCGACGAGGCGCGTGCCTGCCTGTCGACCGGGGACGTGCCGGTCGGTGCCGTCGTCCTCGACGCTGCGGGCGAGGTCGTCGCGGTCGGCCGGAACGAACGCGAGGCCCGGCAGGACCCGACCGCCCACGCCGAGGTGCTCGCGCTGCGGGCGGCGGCCGAGGCGACGGGGGACTGGCACCTCGCCGAGCACACCCTGGTCGTCACGCTCGAGCCGTGCCCGATGTGCGCCGGTGCCGCACTGGCCGCGCGCGTGCCGAGGATCGTGTTCGGTGCCTGGGACCCGAAGGCCGGGGCGAGCGGCAGCGTCTACGACATCGCGCGGGACCGGCGTCTGCCGCACCGTGCCGAGGTCGTCGCGGGCGTGCGTGAGCAGGCCTGTGCCGACCTGCTCGACGCGTTCTTCCGCGATCGCCGCTGACGGCTCTGCCCTGACGGCCCTGCCCGGACGGCTCTGTCCGGACAGGCCTGGCTCGACGGGCCTGCGCTCAGTCGGCGGCGCGGATGACGATCGCTTCGGTGGGCGGCCGCGGTCCGGTCCGGAGGACGTCCGGCTCGACGTAGATCACGCGGGCGACCGGCACCGCGGCGCGGATGCGCTGCTCGACGGTGTCGATGCCCGCGGCCACGTCCCCGAGCCGGCGGTCCCCGTCGACCGCGACCTTCATGCCGACCATGAGCTCGTCCGGCCCGAGGTACAGCGTCTTGAGGTGCACGATCGACTCGACCTCGGGACCGTCGAGCACGGCGGCCCTGATGCGCTCCACGTCGGCGACGCTCGCGCCCTCGCCGACGAGCAGGCTCTTCGTCTCGATGCCGAGCACGACGGCGACCGCGATGAGGAGCAGGGCGATGAGGACCGTGCCGATCGCGTCGAACACCCCGTTGCCGGTGAGCACGGTGAGCCCGACGCCGAGCAGTGCGAACACGAGACCGGTCAGCGCCGCGGTGTCCTCCAGCATGACCACGGGGAGCTCCGGGGCCTTCGCCCGACGCACGAACTGCACCCACGACTGCGAGCCCTTGTGCGGACGGGCCTCGCGCAGGGCGGTGCGGAGCGAGAAGCCCTCGAGGCCGATCGCGACGACGAGCACGGCGACGGGGAGCCACCAGTTCGTGATCGGGTGCGGGTCGGCGAGCTTCTCGATGCCCTCGTACAACGAGAACACGCCGCCGATGGTGAACAGGATGATCGAGACGACGAACGCGTACACGTACCGTTCGCGGCCGTGGCCGAACGGGTGCTCCTGGTCGGCTGCGCGGCGGGCACGGCGGCCGCCGAGCAGGAGCAGGAGCTGGTTCGCGGAGTCGGCGAGGGAGTGCACGCCCTCGGCGAGCATCGCGGCGGACCCGCTGATCGCGGCCGCGACGAACTTCACGATCGCGATGCCGACGTTCGCGGCGAGTGCGGCGACGATCGCCCTCGTGCCTCCCGAAGCGCTCACGGGTGTCCCTTCTCCCTGCCGTGCACCGGGCCCGCACCGCAGGCGGCCCCCTGACGGACCGATCCTAGGCGTGGGCGCTGGGTAGGGTCGGGACCATGACGATCGAACTGCCCCGCACCGCCATGCTCGGCGTCGGCTCCATGTCCGGCAGCGTCCTCGAGGGACTGCTCGCCGCCGGCCTCGACCCCGCGACCGTGACGCTCACCACCCGGTCCGGAGCGTCGGCGGCGGCATGGCGCGAGCGTGGGCTCGAGGCGTCGGCGACGGAGACCGACCCGGACGCGAACCGGCAGGCCGTCCGCGGGGCCGGGCTCGTCGTCCTCGGGGTCAAGCCCTACATGATCGGCGAGGTCCTCGACGAGGTCGCCGCGTCGCTCCACCCCGGTGCGGTGGTCGTGAGCGTCGCGGTCGGCACCACGCTCGCCTCGATGGAGGCGCGTGTCCCGGCGGGCGTCCGTGTGGTCCGGGCGCTGCCGAACACCCCGATCGGCGTCGGCCACGGGGTCACCGGCATCAGCGCCGGGTCCACGGCCGACGACGACGCGGTCGGGCTCGCCTCGAGCGTGTTCGCCGCGTCCGGACAGGTCATCGAGGTGCCGGAGTCGCAGCTCGACGCCCTGTCCGCCGTCTCCGGATCGGGGCCCGCGTACGTGTTCCTGCTCGTCGAGCAGTGGCAGCAGGCCGCCGAGTCGCTCGGGTTCACCCCGGAGCAGGCCGCGACGATGGTGCAGGGGACCGTGCGGGGAGCCGTCGAACTCCTCGCCGCGTCCGGGCGGGAGCCCGCCGACCTGCGCCGCGCCGTCACCAGTCCGAAGGGCACCACCGAGCGCGCGGTCGCCGTCCTGCAGGAGGCCGACCTCGCCGGCACCTTCACCCGCGCGTCGCGCGCCGCGATCGCCCGGGCCGAGGAGATCGCCGCGTCCTGACCGCGGGTGCCGGTCAGTCCGTCCGGCGTGACCACGGGACGGACGGGAGGCCCGTGGCCGTGTCCGCCACGGGCCTCCCGTCCGACGTCGGGTCGCTACTCGAGCGCGGCGAAGCGCTCCAGGTCGGTCTCGGTCCCCGAGACGATGATGACGTCGTCCTCGCCGATGACGCTGTCCGGGGTTGCCGGCACGAACGCCCTGCCCGGCGACTTGATGCCGAGCACCGTGAGGCCGTGCCGGGTCCGGATGACGGTCGTGGCGAGGTCCTTGCCGCGCACGGCGCGCGGCGGGAACATCTTGACGACCGCGAAGTCGTCGTCGAACTCGATGAAGTCGAGCATCCGACCGGACACCAGGTGCGCGGTCCGTTCGCCGGCCTCGCGCTCCGGGTACACGACGTGGTTCGCCCCGATGCGGGACAGGATCGTGCCGTGCGAGCGGCTGACGGCCTTCGCCCAGATCTGCGGGATGCCGAGGTCGACGAGGTTCGAGGTGATGAGCACGCTCGACTCGAGGTGCGAACCGACGGCCACGACCGCGATCGCGAAGTCCTGCGCGCCGATCTGCCGCAGGGCGTCGATGTCCGTCGCGTCCGCCTGCACGGCGTGGGTGACGCGGTCCGACCACTTCTGGACGAGGCCGGCGTCGGTGTCGACGACCAGGACCTCGCGGTGCTGGCGCTCGAGCTGACCGGCGGTGGCGGCGCCGAAGCGGCCGAGGCCGAGGACGAGCACGGGGGCGTCGTGGCTGACGGCTCCGGTGACGGGGTGGGGTGCGCGACGGTCGGCGCGGGGACGGCGGTCAGCCAACGATCGGCCTCTCCTCGGGGCGGCGGAACAACTGCCGGCTCTGGCTTGCGGCCAGCGCGGCGGCGATGGTCACTGTACCGACCCGGCCCAGGAACATCGTGGCGGCGAGGACGTACTTGCCCGCCTCCGGGAGCTCGGCGGAGATGCCGGAGCTCAGGCCGCAGGTCGCGAAGGCGGAGATGACCTCGAAGAGCACGCGGTCGAGCGAGTCGCCGGTGATCTGCAGCAGGACCACGGTCATGACGGCGACGATCGTCGCCCCCCAGAGCACGACCGCGACGGCGACGCGCAGGACGTCACCGGGGATGCGGCGCCCGAACGCCTCCATGCCCTGGCGCCCGCGGGCCTCGGCGACCGCGGCCAGGAAGAGCACCGCCAGCGTCGTCACCTTGATGCCGCCGGCCGTCGACGCCGAACCGCCACCGATGAACATGAGCATGTCGGTGACGAGCAGGCTGGCGCCGTGCATCTGCTCGACGTCGATCGTGGCGAACCCGCCGGACCGCGTCATCGTCGAGAAGAACAGCGCCTGGAACGCGGTGTGTCCGGCGCCGGCGTCCCCCAGCGTGCGGGGGTTCGAGGCCTCGAGCGCCGTGTAGACGGCCGCGCCGAGGACGAGCAGCACCGCGCTGGTGGCCAGCGTGAGCTTCACGTGGATGGGCCACCGCCGCGGCGTGCGGAACTGCTTGGTGACGGCCCGGATCACCGGGAACCCGATCGAGCCCGCCACGACCGCGACCATGAGGAGCGACAGGAACCAGTAGTCGTTCGCGAAGGGGGTGAGCCCCTCGGCGTTCGGCGAGAAGCCCGTGTTCGTGAAGGCCATCGCCGAGTAGTAGAAGGCGTCCCCGACGGCGGTCCAGAACGGGTAGCCGGCGGCGAGCGTGGACGGCAGCAGGAGCACGCCGATCGCGATCTCGATCGTCAGGGTGCTCACCGCCACGGTGAGCAGGAGCGTGCCGACCTCCCCGAGCCGCACGGCCTGCCCCTCGGGGACGGCGCCGGAGTGCGTGCGGAGCGGGTTCGAGTCGCCGGCGGCGATGAGCTTGGCACGGAGCCCCAGCCGCCGTGTCACGACCAGGCCGAGGATCGAGGCGAAGGTGAGGACGCCGACGGCGCCGATCTGGGTCCCGACGACGATGAGCACCTTGCCGAAGACCGACCAGTGCGTGGCCATGTCGACCGTCGCCAGCCCGGTCACGCAGACGACCGACGCCGCCGTGAACAGTGCGTCCGCGAAGTGCGTCGGGGTCCGGTCCGCAGCCGCCCAGGGCGTCATGAACAGGGTCGTGAAGATGAGGATCAGCGCGACGAACACCAGGATCGCGAGCCGCGACGGCGACGACCGGAGGACGCCGAGGGCACCGTCCAGACGCCGTCTCACCCCGCTCGTCGGCGTGTGCCGGTTGAGCGGCTCGGTGCGGTCGAGCATCCTGTGCCTCCGGAGCCGTGGGCAGGTCAGCGGTCATGGTACATGCGTACGGGTCCGGCTAGCCTTGCCGCATGGCCGACATCTTCACCGTCGTGGCGGACCCGACCCGGCGCGAGCTGCTCGGGGCGCTGCTGACGGCGTACGGCTCGGACGCCACCGGCGGCGAACTCAGCGTCGGGCAGCTCGTCGAGAAGATCGGCGTCAGCCAGCCGACCGTGTCGAAGCACCTCCGCGTCCTGCGCGACCACGGTCTCGTCTCCAGCCGTGAGGAGGGCCAGCACCGCTTCTACCGGCTCGACCCGGAGCCGCTCGTCCGGCTCGAGGAGTGGGTCGTCCCCTTCACGGGAGCGGTCGACGCGGACGGTACCCCGGCGACGACCTCGTGGACCCTCGACGGGCAGCCGGTCTCGTTCCGCCGGACCGGCACCGCAGCGCGGTCCACCGTCGAGGTCGGCACCGAGCTGGGTCGCGTCATGGCGGAGGCCTCGCACCGCGCGACCGCCGCGTTCTCGGGTGCGCAGCAGGGCTGGGAGCGTGTCGTCGACCGCAGCCGGAAGCGCTTCACGCGCCGCGGTGAGGACGACTGACCGACCGGTGGGAGACCTCTCGCGCAGCACGGTCGAGCGTCCGCTCGGAGTCTCCTGGACACGTGGTCCCACGCGCCCCTACACTCGCCCTTGACCACACTGGTCACACCGACCCCGCGCGACCCGCGGGTACCCGAAGGCGGACCATGACCGGCAGTTTCGACGACGTGCGCTTCCTCACCGTCGCTGAGGTGGCCGAGATGATGCGCGTCTCGAAGATGACGGTGTACCGCATGGTGCACGCGGGAGAGCTCCCCGCGATCCGGTTCGGCCGGTCCTTCCGCGTCCCGGAGTCGGCGGTCGCCGAACTCCTGCGCGGCGGCATCGCCGACGTCGGCTGAGGTCGGCCCGGCGCGCGCCCGTTCGACAGGACCGCTGCGCTCCGCTAGACTCGGCCGGGTTGATTTTCCGCGGTCTCTTCGGGCCCGGTGTCCACACATCTGCATCGTTCCGAGCGAGGTCCACTATGGGTTCTGTCATCAAGAAGCGTCGCAAGCGCATGGCGAAGAAGAAGCACCGCAAGCTCCTTCGCAAGACGCGTCACCAGCGTCGCAACAAGAAGTAAGTCCAGTACTTGCACCCGAAGCCCCGGTCCGCCGGGGCTTTCGTGTTCCCGGGCGCGTTATCGTGGGGGACATGCCCGCCGTGACGTTCCTGACGAAGCCCGGCTGCCACCTCTGCGACGACGCCCGTCCGGTCGTGGAGCAGGTCGTGGCCGCCCACCCCGGTGTCACCCTCGAGGAGCGGTCGATCCTCGACGACGACGCGCTGCGCGAGGAGTACGCCGAGGACATCCCGGTCGTCCTCGTCGACGGCCGGGTCCACAGCAACTGGCACGTGGACGCCGACCGGCTGCACGGTGCCCTCGAGAAGGCAGAGAAGGCCGAGGCCAGCGCATGATCCACCACGTCGTCTCCTGGACCGTCCGCGAGGACCTCGACCGCACCGCGACGATCGAGCACGTCCGCGAGCTCCTGACCGGGCTCGTCGGCACGATCGGCTCGATACGGTCGCTCGAGGTCGTCGACAACGTGGCCTACCCGGGGAAGAACCAGGACCTGGCCGTCGTGGCGACGTTCGACGACCTGGCCGGTCTCGACGAGTACCAGTTCCACCCTGACCACCAGGCGGCGGCAGCGGAGATCCGCGAGCTCGTCACGGGGCGGGCGGCCATCGACTGGGAGAGCTGACCCGCGCCTCCCGGCCCGCACGTGACGACGGCCACCCTCCTGTCGGAGGGTGGCCGTCGTCGTCGGTGGTGACTACGGGGTCAGGCGCGTCGGTCCGCGGAACAGGTAGGTGACCTCGCGGATGGACGGCTCGTGCAGGGCGAGCATGAGCACGCGGGCGAGGCCCATGCCGAAGCCGCCGTGCGGCGGGACGCCGTAGCGGAAGAAGTCGAGGTACCAGCCGAGCTCCTCGGGGTCGAGGCCCTTCTCGACGGCCTGCGCCTCGAGCACGTCGACGCGGTGCTCACGCTGGGCACCCGTGGAGATCTCGGCGCCGTTGAACAGCAGGTCGTAGCTGTTCGTGAGCGTCGGGTCGTCGGCGTGACGCATGTGGTAGTACGGGCGGATCGAGGCGTCGTAGTCCGTGACGAACACGAACTCCGAGCCGTGCGTCTCCTTCGCCCAGGCGCTGACGCGACGCTCGCCCTCGGGGTCCAGGTCGCCGTCCGCCCGCACGACGTCGTGTCCGCTGTCGGCGACGATCTTCCGGGCCTCGGCCAGGGTGACGCGGGGGAACGGAGCGGTCGGGACGACGAACTCGAAGCCGAAGACCTCCTCGATCTCCTTGCCGTACTTGTCCTTGACGGCGGTGAAGCCGGCGACGAGGAGCTCCTCGTGCATCGCCATGACGTCGGCGTGCGACTCGACCCACGAGATCTCGGCGTCGACGCTCGTGAACTCGGTGGCGTGACGGCTCGTGAAGGACGGGTCCGCGCGGAACGCGTCCGCGATCTCGAACACCGCGCCGAAGCCGGCGGGCTGCGCCATCTGCTTGAAGTTCTGCGGGGACTGCGCCAGGTAGGCGGTGGTCTCGAAGTACTCGAGCTGGAAGAGCTCGGCGCGCGACTCGGACGCCGACGCCATCAGCTTCGGGGTGTGGATCTCGATGTAGTCACGCTCGACCCAGTACGTGCGGAACGCGTGCTCCAGCGTCGTCTGGATGCGGAAGATCAGGTTCTGCTTGCGGTTGCGCAGGTCGAGGAAGCGCCAGTCGAGACGCTTGTCGAGCGAGGAGTCGTCCGCGATGGGCGTCTCCGGCTTCGCGGCGCTGACCACCTCGAGCGAGCCGACCTTGACCTCGAGCCCGCCGAGCTTCACGCGCTCGTCGTGCTTCAGGGTGCCGCGGACGTGCACGAAGGTGCCGTGCGCGAGCCCGGAGATCTCGTTCGTGACGGTGAGCCGGGCCTGGGCGTCGTCGTCGCCGTCCTCGGCCTCGCGCGTGGCGGGGTTCACCAGCTGCGCGGCGCCGGTCTCGTCGCGGAGGACGACGAACTGGACCTTCTTCTGGTCGCGGACGGTCTCCACCCAGCCGGCGACGGCAACGGGGCCGTCGGGGAGGGCGGCGAGGTCGGCGATGCGGGTGCGTTCGATCACGGTCGTCGAGTCTACGGCCTCCTCCACAGGTGGGGTCCCGGTCCGTTCTCTCCACAGCGTCGGCCGGGAGGCGTGGTTCGGCCCCGGCACGTCCGTAGCGTCGTCCGTGTGGTCGGGTCGCGAGTCGAGAGGGGATCCCGGATGACGGCAACGGGAGCGGGGCTCGCGGCCTGGCCGCCCGTCGCGGTGGCGGCGGTGGTCGCGGCTGCGGTCGGGTCGGTGCTGACGTTGGTCGGCGCGGCCGTGGGAGGCGTCTGGGCGCTGGTGCGGTGGCGGCGGGACGTCGGGCGCGAGGAACGCGACCGGGCCTGGGCGCGGTTCGTGTGGACGGTCGACCAGGTGTGCGACGGCGACGTCGGACGGGCCGAGGTCGGTCGGTTCAGCGCTCGGGCGATGTCCAGAATGCAGATCCTTCGCGCCGATGACGCCGCGATCGGCAAGATCGTGCTCGACCTCATCACGGAAGGGAACGCAGATGGCAGTGGAAGACCCGGTGGTCGCGCTCATCGAACGCGATCGTGACGAGTGGCGGCAGTTGATCCGACGGCAGTACCGCTTCCGACCCTGGGAGGCACGACGGATCATCCGGGTCCACGACGACCTGCTCCGGTGGCGCGATGAACTCCGGGCGGCACAACGGGAGCGGGCGCGGCTCATCGAGTCCGGTGAGCTGCAGGTCGACCGGTGACCGAGCGGTGTCTCCGGCTTGCCGGGTGTCGTCCGGGGCTCAGGGGAGCGTGGCGCGCAGCGTGCTGAGCGTGCCGATGAACTCCTCGGCCATGCCGGCCCGTTCGACGAGCTTCGCGTGCCGGGCGCGGGCGTCCTCGAGCGACGCGTCGAGGCGGGCGGCGAGTGCCGGCTGGTCCTCGGGTCCGGCGTCGGCGAGGGCGTCGACGACGCGCAGGAGCTCCGCCATCTCGTCCAGCGAGAACCCGAGCGGCTTCATCCGACGGATGACGAGCAGTCGCTCGAGGTCCTGCGCCGTGTAGACCCGGAACCCTCCGGTGGTCCGTCCGCTCGGCACGAGCAGCCCGACCTCGTCGTAGTGCCGGATCGTCCGCAGGGACATCCCGGCGCGCTCGGCGAGCTCACCGATGTGCATGGTGTCGCCCGGCGTCGGGGCGGGGGAGTCGATCGCGTGCACGGGAGCCATGGTGGCAGACCGCCGCGCGAGATCGCTCGGAGTGCACGTCTGCCCGGCGCAACCCTCCCCTCACGTCAGGGTATGGTCGCTGGCGATGTCCCTCGCACCGCTCGCCCCCGCGGCACCCACCGTCCTCACCGCGCTCCGGTCGCCCCGGCTCCTCACCCGTGAGGTCCTGGCCGGCGTGGTCACGGCGCTCGCCCTCATCCCCGAAGCCATCTCCTTCTCGGTCGTCGCCGGGGTCGACCCGGCCGTCGGCCTCTTCTCGAGCGTCGTCATCGCGGTGGTCATCTCGATCGTCGGCGGGCGACCCGCGATGATCTCGGCCGCCGCCGGATCGGTCGCGCTCGTGATCGCTCCGCTCGTGCGCGACCACGGCGTCGCCTACCTCGTCCCCGCGGTGGTGCTCGGCGGTGTGGTCCAGCTGGTGCTCGGCTTCCTCGGGGTGGCCCGACTGATGCGCTTCATCCCGCGCAGCGTCAACGTGGCCTTCGTCAACGCGCTGGCGATCCTGATCTTCACGGCGCAGTTGCCCAACCTCCTCGGCGACGACGTCCCGTTCGTGGTCTGGCCGCTGACGGCGCTCGGCATCGGCATCATCGTCGCGTTCCCCTTCCTGACCAAGGCCGTCCCCGCGCCGTTGATCGCGGTCGTCGTGGTCACGGCGATCACGATCGTGTTCGGGGTCGCGGTGCCGACGGTCGGCGACGAGGGCTCCCTGCCGACCGCGCTGCCCGGGTTCGGCGGCATCACGGTCCCGCTGTCGCTCGAGACCCTGCAGATCATCGCGCCGTACGCGTTCGGGGTCGCGATCGTCGGCCTCATCGAGACGCTCCTGACCGCGCAGCTCGTCGACTCCCTGACCGAGACCCGGTCCAGCGGCTGGCGCGAGTCGTGGGGCCAGGGCATCGCCAACATCGCCTCGGCGTTCTTCGGCGGCACGGGTGGCTGCGCGATGATCGGCCAGACCGTGATCAACGTGAAGACCGCCGGCGCCCGGACCCGGGTGTCGACCTTCACGGCGGGCGCGGCGGTGCTCGTCCTGACCATCGTGCTGCACGACCTCGTCGCGCAGATCCCGATGGCGGCCCTGACGGCCGTGATGCTCATGGTCTGCGTCGCGACCTTCGACTGGCACAGCGTCCGGCCCCGCACGCTCGGGCGGATGCCGCTCGGCGAGACGGCGGTCATGGTCGTGACCGTCGTGGTGGTCGTCGTCACCCAGAACCTCGCGACGGGTGTGCTGGTGGGCGTGGTCGTCGCGGCCCTCGTCTTCGCCCGTCGCGCGGCGCACGTCGTGTCCGTGGTGCGCGAGCCGGTCGACGAGCGCACCGTGCGGTACCGCGTGCACGGTGCCCTGTTCTTCGCGTCGTCCAACGACCTGGTGACGCGGTTCTCCTACGCCGAGGACCCGGAGCGGGTGATCGTGGACATGTCGGGCGCGCACGTGTTCGACGCCAGCACCGTCGCGGCACTCGACGGCGTGGAGCAGCGGTACGCGCGGCACGGCTCGACCGTCGAGGTCGTGAACCTGAACACCGGGTCGGTGGCACTGCACGGCCGACTGACCGGACGGCTGGGCTGACGGCAGCGACCGGGCAGAGCCGAACGGTCGCAGGGCTGAACGGTCGCACATCCGGTGAATCCGCTGTGGGGCGGGTGATGACGGTGGAGCGACCTAGACTGGAACCCATGCCCGCGACACGGATCCACCTCGTCCGGCACGGCGAGGTCCACAACCCGGGGCGCGTGCTCTACGGCCGGTTGCCCGGCTTCGGGCTCAGCGAACTCGGCGCCCGGATGGCCGGTGCATCGGCGACCGCCTGGCACGACGCCGGGGTCGACGTCCGACGGATCGTCGCGTCGCCGTTGCAGCGCACGCAGGAGTCCGCCGCGCCCTGGGCCGCCGCCTACGGGCTCGAGGTCTCGCTCGACGAGCGCCTGATCGAGCCCACGAACCGCTACGAGGGCCAGCGCCCCGGCTTCACGAAGCGCTCCATCGGACGCCCTGCGGAGTGGCCCTGGATCGCGAACCCGTTCCGGCCGAGCTGGGGCGAGGCCTACGAGTCCATCGCGAACCGCATGCTCGCCGCGGTCGCCTCCGCCTGGGAGAGCGTCGACGGCGGCGACGTCGTCCTCGTCAGCCACCAGCTCCCCATCTGGACCGTGCACCGCAGGCTCGCGGGGGAGCCGCTCTGGCACGACCCGCGCAAGCGTCGGTGCGACCTGTCCAGCATCACGACCCTCGAGCGTGTGCCCGCCACCTCGTCCGGTCGCTTCACCGAGGTCGGGTACGCGGACCCCGCGCAGTCCCTGCGTGCGTCCGCGGTCGACGAAGGAGCAGTCTGATGTCCGCACGCAGCCGGATCACCGCCGTCGCGGCCTCGGCGGTGATCGCAGCCCTGGCGCTCGCCGGGTGCTCGTCGTCGAACGACGACCTGTCCCGCCAGTACGGCAGCGGCACCACCCAGAACTACATCTCCGGCACCGGTGCGGTGACCGAGGTCGCGACGGACGAGCGGAGCGCCCCGGTCGACTTCACGACGAAGGACACCGACGGCGACACCGTGTCGGCGGAGGAGCTCCGCGGCAAGGTCGTCGTGCTCAACTTCTGGTACGCCGGCTGCCCGCCGTGCCGGGCCGAGGCGAAGTACCTCAACCAGGTGCACGACCAGTACGCCGACGACGACGTGGTCTTCGTGGGCGTCAACGTGCGTGACGAGGAGGGCACGGCGGCGGCGTTCGAGCGCACCTTCGGCGTCGACTACCCGACCGTCCTCGACGCCCGCGACGGTACCGTGCAGCTCGCGCTGTCCGGGCAGATCGCTCCGAACGCCGTGCCCGCCACGATCGTCCTCGACAAGCAGGGCCGCGTCGCCGCCCGCGTCCTCGGCGCGATCGACGGCAAGAGCATCCTGCAGACCCTGGTCAGCGACGAGCTCGACGGCAAGGCGTCCTGACCCGTGCCCGGCAACCCCTTCGCGGACGCGATCCTGAGCGGCCAGATGCTGGTCGCGTTGCCCGTGGCAGCACTGGCCGGGCTCGTGTCGTTCCTCTCCCCGTGCGTGCTCCCGCTCGTACCGGGCTACCTCGGGTACGTCGGCGGGATCGCCGAGGGTGGGCAGCGCCGCGGTCGGGTCGTGCTCGGCGTCGTGCTCTTCGTGCTCGGCTTCACCGCGGTGTTCGTCGCCTACACGACGGTCTTCGGTGCGCTCGGCTTCTGGCTCGTCCGGTGGCGTGACCTCATCACGCAGGTCCTCGGTGTCGTCGTGATCGCGATGGGCCTGGTGTTCATCGGACGCTTCACCTTCCTGCAGCGCTCGATCAAGCCGTCGTGGACCCCCGCGACTGGCCTGGTCGGGGCGCCGCTGCTCGGCATCGTGTTCGGCCTCGGCTGGACCCCGTGCCTCGGGCCGACGCTCGCAGCGATCAACCTGCTCAGCGTGCAGTCCGGCAGCGCGTGGCAGGGCATGTGGCTCGGCGTCGCGTACTGCCTCGGGCTCGGCATCCCGTTCGTCCTCGTCGCGCTCGGCGCCGGGTGGGCGACCGGCGCGATCCGCATCGTGAAGCGTCACATGCGCACCGTCAACATCATCGGAGGAGCGATCCTGATCGTCATCGGTCTGCTCATGGTCACCGGCATCTGGTCGGCCGTCATGTCGAGCCTCGGGGCGGTGATCCAGAGCTTTGTCCCCGCGGTCTGAGCGCGACACCACCCCCGAGCGGTCGGGTAGCGGACCGGGGTCCGCGGACGACGTGTCCGCGGGCGCCGACCCGATGCGGCCGTCCGACCACGTCGACAGTGCCGCACCGGCCCCCGGAGCGGACGACGGCCCGACGCAGCCGAAGCTCGGGTTCGTCGGCTACGTCCGCTTCTTCTGGCGGCAGCTGACGAGCATGCGCACGGCGCTCTTCCTGCTCATGCTCCTGGCGCTCGCGGCGATCCCGGGATCCCTCGTGCCGCAGCGCACCGCCGACCCGAACGGCGTCGTGCAGTACAAGGCGGACCACCCGCAGCTCTTCCCCGTGCTCGACACACTGCAGGTCTTCGACACCTACACCTCGGTGTGGTTCTCGGCGATCTACCTGCTGCTGTTCGTCTCGCTCATCGGGTGCATCGTCCCGCGCACGAAGCACCACTGGCAGGCGCTCCGGACGCGACCGCCGAGGACGCCGGTGCGTCTCGGCCGACTCGCCGGCTACCGGTCCGTCCCGGTCGAGGCGGACGCGACCACGAGCCTCCCGTCCGTCGACGACGCCGTGACCCGCGCGGCGGCACTGCTCAAGCGGTCCGGCTACCGGGTCGAGCGGTTCGGCGACTCCGTGAGCGCGGAGCGCGGGTACCTGCGCGAGACCGGCAACCTCGTCTTCCACGCGGCGCTCGTCGGCGTGCTCGTGGCGGTCGGCCTCGGCGGTGGCTTCAGCTACACCGGGCAGCGACTCCTGGTCGAGGGGCAGACGTTCTCGAACGTCCTCGGCTCCTACGACTCGTTCAACCCCGGCCGCTGGTTCCGGCAGACCGACCTGCAGGGCTACAACCTGACGCTCGACAAGTTCACCACGACGTACGAGGAGAAGAACCTCGACGCCCTCGGCCAGGCACTGGACTACTCGGCGACGGTGACGAGCCGCGAGAAGGGCCAGGAGCCGAAGACCGGTCGCATCGGCGTGAACGACCCGCTGTCGGTCGGTGGCACGAACGTCTACCTGCTCGGCAACGGCTACGCGATGCAGGTCACGATCCGCGACGGCAAGGGGAACGTGGCGTTCCAGGACGTCGTGCCGTTCCTGCCCGAGGACGCGAACTACACGTCCACCGGCGTCATCAAGGTGCCCGACGCCTCGCCGTCGCAGCTCGGGCTCGTCGGGTTCTTCTACCCGACGGCGTCGAAGCTGTCGACCGGTGCGTTCGCCAGCGCCTACCCGGACGCGCAGAACCCGCTCCTGACCCTGCAGGTGTACCGCGGCGACCTCGGTCTCGACAGCGGCGTCCCGCAGAGCGTGTACTCGCTCGACACCAGCGGCCTCGAGCAGATCGCCGGGCGGCAGTCGACGACCCCGAGCATCGAGCTGAAGCCCGGCCAGACGAAGACCCTGCCGGACGGTACCGGCTCGATCACCTTCGACGGCGTGAAGCGCTACGTCTCGCTCGACGTGCACCACGACCCCTCGCAGGCGTTCGTCGCCGGGTTCGCGGTGCTCGCGGTGCTCGGTCTGCTCACCTCGCTGTTCGTGCCCCGCCGCCGCGTGTGGGTGAAGGCGGTCCCGCGCCGGGGAGCCGAGCACGGCGAGTACGACCTCGAGTACGCCGGCCTGGCGCGCGGCGAGGACCCCAACCTCGAGCGCGCCGTCGACGACATCGCCAAGAGGCACCTGTCGGACCTCGGAGTTAGGATCCCTGCGTGAACCCGGACATGACGACCAACCTCGCGACCTACTCGGTCGTCCTGACGTACTCCGCGATGGCGGTCTACGTCATCGCGTTCATCTCGTTCGCGCTCGACATGGCGAAGCGGTCGGGTCAGGTGGCGTCCGCCTCGGCTGCTGCGCCGGCAGCGCCCGCCGCGCGCACCGTCGCGACGGTGCAGGGCGGGACGGTCGTGCTCGAGAAGGTCGAGGCCGACCGGGGTCGCCCCGGCGGCGGCGGGACGAAGTTCGAGCGGGTCGGCATGGCGATGACGATCCTCGCGCTCGTGCTGCACGTCGGTGCCACGGTCCTGCGCGGCATCGCGGCCGACCGTGTGCCGTGGGGCAACATGTTCGAGTTCTCGCTCACGGGCACGGCGCTCATCACGCTGATCTTCCTGCTCGTGCAGCTCTGGCAGAACCTGAAGTTCCTCGGTGTGTTCATCACCGGTCTGACGATCATCCTGCTCGGCATCGCGACCGTGAACTACTGGGTGCCCGTCGTGCCGCTGCAGCCCGCGCTGCAGTCGTACTGGCTGGTCATCCACGTCTTCGTCGCGATCGCCGGGACGGGCTTCTTCGCCCTCGGCGCCGGGCTCGCCGTGGCGCAGCTCGTGCAGACGTACCGCCAGGGTCGTCCCGCGTCGAAGCAGCTCCGCTTCATGGAGACGCTCCCCGACGCCGAACGGCTCGAGGTCCTGACCTACCGCGTGCTGCTCGTCGGCTTCGTGCTGTGGACCTTCACGCTCATCGCGGGTGCGGTCTGGGCCGAGCGCGCCTGGGGCCGGTACTGGGGGTGGGACACCAAGGAGGTCTGGACCTTCATCATCTGGGTGGTCTACGCCGGGTACATCCACGCGCGTGCGACCCGCGGGTGGCGCGGTGCGCGGTCGTCGTGGCTGGCGCTCATCGGGTTCGCCGCGGTGATGTTCAACTTCTCGGTCGTCAACGTCTTCTTCAAGGGCTTGCACAGCTACTCCGGCCTGTGAGGCCGACCGGGCGTCGCTGCGGCGGCGACCCCGGGACGGACGGGAGGCGCGGTGCCATCGGGCACCGCGCCTCCCGTCCGTCGTGTCCGGGCGTTCCTGCCTCGCGTGAATGCGCACGATCTGTCACGCTCGGGGTCGAGGCCGACGAGTCTCGCCCGTCCGGCGGACGTGAGCGGCACGTCCTGCGCGCTCGTCGCCGCCCGGACACCGTTCGGTCGGTTGCTCCCTCGTCGTCGCCCGCGGCAGCCCGGTCTACGCGGCGGCGAGCAGGGCGTGGACGCGCTCCAGCCGCGCGAGCCACCACGCCGTCCGCTCCGGCGATGCCGCGTTCCGCGCCAGCAGCTCCCGCGACACCTCCGCACGGCGGACCGGCACCCGACCGTCGACCGGCAGCAGTGGCGTGTCGGTGACGTCCGTCTCGAACATGGCCGCCGTCCCGAGCCCGGCGGCGTAGCCGGGGCTCATCGCCGCCGCCGCGAGGAACGCCCCGGTCCCGAGCCCCACGGACGTGTCGAGCGCACTCGACACGACGCACGGCAGCCCCGCCTCGGCCACGATCGCCCGTGCCGCGGTGACCCCGCCGAGGGGCTGGGCCTTCACGACGAGCACGTCCGCCGCCCCCGCACGGGCGACGGCGAGCGGGTCCGAGGCCCGGCGCACGCTCTCGTCCGCGGCCACGGGCACGTCGAGTCCCGCGATCCGGCGTCGGAGCTCAGCGAGTTCCGGCACCGACCGGCACGGCTGTTCGGCGTACTGGAGTCCGTACGGCGCGAGTCGTTCGAGGGCCTCGACGGCCTGGTCGACGGACCAGAGCCCGTTGGCGTCCACCCGGACGGCCGCTTCCGGCCCCATCACCCGACGGACCTCGGCGACGCGGGCGACGTCGTCGTCGGTGCTCGTGCCGGGCTCGGCGACCTTGACCTTCGCGGTCGTGCAGCCGGGGTAGCGGGCCAGGAGGTCGGCGACCGCGTCCGGTCCGACGGCGGGCACCGTGGCGTTGACGGGCACGGCGTCGGCGGCGGGGTCGTGCTCGGTCCACCCGAAGTCGATCGTGCTCCGGAGCCACGCGGTCGCCTCCCGGTCCTCGTACTCGACGAAGGGCGAGAACTCGGTCCACCCGGTGGGTCCGCGGAGCACCAGGGCCTCGCGGACGGTGATGCCGCGGAAGCGGACGCGCATCGGGAGTGCGACGACGTGGGCGTCGGCGGTCAGGTCGGCGAGGTCGGGGAGCACACCCCATCCTCGCGCACGGGCAGGTGCGGTGCCCGGACGCGGTGGGCGGCAGGGGCTGGTCGCGCGTCCAGCGCTCCCGCCGGTTCCTCGGAGCCGACCGCCAGGGCCGGGCACTAGCATGCACCGGTCGGCCCAGCGCCGGCGTCGCCACGGACCACCGTGGCGCGTCCGTGAGGGGACCGAGGAGAGGGAGGGCCGGTGGCGTCGGATCCGCAGCAGCGCGCAGCCGCGCAGCGTGCAGCAGCGCAGCGTGCGGCCGCGCAGCCGACCGCGGCCCAGCGCGCGGCGGCCCAACGTGCCGCAGCCCAGCGCTCGGC
The DNA here is from genome assembly GCF_031844345.1 of Curtobacterium sp. BRD11. NCBI lineage: Bacteria > Bacillati > Actinomycetota > Actinomycetes > Micrococcales > Microbacteriaceae > Curtobacterium > Curtobacterium sp. BRD11. The sequence continues at coordinate 266,145 of NZ_JAUZUZ010000004.1, forward strand.
AGTGCAGCGCTCCGGTGCCGCGCGACCGACGGCGCCGCAGCGCGCCGCCGCCCCCGGGACGACACGGCCGACAGCGAGCGCCGGGAGCCGGTCCGGTGACACCGGCGACTTCGAGCGGCTGATGCAGCGGAACACCGTCGACGCCCGGGCCCTCGAACGGTCCGCCCGGCGGCGTCGGAACCCGATCGTCGGCAAGATCGCCCTCGGGCTCGCCGTCGTCTCCGCCGCGGTCGACGCGAGTGCGTTCGCGGTCTTCATGGGCGGCGACACCACCTTCGCGTTCGGCATCTGCTTCGTGGTGGTCTTCCTCACCCTCATCGCTGCGGTGCTCGGCTTCATCGCCGCGGTCGGGTCGTTCGGCCGTTGGTACGGCGCGATCGGGGTCGTGCTCGCCTTCTTCGCGAACCCGGTCATCCTCATCGTGCTGCTCGTCGTCCTCGTGCCCGAGGCCCTCTCGGGCACCTAGCGCGGGACGGCACCGCACCACGGCCCGCCTCGGGTGCGGGCCGGCGCCGGGCGCCGGCGATACGGTGGGCACATGGCTGCTCCCGTCTCCGACCTGTTCGACCCCGACGTCTGGACCGCCGCACCGGTCGCTGAGCACTTCACCGACATCACGTACCACAAGCACGTCTCGCAGGGCATCGTCCGCGTCGCGTTCGACCGGCCCGAGGTCCGCAACGCCTTCCGCCCCCGCACCGTCGACGAGCTGTACCGCGCCCTCGACGACGCGCGACAGGACCCCCGCGTCGGTGTCGTCCTGCTCACGGGCAACGGCCCGAGCCCGAAGGACGGGGGCTGGGCCTTCTGCTCCGGCGGTGACCAGCGCATCCGCGGCCGCAGCGGCTACCAGTACGTCGGCGACGAGGGCGCCCCGCCGGAGGGCGTCGACCCCGCTGCCGCCCAGGCGTCGATGGGGCGGCTCCACATCCTCGAGGTCCAGCGCCTCATCCGCATGATGCCGAAGGTCGTCATCGCCGTCGTGCCCGGGTGGGCCGCCGGCGGCGGGCACTCGCTGCACGCCGTCGCGGACCTGACGATCGCGAGCGCGGAGCACGGCCGGTTCAAGCAGACCGACGCCGACGTGGGGTCCTTCGACGGCGGGTACGGCAGCGCCTACTACGCCCGCCAGATCGGCCAGAAGCTCGCGCGCGAGGTCTTCTTCCTCGCGGAGGAGTACTCGGCGCAGCGCGCGTACGAGATGGGCGCGGTGAACAGGGTGGTCCGGCACGAGGACCTCGAACGCGAGGCGATCCGGTGGGGCGAGACGATCCTCGGCAAGTCCCCGACCGCCATCCGCATGCTCAAGTACGCGTTCAACGCCGTGGACGACGGCATGGTCGGCCAGCAGGTCTTCGCGGGCGAGGCGACGCGCCTCGCCTACGCCTCCGACGAGGCGGTCGAGGGCCGCGATGCCTTCCTCGAGAAGCGCCCGCCGGAGTGGACGTCCTTCCCGTGGCACTACTGACCCCGCGGGCCCACCGGTGAACCGCGCGCTGGTCGCCGTCGGCGCGTCCGACCCGTCGGCGGTGCTGCGCGGCCTGGAGGCTGCCCTCGCCGGCGGACCCGCGCTGCTCCCCGTCGCCGAGGACGGCCCGGCGCTGCCCACGCGCCCGCCGTCGCACGTCGCCCGCCGGGTCGCCCTGGTGGTCGAGACGAGCGGTTCCACCGGGACCGGCAAGCGCGTGGCACTGTCGTCGGAGGCGCTGCTCGCGGGCGCCGCGTCCGCCGACGCGACGCTCGGCGGGCCCGGCCGGTGGCTGCTCGCGCTGCCGACGCACTACATCGCCGGGCTCAACGTGCTGACCCGATCGGTCACGGCGGGCACGACGCCCGTCGTCCTCCCGCCGGGACACTTCGACGGCCGGGCGTTCGCCGACGCGGCGGACCGGCTCGACGTCGGTCCCGAGGCGCCGCGGCGCTACACCTCGCTCGTCCCGGTGCAGCTCGCCCGCGTGCTCGACGACCCCCGCGCCACCGCCGCCGCGACCCGCTTCGCCGCCGTGCTCGTCGGGGGCCAGGCCACGCCCGCACCGCTCCGGCAGCGTGCCCTCGACGCCGGTGTCCGGGTCGTCACGACGTACGGCGCGAGCGAGACGAGCGGTGGCTGCGTGTACGACGGCACGCCGTTCGGGACGGTCCGCGCGGAACTCGTCGACGGCGCCCTCGAACTGGCCGGCCCGATGCTCGCCGAGGGGTACCTCGACGACCCCGAGCGCACGGCCCGGACCTTCGCCGAGCGCGACGGCCACCGCTGGTACCGGACCGGCGACGCTGCGACCACCGACGACGACGGACGGCTGCGGGTGCTCGGGCGGCTCGACGACGTCATCGTGTCCGGTGGCGAGAAGGTCCCGCTCGGGGCGGTGGAACGGCGCGTGCGCGAGCTCGCGGGCCAGGACGCCGCGGTCGTCACGCGGCGCGCGTCCGGGGAGTGGGGCGAGGTGCCCGTCGTCGTCACGGAACGTCCGCTCGACCTCGACGAGGTCCGCGCCCACGTTGCGGAGACCCTGGGCCGTGCGGCCCGTCCCGCGGAGGTCCTGGTCGTCGACGCGGTGCCGATGCTCGCGTCCGGCAAGCCCGACCGCCGGGCCGTCCGGGCACTCGCGGACCGCGGGGGCGCACCGACCCCCTAGCGGTCACGGATACGATGGTCGGCCGTGGCACGTACGAAGAACAGGACCCCGGTCAAGGGCCGCAGCGGCAACCCGGCGAAGGCCGCGGCACCGCAGCGCACGAAGCAGCGGGCGACCGCGAGCGACTGGATCGGCGGCGCCCGGCTCCGGACCCTCACGCTCGGCGTCGTGCCGGTCGTGCTCGGCACCGGCGTCGCGTTCGTCGACTCCGGTGAACCGGGCGACTTCGGGTCGTACCTCGGCCGCGACCACCACCTGGCGGTCGCCCTGCTCGCGCTCGCGGTCGCGCTGTTCCTGCAGATCGGCGTGAACTACAGCAACGACTACTCGGACGGCGTCCGGGGCACCGACGAGTTCCGCGTCGGCCCGGCCCGGCTCACCGGAGCGGGGCTGGCGAAGCCGCGCACCGTGCTCACGGTCGCGCTCACGTTCTTCGGACTGGCTGCGGTCGCCGGACTGGTGATCGTGCTGCTCACCGGCACGTGGTGGCTGCTCCTCGTCGGGGCGGCGGCGATCGTCGCGGCCTGGTACTACACGGGCGGGAAGAAGCCCTACGGCTACAACGCCCTCGGCGAGGTCTTCGTCTTCGTGTTCTTCGGGTTGGTCGCCGTGCTCGGCACCCAGTACGTGCAGATCCAGGCGGTCACCACGAGCGGCTGGGCGGCTGCGGTCGCCGCCGGGTTCTTCGCCTGCGCCGTGCTCATGGTCAACAACATCCGCGACGTGGACGAGGACCGACAGGCCGGCAAGCGCACGCTCGCCGTCGTCGTCGGCCGCCCCGTCGCACGGGTCCTGTTCGGCCTGTTCCTGATGCTGCCGTACGTGGTGCTGCTCTGGTTCGTGCTGCTGTACTTCCGCACCGGCTTCGCGTACTTCTCGCTCCTGCTCGCGCTCCCCGCGCTCGCGATCGGCGTCTCGTCCCGCAAGCCCCGCGAGCTCATCACGGCGCTGCAGCTGTCGTCGTTCGCGTCGCTCGCCTACGGCGTGGTGCTCGGCCTGACCCTGGTCCTCCTGCCGTAGCAGCGTCGGACGCGGGGACCGAGGTCGAGCCGCCGCTCGACCTCGGTCGCTCGAACGCCCGCCCGAACGACGAGGACCGGGACTAGTCCTCGTCGTGCTCGCGACGCGCGCGGTGCCGGTCGGCGTCCGAGACCGCTCGGTCGGCGGCGGGCGCACCGGTGTCGGCCGCGTCGGTGTCGGCGGCGTCGACGAAGTCGTCCTCGAAGTCCGAGTCGGCGTCCCGCTCCGGTCGACCCCGGCGAGCGGCGATGTCCGAGGTCACCCGACCGCGGAGCCCGGGCAGCGCGATGTACGACACGAGCAGACCGATCAGCGCGGCGCCGATCGCCGCCCAGTACCACCGCAGGCCGATGACGAACAGGACCGCCAGCGCCGCGGCGAAGATGCCGAGTCGGGCAAGGGTGTAGACGAGCCACGCTTTCACCCGATGATCCTACGTGGCGTCGTTCGTGCACCGGCTGACGGGCAGCCCGGTCCCAGGCGCGCTGCCTAGAGTCGTCGCATGGTCCGTCTGTGGTTGATCATCGCCGTCGCCGCCGTGGCCTTCACGGTCTACGCGGTCATCGACTGCGCGACCATGCCGCGGCAGCGCATCCGCTCCCTGCGGCGCGGGTGGTGGATCCTCCTCGTGCTCGTCCTCCCGGTGCTCGGTGGCCTGCTGTGGTTCGTGCTCGGCCGGGCGCCCGCCACCCCGGGGCCGACGCCCAGGTACCGTGGACCCGAAGACGACCCCGACTTCCTCGGCGGCCCGCGCGGCCCCGGGACACTCCGCACCGGAACGGACCAGGACGACGAAACCCTCCGAGACCTCGAGGACCAGTTCCGCGATGAACGACGCGACCGCGACGAACGAGACGACGACCGCCCCGCCGATCGCTGACGGGTCCGCGGGGTCCGGCAGCGCTGCCACCGACTTCGCCCTGGCACTGCTGCGGGAACTCGCCCGTGCCGGGGTGACCGACGTCGTCGTCAGCCCGGGCTCCCGGTCGCAGGCGCTCGCCCTCGCGGCGGTCGCGCTCGAGCGCGCGGGCGGCACGACGGTGCACGTCCGGCTCGACGAGCGGACCGCCGGGTTCTTCGCCCTCGGGCTCGCCGTCGAGTCCGGCCGTCCGGCCGCGGTCGTCACGACCTCGGGCACCGCCGTCGCCAACCTGCACCCTGCCGTGCTCGAGGCGCACCACTCCGGCGTGCCGATGGTCGTCCTCTCCGCCGACCGGCCGGACGAGCTGCGGGGCATCGGCAGCAACCAGACCACGGTCCAGCCGGGCATGTTCGGCCCTGCCGTGTCCTTCGTGCGCGACGTGCAGGCGCCCACCGCTGACGGCGCTGTCGACGCGGACGCCGTCCGGACGCTCGCCCGGGAGGCCGTCGCCGTCGCCGCCGGGCACACCGGGCAGCCCGGTCCCGTCCAGCTGAACGTCGCGTTCCGCGAACCGCTCTCCGCCGGGCTGCGTGCCGAGGACGTCGCCGCCGTGCCGCACGACGAGGTCGACACCGACCACGCCCGTCGTCGGGTGCACGCCGGACTGCCGGTCGTCGAACTCGCGCCGGACGACGAACCCGCGACGGTCGTCATCGCCGGACACGACGCCGGCGAGGACGCCGAACGGATCGCCTGGGAGCTCGGTGCGCCGCTGCTGGCCGAGGTGTCGAGCGGCGCGCGGTTCGGGCGCAACCTGGTCGTCGCCTACCGCGAGCTGCTGCGCGACCCCGAGCTCGGCGGAGCGGTCCGTCGCGCGGTCGTCCTCGGACACCCGACGCTGAGTCGCGAGGTCCCGGCCCTGCTGCAGCGGGCCGACGTCGAGACGATCGTGGTCCGCGGACCCGGGGCCGACCCGTTCGACCCGGCCCGTGCCTCCCGGCCGGACGCCGCGACCACCTTCGTGTCCGACGTGCGCGTGACCGGCCGCACCACCCCGGGACACCGCGCGTGGGTCGGGCGGTGGGTGACGACCAGTCGCGCGCTCCTCGGGGACGGTGACGCCGGTCCGGACCTCGACGCGAAGCGGTCGGGGGACCGCGCCGAGCGCAACCGGTACCTGCGCGACGAGGTCGCCCTGCGTCGCAGGCCCGTCGACCGCACCATGCTGGTCGACGCCGTCTGGGGCGCCACCTGGCCGCACGACCGGCTCGTCCTCGGTGCCTCGCAGCTCATCCGTGTCGCCGACGCGCACGTCCCGGGCAAGAAGGTCCGGGTGCACGCCAACCGCGGTCTCGCCGGCATCGACGGCACGGTCTCGACCGCACTCGGCATCGCGGCCGCGCTCGAACGGACGCCCGACTCCGTCGGCACCACGCGGGTGCTCGTCGGCGACCTGACCTTCCTGCACGACCTCGGGGCGTTCGTCACCGGGACCGAGGAGCCGACGCACCGCGTCCAGGTCGTCGTCGGCAACGACGGTGGCGGTGCGATCTTCCGCGGGCTGGAGGTCGCCGCGACCACCCCGGAGCAGGACATGCGCCGCATGATGACGACGCCGCAGCACGTCGACGTCGAGCGTGTCGTGACCGGTCTCGGCTGGTCCTACCGACGGGCCGGGACGTGGGGCGACCTCGAGGGTGCACTCACCGATCCGGCCCAGCGCCTGGTGGTCGAGGTGCCGCTGACCGACTGACCACGGGGGCCAGGGACCGAAGGCCAGGGGTCAGGGGTCGGGGGTCAGGCGAGCGCGTCGCGGATCGGGCGGAACTTCAGGGCGGTCTCGGCGACCTCGCGCGCCGGGTCCGACCCCGCGACGATCCCCGCGCCGGCCCACGCGCGCACGGTCCCGTCGTCGTCGATCCGGGCGCTGCGGAGCGCGAGCATCCACTCGCCGTCGCCGTTCGCGCCGAGCCAGCCGACCGGCCCCGCGTAGCGACCGCGGTCGACGCCCTCGAGCTCGGCGACCAGTCGGACGGCGACGTCGGTGGGGGTGCCCGCCACGGCCGCGGTCGGGTGCAGGGCGTCGGCGACGTCGAGCGAGGTGGTGCCGACCGGCAGGGTCGCGCGGACGTCGGTGGCCAGGTGCCACAGGTTCGGCAGCTGGAGCCGGAACGGCTCGGGGTCCGCGCGGACGTCGGTGGCGACGGTCCGGAGCGCCTGCAGCAGGCTGGTGATCGCGAAGCCGTGCTCCTCGACGTCCTTCGCGCTCGACGCCAGGGCCTCGGCCGCGGCCCGGTCGGACACCGGGTCGTCGCCGCGCGCGGCGCTCCCGGCGAGCACCCGCGCCGACAGCTCCGTGCCGTCGGTCCGGGCGAGGGTCTCCGGGGTCGCTCCGACGAGTCCGTCGACGGCGAAGGTGACGCACTGCGGGTAGGCCGCCGCCAGGTCGAGCAGGACCGCCCGTCGGTCGGCACCGGCGGGCAGCGTGCCGACCAGGTCGCGCGCCACAACGACCTTCTCGGCCTCGCCTGCGGTGATCCGACGGACGGCGTCCGCGACGGACGCGGCGTAGGCGTCCTCGTCGACCCGGCCGGGGCCGAAGGCGACCGAGACGTGCCCGCCGACGGCCGGCACCGGCACCGAGGTCCGCGAGAACGCGAGGGGCTGCGGGTCCGGTGTCGTGTCGACGGCGGTGAGCCAGGCCTTGCCGCGGCGCTTGCCGATCACCACGCGCGGCACGACGAGCACGCTCTGCTCGGCGGAGTCGTCGGCGAACGCGAAGGACCCGAACGCGACCAGCCCGGTGCCGCGCAGCTGCACGGGGTCGTCCACCGTGGCGCCCTGCACCAGGTCACGCCACACCGCCGACGCCTGCCGCATGCGGTCGGCTCCGGAGAACGTGAACCGGAGCGCTTCGCCGATCCCGACGATGCCGTCACCGCTCCGGACGAACGCCAGCGGCGCGTCCCGCAGGGTGTGGCGCAGGACGTCCCCCGGGTCGTCGAGTATCCGGGTCGAGACCGTGAGCGAGGGGGCCGCCGTGGTGGTTCGGGTCACGGACCGATCGTACGCGCGCAGCGACCCGCCGGACCCCGGCCGGGCGTCCGGGCAGCCCGGGGCCGCGACCTCTAGGATGGTGCGGTGAGCAGAGCGGACCTGAGCAAGCGGCCGGACGAGGTGGCGGCCATGTTCGACGACGTCGCCGCGAAGTACGACCTCACGAACGACATCCTCTCGGCGGGCAACGCCCCGCTGTGGCGCGTCGCGACGGTCCGTGCGGTCGACCCCCAGCCGGGCGAGCGGGTGCTCGACATCGCGGCCGGGACGGGCACGAGCGCAGCGGCGTTCGCGAAGAAGGGCGCCGACGTCACGGCGCTCGACCTGTCGGCGGGCATGATCGCGGTCGGGCGCGAGCGGCACCCGGAGATCACGTTCGTCGAGGGTGACGCGGAGCACCTGCCGTTCGACGACGACTCGTTCGACGCGGTGACGATCTCCTTCGGCCTGCGCAACGTCAACGACCCGATGCAGGCGATCACCGAGATGCTCCGGGTGCTCAAGCCCGGGGGCCGACTGGTCATCTGCGAGTTCTCCACGCCGCCCGTGGCGCTCCTGCGCTTCGGCTACGGCGCGTACCTCAAGCGCGTGCTCCCGGGCATCGCGCGGCTGTCGAGCAGCAACCCGGCGGCCTACCGCTACCTGGCCGAGTCGATCGAGGCGTGGCCCGACCAGCAGGTCCTCAGCCAGTGGCTGCGCGGCGTCGGCTTCACGATGGTCGCCCACCGCAACCTGACCGCGGGCATCGTGGCGCTGCACCGCGGCCGCAAGCCCGTCGCGGGCACGGTCCGCGAGTCCGTCGCCCGCCGGGCGAAGGCCCGTCGCGAGCACCAGCACACCGGCGAGCAGCCGAGCGTCGAACCCGGCGACGCCTGACCGGTCACCCGACCCCGAACACGGAGCAGCACTTGAACCCGAGCGTCCCGGTCGCACGCCGCGCACCGAGCCTCCGCGCCTCGCTGGGCATCGGCGAGCGGTTGTTCGCGACCCCGTCCGAGCGCCGCTTCATCAGCGCGGTCGACGACGGGCTCGAGCTCGTCGAGCAGGGCCTCGAGGAGGCCATGCGCTCGACTGACACCCTGGCGGACACCACGAGCCGCTACCTGCTCTCGGCGGGCGGCAAGCGCATCCGGCCGACGCTGACGCTGCTCATCGCGCAGCTGGGCAACGGGGTGACCGACGCGGTGGTCAAGGCCGCGGTGAGCATCGAGACCACCCACCTGGCGTCGCTGTACCACGACGACGTCATGGACGAGGCCCCGGTCCGCCGGGGGGTCCCGGCGGCGCACGTGACCTACGGCAACAACGTCGCGATCCTGACCGGCGACCTGCTCTTCGCACGTGCCAGCCTGATCACCGCCGACCTCGGGACCGAGGGCATCCGGATGCAGGCGGAGACCTTCCAGCGCCTCTGCATGGGGCAGCTGCACGAGACGACGGGCCCGCAGCCCGGGGACGACCCGGTCGAGCACTACATCCAGGTGCTCAGCGACAAGACGGGCTCGCTGATCGCCACGGCGGCCCGCGCCGGCGTGATGTTCTCCGGAGCCGACCGCGCCTACCTGCACGCCGTCGGGACCTTCGGCGAGAAGGTCGGCGTCGCCTTCCAGCTCGTCGACGACGTCATCGACCTCGCCCCGGCGAAGGACCGCACCGGCAAGATCGCCGGCAACGACCTGCGCGCCGGCGTGGACACCCTGCCGCTGCTGCAGCTGCGTCGCCTGGCCGCCGCCGACGACGGCGCGGCCGACCTGCTCGCCCGGATCGAGCACGACGTGAAGGACGCCCCCGACGACGCCGTGGACTCCGCGCCGTACCGGTCGGCCGTCGCCGCGCTGCGCGAGCACGAAGCCACCACCGCCACCCGCGCCGTCGCCGTCCGTTGGGCGGAGGAGGCGGTCGAGGCCCTGGAACCGCTGCCCGACGGCACCGTGAAGCGCGCGCTGACCCGCTTCGCCGAGTCCGTCGTCGAACGCAGCCGCTGACACGAGGGCCCGCCGAGGCCCACCGGGAGCACCCGCCCGAACGAACTGGAGACATCAGTGCCCACCCTGCGAATCGCCATCGTCGGCGCCGGTCCCGCCGGCATCTACGCCGCGGACATCCTGCTGCGCGAGGCGCACGGCACCGACGTGTCGATCGACCTCTTCGAGCAGCTCCCCGCGCCCTACGGCCTGGTCCGCTACGGCGTCGCACCGGACCACCCGCGCATCAAGGGCATCGTCAACGCCCTGCGGGACGTCCTCGACCGCGGAGTCGTCCGACTCTTCGGCAACGTGCGCTTCGGGGAGGACATCACCCTCGACGACCTCAAGCAGCACTACAACGCCGTGCTGTTCTCGACCGGCGCGATCAAGGACGCCGAGCTCGACGTCCCCGGGGTCGACCTCGACGGCTCCCACGGTGCCGCGGACTTCGTCAGCTGGTTCGACGGGCACCCGGACGTGCCGCGCACGTGGCCGCTCACGGCGTCGAGTGTCGCGGTGATCGGCAACGGCAACGTCGCGCTCGACGTGTCCCGCATCCTCGCGAAGCACGCCGACGACCTGCTGCCCACCGAGATCCCGGCGAACGTGTACGAGGGGCTGCAGGCGAGCCCGGTCACCGACGTGCACGTGTTCGGACGACGCGGTCCGGCGCAGGTGAAGTTCACGCCGCTGGAGCTCCGCGAGCTCGGTGAGCTCCGCGACGTCGACATGGTCGTGTACGACGAGGACTTCGACCACGACGAGGCATCGCTCACCGCGATCCAGACCAACAAGCAGGTCATGGTGATGAACCGTGTCCTGGAGCAGTGGCGCACGCGTGAGGTCGGGCAGGCCAGTCGCCGGCTCCACCTGCACTTCTGGGCGAAGCCCGTCGAGATCGTCGGCGAGGACGGCCACGTCACGGCACTGCGGTACGAGCGCACCCGGCCGAACGGCGAGGGCGGCGTCGAGGGCACCGGCGAGGTCCGCGAGCTCCCCGTGCAGGCCGTGTACCGAGCGGTGGGCTACTTCGGCTCCCCGCTGCCCGGTGTGCCCTTCGACGAGAAGACCGGCGTCATCCCGAACCGCGAGGGCCAGGTGCTCGACGAGGACGGCTCGCCGCTCCCGGGCGTCTACGCGACCGGGTGGATCAAGCGAGGCCCGGTCGGCCTGATCGGGCACACCAAGTCCGACGCGATGGAGACCGTCCAGCACATCGTCAACGACCAGGCCTCGTGGTGGACGCCGGCCGACCCGTCGCCCGAGGCGGTCCCGGCACTGCTCCGCGAGCGCGGCGTGGACTACACCGACCTCGACGGCTGGCACGCCCTCGACGAGCACGAGCAGGCCCTGGGCGCCGCGGAGGGTCGCGAGCGCATCAAGGTCGTCCCGCGCGACGAGATGGTCGACGTCTCGCTCCGACGCACGCCCTCGCCCACGAGCTGACCGCAGCACGATGACCGCGTCACGCCCCGCACCGCCCGCCGCGATGCGGGGCGTGCTCGTCGCGCCCGGTCGTCTGCAGGGCGTCGACGTGGCGCGGGCGCTCGCGCTCCTCGGCATGATGGCGGCCCACGTCGGCGGCATCGCCGAGGCCGTGGACTGGGGTGACCCCGGCACGTGGTCCGCCGTGGCGCACGGACGGCCCTCCACCCTGTTCGCGGTGCTCGCGGGCGTCTCGATCGGTCTGACGAGCGGACGGACGGATCCGCCAGGACCACCGGCCATCGGGCGGATCCGGGCACGGCTGGCGATCCGGGCCGTGGCGGTGGTCGCGGTCGGGCTCCTGCTCATGGCGCTCGGCACACCCGTCTACGTCATCCTGCCCACGTACGGCGCGCTCTTCCTGCTGGTGCTGCCGGCGCTCCGGTGGCGACCGGGCTGGTTGCTCGTCGCCGCGGCGGTGTGCGCGCTGCTGTCGCCCGTGGTCGCGCTCGCGTCGGCACCGTCCTACGCCGGCGCCGGCATGTGGGAGGTGCAACTCGGGCTGGTCTACCCGGTGGTCACCTTCCTGGCGTACGTCCTGGTCGGTCTCGCGGTCGCCAGGGTCGGACCGGAGGCGCGGCGTGCGCAGGTCGCGCTCCTCGCGTCCGGGCTGCTGGTCGCCGTCGCGGCCTACGTGGTCGGCAACGTCCTGGCGCCGGTCCCGGTCGACGCCGGGGTCGAGGCGTTCCCCGGGGTCCCGTGGGCGCCGGACGGCAGCGGGGGAGCCGTGGCGCTCGCGCAGCTGCTGCTGTCCCCGCGCGACCACTCGTCGTCGGTCGTCGACGTCGTCGGGACCGCCGGGGTCGCGGTGGCGGTGCTCGCCCTGTGCACCCTGGTGTTCGACGGCCGCGGCCGGACGGTCTCGCGGATCGCGTTCCCGCTCGCCGCGGTGGGGTCGATGCCGCTGACGGTCTACGCCGGGCACCTCGTCGTGATCGCGCTGCTGCCGGAGTACCCGGAGTCGGGCACGGTGTGGGCGGGGTTCGCGATCGGCTCGGTGCTGTTCGCGATGCTGTGGCGCACGTTCCTCGGGAGTGGACCGCTCGAGCGCGTGGTCGCTCGCCTCACCCGTCTGGTGCCGGCAGCGCCCTGACCGGGGAGGCGGGCGGTCGCCGATCCTCCCGGCCGTGGGTCCCTACTGCAGGGCGGCGGTGAGCCGCGCGACGTTGTCGAGGACCTGGGACCGGCGCGGGCGCTCGAGCCACGCGTCCAGGGTGAGCTCGAACGACGCGTCCTTGTACGCGGCCTGCACATCGCGGAGCGCATCGACGAACCGGCTGCCGCGCACCATCACCGAGACCTCGAGGTTGAGGCTGAACGACCGCATGTCCATGTTGCTCGACCCGATGACGGAGACGTCGTCGTCGATGGTGAAGTGCTTCGCGTGCAGGATCGTCGGCGCCCGGTAGAGCCAGATCCGGACACCGGCGCGCAGGAGCTCCTCGTAGTAGGAGCGCTGTGCGTGCCACGTCATCGCGTGGTCACCCATCTCGCCGACGAAGAGCTCGACCTCGACCCCGCGCTGGGCGGTCGTGGTGATCGCGTAGAGCATCGAGTCGTCGGGGACGAAGTAGGGCGAGGTGATGGACACCTTCTCCTGCGCGGAGTACAGCAGCGCGTTGAACAGGCGCAGGTTGTTCTCACCGTCGAAGCCGGGCCCGGACGGTACGACCTGGCAGTCGAGCGCGTCGCCGCGGTCGGCGCGCTGGACGGGGTCGCTCTCGCGGAGCAGGAGCTCGTCGGTCTCGCTGTACCAGTCCGTCACGAACAGGGCGTTGAGTCCCGCGACGACGGGACCCTCGAACCGGGCGAACAGGTCCTTGTAGACCATGCCCTTCTCGATGTGCGACTGCAGGTCGTACGACGGGTCGATGAGGTTCTGCGAGCCCGTGAAGGCCACCGAGCCGTCGATGACCATGATCTTCCGGTGGTTGCGCAGGTCGGGCCGCTGGAACTTCCCCTGCAGCGGCTGCAGCGGCAGCATGAGGTGCCACTCGATGTTCGCCCGGTCGAGGAACGCGAGCGTGTCCTTGTAGCCCGGGTACCCGCGGCTCGCCCAGTGGTCGAGCAGGAACCGCACGGTGACACCGCGTGCCTGGGCACGGGCCAGCGCCTCGAAGTACGGCCGGGTGGTGTCGTCGATCGTCGCGATGTAGAACTCGACGTGCACGAAGCGCCGAGACTGGTCGATCGCCCGCGTCATCTCCTGCACCGACTCGTACGAGTCGGGGTAGAGCTCGGCGGAGTTGCCGCCGACCAGGGGCATGGCGCCCAGCTCGCGGTTCAGCTTCGTCACGGACTCGAGCCACAGCGGCCACGGGTGGTCGCGGCGCACACGCTCGATGCCCTCGGTCTGCTCGAGGATGTACGCGTTGATCTCGGTCTGCTTCTCGCGCCGTGCCTTCGGCAGCTTCGTCGACCCGATGACCATGAAGACGATGAACCCGATGTAGGGGATCAGGAAGATCGCGAGCAACCAGGCCGTCGCGGTCTGCGGCTTCCGGTTGTAGGGGACGTAGATGATCGAGAAGACGCGGATCGCCAGGTCCAGCAGGACCAGGAGGACGGTGACCGCGACGCCGAGCCAGTGCTCCACGGGCGCGGCGCTAGCGGAAGTTGATGAACTGCAGCGGCACGTCGAACTCTTCACCCTTGAGGAGCTGGATCGTGTTCTGCAGGTCGTCGCGGCTCTTGGAGGAGACGCGGAGCTCGTCGCCCTGGATCTGGCTCTTCACGCTCTTCGGGGCGTTCGCGCGGAGGAACGCGCCGATCTTCTTGGCGACGTCCTGCTCGATGCCGTTCTTGAACTTCACCTCGATGCGGTACTCCTTGCCCGAGGGGTACGGGTCTCCGGCGTCCAGGCTCTTCAACGAGATGTTCCGCTTGATCGCCTTGGTCTGCAGCACGTCGAGGACGGCCTTGGCGCGCTCCTCGGAGTTCGCCTTGATGAGGACGTCCTCGCCGCTGAACGCGATCGAGGCGTCGGCGCCCTTGAAGTCGTACCGCTGCTCGATCTCCTTGGCGGCCTGGTTGAGGGCGTTCTCCGCCTCCATCTTGTCGACCTTGCTGACCACGTCGAAGGAACTGTCTGCCATGCGGGACAGCCTAACGGCGCGACGGGATCCCGGTTCGGTGGTCACGAGCACCCTCCGACGTCCGGTATGCTCTTCAGCGCGCCTTCGGTTGGTGACCACACCGGTCGGGTGCGCACACGGCAAGTTACCCAAGCGGCCAAAGGGATCTGACTGTAAATCAGCCGGCGTAGCCTTCGGGGGTTCGAATCCCTCACTTGCCACAGCGAACAGCCCCGTCCGATCCGGACGGGGCTGTTGCCGTTCCCGGCCTGGCGTCCTTCCGGGGCGTGATCCGGCAGGCTGGTGCCATGCCCGACAGCCTCGCTCCCGCCCAGTTCGCCGACCTCGCCGAGTCGATCGCCCGTGAGGCAGCAGCGCTCGCGGCCCGCCGACGAGCGGAGGGGGTCGAGGTCGCCGACCGGAAGTCGAGCATCGTCGACGTCGTCACGGCTGCCGACCGGGAGGTCGAGGACCTCGTCCGCACGCGGATCGCCGAGGCGCGTCCCGACGACGCCTTCCACGGCGAGGAGTCCGGCTCCGGTGCCGGGTCCACGGGGATCACCTGGGTGGTCGACCCGATCGACGGCACGGTCAACTACCTCTACGGCAGTGAGCAGTACGGGGTGAGCATCGGCGTCGTGCGGGGGAGCGCGGACCCGACGCAGTGGGAGGCGCTCGCGGGGATCGTCGTGGCGCCGGCGACCGGCACCGTGTTCCGGGCGGTGTCCGGCGAGGGCGCGACACGCGACGGCGTCCCGCTCCGCGTGTCGACCCCGTCGTCCCTCGCGGAGACGCTCGTCGCGACGGGCTTCGGCTACACCGCCGACCGTCGGCGTGAGCAGGTCGCGGTGCTGGCCGGCCTGATCGGCGAGGTGCGGGACGTCCGTCGCGCGGGAGCGGCGTCGCTCGACTGCTGCGCGGTCGGGGCCGGCACCGTCGATGCGTACTACGAGCGCGGCATCAACCCGTGGGACATGGCGGCGGGGTCGCTCGTCGCCGCCGAGGCCGGAGCGAGCGTCCGGATATGGGAGGCCGGCGGCACGCGCTCCTTCCTGTTCGCGGCCCCCGCCGTCGCCGACCAGCTGGAGTCCCTGGTCCGTCGGCTCGAGTCCGAGGTGCTCGCCGACTGACGGCCCGGAGGCGCACTCGCCGGGCGCCGGCAGGGTCCGGTGGGGCACCGCTCGCGGACGGTGCACGGTCGTGCAGACGACTGGCGGTGCGCGACGGCCCCTGCTAGCGTGCTCCAGTCCCGTTATCTGCTCGTTACACACGAGCGCCCCGTGCCCCGATCAGGATCAGCCTCGAACACATGCCCCACGCCTCCACGACTGCGCAGACGCCCACCCGCACCGAGACCGAGCCGGTCGTGCACCTGACGCGACGCGCACGCATCGAGGCCGAGCGTCGAGCGGCTGCGACCAGCACCCCGCGCTCCGCAGCGGCTCCGCAGTCCCCGGTCGACGTGCCGTCGTTCGACGAGCTCGTCGCCCCGACGACGCCCGCAGCCCCGGTCTCACCGATCGACCTCGCGCCGGCCTCAGCGGTCCGGCCGGCACCGTCCGCCGGAGCGGTCACGCCGCCCGCGCCGGTCTCGCCCGACGTCGCGCCGGCGGCGGACGCCTCGCGCGCCCCGACCCCGGTCGTCGATGCGGTCCGTCCGTCGGGAGCGCGACGTCCCGCGACCGCCCCGACGTCCGGCGGCAGGGCTCCGGAGGCCGGCCGCGGCCGTGCACGGCGCACCGCCGCGGCCGTCCGCGTCGACCGTGCGACCCGACACATCAGCAGCGCCTCGGCGTCGTCGGTGTCCACGGGCAGCACGCGCGGTGACGCCTTCCGCCGGAACGCCTCGCGGGTCACCGCCGTCGGCGCACTGCTGTTCGCCGCCGGGCTGGTCGTGTCGACGTCGCTGCCGGCGCAGGCGCTCTGGGTGCCGCCGGCGGACACCACCGCGGCTCGCGCCACCGCCACCGGCGGAGCACAGTCCCTCAGTGTGGGCAACGGTGCCGTGGAGGCCGAGACCACCCGCGACCAGTACTCGGTGACGTCCGCCACGCAGTACAAGAACGTCGACGCGTCGTCCTTCTCGAACGACCCGAACGGCTCGATCCAGTGGCCGTTCCTCACCGGGGTGCCGATCACGTCGGGCTTCGGCGGTCGTCAGGTCGAGGGCTGCTCGTTCTGCTCGACGAACCACATGGGCGTCGACTTCGCCCCGGGCGAGGGGACCCCGATCCGCTCCGTCGCCGCGGGCACGGTCATCAAGGTGCAGGCGCACGACGGCGGCTTCGGCAACGACGTGTGGGTGCAGCACGACGTCGACGGCAAGCAGTTCGTCAGCGTGTACGGCCACATGAAGGACGGCACGTTCAAGGTCGTCACCGGGCAGGAGGTCGCCGTCGGCGACGAACTCGGCGAGGTCGGGTCGACCGGCAACTCGACCGGTCCGCACCTGCACCTGGAGATCCACGTCGGTGGCGTCCCGGTGGACCCGCTGACCTGGCTCCGCGCCAACGCGAACTAGCGGAGGAGCGGCGGCACGCCCGGGCGACACGTCCGGTTCCCGACCACCGTCGCACGTCTGCTACGCTCGTCTGGTGCCGCCGAGCGGCACTCGCCCCGATAGCTCAGTGGTAGAGCACTTCCATGGTAAGGAAGGGGTCGTCAGTTCAATCCTGACTCGGGGCTCCGACCCGGAGCTGTTGTCGCTCCGGATCTCCGGCGGGGTAGCTCAGTTGGTTAGAGCACACGACTCATAATCGTGGGGTCACGGGTTCAAGTCCCGTCCTCGCTACTAAAGCCCAGATCAGAACGCAAAAGGCCCCCGCGAAAGCGGGGGCCTTTCTTGTGTCGTCAGGAACCGTCTGCCCACAAACTGCCCACATCTGGTCCGGCAGCTGCGTCGAGCGCCTCTGCCACAGAGTTGAGATCGTCGTCGAATAGGTCCGCGTACGTGTCGAGCGTCATGGCAGCGGAGGCGTGACCAAGCATCTTCTGCACCGCCTTCACGTTCGCGCCAGAGCTGATGGCCAACGACGCCGCCGTGTGCCTGAGCCCGTGAATGGTCATGGTCGACGGAAGGTGCGCGGTGGCTAGTGCCCGGTCCCACCATGACGACTCGCGCATGGTTGGCGTCAGCATGTAGGAGCCGTCTGGGCCGACGAACACCAAATCGGTGCCGCTCTTGCCAGAGCACGCGGCCTCGAACACGGTGCCGAGGAACGCCGGGAACGGCACCGAACGCTTCTGGTGCGTCTTCGGCGTACCGACCACCACTCGCCCTGACACGTACACAGCGTTCTGCACGATGCTCAGGCGTCTCTTCACGAGGTCCACGTCCTTGACTCGCAGCGCCGAGAGCTCGCCCCAGCGGAGACCTGTGTACGACAAGACCGCGACGACCCGACCATTCACCCCACCCGCGGCCTTCACCAGGGAGGCAACCTCCTGGTGACTCAAGTACGTGTGCTCCTTGCTGACCTTGCGCGGCAGGGTTACCCCTCGAGCTCGGTTGGTGCCGATCTTCTTGTCCTTCACGGCAACGTCGAGGATCCCCGCGAGGATGTCGTGGCAGCGTCGCACCAGTGCTGGCGACTTGGGCTTGATCGACTTCGGCTTGGCGCGAGGGTTCCCCGCGCCGAGCTCGATGATCCAGTCCTGTACATCGGAGTGATCGATGCTGGCGACGTTGATGCGCCCCCATCGGGGCTCGACGTGCAGACGCCAAGCTGACTCGTAGACAGCGAGCGAGGACGGCTTGAGGTGCGCTCGCGAGGCTAGCCACCGTTCCCCTAGCGCTGCGACCGTTTCGCGGCCGGCTGCGGGGTCGATGTAGTCACCGGCCGCCTTCTTCACTCGGACGTTCGCTGCGTACAGCTCAGCCTCGCGCTTGGTGGCGAAACCGCGCTTGTCGGTCTGTGATCCATCGGGCTTGCGGTAACGGACGCGGTAGCGCTTGCCCTTGGCTGTCTCGTAGGGCGTCACCGTTGCCATGTTGTGATCCCGTCTGTCAGTGCCATCAAGTAGCGTTCGAACACACGTTCGAATGAGGGGTTGTCGGAATGCTCACTGCTGAGTCCACGCTGATCGAGGCCATCGTGGAGTCGCGCGCCTCTGGGGTAGCGCTCGAGGTGCTGATCAACCGAGTCGCCTGCGAGCTCGAGCGATGATCTCGTCGGGGGTAATGCCAAGGACAGCTGCACTCTCGATGAAGATGCCGAGCGGCATCGACCGCTCCTTCTTGAGGTAGTTCCGCGTCGAGTCGTAGGGGCGGCCAAGCTTCTTGGCGAAGTCCTTCATCGACAGCCCGACAGCGCCGAGCTCGGCGTTGATCTGGTCGATGATGGCAGCCTGCAGCAGGTCGTCGTCGTTGGTCACGAGCACCACTGTATACCCCAAACGGCCAACGCGATAGCGCAAATTGACCAATTTCTAGCGTTGCGGTTGGCCAAACGACCATCTAGAGTGGCCTCATGACCAACGCAGACACCACCCGAGGCGTCGCGGAGCGGATCGAGAACATCCGGAAGATCGAAGGCCGAAGCGTCGCTTGGCTCTCCGAAGCTTCCGGAATCTCGTACAAGACCCTGCGGCGTCGGATCTACGGAGCTCCCGAGCAGTTCACCCTCTCGGAACTGTCGTCCATCGCTCGCTCGCTGAACACCGACGTCGAGCACCTCGTCGTCGCTCTCGAGCCGGCGGCGTGACATGTCCGACTGGATGACGCCCGAGCAGGTGCGCGACGAGTACGGATACGAGCTCGAGCACCTCAAGAAGCTCCGCTACGAGAAGAGGGGCTTCCCGTACTACAAGCCCACCGAGCGCAAGGTCCTCTACAAGCGCTCCGAGATCGACGCGTTCATCGAGAACGCGAAGGTCCCGACCGGGCTCAGTTCATGAGCCCCCGCCGCGCCGAGTACCAGGAGACTGTCTCCTACTCACAGGCACACCTCCGACTCAAGAAGGATCGCGGCCCAGCAGCACGGCACCTCTGCGTGAAGTGCGGCAACCACGCCCAGGAGTGGGCCTACATGGGTGGCTGCCCCAACGAATTGTTCGACCTGGGCAAGCACTACAGCACCGATCAGTCGCGGTACCAGCCCATGTGCGTCTCCTGCCATCGCCGGCACGATCGAGCGCTCGCAGACGGGCGCACCATCAGCACTTGCCCCCGCGGTCACCAATGGACCACCGAGAACACCGGTATCCGAGTCAAGCGCTCGAAGAACACCGGGCTGCGGTTCTGCAAGGCATGCAACCGCGAGCACGCCCGCCGATGGCGGGAACGCAACATCACTAGCCGCATCTGACACGCGGCCGCACTCTTTCGGCCGAACCAGGCCGGTATTCGTCGCGCCCTCGGGCCGACAAGTCGCATCAGCTACCGCTAGCCACGGGAACGCACATCGCTCGCGGATCGGCGGAACTCAACAGCGTCAGCCCCACCGAAGAAGGAGAGGGGCATCAGCGGAGACGCACACGGCACCCCATGGCCCGGACAACCCGTCGTCCCGCACTCACAGAACCACCGTCGCAGCGACGGGGCACCACACGAGCGCATCGCGCCGGGTGTCGAACTGCTGCGGCAGCTCGTCCTCAGGAGTCGGCGCGCAAGCGACCGTCGGGGGCACGTCGGGATCGGCACTCGACGGCGAGCACCAGCGCGCCCGGACCCCTAACCGGGCGCGCTCCCTCATCTACCCAGCGAAGGGAACACCAATGACCGATGTCTTCGCCGCCTTCCATGAGGCAGAGCGCGAATTCCTCGAACACCTCCGCACCTGCAACGGGTGCTCCAAGCCCGAACAGGAGACAGCCGATGCCTACCGCTCGCACCACTGACCCGTCCACGTCGCATGCCGCGGCGAGATCCGTGGCGAACGTCACCGTCGTGCAGTCCCGCATTTTCGACATCATCCGCGACGCAAGCCTGTTCGGCGGCGGGATCACGGATGAGGGGATCATTGCGACGTACTCCCGTCAGGCGCGGGTGAACGCGTGGACGATGCCGTCGCCGTCGTCGATCCGCACCCGCCGTAAGGAGCTCGAGGACCGCGGCGAGATCAGGCCGTACGTCGATGAGGACGGCAACGTCGTCCACGGTCACACGGAGCGTGGCCGCCTGGCGCAGATGTGGACGGTTGCCTGATGGCTGAGATCAGCGGCGACATGTTCGGCCGCGCTTGGCCTGGTGAGCCGTACGCGATCGAGTTCGAACCGACCGCCGAGCAGACCGCAGCCATCGAACGGCTCGCTGCACGACACGACTCGACCGACCTGCTGCCGATGCTGCTGGGGGTGACCGCATGAAGACCGCACTCGCACTCATCGCCCTCGGCATCATCGCTGGCCTGTTCGCGTCTGCCGCGGACCGGTACTCGCTGACGTGGACGTTCCTCGCGTGGCTGGTGTTCGTGTCCGCGGTCGGGTCGCTCCTCCGAGTTCACGCCGTCGTCAACGCAGAAGGAGAGGAAGACCGATGAGCTACGACATCGACCTTATCGTCGATCACGGCGACGGATACCAAACGAACGTGTTCGAAGCGAACATCACCTACAACTTGCGGCCCATGCTCGTTGAGGCGGGGCTAAAGGACTCGTTGCACTCGCTTAACGGGCTGACTGCCGAGTCGGCCGCCCCGCTCATCGGAGACGTGTGGCGGGAGCTCTACCGCCGACCGGACCACTACCGGCAGTGGGACAGCCCGAACGGCTGGGGGCTGCACAAGAACCTCGTCCCTTGGATGAAGCGGCTCTACATCGCTTGCCGCACTCATCCCCGCGCCATCATCCAAATCTCGTGATGACCGGCGCGCACGGCGTCCTCTGCGCTTGCACGGCCTGCTGGACCCTCGACGGCATCCACGACGACGACTCGTTCGGCAAGGCCATCGCCCGCGCCGCCGAGATCGACGACACCGACACCCGCGACTGACCGTCGCCATCATCCCGCGCGCCCCACCCGGAGAGCGCGCCATCAACCATGCCCAGGAGGCAGACATGAGCAACAGTTGGAAGGACGCCGCTGAGTCGTCCGACGCGGCCGTGCAGAACATGAGAGCCGGCAACCACGCCCTCGCGCAGACGCACGCGGTCGTCGCGATCATGCACCTGCTCAGCGCGATGAACAAGCCGGCGGAGTTCACGCTCAACGTCAAGCCAGACCTCTTCAGCCTCAACGACGCCGGCGCACGCATCAACGCGAGCCTCTGGAACGTGCAGCCGCCCACCCTCCCCACCGAGCCGGGCATCTACCAGGACCGGCACGGCCTCCCCTGGTGGAGGACCGCCGTCGAATCCGACGCACCGTGGATGAGCATCACCCACGGGCACTGCGACGACCGCTGGTTCACCGACCAGCACGCCGCGCAGCACGCACCCTTCACCCGGATGGAGGCAGTCGCGTGACAGCCGCCATCTACACCGACATGTCCGAGGACGTCTACCATGCGCGTCCCGAGCTGAGTTCGACGGGTGCACGTCGTCTGCTCGAGTCACCCGCTCGTTTCGACTACTGGCGTCGCAATCGTCAGCCCGGAAAGCAAGCGTTCGACGTCGGTCACGCCGTGCACGCGATGGTCCTCGGAGTCGGCAACGGAGTCATTGCCTACCCGGAAGAGCACATCACCGCGTCCGGGGCAGTCAGCACGAAGGCGGCGACGGTCGCTTGGGCGGAAGGACAGCGCGCTAAGGGACTCGTCCCTATCGCACCCGCACAGGCCCGCAGGGTAGGGGGCATGGCCGACGCGGTGCTCGCCCATCCTGCTGCACGTGCGATCGTTGAGCAGCAGGGCAACCCTGAGGTATCCGTTATCGCGCTCGACGACGCGACGGGCGTTGAAACGCGCGCCCGGTTCGACTGGATCGACGTCGAAGCCGGCGAAGCGACAGACCTCAAGACGACCTCCACCGATGCATCCCCCGACGGGTTCACACGCACCGTCGCACAACACGGCTACGACGTGCAGGAAGCGTTCTACCGGCGCGCCATCCAACGCGACATCCGGTTCCGGTTCCTCGTCGTCGAAACCGAACCACCCCACCTCGTCGGCGTCCACACGCTCGACATCGAGTGGGAACGGATGGGGCAAGCGCGCGTGCAGCGGGCACTCGAGCTCTATGCCGCCTGCACCGCCACCGGCATCTGGCCCGGATACCCGACCGAGCCGCAACTCATCAGCCCGCCCAACTGGCTCGTCTACCAACACGAGGACGAGTACGGGCCGGTCGAGACCACCACCGTGAGGCACCTATGAACATCTCCAAGCTGCGGCAGTCCAACAGCCAGCAGATCAACGCCGATGACATCCTCGGGGCACCCGTCACCGTCACCATCACCGGAGCCGTCGAAGGCACCGCGGAACAGCCCGTCCTCGTGAGCGTCGCCGAAGTGCAGGGGAAGACGTACCGGCCGTCGCTGACGATGCGGAAGGTGCTCGGGGCCGTGTGGGGTGACGAGACTGACGTGTGGATCGGCAGACGCCTCACCCTGTACCGCAACCCGGACATCAGGTTCGGCGGACAGGTCGTGGGTGGCCTCGAGATCTCGCACATGAGCGGCATCGACCGCCCCGTCGAAGTGTCCGTCCTCGAGAAGCGCGGCAAGCGGAAGACGTTCACCGTTCAGCCCCTCCCCGACGCCGCACCCGGACGGGACTGGCTGAGCGAACTGCAGCTCGCTGGCAGCAACGCGACCGCGATCGGTCAGCTCGGGCAGGCAGCGCAAGACGCCGGCGCACCTGCCAACGTCATCGCCGCCATCCGCACCGCCTTCAACGCCGCGCAGGCAGGTGATCCCGAGTGATCAAAAAGATCGCCACCTTCACGGTCGATGGCAACCCACGACCGAAGGAACGGCCACGGTTCGGACGGGGCCGCGGGTACACCACAGAAGCCACCAAAGCTGCAGAGGCCTTGGTGGCTTCGTCGTTCCGCAGCAACCTCGGCATCCGGCACACCATCGAAACGCCGACCACCGCACCACTCCGCATCCGGCTGCGATTCTTCCGCGACAACCGACGCCGCGTCGACCTCGACAACCTGTCGAAGATCCCCCTCGACGCCCTCAACAAGCTCGCATGGGCCGACGACTCACAGATCGTCTCCCTCATCGCAAGCAAGCACCTCGACCTCGACCAGCCACGCACCGAGGTTGAGATCTGGACCGTAGGAGATCAAGGATGCGAGTGAGGCCCGAATGCACCGTCGACGGCTGTTCCCGAGAGCAGCATGCCCGGTCGATGTGCGCAACCCATGACCGCCGTGTCAGGAAGACCGGCGACCCACACGATCGCGGTTACCTCGGCGGGCGTCCTTTGATCGGAGAGCACCCCACCTGGGCAGCAATCCACAAGCGCCTCTACCGATCCCGTGGACCGGCGAAGAAGTACACCTGCGTGGATTGCGGACGCCGGGCGCAGGAGTGGTCCTACGACGGCAAGGACGACAACCAGCTGATTGGCAGGGCGCATGGCTTCGACCTCGCGTACTCGCTGAACCTCGACCACTACGAGCCGCGCTGCATCTCGTGCCACCGCATCTTCGACAACCGTCTGAGGAAGGTCATGCCCGTCATCATCTACAGACCCAAGCAGCCCGCCTCCATGCAGCTGCTCATCGAGGTGATCCCGTGAGCTCCGTCGAGCCCGGCGACTGGTTCCAGTCCAAGGGCAACCCGGCCGCCTTCCTCGAGGTGCTCGCCGTGTGGACGGAGAGCGGCGAGGAGCAGGTAAAGGTCCGCGTCGGCAAACAGGAACGCACCTGCTCGAAGCGGTACCTGCTCAACACGTGGGCGAGGCTCGAGGACGAGGCATGAGGAAGGAGGAACCATGGCACGCGATCACGCGTCCATCCGAATTGACATCTGGAACGACGACGACTTCAGAGCGCTGAACGTCCACGCGCAGTTCCTGTACCTGCAGCTGCTCTCATCGGCCACCCTCTCGTACGCGGGGGTGGCCGACTGGCGTCCGGTGCGACTTGCGGCCCTGTCATCGGATGCCACGAAAGCGACCGTGCAGACGGCCGCTGACGAACTCGCCGAACAGTCGTTCATCGTCGTGGACGACGAGACGGAGGAAGTGCTGGTCCGGTCGTTCCTGAAGCACGACGGCCTGCTGCACAAGCCGAACGTGACGAAGGCGATGGTGACCGCGTTCTCGAAGATCGCGTCACCTACCCTCCGCGGTGTCATCGTGTGGGAGCTGTCGAAGCTGCACGACAGGCACCCTGAGTGGAAGGGCTTCAGCGCGGAAGGGGTCACGGGACTGCTCCATCGGGGTTCGGTTGACCCCTCATCGCTGGTTCCGAATCCGGTCGGGAAGGGTTTGGCGAAGGGTTCCACAAAGGGTTCCGAATCTGACCCCTCACTCCTAACTACTAACTCCCTACTCCTTGCTACCAACTCCTCACACCCTGCTACGTCGACGAACGATGTTCGCGACGACGTGATGAGCCTCTGCCGACTGCTGTCCGACCTCATGGTCAGCAACGGCGACAAGGAGCCCCGCATCACCCAGTCGTGGCTAGACGCGGCACGGCTGATGCTCGACAAAGACGGCCGCAGCCACGAGGCGTCCGAGCGGCTGCTTCGGTGGGCGCTCGATGACTCGTTCTGGAAAGCGAACATCCAGTCCATGCCGAAGTTCCGCGACAAGTTCGACCAGCTCCGACACGACGCGAACCGGAAGCTCGAGCAGAAGCAGCCGCGACCGTCCGCCGCTCAACGTGCCGCGTCTCTCGTCGGCACGTTCGGCACCTCTGACCGGCTGGCACTTGAGGAGGAACCGTGGACCTAGACGACACAGCGAAACTGCTGACCATCATTGCCGCGTACGACAACCGGAACGTGCAACGCGAAACCGTCGTCGTCTGGCAGCAAGCACTCGCACACCTCACGCTCGACGTCGCACAGCAGGCCGTGGTGCTCCACTTCAAGGAGTCCTTGGCCTACCTGCTTCCCGGACATGTCAACGCATCTGCACGACGGGTCTTAGACGACCGGGCCCGGCAGCAGCGGATCAGCGCCCCGGCGCTTGAACGGCCGGCGATCACCCTCGACCGTGCAGCACACGAAGCGGAAGTCGCGCAGTGGGTGCAGCACTACCGGGAGCATCCCGATGAGCGATGACGCGTGGGCGAACTTCATCGCTTCCATCGACCCGGTAACGCTCGAGCAGGAACGAATGCGCGTCCACGGCAACCTCGAACACGAACGCCCCGGCAGCAGGCAAGACCACGAGATGCGTCATGCGCACGATTGGCTGAAGCGGGAGCGCCAACGCGGCGCGGTGGACGAGGACATGGCCGGGGAGACCCACCGGATCCAGACCGCGGACGCAGACCGTGCGATCCGCCGTCACGAATCACAACACGACAGAGAGCTCGAAGCGTCCATCGCGGCGTACCGAGCAAGAAAGGCAGCCTGATGGCTCAGATCAAGTTCACCGCGTTCGTCGAGGATTGGACGCAGAACAACCCGCAGCACCCCGACTGGGCGATGAAGACCGCGGAACCGCACCGGAAGCGCGACGGCGACCAGTGGGTGACAACCGCGCGCACGTTCCGCACCGTAAAGGGCGGGTACGCGGACGACGCCCCAGTCCGCATCGACTTCACCCAGTTCCGAAAGGGCGACCGAGTCGTCGTCATCGGCACCGAAGTCACCGAAGTGCGCGACGCGAACGGGAAGAAGTACTACGACCTCGTCGTCAAGGCCACTTCGGTCACCATCGCCCCACAGAACGGTCAGGGCGGTCAGCAGCGCCCGTCCGACCCGTACGCCGGGCAGACGGACTACACGCAGCAGAACGCGCCGCAGACAGGCACACAGGACGCGTGGGCTGCCGGTGAGTACGCGGACCAGGAGCCCTTCTGATGGCCGCCGAGGGTCGCACCGTGCAGGTGTCCGTGTCGCTGCCGACGCGCGAGCAGCTCGACCAGATGTGGAACCGGGCGCGCAACGACATGACCATCCCACGCACCTACGACGGGGGGATGCTCCCGGTCGATGCGTTTCACGCTGGCGTCGCGGCGATGTCCGCCCTCCTCTCGCAGCCGACCCCGACCGCCGAACCGATTGATGCCGTTTCTGCATCTTGTGTCGACGGTGCCACTCCGGAACAACAGCGAGAAACCGCCGAGCCGCCCCGCATCGAGGACATGGCACCGGGGACGACGTTCACGGCTGCCGCGTCTTCGGACGTGTGGCGCTGGGCGGTCCGACAAGACGGGCAGGTCGTATCGGGCCTCGGCATCGGGCCGAAGTCATCCATCGACCCGTCCACGATCCGCGACGTGACCCCGCCGAGGTCCGCGTCGTGACCACCCGTGAGGAGTGGCGCACGAAGCTCCTCGACCGGGGCGTCGACGAGGACACCGCTGACCTGATGTGCCGCGTCTACGCGGACGACGAGGAGGACGACTGATGACCGAACCGATCAAGACCACGGGCGACAAGGAAGTGACGGTCGACCACACCTCGCGAGGAATCGTGGTCGTCACCGTGGGGCGCTCGCTTCCGATCCGCTACGAGCCGGCCGACGCAGCACGACTCGCGGACGCTCTCAAGACCGAGGCGCAGAACGCGATCCACGCCGAGCGCGTGGGGAGGAGGAAGACGTGAGCGGCGGCCTGTACGTCGTGCCGGTCTCGTTCGCCGACGCACGCCGCTTCGTCGCCGAGCATCATCGGCACCACGAGCCACCGAAGGGGCACAAGTTCTCGATCGGTGTCGCCGAGGGCGGGCTACTCGTCGGAGTGGTGGTGGTCGGCCGTCCGATCGCACGCGCCATCGACGCGGCTGGCGACACGCTTGAGGTCACCCGCAGCGCGACCGACGGCACCGCCAACGCGAACTCGATGCTCTACGGCGCTGCCTGGCGCGCGACATCCGCTCTCGGCTACCGCAGGCTCATCACCTACACGCAGGAAGGCGAGTCCGGATCGTCCCTTCGCGCCGCCGGCTTCCGTGTCATCGCCGAGCGCCCGCCACGCGGCGGCTGGGACATGCCCTCCCGCCGTCGTACGGCGCGCAGCGTCGCGAACATCACCCGTTTCCTCTGGGAGCGAGGCACCTGATGCTCGAACCCCTCCACCAGCCCGGGGAGCTCTGCACCGTTCAGTGCAAGGAGCTCCCCGAGCTGTGCCCCGCCAACACCACCCCACCACCACGGCGAGCGCTCCGACAGCGGAGAGCTCGCCGTAGTCGTTCCCAGAGGAGGAACACGAGATGACCGAACTGACCACCGACCAGCGCGTCGCCCTCGCACTCACCACCACCCTGCAGACCAGCGCCGCCGTCACGCAGGCGTTCACCGCGCTCACCGGCAACGACATCGCCCCCGAACTCTCGCACCTCGCCGAACGGCAAGCCGAGATCCAGACCGACATCGCAGGCCGGATCCTCGAGCTGTCCGAAGCGCTCGCGGCAGGCAAAGTGCGGATCGTCAGCGAGGGCAAGCTCGTGCGGGCGCTGTCGCAGGTATTCGCCGAGAAGCTGACCTACGGCCGCGACGAATCCGGGGAGCAGCCCAGCCAGCTCCGCGAGGCGCAGCTGTTCCTCCTGCGGCTCAAGGACGAGGGAATCCTGCAGTGAACCGCGACGCGGACACCGACCAGCACGGTCGTCCCCTCGGCACCACCGCGACCGTCGGCGACACCGTCACCCACCGATGGTCCACTCGCGGTGTCCGCTGGACCGTCGAAGCGATCATCGACGGCTGGCGGCCCACCTCACCGAAGCACCTACAGCTGCGGTCGCTGTCGAGCAACCGCACCGCTGTCCGCTCCGCCACCGACGTCGTCATCGTCGAACGCGCAACCGAAACCACCGAGGAGACACCATGACCGACATCGAGACACCGCGCCACACGAAGCGCCGCTACGCCCACGAGCTCTACCCGAACGCGGATGGCTGGAATACCCGTCCGCTCTCCACCGAGGTGCCCCACCTGTACGCCCGCGCGATGGGCATGGAGGTCGACGGCACGAGCTGGCGCGAGGAGGAGGCCCCGGAAGCGTTCCGTCGCGACTCCGACCGGATCCTGCTGCTCCTCGATGCCCGACGCATCGCGTTCCTCGCCGACGCCCTCGCGCAGGGCCTCACCGGCGACGACGCCTGGACCTGGGCCGAGGAGCACGCCCGAGACGAGAGCGGCGAACTCGCGTGGGAGCGCGCCGAGCACTACGGCGTCCGGCCGCAGGCGATCAAGCCCTACCCGTGCGGCCCGGTACCAGGCCACCACGACCACTTCACCGACCAGGACGACCGCTCCGGCATCGTCACCCGCATCGACGGCCCAGAGGACACCTGCCTCGTCTGCACCGAGCCAGTACCGGAGGAAGAGACACCATGAGCGACAGCAGCATCATCCAGCAGGCCCGCGACGTGCTCGCGAAGTGGCGGGAGCGCGCAACCGAAGGGCCGTGGACCGTCGTGGACGGTGAGTACTCGGACGACGCTGGAACGTACGACGGCAGTCAGATCGAAGCCGAGCACGAGATGGTCGCGATGGACCACCAGGATCTTGACTGTGGACCAGTGGCCCCGCTCGGTCACGCGGACGCTCGCCTGATCGTCGGTACCGCGGGCAACCCCGACCTGCTCGACGCGATCGATGGAATGTTGGCGATCGCCGCTGCCGACATCGCCGAGTACGGGGTCAAGCCGCCGGGGCTATGGAACGACGTCGCTCGTGTCGCCGCTGCGATCGTCGCCGCCGACGGACGGATGGGCGCATGACCGAACCATCCGCGGACACCATCCGCAAAGCAATGCTGGACGAAGCATCCGGCATCGACGGGCTAGGAACGTGTGTTCCTAGCCCGTCGCCCATTCCGTGGAGATACCCGTACTGGCCGGCGCACGACGTCAGCTACGAGGAGGACGAACGATGAGCGTCGACATCACCGCATGCATCAGCAACACGATGCGCGACCAGAAGCCCTGTCTCCGACGCAACGAACACCTGCCCACCTGCGACGGCACCGAGTACACCTGGTCCATCCACGACGGCGCATGGCTCGAAACCGACCAAGCCTGCACCGGATGCTCGCCCCGACCCGCCGTCCACGGGCTCCTCTGCGGCGGACACTGGGGACGCGTCGACGCCGCTGTGAAGGCGTGGCCCGACCTGCATGACGTCCTCACCCAGTTCGACCGCCTCGTGCAGCAGGACGGCGGTTCGAGCGGCCACGAGTCGTCTGTGCCGATCAGCGCCACCAAGCTCGCCATCGACGAGGTTCAGTCCCACCGGCGGTCGTTCACCGGCAACGTCGACGTGTGGGTCGCGGGGGAGCAGGGCGCGGCCGAGTCGATCCGGTTTGCGGCCGCCGTCAACCGGGCACTCCGCACGTTCCCCACCGAGGAGGCTGCGCACAGCGTGCAGATCCTCCGCTGCCCCGAGTGCGAGCTCCGGTCCCTCGTCTGGCACCCGCCGACGTCGACGGCGGAACCCGTCCGCATCGAGTGCCGCAACCCGAAGTGCACCTACGACGTCGACCAAGACACCTTCGAACCCGAGACCAGAACCGTGGAGGCAGCATGAGCGAGCAGCACAACGACGAACCGATTGTTCTGATCGCCGGCAGGCAGACGGGTAAGGCATCGGCCTTGATCGACTCCATTCTCGATCGAGCGAACGAGCGCGGAGTCCGCGTGCAGGTGGTGCCAGCTACTTCGCGCGAAGAGCTCGGGCGAGCAGTGGGTTCGGTGCTCTTCGACGTGTCGAACTACCCGAAGGAGGCTCAGTCGCGGCTCTGGGGACGCGACATTGGCCCGCTGCGAGAGAAGGTTACAGACGCCGTGCTGGCAGCGATGCAGAGGGGGGTAAGTCGATGACGGGCTGGATCAGCATCCGCGAGGCCGCGATCCTCGCCGGTAGAGCACCGCAGAACATCTACGCGTGGATCAACAAGGGCAAGCTCACTTCCCGGCGCAACGCTCAGGGGCAGCTCGAAGTCAACGGAATCGACGTCCTCCGCGTCGAGTCGACCGTGAAGCCCGGCCGTCCGCGGGGCACGGTGACACGCCGACACGACCTCCTTGACAAAACCCATGAAAGGCGTGAAAGTAAGTAACGAGGATTCACCACTGTGCCCAGCGCCAGCCAGAATCCGAAACACGGTCGGTCACCTACGGGTCACCGGCCGTTTCGCATACCCGCCGCAAGTCGTCCAGGGGACGACAGGCGGGGCCTAACAAGACGCTGGTGCCTCCGCAGACGCATACGGAGGGGCAAGCCGGGTGCCGATCCGGGACCGATCACGGTGGTCAGCCCACCCGCGGAGGCTCGCCGCGACAACAACGAGCTTCGGGAAGGCGGACGGTCGGACCGGTTGGGAACGCCCGACCGGAGCGCACCGACCGTCCGCCAGTCCCACCCCACTCTTCCCCGTCACCCGCAGACCACAACAGATGCTGCTGCGACGAGCTGACGGGGATCTAACGCGCCGTCTTCCCTCGGGCACACCCACCTGACACGTGGACCTGAGACGTGAGCGGCGACCACTTGAGGGCGTTAACGCGAACCTGTAGCGCGAAGGACGTTCACGACGGGTACCTCTTTGGCCCCAGACGCACCTGCGCCCTCAACTCGACACCCGAGGAGCGTCACCGTGGACGACCCGGACCTGAGTGCACACCGAACCCGGAGTAACCGCCGACCGGAGACGCACCTGACGCCCACCGATGCTCTCGCCATCGCAGTCGACGAGGTGTACGAAGCGATCGAGGACAGGAGCTGAGATGTCCGACGACAGTCCACTGTCCGGCGGGTACATGACCTGGGACGACGAACGCCGCGCCCGGTACGACGAGGCACGGGAGCGAGCGGCCACTGCACTCGCAGACCTGGCACGCATCCACACCGAAGACGAGTTCCCCGACGATCCGCCCTACATCCAGGGGTGGATCGCCGCAGTCGAGTGGACCAACGTCGAGTACGAACGCAGCAATGCCGGCGGCCGCTACATCTTCTCGCCCTTCGGCCAGATGCTTTCGGTCGGCGCAGGCCTGGCCGATTGGGCACGTCACCGCCACCTCTAGCCCAGGAGACGAACCGTGAGCATGCGCGTCTGCTCCGTCCACGGCTGCCCCGCAGTGTTCGACGGAAGCGAGGGCACACGCTGCGCCCAACACCGACGGGACGCGGACAGGTACCGAGGCACGGCCACCGAGCGCGGGTACACCAGCGCTGGGCATCAGCGCTTCCGACGTGCGGTCCTCGACCGCGATCCCATCTGTGTGCTGTGCGACGCCGCACAGTCCACCGTCGCTGACCACTACCCCAGGTCACGACGAGAACTACAGGCACTCCACCTCGACCCCAACGACCCCGACTACGGCCGCGGACTGTGCGCCTCATGCCACAACACGGCCACAGCGCACCACCAGCCAGGCGGCTGGAACGACCGGACCCGATAGGCGCACTGATATGCGCATATCACCTCGTATATCACCCCGTATATCAGGGGTGGGGAGGGGGTCGGTACAACGGTTGGTACATGAACCGCCGGAGAGGTGACTCCGAGGTCTGTCAGGTTCAAACGTTCCCCGGGGTGCCCCATCTGACCCCCATCTGAGGGGCAAGCCAGCCGCCGCGCAACGCGGCGAGAGGTGGTCAACATGCCCAGCGGAGGAGCGCGCGCTCGGTCCGGTCCCGCACCGGATCCGAACGCGCTACGACGAGACCGGAAGACCGACGCGGAGTGGACGACCCTCCCCGCGGAGGGCTACCAGGGGCCGATCCCTGAGCACCCCCTGCCGGCGAACCCGATCTACGACATCTACTGGGTCGACAAGCAGCGCGTGAAGGAGCTCGACACCGACGCGACTGAGGCGCTGCGTGAGCGTGAGCTCGCGCTGTGGGAGAAGCTCTGGCGTCGACCGCAGGCGGTCATGTGGATCAAGCTCGGCCTCGAGTACGAGGTCGCCAGCTACGTCCGCGCCTACCTCGAGTCGAACCTGCCCGATGCGGTGTCCGGCATGAAGACCGCGGCGCTGCGAATGGCTGCCGAGCTGGGGCTGTCGATGCCCGGCATGCACTCGCTGCGGTGGAAGATCGCCGACGACGACCTCGCCGCGAAGCGCGCGGAGGCCGGTACGATGCCGACGAAGCAGCCAGCGAAGCGCCAGTCCGCTCGCGACCGGCTCAAGGCGGTGGGCGATGCCTAAGCCGATGATGGTCGTGCCCGAGTGGGTTGAGGCGCACTGCGTCATCCCGGACCAGGAAAGCCGCGGCGAGGCGTTCATCCTCGGCACCGAGCAGCTGCAGTTCATGGCGAACCACTACACGGTCCGCGACGACGCGAAGGTCGGGCAGAAGAGCACCGCGTTCGTCTACCGCCGGTCGCTGCTGGTCCGGTCGCAGAAGTGGGGCAAGTCGCCGCTGATCGGCGCATTCGTGTGCGTTGAGGGTGTCGGCCCGGTCCTGTTCGCCGGCTGGGCGCGCGGCGGCGAGGTGTACGACTGCCGCGACTTCGGCTGCGGATGCGGCTGGCTGTACGAGTACGAGCCCGGCGAGCCGATGGGCCGGCCGTGGGCGACTCCGCTCATCCAGATCACCGCGACCAGCGAGGACCAGACCGACAACACGTACGACGCGCTCCGGCCGATGATCGAGCTCGGACCCCTCGCCGAGGTCATCCCGAAGACCGGCGAGGAGTTCATCCGGCTCCCCAACGACGGACGCATCGACGTCGTCACCAGCAAGGCCACCTCCCGCCTCGGGCAGCGCGTCACGTTCGTCCCGCAGGACGAGACGGGCCTCTGGGTCGCGTCGAACGGCGGCCACAACCTCGCGAAGAAGCAGCGTCAGGGCCTCGCCGGCATGGGCGGGCGTGCGATCGAGACGACGAACGCCTGGGACCCGTCCGAGGACTCCGTCGCGCAGCGCACGTTCGCCTCCACGGCGAAGGACCTGAACAAGGACTTCCGGCAGCCGCCGTCCGAGCTGAACTTCCACCTCAAGCGCGAGCGCCGGAGGATCTTCCAGTTCAACTACGCCGGCGCACCGTGGGTCGACATCGACGCAATCGAGGGCCAAGCCTTCGAGATGCTCGAGAAGGACCCCGCGGACGCGGAACGGTTCTTCGGCAACCGCATCGTGCCCGGACAGGGCCGGTGGCTGGACTCGGCGAAGTGGGGCAAGCGGAAGGACCCGCGCGAGGTCCCGTACGGGGCGCGCGTGTGCCTCGGCTTCGACGGCTCCGACAACGACGACTACACCGGCATCCGCCTCGAGACCCTCGACTACTACCAGTTCACGCCAACCTACGGCGACGCGGAGCGCCCCACCCAGTGGCGTCCGCAGGACTGGGGCGGCCGGATCCCGCGTGCGGAGGTCCGGTCCGCTGTCGAGGAGATCTGCAAGCGGTACGACGTCGTCCGGGCCTACCTCGACCCGAAGATGTGGGAGACCGAGATCGACGAGTGGGGGTCGCTCTTCGGCGAGAAGACCTTCATCAAGTGGCCGACGAACCAGATCGGCCGCATGTGGCCCTCGCTCGAGCGGTTCCGCACCGACGTCTACAACCCCGACTCGCAGTTCACGCACGACGGCGACCCGGAGCTCGAGGAGCACACCCGCAACGCCGTGGTTCGCTCCCGCGGTCTCGACCAGGCCACCGGCGAGCGGCGCTACATCCTCGGCAAGGCATCCGAGCACCAGAAGTTCGACTACCTCATGTCGTCGACCCTGGCGCACGAGGCCGTCTGCGACGCCATCGCCGCCGGCGCGAACAACACCCCGGACGACGAGTTCGTCTACTACTGATCCCGGTTGGAGGCCGTATGGACGCCGATGCGGCCCTGTCCCTCGTGAACACAATCTACGCCCGCCTGGCGGCCCGCAGGGCGGGCTTCCAGACGCTCGAGGACTACTACGCCGGCCAGCAGCCCCTCTCCTTCGCCACGGAGGAGTGGAAGAAGGCGAACGCGTCCCGCTACGCCGACTTCTCGGACAACTGGTGCGGCCCGGTCGCGGACGCCGCGGGCGAGCGGATCCGGCACACCGGTATCAAGCTCGGCGACGACAAGCGGGCAGCGCAGAAGCTGTGGACCCAGTGGGGCCGCAACGAGATGGACATGCAGGCCTCGCAGGGGGTCCTGTCGACGCTCATTACGTCCCGCTCCTACGTCATCGTGTGGGGCGACCGGAAGACCGACGAGCCGATCGTGTCGTGGGAGCACGGCGCGAACGTCGAGATCGAGTACGACTGGTCGAACCTGCGACGCCCGAAGGCTGCACTGAAGGCGTGGGTCGACGGCGACTTCGAGTACGGCATCCTCTACACCGACACCGAGCTGTGGAAGTTCCGGAAGCCCCGGATCCAGCCGCAGGACGCCCGGCAGTCGCAGGCCCGGCAGGCCAAGCTCGGCCGCGCCGAGCAGGGCACGTGGAAGCAGTGGCAGCCCGAGGGCGACGACGTGTGGCCGCTGCCGAACCCGCTGGGTGAGGTGCCGGTCGTCGAGATGCCGAACCGGCCGATGCTCGCCGGGGACCCGAAGTCGGAGATCGCCGGCGTCATGTCGATGCAGGACGCGATCAACCTGCTGTGGGCGTACCTGTTCCTCTCCGCCGACTACGCTTCGATGCCGGCCCGTGTGGTGCTCCACCAGGGCCCGCCGATGATGCCGATCCTCGACGCCTCCGGGCAGCGGATCGGCGAGAAGCCGGTCGACATCAAGGAGCTCGCCGAGAAGCGGCTGCTGTACCTGTCCGGCAAGGACACCACGATCGACTCGTGGGAGGCGGCGAAGCTCGACGTCTTCGGCGACGTCATCGAGATGGCTGTCGGGCACATCGCCGCGCAGACCCGCACCCCGCCGACGTACCTGGTCAGCAAGACCGGCATGGCGAACGTGAACGGTGAGGGCCTCAAGGCGTCCGAGATCGGCCTGGTCAAGAAGACCCTCGAGTTCCACACCTTCGCCTCACCGGCGCTGCGACGCATGTACCGGCTCATCGCCCTCGCGATGAACGACAAGCCCCTCGCGGACCTGGCGTCCCTGGCGACGATCTCGTGGATGAACCCCGAGATCCGATCCGAGGCGCAGCTCGCCGACGCCCTGGTGAAGAAGAAGCAGATGGGGTACCCGCTTGAGTACCTCATGGAGCTCGACGGACTCCCGCCCGAGGAAGTCTCCCGGGTCATGGCGATGGTCGAGCAGGAGCAGTTCGACCCGCAGGTGGAACGCGCGATGAGGGAGCTGAGTGATCTTGGCGACACCGGAGGCGACGCGGACGTATTACCGAACGCAGCAGCAGATCGCGGGGAAGACGGCCTCAGCAGCTGACCGGCTGCTGCGACGTCGCCTCACCGACGACTTCGACTCGTCGTGGTCGCGGCTGCGTCCGGACCTGCTCGCCCTCGTCAGCACCGGACGCGCCGCGGCCGCCGCGTCGGCGATCGACTACATCCCCGCGGTGCTCGACGAGACCGGGCAGCGCGGGGACCCGACAGGCGTCATCGACACCGCCGGGTTCCTCGCGACCGCCCCCGACGGCCGAGACCTCGGCACCCTGCTCGACGAGGCCACCATCCGCGCGAAGCAAGCCGTCGGCCGTGGTCTCGCCGCGACGGAAGCGCTCACCGCGGCCCGGCGCTGGACGACCGGCACCGTGCTCACCGTCATGGCGGACACCAGCCGTGGCGTCGTCGCCGCCGACATCGCCCAGCGGCCAACGATCACCGGATACGTGCGGATGCTGAACCCGCCGTCCTGCGACCGGTGCGTCATCCTCGCCGGGAAGTGGTTCCGGTGGAACGAGGGCTTCCAGCGGCACCCACGCTGCGACTGCCGCCACATCCCCGCCAGCGAGGACGTCGCCGGCGACTACCGCACCGACCCGTACGAGTACTTCCACTCACTCAGCACCGAGGACCAGTACCGCATCTTCGGCAAGTCGAACGCCCGCGCGATCACCGAGGGTGCCGACATCTACCGCGTCGTGAACATCAACACCCGCGGCCTCGGCACCGTGAAGTCCGCGCGCAAGTACGGCACACCGCACCGGATGACCCCCGACGACATCTTCAAGGTCGCCGGCACCCGCACCAACGCGATCCGACTGCTCGAGCGTGAGGGCTACATCACCGGCCCGCAGGTCCGCGGCGGCAACATCCTCGGACAGCGTGAGGGCCTCGGCCAGTTCGGCAAGGGCGGCAAGGCGCGCGGCGCATCCGACGCAGTCCGCGCCGCCCGAGAGACCGGCGTCCGCGACCCGCTGAACCGGTACACGATGACCGCCGCCGAGCGACGCCTCTACGACGCGAAGATCCGGATGGACATCGCCAACACCGGCGTCTTCCCCCGCTCGATCGGCGCGAACTCCGCCGACAAGTACGTCCGGCCGCAGCCGATCACCGACCGGCAGTTGCAGACCATCCGTCAGCAGTACGACGACGAGGTCCGCAAGCTCCGCGCGAACCCGGAACGCACCCCCGAGTCCGTGCGCACGCTCGCGCGCCTGCTCGGCATCAACATCTGATCTTCCCGCCGCCGGCGGGACGCACGGCCGCGCACGGCGGCCACATCGAACAGGGAGCAACTCCTATGTCGGACACGACCGATACCACCACGGACACCACCACCGACGGCACGACGACGGACACCACCACGACGACCACCACCGAGGTGATCGAGGGTGCTGACCAGCTCGGCGACGCGGGCAAGAAGGCGCTCGACAGCATGAAGGGGCAGCGCAACGCCGCCCGTCAGGAGCTGCAGAGCATCAAGGACCAGCTGGCGGCCCTGCAGGCCGAACGCGACAACTCGGGCAAGAGCCCCGAGGAGCAGCAGCTGGACCAGGCCCGCAAGGACGGCGAGACGAAGGCGACGCAGCGGTTCAACGAGCTCCTCGTCGGCGCGGAACTCCGCGCCGCAGCGAAGGGCAAGCTCGCCGACCCCTCCGACGCCTCGCTGTACCTCAAGCTGTCGGACTTCCAGGTGTCCGAGAACGGAACGGTCGACGCCGACGCGCTCAACGAGGCGATCGACGACCTGCTCACCCGGAAGCCGCACCTCGCGGCGGAACCGCCGTCGCGGTTCCAGGGCGACGCCGGTCAGGGCAACCGTGGCGACAAGCCGAAGCCCCAGGTCACCGAAGCCGAGCTCAAGTCCATGACACCAGCCCAGATCAACGCCGCCCGCCGTGACGGCCGCCTCGACAAGGCACTGGGCGTCTCTTCCTGAAAGGGGTAGCCCCGATGGCTATCAACCACTTCATCCCCGAGGTGTGGTCCGCGTCCCTGCTCGAGCAGTGGTCCGACCAGACCATCGTCGCCAGCCTGCTGAACCGTGACTACGAGGGCGACCTGCGCTCGGGCAACACGGTCCACATCACCGGCATCGTCCCGCCCGCGATCAAGGACTACAAGGCCAACAACCGCACCACGTCGGCCGACCCGATCTCGGACACCGGCCTGGACCTCGTCGTCGACCAGGAGAAGAACTTCGACTTCTACGTCGACGACATCGACCGCGCGCAGGCAGCCGGCTCGCTCGAGGCGTACACCGCCGCGGCCGGCACCGCCCTCAACGAGGACACCGAGAAGTTCCTCTTCGCGCTCCTCGTCGCCCAGGGCACCGCCGCGGCCGGCATCACCCCGGTCAACGACCCGGCGACCGCGTTCAACGCCGTCCGCGACCTGCGGAAGGGCCTGAACAAGGCCAAGGCCCCCGCCGGCAACCGGATCCTCGTCGTGAACGCCGAGTTCGAGGCGCTCCTGCTCTCGAACGACTCGAAGCTCACCTCGGTGGACACCTCCGGCGACAACCAGGGTCTGCGCAACGCGACCGTCGGTGGTCTCCTCGGCTTCCGCACGATCACGTCGAACTTCGCCCCGGAGCAGGACGAGCCGCAGGCCATCGCCTTCCACCAGGACGCCGCGGCCTTCGTGTCGCAGATCCAGGAGACCGAGGGCATGCGCGCGACCGACAAGTTCGCCGACCGTGTCCGCGGTCTGCACGTCTACGGCGGCAAGGTCATCCGCCCGAAGGGCGTGCAGGTCTACACCGGGACGTCCGCCTGATGCGCGTCGTCGGCGACTCCGGCATCGAGTTCGACCTCGACGACACCGTCGCCACGTCGATGGTCAACTCCGGCCACGTCCGCGAGGCCGGCAAGAAGGCCGCACGGAAGCCGGCAGCGACCCCGCCGGACGGCGTGCAGGACGGCGAGGTCGCAGCCGGGGAGCCCGAGACCGGTCCCGCCACCGACGAGGCGCAGGACATCCTGCACGACACGAAGCCGGAGCCGAAGCGCACCCGCGCCCGGAAGCCGGCGACCGACGAGTCCTAGGAGGACACGGTGGACGCATTCGCAACAGCCGAGGAGCTCGGCGCTCGACTCGGCCGGAACTTCTCCGACGAGCAGAAGCCGCAGATCACCCAGCTGCTGCAGGATGCGTCCACCTACCTCCGGGACGACGTCATCGGCCAGCAGGTCTACCCGCCGCGCACGACCACGTTCACCGCGTGGCCGGAGAACGGCTGGATCGACCTGCCGCAGCACCCCGTCACCGCCGTCACCGCCGTCACGCGCGACGGCAGCGCCGTCCGCTTCGAGTGGCGACCGGGGATCGTCCGCGTCGACGGTGACGGCCCCGCCGAGGTGACCTTCACCTACGGCTACGCCAAGCCACCGGAGAGCCTGGTCCGCTGGGCATGCGTCCTCGTGTCCCAGACGCTCACCACGCTCGAGCTGAACCTCGGCCTCACCGCCGGCGGGCTCTCCTCGGTCAGCATCGACGACTTCCGCGCCGCGTTCGCCGAGGGCGGCGCATCGACCGGCATGGAGCTCACGCAGGCGAACAAGGACCGGCTCCGCGAGCAGTGGGGCCGCACTGTCAGCGTCGGGAGCACCCGGTGAGCCTCGTGACCGGCATCGTCCGCATGGGCCGCCGAGCAGCCGAGGGACGCATGCACTCCACCTGCCACGTCCAGCGCGCCGAAGGCGAGCCCGTGAAAGGCGACGACGGCGAACTGCACACGCCGCTCGTGACGATCTACGAGGGCCGCTGCCGACTGCGCAGCGACTCCACCGTCACCTCCGACATCGACGCCGCCGGTCAGCTGCTCACCGGGCAGGCGTCGATCCTGTCGCTGCCGGTCGCGGGAAGCGTCGACGTCCGCGTCGGCGACATCGTCACCTTCGTCGCCAGCCCCGACAGCGACGACGACCTCGACCCGGCGCTCATCGGCAAGCGGATGCAGGTCACCGGCCTCCACCTCGACACCGACGCCACCGCGCGTCGCCTGCCCGTCCGGTTGGTGACCTGATGGGCGACGGCATCACCATCGACGCCAGTGCCCTCGATCTCCTGGCCGCCGACCTCGGCGAGGTTGCCTCCTCTGCCGGCCCGTACGTCCGCGACGCCATGGAGCGCACCGCGATCGACGTCCGCGACGACTGGCGCAAGCAAGCCACCGGCATCAAGCGCATGCGTGCGTACCCGAGTTCCATCGGCTACGACTTCATCGCCTTCCAGGGCTTCGGCGCAACGGTCCTCACGTGCGAGATCGGTCCGGACAAGAACCGGAAGCAGGGCGCGCTCGGCAACATCGTCGAGTTCGGCTCTCCCACGTTCGCACCCCGCCACCAGGGTGACCAGGCGCTCGCGGCACACTCCGATGAGTTCGAGGAGCTCCTCGACCAGGCGCTGCAGAAGGCCGAACGGGCGCTGACCTTCGGCGGCATCGTCCGCTCCGTCGCTTCGGGAAGGAACACGATCCTGTGACCCGCAAGCAGCACGTCGACGCCGTCCTCAACCGCCTCCGGGAGAACACAGACCTCGCACCGCGCGTCTTCCAGGGCAACGCCACGAAGGACCCGTCGGGCAAGCCCCGTACCCGGTACGTCACCGCCTGGGTCGGCACACCGCGTCGCACCGAGGGCCGCTACGGCGGCCGGCAGGACGTCGACCGGTACCGGTTCACCCTCCACGCCACGTCGATCGACCCGCACGACGCGGGCGACATCGACGACGCCATCACCGCGCAGCTCCTCGGCTGGACGCCCACCATCGCCGGCCGCGTCTGCCGGCCAATGCGGACCGACGAAGAGTCCGTCGAGATGCAGTACGACCCGGACCTGTCGCCGCCGCTGTACTGGATCCCCTCGACCTGGGAACTGGTCACCGAACCCGAAGCCTCCGCCTGACGCGGGGGCTTTTCTCATGCCACCCGCGCCGCGGGTCACGCCGCCGGGCAACCCGGCATCACCCCTACGAAGGAGAGCCCCATGGGCAACATCGACCCCCGCCCGGCGTCCCGTGCATCCGACGGCCGCCACAAGATCGCGTACGTGCCCTGGGGCGCGGACGTGAACCCGCTGTCCGCCGCCGTCCTCGAAGACGCACACCAGATGACGTACTCGTTCACCCCGGACGGCTTCGACCACGTCCCGAACCAGGCGAACATCGAGGACAAGCGGTACTCGCTGCCGCAGGACCTCGGCCAGCCCGGCAAGACCACCGACACCCTCACGACCAAGTACGTCGACTCGACGGATGAGGAGTCGGCAGCGGTCCTCCTCGCCCCCGGCACGAGGGGCTGGTTCGTCCGCCGCAAGGGCATCGACAACGCCGAGGACTGGGCGGTCGGCCAGACCGTCACCGTCATCCCCTTCACCGCGGGCATCCAGCGCGAGCTGCCGCCGACCGAGAACGGCGTCGACCTGCTCGAGCAGGGCCAGTTCATCACCGACGTCGTGCAGCGGCGCGTGAAGACCGTCGCCTGACCGACTCCCACAGATCCCTGACCGGGGCGTCTCCGCCGTCGCCCCGGTCAGGTCCCACCCACGGCGGAAGAACGGCGGACCCCATGACCACCTTCGAGGAAGACCTCGCAGCCGCACAGGCACCCTCGGACGACCACATCGACGTGCTCGTCCTCATCAACAGCAAGCCGTACCTCCTCCGCTTCCGCCCGATGGACGGCATGGAGTGGGCCGCGGAGACGGACCTGCACCCGCCCCGCCCGAACGTCGTGGTCGACTCCGCGTACGGGTACAACATCCGCAGCCTCACCAAGGGTGCAGCCCCGCAGTGCGGCGTCCTCGTGGTCGACGGTGAGGAGCGCAAGCTCCGCGTCGACCCGCCCGTCCAGCGCAAGCGCGGCGAGAAGGCACCCGAGCGTGTCGACGAGTGGGGCGCGCTGTTCGCGGCGCTCTCCGGCCACGACTTCAAGCGCATCACGGACGCCATCTGGTCGCTCAACGAGTACTACCCGCAGGAGGCGGTGAAGGCCGCGGGAAAAGCGCTCGCGAGCTCGGGGAGCACCTCGCCCTAGCCCTCGAGCTCGGCGTCGCTCCCCGGCGACTCTGGGGATGGGAGCCGCGTGAAGTGACCGAGCACCACTACGACGGTGCGGGACGGCTCATCGGGTCCACCACACACCGGGAAGCGGAGTTCGACGCACGTCAGCGCGACCTGCTCCTCGCGCACCTCCGCAGCCGCCGCGACATCGGCCCGCACGGGCAGCCGATGTCCGAGGCCACGGACCCCCGCGCGAACCCGTCGGTCGAAGGTGGCTGGCACTACGAGGCAGAGCCGGTCACGGAGTTCGCGCAGCTCGCGATCAACACGAAGCGCGATCGCTACCTCGCGCAGTACGGCGAGCACATGACCGACGCGCAGAAGGCGGCCCTGCACTGGACCGTCCGCCGCGTCGACGACACCTAACCGAACACGGGCCCCTTGGAGGCGCAGCATGGCGAACCGCACCACCAAGGTTGCTCTCGTCGCAGAGGTATCGCAGTACCTCTCCGGCATGCAGGCCGCATCGCAGAAGACGCGCGAGCTCGGCTCCGAAACGGAGAAGCTCGGCCAGAAGCGGGAAGCGTTCGAGGGGCTCGGCCGCGCCGGCATCGCCTTCGGTGCCGTCGCGGCCGCCGCGGTCGGGCTCGCCGTCGCGAAGTACGCCGAGTTCGACGCCGCCATGTCGTCGGTGCAGGCCGCCACCCACTCGTCGACGGCGGAGATGAACCTCCTCCGCGACGCCGCGATCGAGGCTGGCGCGTCGACGGTGTTCACCGCCACCGAGGCTGCGAACGCAATCGAGGAGCTCGCGAAGGCAGGAGTCAGCACCAACGACATTCTCGGCGGTGGCCTCTCCGGAGCGCTCGACCTCGCGTCCGCCGGCGAGCTGAAGGTCGCCGACGCCGCGCAGATCGCCGCGACCGCGATGACCCAGTTCGGGGAGAAGGGGTCGGAAGTCCCGCACATCGCCGACCTCCTCGCGGCCGGTGCAGGCAAGGCGCAGGGCTCCGTCGAAGACCTTGCGCAGGCACTCAACCAGGGTGGCCTCGTCGCCGCTCAGTCCGGGCACGACATCGAGGAGACCACCGGCGTCCTCGCTGCGTTCGCATCCGCGGGCCTCCTCGGTTCCGACGCCGGAACCTCCCTCAAGACCGCGATCATCGCCCTGCAGAACCCGTCCGACAAGGCGCGCGGGATCATGAAGCAGTACGGCATCGACGTGTACGACGCGTCCGGCCAGATGCTGTCTTTCGGCGGGATCGCCGCGCAGCTCGAAGACCGCCTCGGCGGTCTCTCCGATGAGCAGCGCAACGCCGCCCTCGCCACGATCTTCGGCAACGACGCAGTCCGGGCCGCGAACGTCCTCTACTCGGAGGGTGCCGACGGCATCGCCGAGTGGACCAGCAAGGTCAACGACAACGGGTACGCGGCGGAGACCGCCCGCCTCA
This sequence comes from Curtobacterium sp. BRD11, assembly GCF_031844345.1. NCBI lineage: Bacteria > Bacillati > Actinomycetota > Actinomycetes > Micrococcales > Microbacteriaceae > Curtobacterium > Curtobacterium sp. BRD11. The sequence goes on from NZ_JAUZUZ010000004.1 coordinate 308,951, forward strand.
AGCTCGACAACCTCAAGGGCGACATCGAGCGGCTCGGTGGAGCTTTCGACACCGCGCTCATCAACACCGGCTCCTCCGCCAACGACAGTCTCCGCACCCTAGTGCAGACCGCCACGTTCTTCGTTGACGCGGTGGGCGAGATGCCGGGGCCGGTCCTCGGCGCAGGGGTAGCTGTGGCGGCCCTGGCAGCAGGGGTGGGCCTGGTCGGCGGGGCCGCCCTGGTGGCAGTGCCGAAGTTCGCTGCGCTGAAGGTGCAGCTGGACACCATGGGCATCAGCATGAAGACCGCTGCTCTCCGAAGCGTGGGTACGGGGGCGGCCCTTGCCGGGGTCACTCTCGCGATCGGCTACTACGTCTCGCAGGCGGCCCAGGCGAAGGCGACGACGCAGGAGCTCGCCGGCACGCTCGACGAGTCGACCGGCGCGATGACCAAGTACACGCGCGCAGCGGTCGTCCGGAAGCTCACCGAGGACGGGGCGTTCAAGGCGGCGAAGGAAGCGGGCATCAGCCAGCGCGAGCTGACCGATGCTGTCCTCCGCGGCGGCGACGCCTTCGACACTGTGCGCGGCAAGCTCAACGACAGCAACACCGTCCTCACCGCCTTCTCCGGTGAAGCGTTCCGCGTGGGCGCTGCGACCGACAAGATCCTCTCGCTCCGGCAGAGCGTCGAGGACAGTTCCCAGGCGTTCTCAGACCAGAAGGCAGCGAACGGGGAGTCCGGCGACACGGCCGCTTCGGCTGCGGAGCAGTACCAGAAGGAAGCCGTTCAGATCGCGGACCTGTCGTCGCAGCTGAACGACCTGATCACGCAGTTCGACGCCGTCAACGACGTCAACCAGGACGCAATCGGCGCGAACGCTTCCTACCTCGAGGGCCTCGCCGGCCTCACGGAGCAGGTCAAGCAGCAGAAGGACAGCGTCGAGGGCTACACCACCACCCTCGACGAGAACACCGCGATCGGTGCCGGCAACGCATCCATGCTCGCCGACTTGGCGGGCAAGGCGCAGGAGGCAGCGAACAAGCAGTACGCGGTCGACCAGTCGACGATGAGCGCGGACGAAGCGGCAACGAAGTACGCCGGCACCCTCGCTGAGCAGCGGCAGAAGTTCATCGACGCCGCGACCGCTGCTGGCTTCAGCTCCGACGAGGTGAAGAAGCTCGCCGACCGAGTGTTCCAGCTGCCGTCGGAGAAGCAGATCAAGATCCTCGCCGACACCGCGAAGGCACAGACCGACCTCAACGCGTTCATCACGACGAACGATGGTCGGACGATCACGCTCCGGCAGAAGCTGATCACCGACGCGATCGGTGCCGGCGCGGCACCGGGAGCTGCGAAGTCGGCGTACAACGCCAACGGCTCGGTCATGGACTTCTACGCCGACGGCGGTGTCCGCGAAAGCCACGTCGCGCAGATCGCTTCGGCGAACACGGTGCGCGTGTGGGCGGAGCCGGAGACGGGCGGCGAGGCGTACATCCCGCTCGCCCCGTCGAAGCGGTCCCGGTCTCTCGCCATCTGGGAGGAGACCGGTCGGCGACTGCAGGCGTACGCGGACGGCGGGATCCGGAAGCCGCAGGCGACGTACGTGCCGACCCCGCCGCAGCTGGTCTACGTCGGCGGTCAGTCCGGCGGGCAGGCTGCGGCCCCCCAGCGGCCGGCGGCGGACGTCACCATCTACGCGAAGGACTCGGACCCGTTCGAGGTTGCGCGGCTGGTGGCTGACGAGATCGAGTGGAATGCGAGGCGCGGATGATCCCGGAAGACGTCTTCGAGATCGGCGGGATCCGCTTCACCGGCGGTGCTGGCTCTCACGGGTTCACGCTCGAGGAGGGCGGCATCGTCGGGTGGGACGACAGCCCGTCGGTTCGGTTCGACGCGGTCGAACGGGAGCACGGCGACGGCGACTTCGACCTGAACGAGGTGCTGTACAACGCACGACTGCTGACCCTGTCCGGCCTCTGCCATGCACGGTCGTCGGAGGAGCTCGGCGTCTTCCGAAACCGCCTGACGGGGCTGCCCTCGAAGGGGCTGAAGGTGACGGGGACCACGTTCGGGACGACGACCTTCGCGGACGGCAGCACCATCGCTGCCGCGTCGAAGTTCGAGGTCGTCGTCCCCGGCCGCCTCGCCCGGTATCAGCTGTCTCGCCGGTTCAGCAATCCGCGCCGGTACGGCCGCCTCAACCCGGTGGCCGCGGCCGGCGGTGACACGGCGAAGGTCATGCACTACGGCAACGCGCCCGCGTCGCCGGTGATCGTCACCTCCGGGGACGACGGCAACGGGTACGTCCTCAACGGGCCCGGCGGTCGGACGATCGAGGTGACGATTCCGCTGGTGTCGGGTCAGCCGCACAGCATCGACCTCGCGACCGGGCAGCTGTCCATCGCCGGGGTCGTCAGGTACGGCGTCTTCGGTTCGGCCGACATGTTCACCATCCCGCCCGGCCGGACCGTCGACGTGTCGATGACCAACACGTCGTCGGCGTCTCGGATGACGGTCAACACGTTCGACACCTACATCTGATGGGAGGCTGCTGATGGCGTGGTCCTGGTTCATCTGCGACACCATCTCCGGTCGGAAGCTCGCACAGGTGGAAGCGGTCGGCTCCTCCCCGGCGACCCGGAAGCTCAACGGCGTCGGCACGGGAACGCACGAGTTCGTGACGTCAACCATCGGCGCAGGCAGCACGCCCGCAGCACGGCGCTCCTCCCGCTTGGACCTGACCCGGACGTGGGCGCGGACGGTCGTGCAGTGCTGGAACGGGAAGCCGATGTACGCCGGCCTCATCGTCGGCAAGGCCCCGGGTCGCGGTGGCACCGTGTCCCTCCGCACGGTCGACGTGCGCGAGGTGCTGAAGTACCGGACCACGTTCGGCATCAGCGGCTACAACGGTGCCGACGACGAGCAGCTGAAGCTCGAGAAGCAGTCGCTCGCGTCGATCGCCGGCTACCTCATCTGGGACGTCATGCAGGGGCCGACCGGGAACTGGCAGCTCCCGCTGATCCTCCCGCCGCGCGACATCGCCGGCCCCCACGACCGGACCTACCACGAGTTCAACCTGCCGGTGATCGAGCGGGAGCTCGCCGCGATCCAGAACACGGACGGCGGACCAGACGTCGACTTCGACCCCAAGTGGACGAGCAGCGACACCCTGCAGTGGGAAGCCCGCGTCGGTGCGCTCACCGGCAGTGCGCTGCAGTTCAACCAGTCCGTTCCGCAGCCGCCGCTGACGGACTTCGGGTTCGTCGAGGACGGCAACGCGCAGGGCAACGTGTTCTACGCGATCGGCAACGGCTCAGACCGCGACCTCAAGGTCGCACGCTCCGCGACGATCCTCGCCGCGGACGAGCCCGCGCTCGAGCGGATCGTTCGGTACACGCAGGAGCGGGACCAGACGGTGCTGCAGTCGCGCGCCGACGAAGACCTCCGCGTGTACAAGAACCCGACCCGGCAGTACTCGTTCTCGATGCAGGCCGACGGTATCCCGTCTGCCGGCAACCTCCGGCTCGGGCAGCGGATCAGCGTCTACACGCAGGACGACGACTGGCTGCCCGACGGCTGGCTCGACACCCGCCTGGTCGGCTTCACGATCGGCACCGGCAACACCGTGCAGCTACAGCTGCAGGAGCAGTGAGGAGGCCGCATGGGACGCATCGATGACCCGACCTCCGGCGCATGGGAAGAATTCGACCGCCGTCTCGCGGCGCTCGAGTCCCGGGTACCGCTGTCCGACTCCGCAGTGTCCGGCGGCCGGACCAGGTTCATCGGGCAGAAATCGTTCCTCATCGAAGGGTCCGGTGATGTCGAGGGGACGCTCACGATCACCGGCGTCGAGATCGTCGACGGAGAGCTCCGCATTCGCGGGGAATTGAACGTGACCGGACCGACAAGGTTCGAGGGGGACACCGACATCGCTGGGACCACCAGCGTCAGCGGACGCCTCGACGTGACCGGGCCCGCTGCGTTCGACGGGGACGTCGACATCAACGGCAAGGCCACGGTCACTGGCGACACCACCGTCACCGGCCCGTTCCACGTCGACGGCGAAGCCGACTTCGATGGACCTCTGCAAGTCAAGGGCCCGACCGACATCGACGGCGACACCGACATCAACGGGAAGCTCGGCATCAACGGCGACACCACCGTCCGCGGCGACGTCACCGTCGACGCAGGCGGACTCATCCGTGTCGACGACATGGTGATCGGTCGCCTCCCCGGCACGACGCAGGCCGGCATCAACTTCGGCGTCGGACAGCTCAAGTCCACCGGCGACCGCACTGTGCTGCAGTCCGGAGACGCGATCGTCGGCGTCCGCTCGAACCAGGTCGCGCTGCTGTTCGGGGCTCTCGGCATCGAGGTATTCAGCAGCGGCGTCTACCTGCAGGGCGTCGGCTTCCCGCCCGCCGGCATCCAGCAGTTCCCCGTCGTCACCGACTCGAACGGGAAGCTCTACCGCGCTCCCGCGAGCAACTGACCCGACCGACTTCTCTCGCCTCGACAAGGAGCGCCCTTGGCAACCGTCACCGGAACGCTGCGTGACTTCAACACGCAATCCCTCGGCACCACCGCTCGAATGGTCTTCACTCCGAGCAGTCCCGGATTTTCTCCGACTGCCATCCTCGCAGCACGACCCGTCGTCGTTCAGCCCAGTTCGACAGGCTCGTTCTCCGTCGAGCTCGAACCGACCGTCACGGTCTCACCGGAGACCTGGTACACGCTCCGTGTCGACTGGCTCGACTCGGAAGGTGGCTACGTCGCGACGAGCTTCTTCGACGGAAGGTTGTTCGTACCCGAGACGGGCGGGAAGCTAACCGACCTCATCGATGTGTCCCGGCCGCCGACGATCATGTTCGCCAGCCTCACGCCCCCACTGAATCCGACGCCTGGTTTGGCGTGGCTGGAAACCGACCCGGACAACCCGGACAACCCGTTGAACACCGGGAACATCTACGAATGGAGTGCCTAGATGCCGTGGCAGCTGCGTACCAACATCAAGGGCCCGCGAGGGCTGCAGGGCCCGCAGGGGACGCCAGGACAAGGCTTCGGGTCCAACGCGGTCGAGTTCTTCCAGGACTCGGCGGAGAGCGTGTGGGACGTCGCGGTCGGCTACCGCGACTCCTCCGGACGCGCGCGCATCCTGATCGGTCGGCGGAAGGATGGCACCTTCTACCCCGACCTCGGCAGCGGGGGCGGCGGTACGACGCCGACCGACAAGCCGGCGATCGTCCGGTGGGGTGACTCCCTGACGGCGAACTCTTCGAGCTCGGCGGCGGACCTCAGCACGCGGCTGGGCGGTCGGACGATCGTCACGCAGGGCATCGGCGGGCAGACGTCGCCGCAGATCGCTGCACGGCAGGGTGGCACGCCGGCGCGCGCGACCGTGACGGGTGGTCTGATCCCCGCGTCCGGTTCGGTGGCGGTGACACTCAGCGAGCGGCTCCGGTCGGACACGACGACGTCGACCCCGGTGGTCATCGCGGGTGTCGCCGGGTCGTTCGTCGCGACGGACAGCACCGCGTACCTGGCAGGCACGTTCACGCGAACGACAGCGGGTCTGCCAGCTGTCGTCCCACCGGGCACACCGGTACAGACGGGCTACGAGTACCGGGACATGTGGCCGATCCTCTGGTACGGCCGGAACAGCTTCACCTCGGACGCCGCGCAAGCGCAGATCGTCTCCGACCTGCGTGGCTCGCTCGAGTGGAACTACCACCGGGAGCACGCGCTGATCCTGTCCATCCCACCGTGGGTCGGCGAGGAGACCGGATCGTCCGGACGTGCCCGCCTGGACGCGGCGAACGCTGCGATCCGGGATGCGTTCCCCCGCGAGTTCGTCGACACGTCCGCTCGTCTGCGGAACGCAGACGTCATCACGGCGAGCGGGAACACACCGACGCAGCAGGACCTCACGGACATCGCGAACGGGCTCACGCCGACGGTGTTCCGCACCGGCTCGAACGGCACCGTCGACAACGGGCACCTCGGCCCGGCGGGCTACATCGCGCTCAACATGATCATTAACGAGATCTACACGGCACGGGGGTGGAAGTAGATGGGCGTCATCCTGCTCGGTACGGGGAAGGCCCCGAACCCGAACGACCCGATCGAGAACGAGCCGATGTACCCGCTCGGCCCGAACGACTACGCGCACCGGTACGCGGCGGAACGGCTCACCGGCGGCAACGGCACTGCGGTGTCGTCGTGGCCGGACCTCGTCGGCAGCGGCCGGATCGACATGCAGCTGTCCGGTGCGACCGGACAGTTCGTGCTCGCGACGGACACCGGTGAGAAGGTCGTCGTCTTGAGCCCCACGTCGGGCATTGACCGGAAGCTGACCGCGAACGGTGTCGCCGCGACGGGCACGCCAGGCACCATCGCGATGGTCGTCCGCGTCGACCCCGGCAACAGCGTCTCCGGCTCTCGGAGGTTCGCGTCCGGGTGGGGTGCGCGACTCGAGAAGGCCGCGAACCACAACTACCAGTACACGGGCAGCGGCGGCGGCATGTTCACCGGCGGCGCGCTCGACAGCTGGGCAGTCGTGATCTTCGAGACGGACGGCACGTCGCCGATGACCAGCGGCAAAGTGCTGCTGAACGTCAACGGGGCCGAGACGACGACCCTGACCGGACCGATCACGGCGTCAGCGGCGTACCCGACGTTGAGCCTGCAGATGAACGCGGGCACACCGGCGGAGTGCCGGTACGCCGAGGTTGTGCACTGGAACCGGCAGCTGAACGCGTCCGAGCGGGCGCAGGTGCTCGCCGCGATGCAGAACCGCTACGCGTTCATCTGACCTGCCCGCTGACCCACCGAGCCGTCCCGACCGGGACGGCTTTCGTCGTTGAAGGAGGCACCATGACGGTCACCGTCACGCTCCCCGAGGACGCCTACGTCTATACGGACGCCGACGACCTCGACACCACCAGCGCCCCTGTCGAGAACGGCACAGGCGACCAGACCGGCGGGGAGGGCCCCCTGTGATCCTCGACTCCGTCGCAGCCGTCGCCCGCGCTCGCGCCCAGCTCAACCAGCCGGACGGCGCTGGCGCTTGCCTCGCCAACGTCTACAAGTGGTTCGGCTCCGTCCAGTCCATTGGCCCCGGCGCTGGACAGTACGACTGGGCGATCAAGGGGTGGCGGTTCGCCACGAAGCGTCACCCGGGCGACTGGAACCCGCCGGCCGGCGTCCCGGTCTACTACGACGCCGTCGGCGGGGCCCGCTGGTCCGGCGACCGGAACTACCCCTGCGGCGACATCGGCCTGTCGATCGGCGGCGGGTACGCGATCTTCACCGACTCGCCGACGGGGAACACCGGCGTCATGTCGCTCCGCTCGAGGGCGGCACAGATCGGCCGCCCGTACCTCGGCTGGACCGAGGACTTCCTCGGCCACGGCACCACCAGCGGCGTCGCGTACGCAGCAGCAGCCTCCGGGCCGATGCCCGTCCTCGTCGTCATCCCCCATCGCCACACCACCACACCCGTAGGAGACATCGTGAACACGTTTATCGCCCGACTCGGTTCGAAGGGCATCCCCTTCCTCGTCAACCCCGAGACCATGAAGTGCTGCCGCATCAACGACGTCCAGGTCACGTTCTACAAGGCCCGAGGCATGGAAGAGCAGAACGGTAACCAGGCCCCCGGCATCGTCGAGAGCTTCGAGCGCGTGAGCGGTCGGGGCGCTGCCTGATGGGCGACCACGAGCAGACCACGTCCGGAGTCTGGCCGACCGTGAAGCAGAAGGTGGCGGAGATCCGGAAGGCGCTCGTCGCAGGCGCGACCGCGGGTGTCGGCGGCGCGTTCACCGCGGTCATCGCAGCCGTGCAGGAGAAGTCGGCTGGCGGCACGAGCATCACCGGCGACGAGTGGCAAGGCGTCATCCTCGCAGGGGTCGGCGTCGCGCTCACCGCGGGCTACGCCGCGTGGCAGGCGCGGAATCGCCCGACGCCGACCGACTGACGCCACCACCACGGGAAGAGGGAATCCGATGCGGACCCTGAGACAGATGCTGCCCGAGAACCGGGACTACCTCGTCGTGTACGCCTGGGGGGCGCTGTGGACCACGTGGTTCGTGGTGTTCACCCCTGACCCGCTCGCGTCGCTGTTCTACCGCGGCACGGTCGTGCTGGTCGCCGCGACGGGCATCACCGGCGCGGTCCTCGCGGCGGCCGGGGTGGTACGCAACGATCACCTCACGCTCGAGCGGCTCGGCGTAACGCTGCTGATGACGCAGCCGATCGTCTACACCGCGTTCCAGCTGGTGCAGACCATCGTCGACCTCGCTGTCACGGGCACCACGCAGCGATCGCACCTGGTGCTGCTGGGGCTGTGGCCGGCGTGGTTCCTGTGGAAGCGGTACCGGGTCCTGTCGCGTCGCGTCGCGGAGGCGAAGAAGACGCCGCTGCCGTCGGAGCGCACCGAGTGACGGCCGCGCTGATCGTCGCGTGGATCGCGACGAAGCAGACCCCAGCACCCGCCCCCACCGTCGACCCAGCGTCGGTCGCACCTGTTGGCCTCATCACGTCGACGCTCCTCTCCGCGGTCGTCATCGCGGCAGCGATCAGCGCCGTCGTGGCGTGGATCAACAACCGCCGCAACGCGCGCATCCAGGAGCGGAAGAACGCCGCCGACGAGGGCAACGACATCGTCGCCCGGTACAAGGAGCAGGCGGCGGAGGAGCGTGCCGCGAAGGAGTCCGCGGTCCGCACCGTGCAGAACCTCCTCGACATCTCTCAAGCGCAAGTCGTCAGCCTGCAAGCCACGGTCGGTCGCCTCAACGACACGATCATGACGTTGCAGCGCTCCGCCGAGTCGCAGCAGGGCCTCATCGACGCGATCACCGAGGAACGCGACCGGCTGCAGCAGGAGCAGGAACACCTGCAGCAGCAGATCAACGAGAAGCGCGACGAGCTCCTCAAGGCGCAGCAGGAGATCCTTGAGCTCACCTACCCGAAGTCGGTCGTCACCGACATCCGCAAGCGGCACGACGCCTGACACACGAGACCCCCACCGGGTTCCCTCACGGGAGCCGGGTGGGGGTCTTCTCGTCGTTCAGAGGGCGGACTCGACGCGAGCGGCGATCGCAGCGTGGCCGGTGTCGATCACGTGCTGCTTGTCGGATCGGACCATGTCGGGCGTGATGACGTTCGGGTCGAGGAGGCTGACGTAGGTCGCGTCGTTCGCGGACGCTGCAGCCTGTACGGCGGCGTCGAGCCCTGTGATCGCGTCGGTGATAGCTCCGGGGGCTGAGGGTCCGACGGCGATGATGCGGGCGTTGGGGAGGCCCTGGCGGAGGTCGCCGTAGACCTTGTTGATCGCCGCGGTGATGGTGCTGGGGTTGTTCCCGAACGCGCCGAAGTCGTTCTGCCCGCCAGCGACGACGACGACGTCTGGCTGCAGCTCGACAATCTCGGCGACACGATCGGTGTAGGCCGGGCAGACGTCGAGACCACATCCCTCAGGGCCAGCGGTGTGGACGTAGCCGGTGCCGCCCTGTCCGCGGTTCACTTCGCGCCAGCCCTCCTGTTTCGCGACGAGCGCGGTCCACCGCGTTGCGTCGGAAGACGCGCCGGTGCCCTGCGTGTAGGAGTCGCCGAGGAACACGGCACGAGGCGTCTTGTCGGCCTTCGGGGTTGAGCTGAAGGTCGGCGCAGGGGCTGCTACCGCGTTGCTGCCCGGCCTGGACGCTTCAACGTGCTGCATCGCAAGTACGACGAGAGTGACCGCCATGACGGCGACGAGCGCAATGATGATGCCCTTGTACGAGCGTGCAAACCAGGCCTCGAAGTTCCCCATGATGCGTTGATCCTAAGCGACGCTCAGGATGCGGCCCGCTCGTCGATGACGGGCAGATCCCGCGGTGCGTGTCGCTCGCCGCCGGACCCGTAATTCCACTCGCCAGTCGCTTCGTACCAGCGGACCGTCTTGTAGTGACTGGCGAGCGCCGCGACGACAGCGGCTCGGACGACGTAGAAGAGAATGACGAGCCCGAGGATGTACCCGAGGATGACGAGGATCTCCATAGTCGTATGCTGACTCCCGCCGTCGAATCTGACTAGCCCTCATCCGCGGGGCGCTGGTCGCACCGCATCCCTCCACACCCACGCCGTGTCGGAGCCCTGACCGAAGCCCCACTCGACGAGCACTGCACGATCCGTGTATGCCAGCACCCGCGCCTCGACCTCGAGGATCCGGTCGGGGAACTGCAGCCAGACCAGCACGGGGTCCGGCGCAGGCAGGTCGAGTTCGGGACCGCCCCGGGCGACCTCCGGGAGCGAGTACGCGTCGCCGAGCGTCCACCGATCCCGCCGGCGCTTCGCCATCAGTCCCGCCGCGGCGCGAGCGTCCGACGTCGCACGCTTGACCGCGGCACCCACGCACGCTGCAGTCGGCCCTGCCATGCAATCTCCACGAAGACCGCGACGTCGGAGCGTGCGACCGCGAACGCCTTCACGTCGCCGAGCTCGCCGATCTGCTCGAACATGAGCCGGCTGATCGTCACCGGCTCGGGCGGGTCCACGGGCTCCGGGCTGCCGATCTCGTCGAGGGGGAGTGATGCGGCCGCGTAGATCGGGACGTCCTGATGCTCGGGCGGTGCCCACCGGTGTTCGCTCACCCTCGGGATGATGACGGCGACCGCCGACACCCAGTCGACGTCAACCCCTTGAGGTTGATCTCGGGGCAATCAACCCTGACGGGTTGTGAGGGCACTCCGCCATCCGGCGAGCGCGCCGTCTACAGTTGTGGCACGGTGCCACACCGGCACCCAGCGAGCGGGACCGAATGGGCCGATGGGCTGGCGGTTCTGGCGCAAACTACGTCGAAAGGTGCTGCCGTGTTTGGGTTCGAATCCCACACGCCGTCTGCGCGGTTCGGGCATCCTGCGCCCTCGCACGCCACGACACTCCATTCCCCTCTACCGCACAACACTGCCCACGTTTTGCCCACAACCGGCGGCAACTGCACGGCACTCCGTTCCCCCTACATCCCCGCAAACATGCGGCATGACGGGGGAAAGCGGCTCCCCGTATGGAGTACATGTAGAGCACACGACTCATAATCGTGGGGTCACGGGTTCAAGTCCCGTCCTCGCTACCACAGGCCCGGCGGCCAGATCGCCGGGCTTTCGTCGTTCCCGGGGCGCGTCGTTCCCGGGCTGCGTCGGTCTCGAGGCACGTCGGCTCGGGGCGTCATCGGTCTGATCCGAGGCCCGTCGCTCCGCCCGATCCTTCCCATCGCGGGCGCTGTACCGAGTGGGATCGAGCATGCCGAGGATTCCTGGCAGACCAGGTACGCCCGTTCTCGCCAGGTGCGCCCGTTCTCGCCAGGTACGACTGTCCTCATCAGGCGCGCCCGTTCTCGCCGGGTGTGCCCGCCCCTGCCGCGCTGTGACGCTCCGCGGTCGCGCCTCAGCGCGGGGGAGTGGTCAGCACTCCCGCCCCCCGGAGGGCCCGTTCGAGCGTCGCCTCCACCTGCTGCCGGGCGCTCCGCCGACGCCCCGCACCGATGCCGCCCCCGGACACCGCCGTGGCGTGCTGGGCGTGCCGGAGCGTGATCGTGGTCGACGTCCCCGTGACGGTCGTCGAGAGCTCGTACCGCCGGAACTCCCGCGCCGGGTGCACGAGGGCGCCGAGCAGGATCGTCAGCAGCCGGTTGCCGATCGTCGCGGTGATCGTGCCCCCGGTCGACTCGACCCGGTGCCCGGTCTGTCGGAGTGCCGCGCCGGCGACCTCCATGGCGGTGCACCGGTCGCCCGTGTGGACCGCGTACTGCGTCGTGTGCTCCATGAGTCCCTCCCCGTCCCCGGAGTCGTACCCGGCGTCCCCCCGGACACCGTGCGGCGAGCATAGCCGATGCATGCTCAGGGAGAGGGCGTGTGTCGAGCGTGCTCGGTAGACTCCCACGCGTGTCAGTGAACCCCGAGCTCGTCGGCAGGACGTTCCCGCCGGCCCAGCCCTACCTGGTCGGTCGTGAGAAGGTGCGCGAGTTCTCGCGCGCCGTGTTCGCGACGAACCCGGTCCACCACGAGCCCGACGCCGCCCGCGCCGCCGGCTACACCGACGTGGTCGCCCCGCCGACCTTCGCCGTCGTCGTGCAGGAGGCGACGCTCGCCCAGCTCCTGGCCGAGCCGGACGCCGGCATCGACTTCTCCCGTGTCGTGCACGGTGAGCAGTCCTTCACCTACGACCGGCCGATCGTCGCGGGCGACGAGCTGACCGCCACGCTCACCGTCACCAGCGTGAAGACCCTCGGCGGCAACGCCATGGTGACCGCCGAGAGCACGATGCAGGACGCCTCGGGGGAGCACGTCGTCACCGCGACCTCCACCCTCGTGGTCCGAGGAGACGACGCATGACCACCGCACCCGCCACCGCGCTCGAGGTCGGCACCGTCGTCGCCGAGCGCGAGGTCCACCTCACCCGCGACGCGCTCGTCCGCTACGCCGGCGCCTCGGGCGACTTCAACCCGATCCACTACCGCGACGACGTCGCCGCCTCCGTCGGGCTCCCCGGCGTGCTCGCGCACGGCATGCTGACGATGGGGCTCGCCGTCCAGCCCGTTGCCGAGTGGCTCGGCGACCGCGGCTGGGTCCAGCGCTACGGCGTCCGTTTCACCCGCCCCGTCGTCGTCGACCCCGAGCAGGGCGCGACCGTCGGCGTCGTCGCGAAGGTCGGCACCGTCGACGACCAGGGGCGTCCGCAGCGCATCGACCTCACCGTGACCGCCGCCGGGCAGACCGTGCTCGGCAAGGCGCAGGTCACGGTGGTGTTCCGCTGACCGTGTCGACGCGACTCGCCGACCTCACCACGTTCCGCGTCGGAGGTCCTGCGGCGACGCTCCTGGTCGCGGACACGACCGACGAGCTCGTCGCGCACGCGCACACCGCGTGGCAGGACGACGAGTGGCTCGTCGTCGGTGGCGGCAGCAACCTGCTCGTCGCCGACGACGGCTTCGCCGGCACCGTCGTGCTCGTCCGGACGCGAGGTGTCGACGCCGAGCCCGACGAGGACGGCGTCACCGTCCGCGTCGCGGCCGGTGAACCGTGGGACCGGTTCGTCGCGACGACCGTCGAGAACGGTTGGACCGGCCTGGAGGCACTCAGCGGCATCCCGGGCACGGTCGGTGCCGCCCCCGTGCAGAACATCGGCGCCTACGGGGTCGAGCTCTCCGACGTGCTCTCCCGCATCGAGTTCCTCGACGCGTCGACGGGGGAACGCGCGTGGGTGGACGCGGCCGAGCTGGCGCTCGGCTACCGCACCTCGACGCTCAAGCACGGGCGACGAGGCGTGGTGCTGACGGTCGAGTTCCGGCTCGGCGCCACCGTGGTCGAGGGCGTGCCCGTCCGCTACGCCCAGCTGGCCGGCTCGCTCGGCGTCGAGCTCGGCACCCCGGTGGACCCGATGACCATCCGGACGACGGTGCTGCGCCTGCGGTCGTCCAAGGGGATGGTGCTCGACGACGCCGACCCGGACACGTGGAGCGCCGGCTCGTTCTTCACGAACCCGATCGTGTCGGCCGGGTTCGCCGAGACGCTGCCGCCGGAGGCCCCTCGTTGGCCGGCCGGCGACGACGTGAAGCTCAGCGCCGCGTGGCTCATCGAGCACGCGGGGGTGCACCGCGGGTACACGGTCCCCGGGTCGCACGCCGCGATCTCGTCGAAGCACACCCTGGCGCTGACCAACCGTGGGGGTGCCACCGCAGCCCAGGTCGCCGAGCTCGCGCGGTACGTCCAGGTGACCGTCCTGAACCGCTTCGGCGTCTCGCTGGTCCCGGAGCCGGTCGTGGTGGGGGACCTGCTCGGCGCGAGCTGACCACCGGACGGTCGCCGCGCCTCCCGGCCGTCGCAGTCTCGCGAGACGCAACGTGGGCGGCTCCGCGCAGCGGTCAAGCGCTGCGCGGAACCGCCCACGTTGCGTGCTGCGGAGGGGGCTACGCGGAGAAGAACGCCGCCAGCCGCCGGACGCCCTCGGCGATGTCGTCGTCGCCGAGCGCGTAGGACATCCGGATGTAGCCGGAGGGACCGAAGGCCTCGCCCGGGACGACCGCGACCTCGGCGTGCTCGAGGATCAGGTCCGCGAGCTCGAGCGTGGTCGTCGGGGTCGACCCCGCCCACTCGCGGCCGAGGAGCGCCGTGACGTCGGGGTAGACGTAGAAGGCGCCCTTCGGGGTCGGGGTGACGAAGCCCGGGATCGCGTTGAGCCCCTCGACGATGGCGCGACGGCGGCGGTCGAACGCCTCGCGCATCGCCGCGACGGGCTCCTGCGGGCCGGTGAGGGCTGCGATCGCGGCACGCTGCGACACGTTCGCCACGTTCGACGACAGGTGCGACTGCAGGTTGGACGCGGCCTTCACGGCGTCGGCCGGGCCGATGGACCACCCGACGCGCCACCCGGTCATGGCGTACGTCTTCGCGACGCCGTTGACGAGGATCGTGGTGTCGGCGAGGGCCGGCACCGCGTCGAGGATGCCCGTGAAGGCGACGTCGTCGTAGACCAGGTCCTGGTAGATCTCGTCGCTGACCACCCAGATGCCGTGCTCGAGCGCCCACTCGCCGATGGCCTTCGTCTGCTCGGCCGAGTACACCGAGCCGGTGGGGTTCGACGGCGAGCAGAACAGCAGCGCCTTGGTCCTCGGCGTGCGCGCTGCCTCGAGCTGCTCGACCGTGACGAGGTAGTCCTGGTCGCTGCCCGCGAAGACCTCGACCGGGACGCCGCCGGCCAGGCGGATCGCCTCGGGGTAGGTGGTCCAGTAGGGAGCGGGCAGCAGGACCTCGTCGCCCTCGTCCACGATGGTCTGGAACGCCTGGTAGACGGCCTGCTTCCCGCCGTTGGTGACGATGACCTGCGACGGGTCGACGGTGACGCCGGACTCGCGAGCGGTCTTCTCGGCGATCGCCCGCTTGAGCTCGGGCAGGCCCGTCGCCGGCGTGTAGCGGTGGTTCGCGGGGTCCTGGACGGCCAGGACGGCGGCGTCGACCACGTGCTGCGGCGTCGCGAAGTCCGGCTCGCCCGCCGCGAACGAGATCACCGGACGACCGGCGGCCTTGAGCGCCTTGGCCTTCGCATCGACCTTGAGCGTCGCGGACTCGGCGATCGCGGCGATGCGCGACGCGATGCGCGGACGGTCGGAGGTCGCGGCGACGGAGTCCGTCGCGGTCTCGGGGGCGGTGGACTCGGGGCCGGGGGCTGCGGTGCTCACGGCCGCCAGCCTACCGGCGCGGCACGCCGGAGGGAGCGGCCGAGTGGACAGCGTGTGACGGACTCCCGTACACTCGACCACCGGCGCACGGAACGGTGACGGGACGTGCCCCAGGGGGTTCCGACCCCTACAGGGCGGTGGCTCAATTGGTAGAGCAGCGGTCTCCAAAACCGCAGGTTGCAGGTTCGAGTCCTGTCCGCCCTGCAAGTCTGGAAGGTGTGAAGGTGGCGAGCAAGGACATGGAGACGACGGCGGACGACGTCGTCGCGAAGGCCAAGGCCGACCGTGCTCAGCGTGGTGGCCCGATCGCTGCCGTCGTCCTCTTCATCCGCCAGGTCATCGGCGAACTCCGCAAGGTCGTCACGCCGACCCGCAAGGAGCTCTTCAGCTACACCGGCGTCGTGCTCGTCTTCGTCGTCGTGATGATGATCCTGGTGTCGATCCTCGACTTCGTCTTCGGTCTCGGCGTCGGTTACGTCTTCGGCAACGGTCCCACGGCCTGACCCGTCGCCGACCGGCCTGACGGCTGGTCTGCTGCGTCCGTTCACCTGGCCGGACCCCGACAGGAGTACGGTCGCCCGAGACGGCGACGGACGCGAACCGCTCCGGCCACTCACCCGATCCGCACCACCGAACGGAAAGAACCGCAGTGTCTGACTACTCCCGCGACGACATCGACCTCGCCACGGCTGCCGAGCAGTCCTCCGAGGTCGAGGAGAACCAGGAAGGCGACGTCGAGACCGCCGAGGGCCGTTCGGTCGAGTCCGCCGAGGAGCGTGCGATCTCCGTCGAGGACGAGGACGCCGAGTCCCTCGGGACGAGCGACGAGCCGGACGACGGCACGGTGGACACCTCCATCGACGAGGCGCTCACGGCGCTGGCCGAGTCCCGCGACCCCGAGGCGGACGCCGTCGTCGACGACGCGCTCGACATCGACTCCGCCGACGAGGCCGAGGCCGCCGTCGAGGCGGTCGAGGACGAGGAGGAGACCGAGCTCGAGGACGCCTCCGCAGCCGAGGCGAACGAGACGCTCGCCGCGGACGAGGCCCTCGACGCCGACGAGGTCGACGACGAGCCCGCCGAGGTCGACCCGTACGACGCCTTCAAGGCCGAACTGCGGATGAAGCCGGGCAAGTGGTACGTCATCCACTCCTACGCGGGCTTCGAGCGCCGCGTGAAGTCGAACATCGAGAACCGCATGATCTCGATGTCGATGGAGGACTCGATCTACCAGGTCGAGGTCCCGATGGAGGACGTCGTCGAGATCAAGAACGGGCAGCGCAAGCTGGTCACCCGCGTCCGGATCCCCTCGTACGTGCTCGTCCGCATGGACCTCAACGAGGACTCGTGGTCGGTCGTCCGCCACACCCCCGGTGTCACCGGCTTCGTCGGCAACGCCCACAACCCGACGCCGCTCCGCTTCGACGAGGCGTTCGGCATGCTGAAGTCGCTCGTGCAGGTCGCCGAGGCCGCACCGACCAAGGGCGGCGCGAAGTCCGGCGGTGCCGCACAGGCGCAGCCGCAGGCCGAGGTCGACTTCGAGATCGGCGAGACGATCACCATCAAGGAAGGCTCGTTCGCGGGCCTGCCGGGTTCGATCTCCGAGATCAAGCCGGAGAGCGGCAAGCTCACCGTCCTCGTCTCGCTGTTCGAGCGCGAGACCCCGGTCGAGCTCAGCTTCGACCAGGTCACCAAGCTGTAGTAAGCTACTGAGGTTTGGCCCCGCGTGCTGTGGCATGCGGGGCTTCACCGCGGTCCGGATCCGCCGGGCCAGCGGGAGAGTGCACGGATCCCCGTGCGTTCGATTCCAGGAGGAAGCACAACATGGCACCGAAGAAGAAGGTCACGGGCCTCATCAAGCTGCAGATCAACGCGGGCGCCGCCAACCCGGCCCCGCCGATCGGTCCTGCGCTCGGTCAGCACGGCGTGAACATCATGGAGTTCTGCAAGGCGTACAACGCCGCGACCGAGTCGCAGCGCGGGAACGTCGTGCCGGTCGAGATCACCGTCTACGAGGACCGTTCGTTCACGTTCGTCCTCAAGACCCCGCCGGCCGCAGAGCTGATCAAGAAGGCCGCGGGTGTGCAGAAGGGGTCCTCGACCCCGCACACGGTCAAGGTCGCGAAGATCTCGATGGACCAGGTCCGTCAGATCGCCGAGACCAAGCAGGCCGACCTGAACGCCAACGACATCGAGCAGGCCGCGAAGATCATCGCCGGCACCGCTCGTTCGATGGGCATCACGGTCGAGGCGTAAGCCTCAGCGCCCCACACACCCCGACCCCTTTCCGTGGGAGAGCCTCGCCGGCTCGTCAACCACGTAGCTCCTGAGGAGAACACCATGGCGAAGAAGTCCAAGGCCTACCAGGCCGCGGCCGCGAAGATCGAGGCCGACAAGTTCTACACCCCGACCGAGGCAGTCGCCCTCGCGAAGGAGACCGGCTCGGCGAAGACCGACTCCACGGTCGAGGTCGCGCTGAAGCTCGGCGTCGACCCGCGCAAGGCCGACCAGATGGTCCGCGGCACGGTCATCCTGCCGCACGGCACGGGCAAGACCGCCCGCGTCATCGTCTTCGCCGTGGGCGCTGCGGCCGAGGCCGCCATCGCCGCCGGTGCCGACGAGGTCGGTGGCGACGAGCTCATCGCGAAGGTGGCCGAGGGCTACACCGCGTTCGACTCCGCCGTCGCGACGCCGGAGCTCATGGGCAAGGTCGGTCGTCTCGGCAAGGTGCTCGGCCCGCGTGGCCTCATGCCCAACCCGAAGACCGGCACCGTGACCCCGAACGTGGCGCAGGCCGTCAACGACATCAAGGGCGGCAAGATCGAGTTCCGCGTCGACAAGCACGCCAACGTGCACTTCGTCGTCGGCAAGGCCTCGTTCACGCCGGAGCAGCTCGACGAGAACATCTCGGCCGCGCTCGAGGAGATCGTCCGCCTCAAGCCGTCCGCGTCGAAGGGCCGCTACATCATGAAGGGCGCCGTCTCGACGACGTTCGGACCGGGCATCCCGCTCGACGTCAACGCCATCTGATCGACTGATCAGCTCAGGAGGACCCGCACCGATCGGTGCGGGTCCTCCTGCGTTCCCGGGGGTCCGACCGGATACCGTGGCCTCGTGCGGACCCTCGTGAACTCCCTCCGGCTCGTCGCCGTGATCGCGGTCGTCGCCGCGGTCCTCGCGCAGTGGCTCGTGACCTCCCGGACGCCGGACTACCTGTTCTGGAACTTCTTCGGCTACTTCACGATCCAGTCGAACCTCATCGTCGCGGTGGCTTTCGCGCTGACCCTCGTGGCAGCAGCGCGACGGCAGCGCAGCAACCTGCTGCTCACCGGGTTCCGGGGTGCGGCGACGGTGTACATCGCCACGACGGGCGTCGTCTACAACACGCTGCTCGTCGGGGCCTCGGTGTCGAACACGGTGCCGTGGTCGAACGACGTGCTGCACAAGGTGATCCCGCTGTACGCCGTGCTCGACTGGCTGGTGTTCTCCGACCGGGCGCGGCTGCTCCTCCGGCACGTCTGGTGGTTCCTGGTCTACCCGGCGGTCTGGCTCGTCGTGGTGCTCGTCCGCGGCGCGACCGACGGGTGGGTCCCGTACCCGTTCCTGGACCCTGCGCAGGGCTACGGCGTCGTGGCGCTGTACTGCCTCGGCGTCGCGGTGTTCATCGGGCTCATGGGGATCCTCGTGGTGGGGATGAGCCGGCTGCGTCTGCTGCGGGTCTAGACCCGGAACGTCCGGAGCTTGTCGAGCACGAGGTCCGCGAGCTGGACGAGCCCGCGGATCTGGTCGTCGTCGCGGTCGACCCACCGGCACTCGGGTTCGTCGGCGACGGGCACGAAGTCGTCGTGGCG
This sequence comes from Curtobacterium sp. BRD11, assembly GCF_031844345.1. Taxonomy (NCBI): domain Bacteria; kingdom Bacillati; phylum Actinomycetota; class Actinomycetes; order Micrococcales; family Microbacteriaceae; genus Curtobacterium; species Curtobacterium sp. BRD11. The sequence goes on from NZ_JAUZUZ010000004.1 coordinate 327,996, forward strand.
CTCCCACACGAACAGGGTGCGGTCGGCCCCCAGGACGTACTGCTGCCACCAGACCTGGCGCAGGTAGTGCCGGGGGATGCTCCGCCAGCCCTTGCCCGTGGTCTTGATCTCGGCGAGCACGAGTCGGTCCGACGCGTCGTGGCCGACGCCGTCGGGGGTCGCCAGGTGCGCGCGGTTCGTGCTCGCGTGGAAGAGGTGGGCCGACGGCTCGATGCCGTGCGTGGCCGCGACCCAGGCGGCGATCACGGGCTCACGGTCCTTGCCGTGCTCGGTCCAGGCGTTGCCCGAGAACCGGGAGCCGTACCGCTTCTCGGCGACGACGGTCTCGACCGCGCGCAGCGACGCGAGCCGTGCGACGTCGGTCGCGGTGATGCCCATCGCGCGGGCGCGGAGCCACGCCACCCGGTCGGACGAGTGCGCGACGATCCGCTCGGTGTGCCCGCGGAGCGCGGTGAACGCGTCGTGGCCACCGGGCGCGGACCGCGGGCCCGCGGCAGGACGACCGACGGGAGCAGCGTCGCGTGCAGCCGACCGCACGGCGGACGTGGCCGGCGCGGCGGAGGCGGGGAGGGCCTCCAGACCGGGGTCCAGGTCGCCCCACAGGGTGGGCTGCACGATCGTCACCGGACGATTGTCACCCCGCGGGCCGACACGGCGCGAACCGACGCGCGCGGCGTCCGCCCTCAGGAGACGAGCTGACGGCCCTCGGCGGGGGCGACGAGCTCGTCGACGCCGGCGGGGGAGAGCGCGTAGTCGAGGGCGAGCACGGCTGCGCCCTGCAGGGCGGCGACGGAGCCCGCACGGGACTGCGCGATCACGAGGTGCTCGGTGGCGAGGGGCATCGAGCGGGCGTAGACGACCTCGCGGACACCGGCGAGCAGGTGCTCCCCGGCACGGGTGATGGAGCCGCCGAGCGTGATCACGGACGGGTTGACGAGCGAGACACAGGTCGCGAGGACCTCGCCGATGTCCCGGCCGGCCTGTCGGACGGCCCCGATCGCGTCGAGTTCCGACCGGTTCACCAGGTCGATGACGTCGCCGCTGGTGTGCACGTCGTGGCCCTTCGCCCGCAGGGCGCGGGCGATGGCCGGGCCGGAGGCGACGGCCTCGAGGCAGCCGGTGTTGCCGCAGTGGCACGGCACGTCGCCCGCGCGGGACACGCGCACGTGACCGATGTCGCCCGCGGTGCCCTGCGCGCCCCGGCGGAGCTGCCCGTCGGAGACGATGCCCGAGCCGATGCCGGTCGCGACCTTCACGAACAACAGGTGGTCCAGGTCCGGCCAGCCGTACGCCCGTTCGCCGAGCGCGGCGATGTTCACGTCGTTGTCGACCAGCACGTGCGCGGCGACGTGGCCGCGCAACCAGCCGGGGACGTCGAAGCCGTCCCAGCCCGGCATGATCGGCGGGTTCGCCGGGCGCCCGGTGGAGAACTCGACCGGGCCGGGGACGCCGATGCCGATCGCGACGACGTCGTCGCGCCGCCGACCGACCTCGTCGAGCAGTTCGTCGACGGTCTCGACCAGCCACGTGAGGGTGGGGACCGGGCCGGCGGCGATGTCGATCGCGGCCTCTCGCGTCGCCAGCGGGGCCCCGACGAGGTCGGTCACGGCGACCCGCCCGTGCGAGGCACCGAGGTCGGCGGCCACGACGAGGCGTGCGCGCGGGACGAGGGCGACCTGGGCGGGGGGACGGCCGCCGGTCGACGCGGCGGTCTCCACGGGGCCCACGAGCCCCACGTCGACCAGGGCGTCCAGGCGCACGGCGATCGTCGAGCGTGCGAGTCCCGTCAGGGCGGCGAGCTCCGCCCGGGTCCGCGGCACACCGTCGCGGAGGATCTGGAAGAGTTCGCTCGCTCCGACCGGCGGCGACGCTGCCGTCCGGGTGAAGTCGATCATGTCGGGAGTGAAGCACACATCGAACGCGCCACGCAACGAAGACTGTCGAGGACTTCGCAACTTCTGCTTGACCGCCGACAGAAGCGGCCATAGTGTGACGCTCGATCACTGACGATCCACCATCTCGACGAGGAGAACCCCTGGTGACACAACCCCTGTCGGTCCAGCTCTACACGGTGCGGGACGCCCTCTCGGCGGACCTGCCGGGCACGCTCCAGCGCATCGCGTCCATCGGTTACACGAACGTCGAGGCCTTCGGCTTCGTCGACCGCGCCGAGGAACTGCGCGACGCCCTGGCGGCCGCTGGCCTGCAGGCACCGAGCGGCCACGCCCGTCTGCTGGACGCCGGGGAGCAGGACCTCGAGCGCATCCTCCACGCCAGCGTCACGGTCGGGCTGGGGACGCTCATCGACCCGCACATCGACGAGGCCCGCTGGACGACCCGCGAGGACGTCGAGGCCGTCGCCCGCGAACTCAGCGCACTGGCTCCCCGCGCCGCCGACCACGGACTCGTGCTCGGCTACCACAACCACGCGTTCGAGTTCTCGAACCGCATCGACGGCGTGAGCGCCTACGAGGTCTTCGCCGACGCGCTGTCCGACGACGTCGTCCTCGAGCTCGACACCTACTGGGTGACGGTCGGTGGCGACGACCCGGTCGCGATCCTCGGCAAGTACGGCGACAAGGTGCAGTTCCTGCACGTCAAGGACGGCGACGGCTCGCACGACGACGAGAAGCAGGTCGCGGTGGGCAACGGCGTCATGCCGATCCGCGACATCGTCGCCGCGGCGCCGGACGCCCAGCACGTCGTCGAGCTCGACGGCCACGAGGGCGACGTGTTCCAGGCCGTCGCCGACTCGTACACGTTCCTGCAGGGGGTCCGCGCATGACCGACACGACGACCGCGGCGGGCGCGCAGCAGTCCGACGACGCCGCGCGCCGCAATGGCCCGGTCGGGGTCGGCGTCATCGGGGCCGGGGTCATCTCCGACCAGTACCTGTCGAACCTCACGGTCTTCCCCGACGTCGAGGTCCGGTTCATCGCCGACATCGACGAGGCACGTGCCGCCGCCCAGGCCGAGAAGTGGGGCGTCGCCGGATCCGGCTCGGTGGAGCAGCTCCTCGCCGACGACGACGTCGAGATCGTCGTGAACCTGACCATCCCGGCCGCGCACGTCGAGGTCGCCCTCCGCGCCCTCGCCGCGGGCAAGCACGTCTGGGGCGAGAAGCCCTACGCGCTCGACCGTTCCAGCGCGGCCGAGCTCCGGGACGCGGCGCGCGCCGCCGGCAGGACCGTCAGCGTCGCGCCGGACACGTTCCTCGGCGCCGGACTGCAGACCGCCCTCCGGACGATCCGCGACGGTCGGATCGGCACACCGCTCAACGGTCTGACGCTCTTCCAGAGCCCCGGCCCGGAGTCGTGGCACCCGAGCCCCGAGTTCCTCTTCGCGGACGGCGCCGGCCCGCTGTTCGACATCGGCCCGTACTACATCACCACCCTGGTGCAGGCGTTCGGACCCGTCGCGAAGGTCACCGCCACCGCCTCGAGGTCCCGTGCCACCCGCACGATCGGCTCGGGTCCGAAGGCCGGGACGGAGTTCCCCGTCGACGTGCCGACGAACCACTCGGCGCTGATCCAGTTCGAGGACGGCGGGAGCGCGCAGAGCGTGTTCTCGTTCGAGTCCGACCGTGGCCGCACCGGCTTCGTCGAGATCGCGGGGGAGACAGGGACCGTCGTGTTCCCGGACCCGAACGACTTCGACGGCGACACCGAGCTGTACGTGCTCGGTGCGGACGAGCCCGAGACGATCCCCGCCGTCGGGTCCACCTACTCGCGGGGGACGGGCGTGGTCGACCTGGCCCGCTCCCTCCGTGCGGGTGAGGAGAACCGGGTCCCCGGCGACCTCGCCTTCCACGTCCTCGACGTGATGGTCTCCATCGCCGAGGCGGCAGAACGTGGTGAGACGGTGCTCGTGGAGAGCACCGTCGCACCCTCCCCGACCCTCCCCGAGGGCTGGGACCCGGCGGAGTCGACCCTGTCCTGACCGGACGCGCCGGCGTCCGTCCGCGGACGACGGCACACCCGGGCAGGGCATCGGGACGACCCCGCACGCCGGTGACGGCGACGTCGACCGGCACGCACACAGCAGCACCCGACACGTACACCCCTTCGCACCATCTCAACGACGAGAAAGTAGAGAGTCATGCGCACTGCCATCCGCGCACTGGCCATCACCGCGGCCGCGGCACTCACCGTGACCGGCCTGGCGGCCTGCTCCTCCGGGTCGTCCGGTTCCTCCGGCGACTCGAAGACGCTCACGTACTGGGCGTCCAACCAGGGCACGTCCCTGCAGAACGACAAGGAGGTGCTCACCCCCGTCCTCGAGAAGTTCACCAAGGAGACCGGGATCAAGGTGGACCTCCAGGTCATCGGCTGGAACGACCTGCAGACGAAGATCACCACCGCCGTCACCTCGGGCCAGGGCCCGGACGTGGTCAACATCGGCAACACCTGGGCGACGTCGCTCCAGGCCACCGGCGCCTTCCAGGAGTTCGGTGACTCGGAGATGGAGGCGATCGGCGGTGCCGACAAGTTCGGCAAGGTCGCGCTGTCCACCGGTGGTGCTCCGGGCAAGACCGTCACGAGCGTCCCGCTCTACGGCCTCGCCTACGGCCTGTACTACAACAAGCAGATGTTCAAGGACGCCGGCCTCGAGGCACCCACCACGTGGGAGGAGCTGACCGCCGACGCGAAGAAGCTCACCACCGACGGCAAGTACGGCTTCACCATCGCCGGTGGCTCGTACACCGAGAACGCGCACTTCGCCTTCATCAACTCGGCGCAGAACGGCGGCGAGTGGTTCGACGAGGACGGCAACCCGACCTTCACCCAGAAGGCGAACGTCGACGGCATCAAGCGCTACCTCGACCTGATGCAGTCCGACAAGGCGGTCAACACCTCGAACGCGCAGTACGACAACGGCACGCAGGCGGTGTCGGACTTCGCGAACAAGAAGGCCGCGATGATGCTGACGCAGAACAACGCCAACGCCACGATCACGTCGAACGGCATGTCCGCCGACGACTTCGGCGTGGTGCCCTTCCCGGCACCCGAGGGCGCGAAGGACATCGCCTCCTTCCCCGCCGGCATCAACCTGTCGGTCTTCAAGAACACGAAGAACAAGGACGGTGCGCTGAAGTTCGTCAAGTACATGACGAGCGAGGACACCCAGACGACGCTCGACAAGCCGTACTCGGCCCTGCCGGTGCTCGCCTCGGCTGCCGACTCGGTCTCCGACGAGCAGACGAAGACGTTCCTCGACATCTACAACAACAAGGCGAAGCCGCTCCCGCTGGTGCCCGCCGAGGACCAGTTCGAGTCGACGGTCGGCAAGGCGATGAACGACATGTTCGCCAAGATCGCCACCGGCGGCACGGTGTCCGACAGCGACATCAAGACGGCCCTGCAGACCGCGCAGGACCAGGTCTCGCAGTCGGTCGGCTAGTCGGCCGGGAGGCCCGGGGTGCGTCCGCAGGACGCGCCCCGGGCCTCGCCCCTCCACACCCGGCCCCGCGCCGGGGGTGAGCGCATCGGCTCACGCACGCCGCGCCTCCCGTCCGCTGCCACGGACCCGCGCGAAGCACCGATCCCCCTCCTGCCGGAAGGCCCCCACCCATGACCACCTCGGTCCTGCCCGACTCCGAGCGCATCGACCTGACCCACACGAAGGCACCGACCCTGTCGGGGCCGCAGCCGGGTCGGAAGCCGAAGCGCCACTGGCTGCCGTACGCGCTCGTCGCGCCGGCGGTCCTCTTCGAGCTGCTCATCCACATCGTGCCGATGCTCACCGGCATCTGGATCTCGTTCGTGCAGCTCACCAAGTACTTCATCGCGAACTGGGGAGCCGCGCCCTTCGCCGGGCTGCGGAACTACTCGGTCGCCATCGACTTCGACCAGGCCATCGGCAAGGGCGTCCTCAACTCGTTCCTCATCACCTGCGGCTACACGGTCATCGTCGTCGCGCTGGCGTGGACCTTCGGCATGGCTGCGGCGGTCGCGCTGCAGAAGCCCTTCAAGGGCCGCGGGCTCTTCCGCACGCTCTTCCTCGTGCCGTACGCGCTGCCGATGTACGCCGGCATCATCACCTGGAAGTTCATGTTCCAGCGGGACTCGGGTGCCGTGAACCACGTCCTCGTCGACCAGCTCGGACTCTTCGGTGGGCAGGGACCGTTCTGGCTGATCGGCTCGAACGCGTTCGTCTCGGTCGTCGTCGTCGCGATCTGGAAGACCTGGCCGTTCGCGTTCCTCATGCTCATGGCGGGCCTGCAGTCGGTGCCGAACGACGTGTACGAGGCCGCGTCGGTGGACGGTGCGAAGCCCTTCCGCCAGTGGCGCTCCATCACGCTGCCGATGGTCCGTCCGGTCAACGTGACGCTCGTGCTCGTGATGTTCCTCTGGACGTTCAACGACTTCAACACGCCGTACGTGCTGTTCGGCTCGACCGCGCAACCGCCGGCCGCCGACCTGCTCAGCTTCCACATCTACAACGCGTCGTTCATCACCTGGAACTTCGGTTCCGGCGCCGCGATGAGCGTGCTGCTCCTCATCTTCCTGCTCATCGTCACGGGCATCTACCTGGCCGTGACCAACCGGAGGTCCGTCCGTGCGTGAAACAATGGGCGCCAAGTCCTTCAAGGTCGTCACGATCGTCCTGTTGACGTTGTTCACGGTCGTCCCGCTCTACGTGATGATCACCACGGCGATGAAGCCGCTCGGCGACGTGCAGGACAACTTCACGTGGATCCCGACCAACATCACCCTCCAGCCGTTCATCGACATGTGGTCGACGGTGCCGCTGGCGAAGTACTTCGTGAACTCGCTCGTGGTCTGCACGATCGCGACGCTGTTCTCGCTGATCATCGCCACGTTCGCCGCGTACGGTGTCTCGCGCTGGAACTTCAAGGGCAAGAGCACCTTCACCACGGCGGTGCTCTCCACCCAGATGTTCCCGGGCGTGCTGTTCCTGCTGCCGCTGTTCCTCATCTTCACGAACCTCGGCAACGCGCTCGGCATCCAGCTCGTCGGGTCGTGGCTCGGCCTGATCATCACCTACCTGACGTTCACGCTGCCGTTCTCGATCTGGATGCTGTCCGGGTACTTCGAGACGATCCCGCGGGAGCTCGACGAGGCCGCGATGGTCGACGGCTCCGGACCGATGGGCGCGCTGTTCCGGGTCATCCTGCCCTCGGCGCGACCCGGTCTCGTCGCGGTCGGCATCTACTCGTTCATGACCGCGTGGGGCGAGGTCCTCTTCGCCTCGGTGATGACGAACGGCGACGGGCAGCTGCTCGCGAACGGTCTGCAGCAGTACTCCACGCAGACGAACGTGTACTGGAACCAGATCATGGCGGCGTCGCTCGTCGTCTCGATCCCGGTCGTGGTGGCGTTCCTCATCGTGCAGCGCCAGTTCGTGGCCGGTCTGACCGCGGGTGCGGTGAAGTAGGCGCTCCCGGCTGGCCCGGCCGGGCTCGGCTGGCGGGCCCGGCCGGCCTACCCGAGACTCGGCTCGGCGGACAGTTTCGCGGGACTTCGCCCGTGGAACTGTCCGCCGGGCCGAGTCTCGTCGGTGCGTGGTCCGATGCGACAGGATGGACAGATGACGGGGACGCGAGGACGGCAGCTGCTGCCGGGGCAGAGCAGCCGGGTGCACGTGTACGACGTCGAGACCCGGACGTCGAGGCTCGTGTTCTCGTCGGACCGGGTGCTCGTCGAGGCGCCGAACGTGCGCGACGACGGCACGCTCGTGCTGAACGGGGACGGGGACCTCTGGCTCCTGACCCCGCCAGCGACGGGCAGCGACACGGTGCTCGATGAGACCGCTCTCGTCCGCGTGCCGATGCCGGGCGTCGACGAGATCAACAACGACCACGTGCTCGACCCCGGCGGCGACTCCGTGGTGGTGAGCGCCCGCGACGGCGAGCTGTACCGGGTCCCGTTGCCCGAGGGCGGGTCGGCGGTCCGCATCACCGACACCGCCGCGGTGCTGCCGGTGGTCCGGAAGTACTACCTGCACGGCATCGCGCCCGACGGTTCGACCCTCGCGGCGATCGTGGGGGAGCGCACGCCGGAGGGGGTCTGGACGACCGACGTCGCCCTCGTCGACGCAGCGTCCGGCGACACGACCTTCCTCACGCGGGACCCCCACCCGGACGACGGGTGCGCGATCACGCCGGACGGCGCCACCGTCCTGTTCAACACCGAGCGCTTCACACCGGGCACCGCGCAGCTCGCGTCGCTCCGGCTCGGGGCCCGCGACGGCGCAGCGGGCGACGGCGCTGCGGGCGACGGCGGTGTGGGCGACGGCGGTGCGGGCGGTCCCGTGCAGATCACCGCCGACGACCGCGTGAACTGGTTCCCGCACCTGTCCCCGGACGGCGCGCACCTGCTCTACCTGTCGTACGGCCCCGGCGTGCAGGGGCACCCCGCCGACCACCGGGTCGAGCTGCGGCTGCTGCCCGGGGTCCTGGCCCGGGGCGCGCGGATCGCCGTCGTGCCCGAGACCCTCGTCGCGCTCGACGGCGGCCAGGGGACCGTCAACGTCCCGCCGTGGTCGCCCGACTCGCGCTGGTTCGCGTACTGCGACTACCCCGTCACCTGAGCGCGTCGGGCCGCTCCGCGGGAGTGTCCGCGCAGACCCGCACCGCACGACGCAATGTCGGCGACTGCTCGCAGCGGTGTCGCCGTGCGGGCAGCCGCCGACGTTGCGTTCCGCGGAAGGGGCGGGCGGGGGCCGGAGGGGCGGGTCAGCCGGCGTCGCCGTAGGTGCGACGGAGGTGCTCCGCGTACCCACCGGGGGTCCGGCCGGCGAAGCGTCCGCTCGTGACCACCGGGAGCTCGGTCGTCGCCCGGACGTCGAGCCCGAGTGCCCGTGCCCGGTCCACCAGTCGGACGTCCTCGTGCTCGGGCACGGGGTCGAAGCCGCCCAACGCGGTGTCGGCGTCCGCCCGCACGCCGAGGTTCGCGCCGTGCACGTGCCCGAGGGTCGCCCCGGGCGGGTGTGCCGCCCGCCAGCGGTCGAGCACCGCGGGGTCGAGGTCGTCCGGGTCGGGGACGACCGCGCCGACGAGCAGGTGCGCTCCGGCGAGCAGGGCGTCCACCTGCTGCACGAGCCAGTCCGGGTGGACGCGCGAGTCGGCGTCGGTGTGCGCGAACCAGTGCCGGCCGGGCGTGGTCGCCCGGGCGAGGGTCCTCGCGTGCGCGGTGCCGAGTGCCCGCGCGCGACCCACGCCGACGCGCGACGAGGTCCTGACGTGCAGGCGGCCCGTCCGCCACACGGGGTCCGCCTGCCGCGCCGTCCCGACGATGCCGGCCGTACCGTCCGTGCAGCCGTCGAGGACGAGCGTCACGGCGGCCCGGGTCGACGGGTGCGCGTCGTGGAGTGACGTGACGGCGGTCGCCAGTGCGTCGAGGGCGGCGCGGACGGAGGTCTCCTCGTCGTGCACCGGGACGACGACGTCGATGCGGGTGGCGCTCACCGGACGAGCCCCTCGGCCCGGGCGACCGAGGCGACGGCGGGTCCCGGCAGCACACTGAGCACGAAGTCCTCCTCGACGTGCCGGACGAGTGCGGGCCGCGGCCAGCGGGCGGCCAGCCGCGCGTCCACCGTGTCGCCGTCGGTCACCGCGTCGTCGTCCGGGTGGCGCCAGTGGCAGGCGACGAGCACGCCGTCGTCGTCGAGCGTCTCGAGCACCCGGTCGACGGTGCGGTCGAGGTCGTCCGGCGACAGGTAGTAGCCGACCTCCGAGAGCACCACCAGGTCCCACCGGCCGTCCGGCCACTCGGCGGGGAACGCGGCGGTCTCGAACCGGGCGCCCGGTGCCCGTCGCTCCGCCCGCTCGATCGCGGCGGCAGCGACGTCCGTGCCGAGGACCGCGTCCGCGCGCTCGGTGAGGGCCGCGGTGAGCACGCCGGTCGCGCAGCCGAGCTCGAGCGCCGACCGGAAGCGGGGGCGGGGGAGTGCGGCCAGGGTGACGGCGCGCTTCCGTTGCTCGTACCAGGAGCCGTCGAAGTCCCACCCCTCGGGCTTCCGCGCGTAGTGCGCGTCGAAGGAGTCCCCGGAGCGCGACCGCACCGGCGCGAACAGCCACTCCTCGACCCGCAGGTGGTGCGCCGCGTGACGGTCGTCGACGATCGCCTCGTCCCCGGGTGCTGCCGACAACGGCAGCGTCTGCGACGGGTAGGCGGCCAGCGCCCGGGCCTTCCGGTCACGGACGTCCGCGTCGAGGGTGAGCGTGCGGGCCCGGTCCCACGGTGCGGTCGGAGCAGCCGGGTCGTCCCAGTGCCAGGCCCACACCGGGTACGCGAGCAGGTCGGTGCCCGGCGTCGCGTCGACCACCTGCTCCGCGACCTCGCCGGCGATCCGGTGGTCGCGGTGTCCGTCCCCGCGCCAGGGCGCGACGACGAGCGTCGGACGCGGCGCCCCGGCGAGACGGTGCTCGAGTGCGGCGCGCAGCACGTCGACGTGTTCCCGCACCGCGCCGTCGGGCACGTCGAGCTCGGTCGCGCCGGCCGTCGGGTGCAGCACGCGCAGCGCGGCCCGGAACTCGGCGGCGCGACGGGGCGCGAGCTCGGCGGGTGTCACCGTGGGGGAGTCCGGGTGCGAGCGCTCGCCGCGGGTGACGAGCAGCACGTGGACGGGGATGCCGGCGTCCGCGGCCGTCGCGATCAGGCCACCGGCGCCGAGGGTCTCGTCGTCGGGGTGCGGCGCGACGACGACCACCGAGCCGACACCGCGCAGGTCGACCGGCACCGCGGGCACCGAGCGGAGCAACGCCGTCCACGCCGCGGGATCGGTCCCGGGTTCGCGGTGGTCGAAGCTCACCACGCGACACCGCCGCGTTCGGTGACGATGCGTCCGACCCGGGCGAGGTCGCGCTCCCCGTGGTCCTGCAGCACGTAGAGCCCGAGGTCGGCGACCCTTGCGGCGACCGCGGGGTCGCTCGTCAGCGGGGCGGGGCCGAGCGTCGCGACGACGCGCTGCGACACGGCGTCGACCGCGCGACGGACCCGCGACCGCGTGACCTGCGCCACGAGCGACCAGTCGGTGTCGTCGTCCGACCCGGCCGCGTCGATCCGGGCGGCGGCGGTCGCCAGGGCGTCCTCGGCGTCGGCGAGGTCGAGGACCGTCGCGCCGAGCGCTGCCCGGAGCAGTTCGGCGTCGGGTCGGGCCGCCGCGGCGGACCGCAGCAGCCGGGCGAGGCCGACGGCTCCGCCCCACCAGCAGGCCGCGACGCCGATGCCGCCCCAGGCGAAGCCCGGGCGGGTGAGGTACCAGCCGGGTGCGCCGACCGCGGTCGCCCGGACGCCGGTGCAGTCGACCGGGCCGCTCGGGACGTCGGGCATCCCGCGCGCGACCCAGGCCTCGTCGTGCGCCGTGACACCGTCCTGTCGCAGGTCGACCGCGAACAGCTGCCGGTCGTCACCGATGTGCGCGGTGACGAGCGCGTGCGAGAGCGTCGACGCGAGCGAGCACCAGGGCTTCGTCCCGTCGAGCCGGACGGCGTCGGGACCGGCGGCGGGGTCAGGGGTCGCGGTGAGCGTCGTCCCCGGCGCCTCGGCCGCGAAGACGCCCCAGGTCGAGCACGCCGGGGCGGCCGAACCGGCCTGGGCGAGGATGCCGAGCGCGTCGAGGTGCGGTTCGACGGTGCGGGCGAGCGCGACGTCGGCGGCGGCGACCGCGGCGAGGGCCGCGAACGCGCCGCCGGCGGATCCTGCGGACAGGGGCGGAGCGGTGTCGGCCAGCCACCGTGCGAAGGCGAGCCGGTCCTGCGGGGACGAGCCGGTCCTCCCGGCCGCCGCCTCGACGTCCGCGGTGTCGACGTCCGTCACGGACGGGGGCCAGGCCGGGGATCGCAGCATGGTGCCGACGCTACGGGCGACTCCCCGGGCGGCTGCTCGGGAAGCGTCGACGAGCCCCGGGACCGGTGGGACGATCCACAGGACGAGGAGGGCTGGGCCACAGACGGCTCATAGGAACCACACCGATCCTCGATGACGTGACGATCTCCCAGCCCGCAGCAGCCCCCCGCCTCACCCGCGCCGACGGCACGCCGTTGCGCATCCTCGTCGTGGACGACGAGGCCAGCCTCACCGACCTGCTGTCGATGGCGCTGCGCTACGAGGGCTGGGACGTCAGGAGCGCGAACGGCGGTCAGCAGGCCCTCGCCACGGCCCGTGAGTGGCAGCCCGACGCGATGGTGCTCGACGTGATGATGCCCGACCTCGACGGGTTGCAGGTGCTCGGTCGGCTCCGGCAGAACAACGACGACACCCCGGTGCTGTTCCTCACCGCGAAGGACTCCGTCGAGGACCGGGTCACCGGGTTGACCGCCGGCGGCGACGACTACGTGACCAAGCCGTTCTCCCTCGAGGAGGTCGTGGCGCGCCTCCGTGGGCTCATCCGTCGCTCGCAGATCTCGGTGTCCGAGGCCGGTGACTCCCGCATCGTCGTCGGCGACCTGGTGCTCGACGAGGAGTCGTACGAGGTGTCCCGCGCCGGTCGGTCCATCGAGCTCACGGCGACCGAGTTCGAGCTGCTCCGCTTCCTCATGCGCAACCCTCGGCGGGTGCTCTCCAAGGCGCAGATCCTGGACCGGGTGTGGTCGTACGACTTCGGCGGCAAGAGCTCGGTCGTGGAGATCTACATCTCCTACCTGCGCAAGAAGATCGACGCCGGCGAGACCCCGATGATCCACACGGTGCGCGGCGTCGGGTACGTCATCAAGCCGACCTCGTGACGCTCCGACGACGGCTCGTCCTGAGCATCGTCGCGATCGTCGTCGCGCTCAGCACGGTGATCGGGGCGGGCAGCATCATCGCGCTGTTCTCGATCCAGCGTGCGGCGATCGACGATCAGCTGACCAGCGCCACGAACCGCGCGCAGCGTTCCGTCGAGCGCCAGGGAGCGGACGGGCCCGGCCCCGAGATCGGGCGACCGAGCGGCCAGGCGGCAGGCACGCTCACGGTGTACTTCCTGAACGGGAACGTCGCCCTCGGGAGCGTGCTCGACGAGGACGGGAACATCGACCAGGTCGCGTCGTCCGCCACGCGCGCGCTCTACGACGTGACCGTCGACGGGGCCGCGCACTCCGTCGACCTGGGCACCGACCTCGGCCGCTACCGGGTCACCGCGGTGTCGCTCGGATCCGCGGTCCTCGTCGTCGGCCTGCCGATGGCGCCCGTGTACGAGAGCGTCTGGAAGCTCTTCGGCGTGGTGCTCGTGGTCACCGCCCTCGCCCTGCTCGCAGCGACCGGGGTCGCCGCGGTCGTGGTGCGCCGCTCGCTCCGCCCGCTCGAGCGCGTGGCCGAGACTGCGTCGTCCGTCGCCCGGATGCCGCTCGAACGGAGCGACGCACTCGACGGCGTCCGCGTCCCCGACACCGACCCACGGACGGAGGTCGGCCGGGTCGGGACCGCCTTCAACCGCATGCTCGGACACATCGCGGGCGCCATGCAGGCCCGGGAGCGCTCGGAGCAGAAGGTCCGGCAGTTCGTCGCCGACGCCTCGCACGAGCTCCGCACCCCGCTCGCGTCGGTCCGCGGGTACGCCGAGCTGACCCGACGGATGGGCGCCGACCTGCCGCCGGACGTCGTGTACGCCATGAGCCGGATCGAGTCGGAGTCGGAGCGCATGACGAGCATGGTCGAGGACCTGCTCCTGCTCGCCCGCCTCGACGAGGGCCGCGAGGTCCAGTTCGCCGACGTCGACCTGACCGGTCTGGTGCTCGACGCGGTGAACGACGCCCACGCCGCGTCGCCGGACCACGTCATCGCGGTGGACGTGCCGGACGAACCCGTGGTCGTGCCCGGTGACGCCGCCCGACTCCACCAGGTGGTCGTGAACCTCGTCACGAACGCCCGGACGCACACCCCGGAGGGCACCCGCATCACGGTCGGTATCGCACCCGGCGCCGACGGCGTCGACCTGACCGTGCGCGACGACGGGCAGGGCATCGACCCGGAGTTCCTGCCGAAGCTCTTCGAACGGTTCGCCCGGGCGGACAGCTCACGGTCGCGGAGCGCCGGGTCGACGGGCCTCGGCCTGGCCATCGTCGACGCGGTCGTGCAGGCGCACGGCGGCAGCGTGGCGGTCACGAGCCGACCCGGCGACACGGTGTTCACGGTGCACCTGCCGGCCACGCGGCCGGCGGTCGCGTCCGGCACGGTGACGCCGACCGCCTGACGGTCTGGAGGAACGTGGCGGCGCCGCCCCGCGCCTCCCGTCCGGCGCTTGGTCACCGTCGGATCCTGTGGTACCTTCTTCGAAGCCAAAGACCGCCGGTCGTCTGTGCGCTCGCGCACAGACCGAAGGTCCTCACTCGTGGGGCAGCCAGCGCAGGTGTTCAGATCCACTCCTCCCGTTCGCGGGGGAGCAGCTCCGAGCCTCTGCGCCGGAGCTTTTTTCGTGTGGTGACCAGGGGCTAGCCGGCAAGAACCCCAAGGAGAACCATGGCGAACAAGGAAGCTGCGGTCGCCGAGCTCACGGAAGCATTCCAGAGCTCGAACGCCGTTCTGCTCACCGAGTACCGCGGTCTCACGGTGGCGCAGCTCAAGGAGCTCCGCAACTCGATCCGTGAGCACGCCACGTACGCCGTGGTGAAGAACACGCTGACCAAGATCGCGGCGAACAACTCCGGCATCACCTCGTTCGACGACGAGCTCGCCGGTCCGTCCGCTCTCGCCTTCGTCCACGGTGACACCGTCGCCGTCGCGAAGTCGCTGCGTGCATTCGCCAAGGCGAACCCTCAGCTCGTGGTCAAGGGCGGTTACTTCGACGGTAACCCGCTCACCGCGACCGAGGTGGACAAGCTCGCTGACCTCGAGTCCCGCGAAGTGCTGCTCGGCAAGCTCGCCGGCGCCTTCAAGGCCTCGCTGTTCGGTGCTGCGTACCTGTTCCAGGCACCCCTCTCGCAGGCCGTCCGCACCGTGGACGCCCTTCGCGAGAAGCAGGAGTCCGCGGCCTGACCAGGCACGCGTTCATCAACCACACGTACTAGCTAGTAGTAGGAGAAAATCATGGCGAAGCTTTCGCAGGACGAGCTCATCGAGGCCTTCAAGGAGCTCACGCTCATCGAGCTCTCGGACTTCGTGAAGAAGTTCGAGGAGGTCTTCGAGGTCACCGCTGCTGCCCCCGTCGCGGTCGCCGCGGCCGGTGGCGCTGCTGCCCCCGCCGAGGAGGTCGAGGAGAAGACCGAGTTCGACGTCGTGCTCAAGTCGGCCGGTGACAAGAAGATCCAGGTCATCAAGGAGGTCCGTGGCCTCACGTCGCTCGGCCTGGGCGAGGCCAAGGCGCTCGTCGAGACCGCCGACGCCAAGATCCTCGAGGGTGTCAACAAGGAGACGGCCGACAAGGCGAAGGAGGCCCTCGAGGCCGCCGGCGCCACGATCGAGCTCGCGTAAGTACTGCGTACTGCTCTTCGCGAAGGCCGCTGCCCCTCGGGGCGGCGGCCTTCGTCGTGCGCGGGGCGCGCTGCCGGCGGTAGGGCGGGCGGTCCGGCGGTCCGCTTCGCGAGACTCGGCCTCGCGGACACATTCGCGGTTCACGTGCCGCGAAGTTGTCCGCGGGGCCGAGTCTCGTCTCACAGCACCAGCCCGTGCGCCCGGAGGAGGCCCTGGAAACGATCGAGTCGTTCCAGGTGCCACCACGTCACGCGGATGACGGTCCGCACCTCGCTCCGCTGCCGGAGTCGGTCCTCCCGGCGCTTCTCCGCCCAGGCGACCTCACCCGGGTCTCGGCCCGCGAGCATCGTCGGGTCGGTGTACTTGACCTTCCCGTCGAACTCGATGACCGTCCCGCTGTCCGGGAGCCAGAAGTCGACGCGGTCGACGACGTGGTCGTGGCGGAACTCGTGCTGCGGTACCACCCGGTCGATGCCGCTCTCGACCAGCCGGGCGGCCGTGTAGGACTCACCGACGGTCTCGTGCCGAGCGTCGAGCGCCCGCAGCACGGTCTGCGCTCGTCGAGATCCGCGCGCAGGGCCGGCCGGGAGTGCCGTGGCGAGCTCGGACGGCGTCAGCGCACCGGCGCGCACCGCCCCGTCGATCGCCACGGCAGCCACGTGCACGGGCAGCGAGGTCGCGACCGTCGATGCCGTGGTCACCAGGTCCGTGACCGGGACGCCGTCGAGGCGAGCGGGGGCCAGGCGCACCTGCGTGCCACCGGACGCGTGGAGGACGAGGCCGGCCCGGTGGACGGTGCGCTCGGCCCCCGGTACCGTCACGTGGACGCGCTCGGGTGCCGGGCCGACCAGGGGCCAGCCGTGCACGAGTGCGGCGGACACGTGCGAGAACGCAGCTCCGGTGGGTACGGCCGGCGCGACCGCCCAGATGCGGACGAGGTGCCGGTCGGCTTCATCGAGCTCGACCCAGGACGTGCGAGGCAGGTACGTGCCGGCGCGGAGCCGGACGAGGAGGCCAGCGCGGTGCTGCCGGCGGAGGGTCCGCGCGCGTGAGTCGTCACCGTCGGCGCGCAGCAGGGTGGGTCGTTCTCGGTGGTGTCGCACACCTCCACTGTCGGGCTCCCACTGCGGAACAAGCGGCGCGGGAGGCGATCTGTGGGTCCTGCTGCGTTCGTGGGGACGTGTGGATGGAGCGTGAGACTCGCTCCTGCGGACACGTTCGTGGGTGATCGGGTGCGAAAGTGTCCGCGGGGCCGAGTCTCGGGGCGCGGGCGGGCGCGGGCGCAGGCCGGCGCGGGCGCGTCAGCGCAGGGTGCTGCGGCTGCGGCCGTAGGCCAGGTAGAGCACCGCGCCGGCGAGCATCCACAGGCCGAACGCGATCCAGGTGCCGGCGCCGAGGAAGACCGCGAGGAGCACGCAGCAGAGCGTGCCGAGGACCGGGACGACCGGGAACAGCGGGACCCGGTACGACCGCTCGAGCTCCGGGCGGGTGCGTCGGAGCACGATCACGGAGACGTTGACGAGGGCGAAGGCCACCAGGGTGCCGATGCTCGTCGCGTCGGCCAGCTCGCCGAGGGGGACGAGCGCTGCGCCGACGGCGACGACCACACCCACGATGAGCGTGTTCGGCACGGGGGTGCCCGTCCGGGGCGAGACCCGACCGAACACCGGCGGCACCATGCCGTCGCGCGCCATGGTCAGCAGGATGCGGGTCTGGCCGTAGAGCACCGTGAGCACCACGCTCGCGATGGCGATCACCGCGCCGATCGAGAAGACGAGCGCGACGACCGGCTGCCCGGTGACGTCGACCACGATGCGGACGAGCGAGGCCTCGTCGGACGAGAACGACGTCCACGGGCGGGCACCGATCGCGGCGATCGCGACCAGGATGTACAGCGTCGTGACGATCACGATGGACCCGATGATCGCGCGGGGCAGGTCGCGGCGGGGGTCCTTCGCCTCCTCGCCCGCGGTCGATGCGGCGTCGAAGCCGATGTAGGAGAAGAACAACCGCGACGCGGCAGCGGTCACACCGGCGGCCCCCATCGGCGCGAGGGGCGCGAAGTTCTGGGACGAGAAGGCCGTGAACGCGACGACCACGAAGAACACGAGCAGGGCGATCTTGACCACGACCATGAGCGTGTTCACCCAGGCGCTCTCGCGGGCACCGGGCAGCAGCACGGCCATCGCGAGGAGGACGAGCACCGCCGCGGGCAGGTTCACCACACCACCGTCGCCGGGGGGAGCGGCGATCGCGGCCGGCAGGTGCAGCCCGAAGACGCGCAGGGTCTCGTCGACGTACTCGCTGGCGCCGACCGCGACCGCGGCGACCGAGACCGCGTACTCGAGCACGAGGCACCAGCCGCAGACCCACGCGATGCCCTCGCCCATCGTGGCGTAGGTGTACGAGTAGCTCGACCCCGAGGTCGGCACGGCGCCGGCCATCTCGGCGTACGACAGCGCGGAGAGCAGTGCGGCCACGCCCGCGAGCACGAACGAGATCCAGACGGCCGGACCGGCGAGCGGCACGGCCGTCCCGAGCACGACGAGGATGCCGGTGCCGAGCGTCGCCCCGACGCTGATCATCGTCAGGTGCCAGACGCCGAGCGAGCGGCGGAGCGGCTCGCCGTCGACGCCCGCCGCGGCCTCGGCCTGCAGCTGCTCGATCGGCTTCCGGCGAGCGAGCTGGTGACGGAGGGACGTGGGGCGGGAGGGCGCGGACGTCATGGGACCTCGTGATCGGCGCGGGGAAGGGGACGGACGATGGTCGCACGGCCCCTGAACGGGGTCAAATACGCCCACGGCGGAGCCCGCAGCCCGTGTCCGCCGCCGGGGATACGTTGGTGCCATGAGCATGGGCCACGGGATGCGCGGGGGTGGGCCCCGCGGTGGCGGGCGGATCTCGAGCGGCGACGCCGCCGCGCAGCGGGCCGCCAACGCCGAGGCGCCACGGATCCCGCACCTGCTCCGGCGCATCGCGGGACTGTTCGTGCCGCACCGCCGCGCGATCGTGGTGACCGTCGTGCTCGTGCTCGTCGGTGCGGCACTCTCGGTGATCCCGCCGCTCCTCACCCAGCAGGCGTTCGACCGGGGGCTCTTCCCGCCCTCGGGTCGCCCGGACCTGCCCGTGCTCCTCGAGCTCGTCGGCGCGATGATCGCGCTCTGGATCGCGAGCGCCGGCGTCGGGATCTGGCAGACGTACCTGACGGCGACGGTGGGCAACGAGGTCATGGGTGCCATGCGCATGCGGTTGTTCGCGCACCTGCAGCGGATGGAGCTCGCGTTCTTCACGAGGACGAAGACGGGCGTGATCCAGTCGCGCCTGCAGAACGACGTCGGCGGCGTCGCGAGCGTCCTCAACAACACGATCTCGTCGGTGCTCGGCAACACCGTCACGGTCATCGCGGCGGTCGTGGCGATGCTGCTGCTCAGCTGGCAGATGACCCTGGTGGCGGTCGTGCTCCTGCCGCTGCTCGTCATCGCCCAGCGCCGGGTCGGCCAGGTCCGCGCCCGGATCGCCGCGCAGACGCAGGAGTCGCTGTCGGACATGACCGCGATCACCCAGGAAGCCCTGAGCGTCTCCGGCATCCTGCTCGCCAAGAGCTTCACCCAGCAGCGCAGCGAGACCCGGCGCTACGGGGACGAGAACCGCAACCAGATCCAGCTGCAGGTCCGGCAGCAGATGTCCGGGCAGTGGTTCTTCGCCATCGTCCAGGTCTTCCTGTCGATCATCCCCGCGGTCATCTACGTGGTCGCGGCCCTCCTGATCGTCGGCGACGTCCCGATCACGGCCGGCACGATCGTCGCGTTCACCACGGTGCAGTCGCGCCTGCTCTTCCCGACCGTCGGACTGCTCCGCGTCGTGCTCGACCTGCAGACGTCCGGCGCGCTGTTCGCGCGGATCTTCGAGTACTTCGACCTGCGCCCAGCGATCACCGACGCCCCCGACGCGCAGCGTGTCGACGCGTCGCGCGTGGGGCACGTCGCGTTCGAGGACGTCTCCTTCACCTACCCGGACGGCGAACCGGACAAGCCGACGCTCCGCGGGGTCTCGTTCGAGCTCGAGCCCGGGCAGTTCGCCGCGTTCGTCGGGCCGTCGGGTGCGGGGAAGACGACCATCTCGTACCTGGTGCCACGACTGTACGAGGCGTCCTCGGGCACCGTGCGCTTCGCCGGAGCCGACGTGCGCGACCTGGAGCACGAGGACCTGATGCGCCACGTCGGCATCGTGAGCCAGGAGACGTACCTGTTCCACGCCTCCATCGGCGACAACCTGCGGTACGCGAAGCCGGACGCGACCGACGAGGAGCTCGAGCGCGCCGCACGCGCGGCGAACATCCACGAGACCATCGCCTCGTTCCCGGACGGGTACGACACCGTCGTGGGGGAGCGGGGCTACCGACTGTCCGGCGGCGAGAAGCAGCGCATCGCCATCGCCCGCGTGCTGCTGAAGGACCCACCCGTCCTGGTGCTCGACGAGGCCACGAGCGCGCTCGACTCGATCTCCGAGCACGTCGTGCAGACCGCGCTCGACACCGCGGCAGCCGGGCGCACCACCATCGCCATAGCGCACCGGTTGTCCACGATCCGCGAGGCCGACGTCATCTTCGTGCTCGACCACGGGCGGATCGTCGAGCGGGGCGACCACGACGAACTGCTCGCGCGCGGCGGTGTCTACGCCTCGCTGTTCCACCAGCAGGACCAGACGTCGACATCGTTCGTCGCAACCCAGCCGACGGCCGAGCCGGCCACCTAGACTCGGCCGCGTGCGTTACGCGAACTCCGTCGTCGACCTGGTCGGTGACACCCCGCTCGTCCGACTGAACCGTGTCACCGAGGGGATCCGGGCGACCGTCCTGGTGAAGGTGGAGTACCTCAACCCGGGCGGCTCGTCGAAGGACCGCATCGCCACGCGGATCATCGACGCGGCCGAGGCGTCCGGCGAGCTGGGACCCGGCGGCACCATCGTCGAGCCGACCTCCGGCAACACCGGTGTCGGCCTCGCGCTCGTCGCCCAGCAGCGCGGGTACCGCTGCGTCTTCGTGCTGCCGGACAAGGTCGGCGAGGACAAGCGCAACGTGCTCACAGCCTACGGCGCCGAGATCGTCGTGACGCCGACGGCGGTCCCGCCGGAGCACCCCGAGTCCTACTACTCGGTGTCCGACAGCCTGGTGCGGGAGATCCCCGGCGCCTACAAGCCGAACCAGTACGCGAACCCGAACGGTCCCCGGAGCCACTACGAGACGACCGGTCCGGAGATCTGGCGCGACACCGACGGTCTGCTCACGCACTTCGTCGCCGGCGTCGGCACCGGTGGCACCATCTCGGGCACCGGCCGCTTCCTGAAGGAGGCGTCCGAGGGACGCGTCCGGATCGTCGGCGCCGACCCCGAGGGCTCCGTCTACTCGGGCGGCACCGGTCGGCCGTACCTGGTCGAGGGCGTCGGCGAGGACTTCTGGCCCGGCGCGTACGACGCCGGCGTCCCCGACGAGATCCTCGCCGTCACCGACGCCGAGTCCTTCGCGATGACCCGACGGCTGGCGCGCGAGGAAGGGCTGCTCGTCGGCGGGTCGAGCGGCATGGCCGTCGTCGCGGCGCTGCGGGCCGCACGCGACCTGACCGAGGACGACGTGGTCGTGGTGCTGCTGCCCGACGGCGGCCGTGGCTACCTCGGCAAGATCTTCAACGACCGGTGGATGCGCTCCTACGGCTTCGCCGAGACCGACGACGCCCGCACGGTCGGCTCCGTCGTCGCCGGCAAGGACGGCCGACTGCCCGACCTCGTGCACGCACACCCGTCCGACACCGTGCGCGACGTGGTGGAGATCATGTCCACGTACGGCGTCTCGCAGATGCCCGTGCTGAGCGCCGAACCGCCCGTCGTGATCGGCGAGGTCGTCGGTGCGGTCGCCGAGAAGGACCTGCTCGAGCAGGTCTTCACGGGCACCGCCGCGATGACCGACGCGGTGAGCGGCTTCGTCGGTGACCCACTGCCCCTCATCGGCATCGGTGAATCGCTGTCCGCAGCCCGCCGGGCGCTCGAGACGGTCGACGCGCTGCTCGTCGTCGACGACGGCAAGCCCGTCACCGTCCTGACCCGGCACGACCTGCTCACGTCGCTCTCCGAGTGACCCCGGGCGCTCGCCCACACCGAGCGCCCGCCAGCACCGACACCGAGCGCCCGCCCGCACCGACACCGAGCGCCCGCCCGCACCGACACCGAGCGCCCGCCCGCACCGACACCGAGCGCCCGCCCGCACCGACAGCGAGCGCTCGCCCGCACCGACCCCACCCCGACCCCACGAGGAACCCCAGCGCATGACCGAGTTCGCCACCCGCGCCGTCCACGCCGGCCAGGACCCCGACGCCACGACCGGTGCCGTCATCCCGCCCATCCACGTCACGAGCACCTACGTGCAGGACGGCGTCGGGAACATGCGGAACGGCTACGAGTACTCCCGCGGCGGCAACCCCACGCGCGACGCGCTGCAGACCCTGCTCGCCGACCTCGACGGCGGCGTCGCGGCGTACTCGTTCGCATCGGGCCTGGCGGCCGAGGACGCCCTGCTCCGCGCGTACCTCGAGCCCGGCGCCCGCGTCGTGATGGGCAACGACGTGTACGGCGGGACGCACCGTCTGGTGAACCGCCTGCACGTGCCGTGGGGCGTGGAGCTCGTGGTCGTCGACATGAGCGACGTCGACCGGGTCCGTGCAGCGCTCGAGGGCGCCCCGGCGAAGACGGTGCTGTGGGTGGAGACCCCGACGAACCCGCTCATGAAGATCGCGGACATCGCGCTCCTCTCCGAGGTCGGTCACGCCGCAGGTGCCCTGGTCGTCGTCGACAACACGTTCGCGTCGCCGTACCTGCAGCAGCCGCTGTCGCTCGGCGCCGACGCCGTGTCGTACTCGACCACGAAGTACCTCGGCGGGCACTCCGACGTCGTCGGCGGCGCGGTCGTCCTACGGGACCGCGAGTTCGCGGACCAGGTCGGTTTCCTGCAGTTCGGCGCGGGCGCGATCGCGTCGCCGTTCGACGCCTTCCTGACGACCCGGGGGATCAAGACGCTGCCGGTCCGGATGGAGCGGCACTCGTCGAACGCGCAGGCCGTGGCGGAGGCGCTCGTCTCGGCGCCCGGCGTCGAGCGGGTGTACTACCCCGGTCTCGCCGACCACCCCGGACACGAGGTCGCCGCGAAGCAGATGCGCGGCTTCGGCGGCATGCTCTCGGTCGCCCTGTCCGGCGGACCCGAGGCGGCGAAGCGCTTCGTCGAGTCCACCGAGGTCTTCACGCTCGCGGAGTCCCTGGGCGGCGTCGAGTCGCTCATCGGATACCCGAGCGAGATGACGCACGCGTCGGTCAAGGGCACCGAGCTCGCCGTCCCGGAGAACGTCGTCCGCCTGTCGGTCGGCATCGAGGACCAGGGCGACCTGGTCGCGGACGTGCTGCAGGCACTGTCCCGGTGACCGCGGCCGGGTGACCGCGGCCTGCTGACGCAGACGTGACGGACGGGAGGCTCCCCACCGGACCGGTGGGGAGCCTCCCGTCCGTCATCAGGACCTGACGGATCGTCGGTGCGCGCCCCTAGGCTGGCCCGGTGAGCAGTGTGGCGACGAGGTCGGGGATCCTCAGCGGGCGCTACGCGCTCGCGACCCTGGGGATGGTCGCCATCGTCGGGGTGGCCGCGTTCCAGAACCTCGCGATGACGGCGGTGATGCCGGAGATCAGCCGCGACCTCGACGGGCAGACGCTCTACGCGCTCGCGTTCGCGGCCCCGCTCGCCGCCGGCGTGCCCGGGATGGTGCTCGCGGGGACCTGGACGGACCGCTCGGGCGGCCGCGTCGTCGCCTGGGTGTCGGCGCTCTTCTTCGCCGTCGGGACGGCCGTCGTGATGACCGCGCCGACGATGGAGGTCTTCCTGGCCGGTCGCCTGGTCGAGGGCTTCGGAGCCGGTGCGATCGACGTCGTGCTCTACGTGCTCGTCGCCCGCATCTTCCCCGCCGAGCTGCACGGTCCGGTCTTCGCCGGGTTCGCCGCGGCCTGGGTCGTCCCGGCACTCGTCGGCCCGGCGCTCGCCGGGGTCGTGACGGAGGTGTGGGGGTGGCACTGGGTCTTCGCCGGCGCCCTCGTCATCGCGGTCGTCGCGTTCGCCCTCCTCGTCCCGACGCTGGCACGCCTGCACGCGCCGCCGGTCGAGCACCGACCCCCGTGGCAGGCGGGGCGCATCGCGTGGTCGGTCGCGGCGGCGCTCGCGATCCTGCTGCTCAACGTCGCGCCGGACCTCGGTCCGTGGGCACGGGTCGTGGCCGTCGTCATCGGCGTCGTCGGCGCCTGGGCGGCGCTGCGGCCCCTCCTGCCGGCCGGGACCTTCCGGGCGGCCGCGGGCCTGCCGTCCGTGGTGCTGTTGCGCGGCCTGGTCGCGGCGGCGTTCTTCGGCAGCGAGGCCTACGTGCCCTTCCTGCTGCAGGCACGGCACGGCCTCAGCGCCTCGGCGGCGGGGCTCGCGCTCACCGTGGCCGCCCTGAGCTGGGCCGGGGCGAGCTGGCTGCACGGTCGGCTCGGGGAGCAGCGGCTCACCGCGGCGCGGACCTTCGGCGCCGGACTCACGCTCGTCCTCGTCAGCCTGCTCGTCGCGCTCGCCGTCGCGGTGTGGGGGTTGCCGTGGTGGCTGCTCGTGGCCGGGTGGTTCGTCGGCGGCGCGGGCATGGGCGCGATGTACCCGCGGCTGTCGATGCTGACGCTCCGCTTCTCGGGCGAGGGCGACGACGGGTTCGCGAGCTCGGCCCTGACGATCGCCGACGCCTCGGGCAGCGTGGTCGGCCTCGCCGTCACGGGCCTGCTCTTCGTCGGCAGCGGGGGAGCCGACGGCGACTGGTCGTTCCCGCTCGTCTTCGTCGCGATGACCGCGATCGCACTCGTCGGGATCGTCGCGGTCCGGCGCCTCGGTCCCGTGCCCGCACCGCCGACCCCCGGCGCCGAGTGACCCGTCCCGCGGTAGCGTGGGGCACCGGATCGAGCGGAGGTCACCGGGTGCGCACCGTCGTCGTCGCCGTCCTCGTGGCGGCGTCCCTCGCCCTGACCGGGTGCCAGGGGCCGACGACCGCTGCGCCGACCCCGGTCCGCAGCACCGACCTCACCAGCTCCGACGGCGGGTTCGCCGACGACGCCGTGGTCGGCGCGGTGCTCGCGCCCGGGGACGACGCGCTCGCCGCGGACCTCGAGCGCGGGCTCGACCGTGCCGGGTTCTCGCCGGACGTCCGGGTGGTGCCGTCCTCCGGTGCCGCGGCCGAGCAGGCCCGTGCCGTCGACACGCTCGTCCGCGCGGGAGCGAAGGCGCTGCTCGTGCACGCCGTCGACGCCGACGCGCTCGCGGAGGCGGTGCAGACGGCGCACGACGCCGGTGTGGTCGTGGTGTCGGTCGGCGCGTCGGTCCCGGCGAGCGGGACCGGCGGTGACGGTGTCTCCGCCGACCACCGCGTGCCGGCGGCAGCGGATGCCGGGACGACCGCCCGGGCGGCGGTCGAGGTCGTCCGGTCGCTGCAGCGCGGCGAGCAGCCGGACACGGGGGACCGCCGCGGGCGCAGCGGCGCCGGGGACTGACGTCGGGACCCGGGCCGGCGGACCGTCGCGATCAGCGTGACCGGGCGAGGGGCCGGGCTCGGGAGCGGGGCCGTGTGCCGGCTCGGCTCAGTGCCACCAGGCCGGGAACGACAGGGTGATCGTCTCGACCAGGGACCTCCGGGAGCGTCGGGGTCCGGCCAGCCACGCCTCGATCGCGCCGACGAAGCCCTGCGCCACGAACCCGGCTGCGACGTCGTCGAGCAGGGGCGGGCGTGACGCGGGGTCGAGTTCGCGGATGTGCTGCGCGCTCGACACCGTGAAGTGCTGCACCAGCAGGCGGTGGAGGGAGGCGTCCTCGGTGTCCGGCAACCCGCGGGCGTAGATGTCGCGGTGGGCCACGACGTGCTCGACGACGGCGTCGATGCCCCGGCGCGTGATGGCGGCGAGCTCGTCCTCGCCGGCCCCACGGGCAGAGGCGGCCCGGCGGGCCTCGACGTCCTCCTCGCGGATGCGGTCGAGCTCGGGCGTCAGCACGTCGGCCAGGAGCGATCCGGGGGAGACGGCGTGCGAGTAGAACGTGGCGCGGTTGATGCCGGCTGCGCGCGTGACGTCGGCGACCGTGATGGCGGAGACCGGGCGGTCGGCTGCGAGTCGGAGGACCGCCTCGCGCAGTGCTGCCGTGGTGTGCACGATCCGGGCGTCGACCACGACACCACCCCCTCTTCGTTCCGTCCGCACGAGGCGGCTGTCGAGCAGTCCGACGTTACCGCACGGCGACCGCGCGGACTGGACGAGGAGCGCAGTGTGACGGGCGCGTTGCGGTCGGGGCGTCGCGAGAGCGCTCACGCAGCCCGTAGGATGGTTCCGGGGCCGAATCGATTCGAGTCGATCCGCCCCGGTCCTGCTCGGTCGGTCCTGACGTCCACCACGTCGACGGCGACCGGCCCCGATCCCGTCTCTCCTGCACCCGACCCCCTGTGAAGGACCGCTCGTGACCGCGCCCGCAACCACCGGTTCGCTCCGCGTCGTGCTGCACCCCGGTGACTCGCTCACCCGGCGGCAGCGCCTCGTCTACGTCTTCGTGCTCGGCGCGCTCACCGCGCTCGGGCCGTTCACCATCGACCTGTACCTGCCGGCGTTCCCGTCGCTCGAGCGCGAGTTCGGCATCAGCGAGGGTGCGGTGCAGCTCACGCTCACCGCGACCACGCTCGGGTTCGCGGTCGGGCAGCTGCTCGTCGGGCCCTGGAGCGACAAGGTCGGCCGGCGTCTGCCGCTCATCATCGCCACCTCGGTGCACGTCGCGGCGTCGGTCGGCGCAGCGCTCGCGCCGAACGTCGAGGTGCTCGCGCTCTTCCGCGTCCTGCAGGGCATGGGGGCCGCGGCCGGCGGTGTCGTCGCGATGGCCACCGTGCGCGACCTGTTCGGCGGCAAGCCCCTCGTCCGGATGCTCTCGCGCCTGGCGATGGTGAACGGCCTCGCACCGATCCTCGCGCCGCTGATCGGCTCGCAGATGCTGCAGTTCGTCAGCTGGCGCGGCGTCTTCGTGTTCCTCGCGTGCTACGGCGCGGCCGTCGTCATCGCGTCGTCCCTGCTCATCGTCGAGACCCTGCCGCCGGCTCGGCGGAAGGAGGCCGGCCACTCGACGATCGGGCAGCGCTACAAGGCCCTGCTCTCCGACCGGATCTTCGTCGGCGTCGCGCTCATCGGGGCGATGGTCTTCAGCGGGCTCTTCTCGTACCTGTCGGCGTCGCCGTTCCTGTTCCAGACGGTCTACGGCCTCGACGCGCAGCAGTACGGCCTGCTCTTCGCCGTGAACTCGATCGGCGTCGTCGTCGGCGTGCAGGTGTCCTCGCGCCTGGCGCAGCGGGTCGGCCCGCAGTGGATCCTCGCCTGCTCGACGGCGACGCTGTTCGTGTCCGCCGTCGCGATCGTCGTGCTCGACCAGCTCGGTGCGGGCCTGGTCGGGGTCCTCGTACCGCTGTGGTTCTTCATCGCGGCCTGCGGGTTCACGTTCCCGCTCGTCCAGGTGATCGGTCTCGCCGCGCACGGGAAGGAGGCCGGCACCGCCGCGTCGCTCCTCGGCGCACTGAACTTCGGGGTCGCCGGGCTCGTCTCGCCGATCGTCGGGTGGCTCGGCATCACCGCGGCGACACCCATGGCGAGCGTGATGGCATGCACGGCGGCGGTCGCCGTCGTCGTGCTCTGGGTGGTCGTCCGGCCGCGGACCGTGCCGGCGCTCTCGCACTGACACGTCGCACAGCCGGACGTCGTCACGACGAGCGGACCGGAGGGTCGACGCGTCCGTAGGCTGCGGACATGACCGACGCGGTGGAGCAGGCACGGGCAGCGGCAGCAGCGGCGCAGGCGGCGGCCGAGGAGGCACGGCGGCTGGCGGACGAGGCGGCTCGTCGGGCCGAGGAGCTCGCGGCGGCGCTCAGCCGCGCGGCCGACGCGAGCGCGGTACCGGAGGCGACCGGGGCGCCCGACGCGAGCACGGCCGCACGCGGGACGACGCCGGGGACGGCCACCGAGCCTCCCGGCCGCGCGCCGCTCGACGCGACCACCACGCCGGAGGCGACGATCGCGTCGACCACACCGCCGAGCGCACCGCAGTCCGGCCCCCTCGGGCCGGAGGCCGTCGACGCGATCCGCACCGGGTACGCCGTCGAGGGCACCGCCCTGGAGCTCGGTGCCCTCGTCAACGGCCGCCCGCTGCCCGACGTCCAGGTCCGG
Organism: Curtobacterium sp. BRD11; assembly: GCF_031844345.1. Lineage (NCBI taxonomy): Bacteria > Bacillati > Actinomycetota > Actinomycetes > Micrococcales > Microbacteriaceae > Curtobacterium > Curtobacterium sp. BRD11. The sequence goes on from NZ_JAUZUZ010000004.1 coordinate 355,640, forward strand.
ATCCCGCTCGGCATGCTCAACCGGCACGGCCTCGTGGCCGGTGCCACCGGCACGGGCAAGACCCGCACGCTCCAGTTGCTCGCGGAGCAGATCGCCGCGAACGGCGTCCCGGTGTTCGCGGCCGACGTCAAGGGCGACCTGTCCGGACTCGCCGTGGCCGGGCAGCCGGACGAGAAGCTCCTCGCCCGCACCGAGGCGATCGGTCAGGACTGGCGCGGCGTCGCGAGTGCGGTGGAGTTCTACTCCCTCGGCGGGCAGGGCACCGGTGTGCCGATCCGGGCGACCGTCTCCGGGTTCGGTCCGCTCCTGCTGGCCAAGGTGCTCGGGCTCAACGCGACGCAGGAGTCCTCGCTCGGGCTGGTGTTCCACCACGCCGAACGCGCCGGGCTGCCGCTCGTCGACCTGTCGGACCTGCGCGCCGTGCTGACCCACCTGGTGAGCGACCAGGGCAAGGCGGAGCTCGCGGAGCTCGGCGGGTTGTCGAAGCAGACCGCCGGTGTGATCCTGCGCGAGCTGGTGACCTTCGCCGACCAGGGTGCGGACCGCTTCTTCGGGGCACCCGAGATCGACACCCGTGCGTTCCTGCGCACCGCCCCGGACGGCCGCGGGATCGTGAGCCTGCTCGAGGTGCCGGGCGTGCAGGACCGGCCCGAGGTGTTCTCGACGTTCCTGATGTGGCTGCTCGCCGACCTGTTCAACGAACTCCCCGAGGTCGGCGACACCGACCGGCCGGCGCTCGTGTTCTTCTTCGACGAGGCACACCTGCTCTTCTCGGGGTCGTCGAAGGACTTCCGCGAGCAGGTCGTCCGCACCGTGCGGCTCATCCGTTCGAAGGGTGTCGGCATCGTGTTCGTCACGCAGACGCCGAAGGACCTGCCCGACGACGTGCTCGCACAGCTCGGCTCGCGGGTGCAGCACCAGCTCCGTGCCCACACGCCGGACGACGCGAAGGCGCTGCGGGCGACCGTGTCGACGTACCCGACGAGTGACTACGACCTGGGGGAGGTCCTGACCTCGCTGGCGACCGGCGAGGCGGTCGTGACGGTGATGAACGAGGACGGCGCACCCACGCCGGTGGCGTGGACCCGTCTGCGCGCGCCGCAGGGATCGATGGACGCGCTGCCGTCGGACGTCCTGGAGGCGCTGGTCGCCTCGTCCCCGCTCCTCGCCCGGTACGGCACCACCGTCGACCCCGAGTCGGCGCGAGAGCTCCTGGCCGCCCGCATGGAGTCCGCCGCCGCGGACGCCGCCGCAGCGCAGGCGCAGGCGGACGCCGAGCAGGAGGCTGCCCGCGCCGCCACCGCGGCGGCGAAGGAGGCGGCCGCGCAGGCTGCGTGGGACGAGCGCGAGCAGAAGGCCGCACAGGCGGAGTACGAGCGGACGCAACGCGAGTTCGAACGCGCGGAGCGGGCAGCGGCGGGTCGCCGGTCGCGATCGACGTCGACACGGACGTCGCGCTCGGCCGGGCGCACTGCGGACGACCCGCTCGGCGGACTGCTCGGGAACGGCCTCGGGCAGACCATCGCGAAGGAGGTCGTCCGGGGCATCTTCTCGACGCTCCGCCGCCGCCGCTGAGCTGCTGCCGGCCCGGTGCCGCGCGTCGCCCCGGCCGGTCTCAGCGGGTCAGGAGGCCGACGGTCTCGACGGCGAGCAGGCCGGCGACGATGCACGCGGTCGCCGCACCCACCGCGAGCACGCCCCCGCGGCGCTCGTACCAGGTGCGGCTCGTGGGCCAGCGACGGGTGGCCTCGCGGACGTGGACCGGTCGGCGCTCGTGCTCGACCGGCACGCCCAGCACCTCGACCACGCGGTCGAGGGCGTCGTCGCCCCAGACGTCGCCGCGCAGCCGGAAGAGGTGCGTGCCGTCGGCGTCGAACGCGAGGAGCTCACGCGTGGTGCGGTCGGGCGACGCGCCGTACGTCGGGGTGACGACGAGCCGGTCGATCCGCTCGCGGGCGATGCGACGGTTCGGGGTGAGGACCGCGTTCAGGGCGACGACGTCGGCGTCGATGCCGAGGAAGGCCTGACCGAGTCGGACGAAGAGGACCCCGACCAGCACGGCGACGGCGACGACGAGCCCGGCGACGAGGACCCACCAGCGCTCCGGCAGCGAGGCCCAGACGAGCGCGACGGCGAGGGGGACGGCGGAGCAGACCACGCTGAGGACGGTCGACCGGACGAGGGAGCGCCGCGGGCGGAGGACCACGTCGTGGACCGGCGTCCGCAGACGCCCGGCAGCTGACACCGTCGCTTCCCCCACCTGGGTCTCCTCACCCCTCGGGCGCACGGGCAGACCGATCTGCCACCCCGCGGGCGACGCCCCTGCCGCCCGCTGCACCGCGTCCGACCCGTCCCGGGGTCGTCCGTCTGCACAGGATAGGGCGAAGCGGGGGCGGAGGACAGCCCGTTCCACCCCCGTTGGGCGTTTCCCGGCCAGGACGGGCCGAGCGGGGTGCGATCGTGTCCCGCGAGTGGGGGACTCCGCGGGCCGCACCCGGGGCCGCAGCCGGGGCCGCGCCGGTCGGGAGCCGTGCCGACGGGGACGTGCGCCACCCGGGAACGACGAAGGGCGCGTCCTGCTGGACGCGCCCTTCGGTACTGCTGGCGGAGAATGGGGGATTCGAACCCCCGAGGGCTTGCACCCAACACGCTTTCCAAGCGTGCGCCATAGGCCACTAGGCGAATTCTCCTCGTGCCACCTCGCGGTGACGACACCCCATGGTACAGGTTCGCGGGGGTGGTCACGACCACGTCCGTCCACGGCCCCGTCGGCTCCCAGAGCGCACGGTGTGCCCGCGACTAGCCTGGAGGGGTGTCGACCCGCATCTACATCACGTCAGCAGAAGGACACACGGGCAAGAGCACCGTCGCGCTCGGTGTCCTCGAGACCCTCGCACGCTCCGTCGGACGCGTCGGCGTGTTCCGACCGGTCGCACGGTCGGTGGCCGAGCCGGACTACGTGCTCGAGCTCCTGCTGCAGCACAGCGCGGTGGGGCTCTCCTACGACGAGGCCGTCGGCGTGACGTACGACGACGTGCACGCCGACCCGGACGCCGCCCTCGGCACGATCCTGAACCGGTTCGCCCAGGTCGAGCGGCAGTGCGACGCCGTCGTGGTGCTCGGGTCCGACTACACCGACGTCGGCAGCCCGACCGAGCTGTCGTTCAACGCCAAGGTCGCGGCGAACCTCGGCGCGCCCGTGCTGCTCGTGCTCGGCGGTCGGGACTCCTCGGAGCGTGGCGTCCGCACGCCCGAGGCGATGGCGCAGGTCGCGGACGTCACCACGAGCGAACTCCGGGCGGCGCACGCCCAGCTGCTCGGCGTCGTCGTGAACCGTGCGGACCCGGACGCCCTGGCCGCGATCGTCCAGAGCGTGGAGCACGCCGTGCGCGACGACCACCCGGACACCCCCGTGTGGGCCATCCCGGAGGACCGGGTGCTCGTGGCGCCGACGGTGCGCGCCCTGCTCGAGGCGACGGGCGCCACGCTCGTCCGCGGTGACGAGGCGCTGCTCGACCGGGAGGCCCTCGGCACGGTGGTCGCCGGCATGAGCATGGAGAACGTGCTGCCGCGGCTCATCGAGGGCGGGATCGTCGTCGTGCCGGGGGACCGCAGCGACGTGCTCCTCGCGACCGTGCTCGCGAACCAGTCCGAGACCTTCCCGAGCCTGGCGGGCGTGATCCTCAACGGCGGGTTCGAGACCTCGCCGCAGATCACCCGGCTGCTCGAGGGCCTGTCGAGCTCGCTGCCGATCGCCCGGAACGACCTCGGCACGTACGACACCGCGCTCCGCATCACCCACACCCGGGGGCGCCTCGCCGCGGACTCACCCCGCAAGGCCGACCTGGCACTGGCGCTCTTCGAGCAGCACGTCGACGCCGACGCACTGCGCGACCGCCTGCAGCTCACCCCGTCCGGGGTCGTCACGCCGCTCATGTTCGAGCACGGGCTGCTCGACCGCGCGCGTGGGTACGGCAAGCGGATCGTGCTGCCCGAGGGCGACGACGACCGCATCCTGCACGCGGCGTCGACGCTGCTCGCGCGACAGGTGTGCGAGCTCACGATCCTCGGCGAGCCGACGTCGATCCGGGCACGCGCCACCGAGCTCGGCCTCGACCTCGACGGTGCGCAGCTCGTCAGCCCGTTCGACCCCGAGCTGCGCGAGCGCTTCGCCGAGGAGTACACGCGGCTCCGAGCGCACAAGGGCATGTCGATGGAGCTCGCGCGCGACACCGTCACCGACGTGTCCTACTTCGGCACGCTCATGGTGCAGCTCGGACTCGCCGACGGCATGGTGTCCGGGGCGAAGCACACCACCGCGCACACCATCCGACCGTCCTTCGAGATCATCAAGACCCGGCCGGACACCTCGATCGTCTCGAGCGTGTTCCTCATGGCGCTCGCCGACCGCGTGCTCGTCTACGGTGACTGCGCGGTCATCCCCGACCCGAGCAGCGAGCAGCTCGCCGACATCGCGATCTCGTCGGCGGAGACGGCCACGCAGTTCGGCATCGACCCGCGCGTCGCGATGCTGAGCTACTCGACCGGCGACAGCGGCACCGGTGCGGACGTCGACAAGGTGCGTGCCGGGACGGCCTTCGTCCGGGAGCGCCGCCCGGACCTGCTCGTCGAGGGACCCATCCAGTACGACGCCGCCGCCGATCCGACGGTCGCCCGCACGAAGATGCCGGACTCGCCCGTGGCGGGCCGGGCGACGGTGTTCATCTTCCCCGACCTCAACACCGGCAACAACACGTACAAGGCCGTGCAGCGCTCGGCTGGTGCGGTCGCGATCGGACCCGTCCTCCAGGGCCTGCGCAAGCCGATCAACGACCTGTCCCGCGGTGCGCTCGTCAGCGACATCGTGAACACGGTCGCCATCACGGCCATCCAGGCCGGCACCGCGACCGACGCGGCCTGACCGACCATCGCCGACCGCGACCAGCCCACCCGCCCGCACCACGCCTCCAGACCGTCCCGAGAAAGGCACCCCACCGTGACCGCAGCCCTCGTCGTCAACTCCGGATCGAGTTCGTTCAAGTACCAGCTCATCGAGCTCGAGGGCGAGCGCACGCTCGCCTCCGGGCTCGTCGAGCGCATCGGGGAGTCGTCGGGGGCGTGGAAGCACACCAACGCGCTGACGGGGGAGTCGTCGTCGAACGACGCGGCGTCCGTGCCCGACCACGCGGCCGGCTTCCAAGCGATGATCGACGCCTTCGCCAAGGTCGGGCCGTCGTTCGACGAGCACCCGCCGGCGGTCGTCGGACACCGCGTCGTGCACGGGGGGACCACCTTCGACGCGGCCACCGTCGTCACCGACGAGGTCGAGCAGCAGATCGAGGACCTGAACAGCCTCGCGCCGCTGCACAACCCCGCGAACCTCGAGGGCATCCGCGCGGCGAAGCAGGTGTTCTCGGACGTGCCGCACGTCGCCGTCTTCGACACCGCGTTCCACCAGACCATGCCGCCGCACGCCTACACGTACGCGATCCCGGCCGACCTCGCCGAGCGGTACCGGATCCGCCGGTACGGCATGCACGGGACGAGCCACAAGTACGTGTCCGAGCAGACCGCGGAGTTCCTCGGCCGCCCGCTGTCCGAGCTGAAGACGATCGTGCTGCACCTCGGCAACGGGGCGTCGGTCGCGGCGATCGACGGCGGGCGGTCGATCGAGACGTCGATGGGGCTCACGCCGCTCGAGGGCCTCGTGATGGGCACGCGCTCCGGCGACCTCGACCCGGCGGTGCTCATCCACCTGCACCGCGAGGCCGGCATGTCCTTCGACGACCTCGACACGATGCTCAACAAGCAGTCCGGTCTGCTCGGCCTCACCGGCAACGGCGACATGCGCGACGTGCAGGACGCGGCGCTCGGTGGCGACGACGAGGCCGAGGCGGCGCTCGCCGTGTACCGGCACCGGATCCGCCGCTACGTCGGGGCCTACACGGCGCAGCTCGGCGGGCTGGACGCCGTCGTGTTCACCGCCGGGGTGGGGGAGAACAACGCGCTGCTGCGGCGGCGCGTGCTCGCCGGGCTCGAGCACCTGGGCATCGAGGTCGACGCCGACCGGAACGAGCTGCACTCGAAGGAGGCCCGGCTGATCTCCGCCGATGCGTCGCGGGTCGCGGTGCTCGTCGTGCCGACGAACGAGGAGCTCGAGATCGCCCGGCAGTCGGCGGCGGTCGCGCTGTAGGGCCGTCGGGCTGGTGGCGCGGCGCAGCGTGGCGCTCGGTGCTGCGCTCGGTGCTGTGCTTGGTGCTGCGCCCTCGCCGAGACGCCGCCACTTCGTCGAGACGCCGCCACTTCCGACGGCGTCTCGCTCGGTGGACGGCGTCTCGCGCTGACGCCGGCGTCTCGCGCTGACGCCAGCGTCCCGCCCGCGTCAGCTCAGGGCGTGCAGGGCGGCCGGGATCGGGGTGTTGCCGCTCGTCACCTCGAACTGCACCCCGACGGCGGTGTCGTCGAGCAGTGCGTGCAGGACGAGGGCGGCGACGTCCGCACGGGGGATCGACCCGCGGGGGACCGTCCGGCCGACGTGCACCGTGCCCTGCGGCGGGGTGTCGAGCAGTGCTCCAGGCCGGATGATCGTCCAGGCCAGGTTCCGCATCCGGATGTTCGCATCGGCCTCCGACTTCGCCCGGAGGTACACCTGGAAGACGTCCGCCTCCGTCCGGGCAGGGACCACGGCACGCTCGCGGTCGTAGGCGTCGGCACCCATCGCCGACACCATCACGTACCGCTGGATCCCGATCCGCTCCGCCGCGTCCGCCAGGGTGATCGCCGCGTCGCGGTCGACGGACTCCTTGCGGTCGGCGCCGCTGTTCGGCCCGGCACCCGCGGCGAAGACCACGGCGTCGACGCCACGGAGGCGCAGCGCCAGCTCGTCGTCGTCCACCTGCTCCAGGTCGACGACCAGGGCCGTCGCTCCCTGCTGCTCGACGTCGGTCACGTGGGCAGGGTTGCGGATGATCGCGACGGCGTCGTGGCCCGCGTCGGTGATCAGGCGGGCGAGGAGCAGTGCGATCTGGCCGTGTCCTCCGGCGATGGCGATCTTCATGTGTCCGATACTGCCCGGAGCATCCGGTAGACTTCCGGAGGCTCCTCACGTGACGCCATCCAGGCCAACTCCCCCAGGGCGGAAACGCAGCAAGGGTAACCGGGCTCTGGCGGGTGCGTGAGGAGTCTTCTTCGTTCCGGGGCGAGGACGCAGCCGG